>NZ_RJPU01000003.1:0-172654 GCF_003943535.1 Streptococcus cristatus
CTCAAGCGACAACTATATCAGTATATCACCTATCTATTCCCTTGTCAACACTTTTTTGAAATTTTTTTATCTTTTTTTACAAATTTATTTCCTAACACAATCAATATCACTGATAAATCAATAACTAAAAGGGAAAGGTAACATCTCCCTCTTACCTCTCCCTTATTCTCTATATCACTGTGCTGCTAAAGTCTATTAAATATTCCTCTAACTCTCGCAGCAGTCTTTTACGTCCCTTAAACCGTTCGTCTCCTAGCAAGCGCTGGTATAACTCTAGTTGTTCTTTGTCTAACTTGGAAGTGTAGGCTGCTAACGAACTTCGAAGGGCGACTAAATCATCTAAGGCTAGTTCGCGCTTGCTCAGTCTATGACTAATGGTGCCAACTTCCTCATAAGACTGTCGATCAAACCGGCGTTTTTGGCTCTCTTGCTTGCGAAGAATGTCATGAATATGATTCCGAAATTTTGTCTTGAAGTAGCGATAAAGGCGGCTTTCATCTTGACTGATATCTGGATGGCTTTCTTCCAGCTGGTGATAAACCAGCATACCCTCTTGTTCCCAGTCACTACTCTCCCATAAATGTACATAATAATCTCGTGCACAGCGCCGGACGATCCACTGCACTTTCTCATAGCGTTCCTTGAAGTTCATGTTATCTCCTTTTTCTTTGATAATATGATTCTACAAGAAAAAATCTTCCCTCAGGGATCCTGTCCCTATCCTGTCTATTTTATACCCCAACTGGTACCTAACAAAAATATCTATGACATCTCAGGGACTTTTTATGACATGTTAGAACGCAAAAACAACTGCTTCAAAAAGCAGTTGTTTTCTGGATATTATTCTTCGTCTTCAACATCCTGATCATCGTCAGAATATTCATCGTCTTCTTCATTTAACTCAACTTCTTCGCCGAGATCATCTGGTGCTATTTCATTGATTTCAGCATCGTAGGCTTCAACCTCACTCTTTTCATCATCTGGATTGTCTTCATCGTATGAAAGAGCTGGATCCTCTTCATATGAGTCCTCATCTTCAGGATCATCATCGCTGTAATCAATTGCATCTTCGTCGCCGTCCATAAAGGCATTAACGCGTTTTTTCTTGCGTTTCTTAGGCTCGTCTTCCTCGTCCGTTTCTTCCAAAGCAATGATTTCTTCATCGACTTCGTCAATCGCATACCAAGAACGAAGACCCCATTTATTGTCACCAAGTGGAATGAAACTGCCATCTACATTCAGTTCTGTATAAAATAGAGGCAGCGCTTCTCGGATTTCGCTATTTGATTTTTCCAGATAATTTTGAATTTCATTGACAAGCTCATCGAAATACATTTCATGGTCACGCCCGCGCAATTCTAAGATGGCACGTGCTACCTCAATCATCGAAAGCTCACTTTTTTCTTGTCCTGCAAATACTTCTAATTCCAAAGTTATTCTCCTTAAGATTACACAGGCATTTAGCCAGGCATTTTTTCGCTACTTTCTATTGTACGATAAATTTGCCGTCTAGTCAAAAAAATTTCACCTAGGCCAACCGACTTTTTATCTCCAGCCATCCTACTATAATCATAGCATCTGTGAAACAGCGTCTTCCTTCAATTTATACATTGACATATTTGTCCTCACAAGTCTTCAACTAATCATGATATAATAGAAAAAACTTTGTTTAATAGAAAGAAGCTTATGCCTCTCCTCCAACGTACCATCAAACTAGCTCTTGCAACATGCCTTGCTGCTGCTCTAGCTGCATTTTTAGGTCTAAGCAATGCTATATCAGCCGGGATTATTGCTATTCTCAGCGTTTCCGACACCCGCAGAAGCACTATCAAACTAGCCCGTAACCGCCTCTTGTCTACTATTTTAGCACTAGCCATAGGGAGCATATCTTTCATCCTTCTAGGATTTAACCTTTGGAGCTTAGGGATTTATATCCTGCTCTACGTTCCCTTGGCTTATCTCTTTGGCTGGGAAATAGGCATCACTCCCAGCACAGTTTTGGTCACTCATCTACTACTGGCCCATTCTGTTTCTTGGTCTCTTTTAGCTAACGAAATGGCTGTTTTCCTTATCGGAACGGGCTTCGCTCTCCTAGCCAATCTGTATATGGCTTCGAATCAGCAAGATATTGATAACTATCGCATTCAAGTCGAAGAGCATCTAAAGAAAATCTTGCTGCGCTTTGAATATTTCTTGAAAGCTGGTGACGGCCGAAACGATGCAACTCTAATCAAGGAACTGGATACTATCCTTCAAGAAGCCTTAGCACTGGTCTATCTGGACCATTCCAACCATCTCTTTCATCAAACCAACTACCACATTCACTATTTTGAAATGCGGCAGGCGCAGAATCGCATTCTAGAAGACATGGCGGGAAATATCAATAATTGCCAATTGGCAGCCAGCGAGAGCTTGATTTTAGCACGTCTTTTCTCCAAGACAGCCCAACAGCTCAGTCAAGAAAATCCTGCTCACGAACTAGTTGAAGAAATCGAAACCTGCTTGGCTGTCTTTCGCGAACGCCCGCTTCCTAAGACTCGGCAAGAATTTGAAACCCGCGCTACACTTCTGCAACTTTTACGAGACTTGGAGACTTTTATTAAGATCAAGGTAGAATTTTATCAAAATTACCAAAAGGTACAAGCAAGTTAGCTCTGTGCTATTCCCAATAAATAATAAAAGGAGTTGAAAAATCTTCAACTCCTTTTTCTCATTCAGTAAAGGCATTTGCTCATTCTTTTAAGTGATAAGAATAACTTGCAACCACGACATCCTCATACCACTTCAGATAGTATTTTAATTTTAAACTCATCTGGTTATGCAGAATATTCTGCCACCTCTTTTTAGGTATAAACTGAGGTACTAGGACTGTCACTGTTCGTCCTTCTTTTTTGGCTCGCTTGGCCACTTTAATCACATACTGAACTGTCGGACTAATGATATTGCGGTAGCTAGTCGTGACTGTCTCAAAGCGAATATCTGGGAAGTAGTCAGCAAATTCCTCGGCGACTTCAGCATCTTTTTCAGCAGTTTCTGCTGTAGAAACGTGCATTGCCACGACTTCATCTCCGATACTGCGAGCATAGCTCATCGCACCAACACTGACTCTAGTAACATTCCCGACTAGGACAATTACTGTATTACCAGTGTAGTTCTGTCGCTCAATGTGGTCATGCAATCTCAACTGTTTAGCAACTCTATTATAATGCTGCTTGATAGATAAGAACAGCCAAGTCAAGACGATGATAATAGGAAAGAAAGGCCAGATATCTTGGAGACGGAACAAGAGCAAGATAAGGACAATCCCATAACAAATGATCGCACCAAGGATATTCGCAATCGAATGCTTCAAGAAATTATTTCCATATTTTTTCTTCCAATGGACAACCATGCCGGTTTGGGAGAGAGCAAAGGGCACGAATACACCAATCGTGTACAGGGGAATCAAGCGTTCTGTATTTCCCTTAAAGATGAACAAAAGAGCAATGGCACCAAAAGCCAAAGTGAAAATGCCATTAGAATAGCTGAGCCGATCTCCTTTTTCCATGTACATATGAGGCATGTATTTATTCTTAGCCATATTGTAGGAAAGCATCGGAAAGGCTGAGAAGCCTGTATTAGCTGCCACTGCTAAGATCAAAGCAGTCGACAATTGGAAAACATAGAACAAGATACGACCAAGGGGAGAAGTTCCCAAAATTGCTTGCGCCATCTGAGCCAGGGTCGTTACACCTTTGACTGGCACAATGCCAATCCAATAATTCAAGAAGGTAATGCCCGCAAACATGATTCCTAGAATTAAGGCCATAATCGATAGGGTGGCTGCGGCATTATGAGCTTTTGGTTTCTTGAAAAAGGGAACCGAATTGGAAATAGCTTCCACTCCTGTCAAGGAAGCAGAGCCACTAGTGAAAGCACGAAGCAGCAAGATCAAACTGACTCCAGCAATCGGACTACCAATCCGCGCAGTTGCGTGATAGTCTAGATTTCCTGTCAGGATTTGCACAAAACCGAAACCAATCAACACTAAGGTGCTGACAATAAAAAGATAGACAGGAATCATCAAGGAAGTGGCCGATTCTTTTAATCCTCGGAGATTCATTAGCATCAGCAAGAGAACTAGGAAAATAGAAATATGTAGATTGTAAGGATGTAAGACGGGAATCGCAGAGGTAATTGCGTCCGCTCCAGAAGCGACCGAAACGGCTACTGTCAACATGTAATCTACCAGCAAGCTTCCACCAGCGATTAAACCTGCCGTAGGAGAGAGGTTTTCTGTCGTCACCATATAAGCTCCTCCTCCTTGAGGATAAGCATGAATAACCTGACGATAGGAAATCGTTAAACTCGCTAACAAAATCAATACGACAATTCCTATGGGAAGCGACCACCAAATGGCACCAACAGAAACAGAAGTCAAGACTAAAACAACCTGCTCTGGTCCATAAGCAATCGAAGATAAAGCGTCACTGGAGAGCATGGCTAAAGCTTGCATCTTAGTCAATAAATGGCCATCTTCTCCCTCTTTTCCAGATTTTAATGGGCGTCCAATAAAAAAGCCTTTTAACTTGGCAAACATAAGTTCCTCCTTTAAAACATGAGCCATTCTACTCTTTTTCAGAAAACATGTCAATACTTTTCCGAAAATAAATTTCAACCTCCTACTTTTTATCCAATAATACATTTAAAGTTTCAAACTCAATCTTCTATAAAATTTTCCAGTTTTTCTGTAGACAACATGCTTGTTTATATAGGAGCATCAAAAAACGAGCTTTATGTAAAACTCGTCTTTGATATATAAATTTCTTGAATTTTAGTGGTTGTTAGTAAAAGAATTCTATCTCAGAATAAATAAGATAGCAGCGAATCAGGACGAAGCCTCTATTTTCAGAATACACCAGTCAATCAGTTCTTCCAGTCGCTCAATGGCTTCGGTCATATGCAGGTAACCCATGACTGCCTCAAAGCCAGTAGACATACGGTAGGTGACGATGTCCGTATTCTTAGCCTTGGTGTGGCTATTAGCATTACGGCCACGCTTGTAGATATCCTCTTCCTTCTCCGTCAGAATTCCTTCTTCCAGCATGACAGAGATGAGATTGGCCTGAGCCTTGGCAGAAACGTACTTGGTCGCTTCCCTGTGCAGCTGATTTGGCTTGGTCAGCCCTTGAAAAATCAGGTGACGCCGGATATACATGGAGTAGACGGCATCCCCCTCAAAAGCGAGGGCAATGCCGTTAATCAGGTTGACATCAGTCACGTGTCCACCTCACTCCGTCCTTAGTATCCAAAAGCTTGATGCCCTGAGCGGCCAATTCATCCCGAATACGGTCTGCAGTCGCAAAGTCCCGATTAGCCCGCGCTTCTTGGCGTTCTCGGATTAAGGCTTCGATATTAAATTCTAACAATTCAATAAATTTTGGTATAACTGTAACACCATATTCTGCCCCAACAATACTACAATAGTTTAGATATTCTTGTGTTGTCTTAGTAATCTTTGTACCAAAAACACACAAGATAATAATTGAATTAGTGTCCTTTTTCATTTCTCTAGTTATATTCACAATTGTTTTCAAAAACTTAACAGCTATCCTATCATTTCTAGAAGCCATTACTTCAATATAAATTTTATTATTTTGGAAACAACCTTCAATATCAGCTCCTAGATTTCTCTCAGCAAACAACCAATTCCAATACGGTAATTTCTTTCTTAGGTATGAAAACAGATTTTCTTCTATCATCATACCTGTTTCTTTGCTTGATATCCCTACCAAAGTTTGCGGATTGTTTATGTAGTCCTCTATATCATCTAGATAAGATAAAACTTTCGAAATTTCATTATTGTTTTTATTATCTAGCCTCCAAATCGCCCCACCTTCTGTCTCTTGAAGCACTATATTTCTTCTTAGAAGAGCATTTTCTTTCTTTTCAGCAGCTATAAAATCGCTTTTTATTATATCTTGTTCACGTCGATTTATAATATCTACAACAGCATTTCTCTCTATCAGCTCTTCTACAAAGACGATACCAAAAACTTCTAAGAGCTTGGCAAAGGCTGCCTTAACTTCAGCGGTGTAGTTGCCAGAGTTGATCCACTTGGCTAGCTCGAAGACAACTGTGATACCATTAGCCGCATTGAAATCTTCGTCCATAGCAGCGGTGAACTTGTCCAGAAAACTCTGAAGCTGAGCAGAGTCTGCCTGACCAGTGAAAGGCTGCCCATAGGTATTTTTCAAATACTTGAGATTGGTTGCTGCATCATGAACAGCTTTTTCTGTGAAATTAATCGGCTTGCGGTAATGCTGGGTAGCAAAGAAGAAACGCAACACCTGACCATCAATGGTCTTGAGGGCATCGTGGACAGTTATAAAATTGCCTAGAGATTTGGACATCTTGACGTCGTCGATGTTAACAAAGCCATTATGCATCCAGTAGTTAGCAAAAGTCTTGCCTGTTTTTGCTTCTGACTGGGCAATTTCATTGGTGTGATGCGGAAACTCCAGATCGGCTCCCCCACCGTGGATATCAATGGTATCGCCCAAAATCTCTGTCGACATGACCGAACACTCGATATGCCAGCCCGGACGACCAGGTCCCCAAGGACTGTCCCAAGAAATCTCGCCCGGCTTAGCCGCCTTCCAGAGAGCAAAATCTACCGGATTTTCCTTACGAGCAGTCTCATCATCTGTCCGACCAGAAGCACCCAACTCCAAGTCTGCCAAGGTTTTGTTGGCTAATTTGGCATAATCACGAGACTTTTCGACGCGGAAGTAGACATCGCCCTCTGATTCATAGGCGTAGCCCTTGTCAACCAAGTCCTCAACAAAACGGATGATGTCAGCCATAAACTCCACCACCCGCGGATGACGAGTCGCAGGTTTTACACCCAGAGCTGAGACATCCTCACGAAAGGCCGCGATGTACTTGTCCGCAACCTCCTGAGGCGTGATACCTTCTTCCTTGGCACGGTTGATAATCTTATCATCCACATCCGTAAAATTGGAAATATAGTTGACTTCAAATCCCCGATACTCAAAATAACGGCGAATGGTATCAAAAGCCACCGTCGATCGGGCATTCCCTACGTGGATATAGTTGTACACGGTTGGCCCACAGACATACATCTTGACCTTACCGTCCTCGATAGGGACAAATTCTCGCAAATCACGAGACATGGTGTCGTAAATTTTAATCATGCGGTCCACTCCCTTCTCTATTTCTGACTTTTTCGGCTGAAAACCAGCTCTGCAAATGGGCCAAATTGTCTGAGGCTATCCAGTTGGTAAAAGCGCTGCCCTTCCTCTTGGGTAAAGAGGGGAACCCCCTTTCCTAGGATAAGGGGTGCTATCTGAATAATGAGGTGGTCGAAAAGATCCGCATCCAAGAGCGGTCCTACCAAGGAATTACCACCAATCACAAAGACATTTTTGCCTTTGTCAATCTGGCGAACAAAGTCCACCACATCCCCAGCTACTGGCTGATAATTGCTGACAGGCAGGTGCCTATCATGCGTAAAGACGTAGTTTTCCGTAGCTTGATAAAAACTTTCTACATCTTGCAAATCTTGGATTTCCTCAAAGGTCCGCTTGCCCATGATGGTGATATCCATTTGCCTGTAAAAGTCATCATAGCCTGTATCCTCTACAGAACCAAGCTGATGCAGCCAGTCTATCCTGTGCTGGCTGTCTGCCAAGTAGCCATCCATGGTGATACAGCCGTAAAAATATACTGCCATTCTTGTAGTTACCTTTCTAGTTCCTTTGCTATTGTCAAAGCGATAGTGAAAAAAGTCATGGCATCAGCTGTCCGCTCTTCATGGCGGGCATCCCAGATTCTGTTATGGTGATCCACGTAGTCAGCTGTGTAGAAGAACTGATAGACCTTGGTCTTGCGAAATTGACTCCAAGCCATGATAGCCGAAGCTTCCATGTCCACCACTTGGGCTCCAGCAGCCAAGCGACGCTTGACCTTATCAGGCGTTTCTCGATAAAAGGCATCAGTCGTCCAAGACTTGGTGCGGATATGCTCGATATTGTGCTTGTCAAAGATGGCTTCCAGCTCGATCAGCAGAGACTCGTCATAGGCTACTTCGTCACCCGGTGGGGCATAGTGATAGCTAGTTCCTTCATCTCGCAAAGCAGCAGCCGGCAGGATAATCTTGTCCGCCTCAATGGAGCGATCTAAAACGCCACAAGAACCTAGAATGATGAAATTCTTGAAGCCTCTGGCCGCCAACTCCTCCAGCTGGCCGACTATCATGGGAGCTCCAATCGGAGCCAACATAACTGCTAGCTTGCTAGGTTCTTGCCCATAAATATAACATGGATGCTGTCCGTTGATGCTTTTCAAATAGCCTCCTTGATAGACTTTTTCTGACTCAATCAAACGTTTCAGAATTTCGCTATTAAAGGACAGGATGATGGTTTCACATACCTCACCCTTGTCATGGACTGGCTTTTCAGTTGGCTCAATGACTGCTGCTACATCTTCAAATTCCTCTAATAACATAACTTCACTTTCTTTAAGACTTTAGCAAAGCCATCCTCGTCTTTTTCTTTGACAGCAAAGTTTGGTCTCATCTTTTCGGCTTCACTTATAGTGAGCCCATTGAGCTACAGTTTGCCAAATTATTCCTTGACAAGACCTCCGTAAGATGTCTTGTTACTGTTCAAAACAAGTCTTTCTTAGAGCTCCGACGAATGATGGCTGGCTTCGCGGGCATGCTCCAGCTTATCCAAATAATATTCTCGCTGTTCTTCCACCTCGTGGATGGTTGGCTCATCTTTCTGACCATGAACACGCACGATCTTAGCCGGGATACCAACTACGGTTACATCACTAGGTACATCTGCAACAACAACTGCTCCAGCTCCAACTTTGGCATTTTCACCAATTTCAACTGGGCCAATGACTTGAGCATGAGCAGAGACCAAGGCGCCCCGACGCACAGTCGGATGCCGTTTCCCTGTATCCTTACCAGTTCCGCCTAAGGTCACACCATGATACAGAAGCGCACCCTTTTCCACGACGGCCGTTTCACCGATAACCAATCCACCACCATGGTCAATGAAAACACCTGACTCAATCTGAGCACCTGGATGAATCTCAATCTGAGTCCAGAAGCGCCAAAATTGGCTGTGCATGCGTGCCAGTAGCTTAAAGCCTTTCTTCCAGAGGAAATGAGAAAGACGGTGGGCTGCCAAGGCCTTGACACCTGGATAAGTCAGGATGACTTCCAGCGAAGTACGAGCAGCCGGATCATTTTCTTTTACAATCTCAATGGCTTCTTTCCACCAGCCCATCTTCTTCTCCTTTCATTAGGTAAAATAAGGGAGTAGGCTCCATACAAAGAACTTTGCAAGGTAATCGAGCCTGATCTCTCCCTTTTCATTATTCTTCCGATTTAGTTTTAGGGGCGTCTTCATGTTTCTTATGAAAATGCCCTTTTTCCTGATGTTTATCGTGGTCTCTCTTTGGCTTGTCAGGCTTAGGCGGACGTGGCAAGAGAGCTTTCATAGAGGCATCTACGCGGCCTTTTTCGTCAATCTTAATGACCTTAACATCGACAAAATCACCAATTTGTACCAAGTCTTCGACATTATTGGTTCGAGTCCAAGCCATTTCAGAGATGTGAACGAGGGCATCGGTCTTGTCAAAGAGGTTGACAAAGGCACCAAATTTCTCAATCCGAACAACCTTGGCATGGTAAACTTCATCCACTTTAGCTTCGCGGACCAAGCCAGCAATGATTTCCTTAGCACGATTAATGGCCGCTTGGTCACTAGAGTAGATGGATACATTGCCCTCTTCATCAATGTCAATTTTAACACCAGTCTCAGCGATAATCTTGTCAATGGTTTCTCCGCCTTTACCGATGACAATTTTAATCTTGTCCACATCAATCTTGATGGTATCAATTTTCGGAGCAGTTGGAGCCAATTCAGGACGTGGAGCCGGAATCGTCGCTTCAATCAAGTCCAGAATTTCAAAGCGGGCTTTCTTAGCCTGAGCCAAGGCTTCTGTCAGGATCTCAGCTGTAATTCCTTCAATCTTGATATCCATCTGCAGGGCGGTAATCCCTTCGCGAGTACCAGCTACCTTAAAGTCCATATCACCAAAATGGTCTTCCAAACCTTGAATGTCCGTCAGAACCGTGTAGTTGCTGCCATCTGAAATCAAGCCCATGGCAATTCCGGCAACGGGCGCCTTAATCGGCACACCACCAGCCATCAGAGCTAGGGTGCCCGCACAGATAGAGGCTTGGGAGGAAGAGCCGTTCGACTCCAAGACTTCTGCTACCAGACGGATCGCGTAAGGAAACTCTTCCAAGCTAGGCAAGACTTGCTCCAAGGCACGTTCCCCAAGAGCACCGTGTCCAATTTCACGACGACCAGGAGCCCCATAACGGCCTGTCTCACCGACAGAATATTGCGGGAAGTTATAGTGGTGCATGAAGCGTTTCTTGTATTCTGGATCTAATCCGTCAACGATTTGCGTTTCGCCCATTGGTGCCAGAGTCAGAACAGACAAGGCCTGGGTTTGACCGCGAGTAAAGAGACCAGAACCATGCACGCGCGGCAGGTAATCCACTTCCGCATCCAGCGGACGGATTTCATCAACCTTACGGCCATCAGGACGGATCTTATCTTCGGTAATCAAACGGCGAACTTCTGCATGCTCCATTTGCTCCAAGATTTCAGCCACATCACGCATGATACGGTCGAATTCTTCATGGTCCGCGTATTTCTCTTCATAAACCGCTGTGACTTGGTCTTTGACAGCCTGAGTTGCGGCTTCACGCGCTAGCTTTTCTTCTACCTGAACAGCCTTTTGCAAATCGCTGTTGTAAGCTGCGACAATCTCAGCCTGCAACTCTTCATCAACATGCAGCAATTCTACTTCTGCTTTTTCCTTGCCGACCGCTGCAACGATTTCTTCTTGGAAGACAATCAATTCTTTGACTGCTTCATGCCCTTTGAGAAGAGCTTCCAGCATGATATCTTCAGACAGTTCCTTAGCTCCGGATTCTACCATGTTGATAGCCTCTTTGGTGCCAGCCACTGTCAGTTCCAAAAGTGAAACTTCTTTTTGCTCCTTGCTAGGGTTAATAATAAATTCACCATCTACATAACCAACTTGAACTCCTGCGATAGGGCCGTTAAAAGGAATATCTGAAATAGAAAGAGCCAGAGAGCTACCGAACATAGCAGCCATTTGAGGCGAAGCATCTTCGTCATAAGAAAGAACAGTATTGATAACCTGAACTTCATTGCGGAAGCCTTCCGCAAACATAGGACGAATCGGGCGGTCAATCAAGCGGGCAGTCAAAGTCGCATCTGTTGATGGACGGCCTTCACGTTTGTTAAAGCCACCAGGATATTTCCCAGCCGCATACATTTTTTCCTCATAGTTGACCTGCAATGGGAAAAAGTCCCCCATAGCCATCTTTTTGGACATGGTTGCCGCAGTTAGAACGGTACTTTCTCCATATCGAACAACGGCGCTGCCATTTGCCTGCTTTGCAACCTGACCGGTTTCAACTACCAGTTCACAACCTGCAAAAACGGTTTTAAAAACTTGTTTTGTCATAAAGACTCCTTGCCGAGCACATGCTCAAATTTTTTCATACGCCTTGGCTACAAAGATCAAGATACTAAGCCTTTAAACAACTTATCGGACGTGTTCGGTTAGCACTTCGACTTTAATTTCATGGTCTTAGTAGCTTCTTATATCCTCATCTTTGTATCAAGCACGTACAGACCCTATTTTACCACAATTTCAGCCAAAAGAAAAAGGATGGAAATAGCTTTTTTCTATAAAATTACTGAAAATCTAGTTTTCTTTTTTATAAACAGACAGGTGAAATCATATTTCCCTATTTTTTTCCTATGAGCAAGGCATTCTAAAGGATTTTTTGCTATACTGAATATAGCTATTTAATCAAAAGGAGTACACTATGGAACAAAAACATCGTTCTGAATTTCCGGAAAATGAACTCTGGGACCTAACGGCCCTTTACCAAGACCAAGAGGACTTCCTGCGAGCCATCGAAAAGGCCAGAGAGGACATCCAGAAATTCGTCCGTGATTATCAAGGCAAACTTAGCACTTTCGAAAATTTTGAACGGGCTTTTGCTGAGTTAGAGCAGATTTATATCCAAATCAGCCACATCGGCAACTACGGCTTTATGCCACAGACCACTGACTATGGTGACGAGAGCTTTGCGCAGATTGCCCAAGCAGCCATGGAGTTTGAGACCGAGGCCAATGTCGCACTCAGCTTCTTTGACGACGCCCTAATCAGTGCAGATGAAGCTGTCTTGGAGAAACTAGGTCAAGAGCCCCATTTGACTTCAGCCATTCGCCAAGCTAAAATCAAAAAAGCCCATTATCTGGGAGCGGATGTCGAAAAAGCCTTGACCAATTTAGGCGAAGTCTTTTACAGTCCACAGGATATTTACACCAAGATGCGGGCCGGCGACTTTTCCATGGCTGACTTTGAAGTAGACGGCAAAGTTTACAAAAATAGCTTTGTCACCTATGAGAATTTCTATCAAAACCATGAAAATGCAGAAATCCGCGAAAAAGCTTTCCGCTCTTTCTCTGAAGGCCTTCGTCAGCATCAAAACACTGCCGCTGCTGCCTATCTGGCTCAGGTCAAGTCTGAAAAATTACTAGCTGACATGAAGGGCTATGACTCTGTCTTTGACTACTTGCTAGCTGAGCAAGAAGTTGATCGCTCTATGTTCGACCGACAGATCGACTTGATTATGAGCGAATTTGCCCCCGTAGCTCGGAAATACCTCAAGCATGTCGCTAAGGTAAACGGACTTGAAAAAATGACCTTTGCCGACTGGAAACTGGACTTAGACAGCGAGCTCAATCCTGAAGTCAGCATTGATGATGCCTATGACCTCGTTATGAAGTCAGTCGAGCCACTCGGACAAGAATATTGTCAAGAAGTTGCCCGCTATAAGGAAGAACGCTGGGTCGACTTTGCGGCCAATGCTGGAAAGGATTCTGGAGGCTATGCTGCTGATCCTTATCGGGTTCACCCTTATGTCCTCATGAGCTGGACTGGACGTATGAGTGATGTCTATACCCTGATTCACGAGATCGGTCACTCTGGTCAGTTTATCTTCTCTGACAATCACCAAAGCTATTTCAACGCCCACATGTCCACCTACTATGTGGAAGCACCGTCTACCTTTAATGAGCTCCTGCTCAGTGATTATCTGGAGCGCCAGTTTAATAACCCTCGCCAGAAACGCTTTGCCCTGGCTCACCGTCTGACGGATACCTACTTCCACAACTTCATTACTCACTTGCTGGAAGCTGCCTTCCAACGCAAGGTCTATACTTTGATTGAAGAAGGCGGAACCTTCGGCGCAAGTAAACTCAACGCTATCATGAAAGAAGTCTTGACAGAATTCTGGGGCGATGCCGTTGAGATTGACGACGATGCTGCCCTGACTTGGATGCGTCAAGCCCACTACTACATGGGACTCTACAGCTATACTTACTCCGCAGGCTTGGTCATCTCTACCGCTGGCTACCTACATCTGAAAAATGACGAAAATGGTGCCCGTGACTGGCTTGAGCTGCTCAAATCTGGCGGCAGCAAGACTCCGCTTGAGTCAGCTATGATTATCGGAGCAGATATTTCGACAGACAAACCACTCCGCGACACCATTCAATTTCTATCTGATACTGTAGATCAGATTATTGCCTACAGTAAAGAGTTGGGGGAATAAAAAACAAGACTGAGACATTTTTGTCTCAGTCTGTTTTTACATGATTCAATAAATCTGTTCCTAAAATGAAATTTGAAGCTAAATTTTTAAAAAAGTTTAAAGAAATATAGATAAACCAAAATATAGATTGTAAAACAGACGCTAAATATAAGCCACCTTATCCAGAACTGTGACTTGCTATAATTTTTAGCACGTAGGAGGCCAATAAAGAACCAGATAAGACCCCAAAAAAACATTCCCAACAGTTGAGGAGCATAATATGAAATCAAAACCAAGCAAAAAAGGACAAAGCTTAATACAGCCATGATGCTTTTTTCCGTTATTTGCGATCTAGGAATCATCCAGCCCACAAAGAAACAGAAAATCGGCACCGCAATAAACGGTGTAAAAACCATCAAAATAAAGCCAAACTGCGATAATGACTCAAGCATAAACAGCGCCCTTTCTATACCTTGTAATTTACCTTCTTCCTATTATAACCTAAAAACTATATTTTCCAACAAAAAAACTGAGAGTTAGGCTATTTCCTCTATTTTCCCTATAATAAACAAAGGATATTCCGGCCAAAATATATGTTCAGAGCACTTTTCTTGAATCCACCTGTTTGTTTTGATAGACTAATACATAGATTTTTTAAAAAGGAGATAGAAAATGAAAAAATTTGTTGCTGAATTAATCGGTACATTCATGCTTGTGTTCATCGGAACAGGAGCTGTTGTTTTTGGAAATGGTGTTAAAGGTCTTGGCCACCTAGGAATTGCTTTGGCATTTGGCTTGGCAATCGTAGTCGCAGCTTTCTCAATCGGAACTGTTTCAGGCGCTCACTTGAACCCAGCTGTTTCAATCGCTATGTTTGTAAACAAACGCTTGTCGTCGAAAGATCTTGTCAACTACATCCTTGGACAAGTGGTTGGAGCTTTCCTTGCGTCAGGCGCGGTCTTCTTCCTCTTGGCAAACTCAGGTATGTCAACTGCTAGTCTTGGTGAAAATGCCTTGGCAAACGGTGTCACTGTCTTTGGTGGTTTCCTGTTTGAAGTCATCGCAACTTTCTTGTTTGTTCTAGTTATCATGACCGTGACTTCAGAAAGCAAGGGAAATGGTGCGATTGCTGGTTTGGTGATTGGTTTGTCATTGACAGCTATGATCCTTGTGGGATTGAATATCACTGGACTTTCAGTGAACCCAGCTCGTAGCTTAGCGCCTGCTGTCTTGGTAGGTGGCGCAGCCCTTCAACAAGTATGGATTTTCATCCTTGCCCCAATCGTAGGTGGTGTTCTTGCAGCTCTTGTTGCTAAAAACTGCCTTGGAACAGAAGAATAAGAAACAAAAAGAGCCCTGGCCTCAATTTGAGGAACAGGGCTTTTTCTATGAAATCAAAAGAAGACTCCCTTTTGAATGGGAGTGTTCGTGATTAGCTCAATTCAGCAACTATGGCCTTGATTTGTTCTGCTGTATGCACACCAGCGACTTGTTTCACCACTTGACCGTCTTTCTTGAAGAGAAGGGTTGGAATAGACATGATACCAAAGGCACGAGCCGTGTTTGGATTTTCATCTACGTCCATTTTAACGATTTTCAAGACATCTTCTGACAGTTCTTCAGACAATTTGTCCAAGATTGGACCTTGCATACGACATGGACCACACCAAGTTGCCCAAAAGTCTACCAAGACCAAACCATCTTTTGTTTCTTGTTCAAATGTTGCATCTGTAATTGCTTTTGCCATTGTATTTCTCCTTTTTTAGTTATATTGGCTCAAATCCTGTTTCATCAGGAAAAAGTAAACATCTCCATAAGTCCCATGGTAGTCCAAATCATGGCCATTATAAACTAACTTTTTAACTGGATGATAATCCGCTACCCCGATCAGGCAGGCTTGCTGTGATAGTTCAAACTCCTCATAAGACTCGAAAGTTATCTTCCGTTCTGACTTAGCTGCATCTAGATAAGTAATTTCAATCATAAGCTCTCCTTTTTGATTCCATTCGTAATTTATGATTTAATTGTAACCAAAAAAGTTACATTTGTCAAATCAGACGCATCCGCCACTGCTAGATCATAGATGAATTCCTCTGAATCCTGATTGATCAATCTTCTCCTTTTGTTTAACTTGATTCTAGCACAATGTAAAGAAGAAATCTTTGACAAAACAAGCACAAAGGCTACGTTTGTTTTTATTTTTATGTTAAAATAAAAGGTATGGACAAAATTATTAAAACTATCTCAGAAAATGGTTCTTTCCGTGCTTATGTGCTGGATAGCACAGAGACGGTCCGGACCGCTCAAGAAAAACATCAAACTCAAGCAAGCTCTACCGTTGCACTTGGTCGCACACTGATTGCCAGCCAGATTTTGGCTGCAAATGAAAAAGGCCAAACCAAAATCACCGTCAAGGTTCTTGGTACTAGCTCGCTAGGCGCAATCATCACCGTGGCGGATACTGAGGGCAATGTCAAAGGCTATGTGCAAAATCCCGGTGTAGATATCAAAAAGACAGCCACTGGCGAAGTTCTGGTCGGCCCTTTTGTCAGCTCTGGTCAATTTTTGGTTATCACGGACTACGGTACTGGCAATCCCTACAATTCTATGACGCCACTCATATCTGGTGAAATCGGCGAAGACCTAGCCTTCTACTTGACGGAAAGTCAGCAAACTCCTTCTGCCGTTGGCCTCAATGTTCTCTTGGATGAGCATGATAAAGTTAAGGTTGCTGGTGGTTTTTTGGTACAAGCTCTGCCTGGTGCCAAAGAAGCTGATATTGCTCGCTTTGAGAAGCGGATCCAAGAAATGCCTGCTATCTCAAAACTGCTGGAATCCGATGACCATATCGAAGCACTGCTGGCTGCCATCTATGGAGACGAACCCTACAAAAGCCTGTCTGAAGAGGAAATTCGTTTCCAGTGTGATTGCAGCAAAGAGTGCTTCATGAATGCCTTGGCTACCCTGCCAAAGGCTGACTTAGAAGAGATGCGTGACCAAGACCACGGAGCTGAAATCATCTGTCAATTCTGCCAGACAGCCTATCACTTTGACCAAAATGACTTGGAGGAACTGATTCGTGACAAATCTTAATACCCCTTTTATGATTGGAAATGTTGAAATTCCCAACCGTACGGTTCTGGCGCCTATGGCTGGCGTAACCAACTCTGCTTTCCGAACCATTGCCAAAGAGCTGGGAGCAGGCCTGGTCGTGATGGAAATGGTCTCTGACAAGGGCATCCAATACAACAACGAAAAAACCCTTCACATGCTTCACATCGATGAAGGCGAAAATCCTGTTTCTATCCAGCTTTTCGGTAGTGATGAAGACAGCCTGGCCCGCGCAGCGGAATTTATTCAAGAAAATACCAAGACGGATATCGTCGATATCAACATGGGCTGCCCAGTTAACAAAATCGTGAAAAACGAAGCTGGAGCAAAATGGCTCAAGGATCCTGAGAAAATCTATAAAATCATCAACAAGGTCCAGTCCGTTCTGGATATTCCTCTGACAGTCAAGATGCGGACTGGCTGGTCTGACAGCTCACTAGCTGTAGAAAATGCTCTGGCAGCTGAAGCCGCTGGCGTCTCAGCCTTAGCTATGCACGGCCGTACCCGTGAGCAAATGTATACAGGTCACGCAGACCTCGAGACCTTGCACGACGTAGCCCAAGCCCTGACCAAGATTCCCTTCATCGCTAACGGTGATATCCGCAGCGCGCAAGAAGCCAAACAACGTATCGAAGAGGTTGGTGCTGACGCTGTCATGATTGGCCGTGCAGCTATGGGAAATCCCTACCTCTTTAACCAAATCAACCACTATTTTGAAACAGGTGAAATCCTGCCAGACTTAACCTTCGAGGACAAGATGAAAATCGCCTACGAACATTTGAAACGCTTGATTAACCTCAAAGGTGAACACATTGCTGTTCGCGAGTTTCGTGGCCTAGCACCCCACTACCTTCGTGGGACATCTGGTGCAGCTAAACTTCGCGGTGCCATTTCACAAGCCAGCACATTGGCAGAGATTGAGGAACTCTTGCAACTCCAACATTAAAGAAATAAAAAAGGAAGCATCTACAAAGGTGCCTCCTTTTTTGCAAATTTCTTTTTTCTTATTTGATCAATTGAACACCAGCTACTTTACCGTCAGCGCCAGTAGTGATTTGGATGCCCAATTTAGGAGCAGATGGCTCAGCAGAACCCAGCTGAGCTGTATAGCGACCATCATCCAAAGTATAGGCATATGAAGCAACATGGTAAGTATTGACAGTTCCATTCGCTGACTTGACACTAAACTGTCCGCCTGCTGAAACAGTCACTGTACTACCTCCTGCATCTGTCCAACTACCAGCAGCTGCAGAGAAATCTCCATCCACCATATTCAAAACGCCTTTATAACGAGCATTTGTTTCTGCCTGCTTGTTTTGAAGCTGACGATCAGTGGCTGGATTTTGAGCTGGTTGACTCGGTTGGGCTGGCTGAGTCGCTTGATTTGGTTTAGTTGGTTGAGTCGGCGTAGCTTGTTGACTAGGAGCTTGTTGAGATTGGCTTGGTTGAGCCTGTGTATTTTGTTGAGCTTGAACTTGCTGATCCACTCCTTGTTGAGTTTGATTTTGTGAAGGTTGAACGGATTCCACAGCTTTCTGTACTTGTTCTGCTTGCCCTACTGTTTTATTTGAAGAAGCATTGCTGCTGGCTTTTAGAGCGCTGCTTGCTTTGCTGGATGAGGTAACTTTAGAGCTAGAAGAACTTTGTACTGTCTTATTAGCACTTGCGTTAGTCTTGGTTTCTTCTTTGTGACCACAAGCCCCTAAAAGCAAGCTAGAAGCTAGAACAGTAGCAGCCATCAATTTTGTATAAGTCTTAGTTTTCATTTTTTCTTCTCCTTCGTAACATTCGGAAATCTTTTTGTAATATTATTGTAACACTCGTAATAAAGTATGTCAACTAGATAAATGGAATTTTTCAAAAAATTTTGAAGCAAATAGCATCTAGAACTTAGGTCTCCTCTCTTCCTCAGCAGATATGTCGCTACTTTTATATTCGTAATAAAAATAAAAAAAGCAGAACATTTTTGTCCTGCAAGTAAACTATATCATCAATTTCCTTTTAATCCGATTTTTCTGTCTTCAGTTTATAAACTTTTCTCGGCTTCTTCTTTGGCACGCGCTTGACACCGGCCTCTTCCAAATATTCTCCAAATTTTACGAGAAAATTATTGCTGACGATGGGGCGTCTAGGCGTGATGAGATTGACCAACTCAGTCCCTTCATAGACAGTAAACGGTGATTCCAGCAGATGGAGAAAAGTTGGATTCCAGTCCAGTCGCCCCTGAATCCGCTTGATAGACTCCAGCAGGATTTGGTAGTGGTCAAAGGCAAAGTCCTCTGCTGTTAGAAGCCGCTCGCCATCTCTAAAACTCCTTGTCTTAAAGTCCACATTAAGGAAGGTGACTTCCTTAGCATCATCACCAGCCTTGACTTGGTTGATAGCGATTGCCGGCAGATAGACCAGATGGGCAATGGTGATAACCCAACCACGCGGATCGCGTCCTGGAGTGGAAACCGTCATCAGCTGCTCCACCTTTTCCAGCGGTATCTCGAGGTCTACTTCTTCCTTGACCTCCCGAATGCAGGCTTGATAGGCATCCTCATTTTTGTCCACAAAACCTCCGACCAGAGCATATTTATTCTGATAAGGATGGGCCTTGCGCTTAATAACCAAGAGTTTTATCTGGCCTTCCACAAAACAATAAGCCACCATATCTGCTGTTACGCTAGGTGTCTCATACTTGGGCAAATCCTGTGTCTTGTACCATGCTAAAAAGGCGGACTCATCCGCCATTGTTTCGTAATACTCTTTTTCCGACATTCCCGCTGGGATATCCTGTTTGGTCATGAATTTTTCTTCCTTTCCTAAGCTATTTTTTCTATCAAAAATCCTCCAAATCTTGCTCTAAGCTTTCTTCACTGCCTTGGTCCACTGATACCAGCCGACGATACTATTGAGGGTATAGACCCAGTACATGGCCTGGATATGAAGGTTGCTACCCCACCAGAGGTAGATACTGAAGAGATTGGTCGCAATCCAGAAAATCCATTGCTCGCGATAGAGCCCCGTCATGAGAAGCTGGCCGATTCCATTGGTCGCATCTGTCACACTATCGCGGAAAGGCCGGTGACTGTGAATGCTCTTATAAGCAAACCCCATGCCAATCCAAATCAAGGCAGTCAAGGCCAAATATTTAAGCCAGCCACGCCAGTCTAACTTCTTAGCTTCAAAATGAGAAGGCTCTGTCTTATCTTGTTCATTGACTCGGTTGGACAGCCAAGTATAAAGGCCAATCGGCTGCATGATAAAGAAGTAAACCGTAGTCAGCACTTCTCCATAAAAGCTAGCCTGGAAGGACAAAATGAGATAAATCGCCGAATTAACAGCTCCAAAGAGGTAATTGCTGGCCCGCCCCTCAGCTACTAGGATGACGCAGACGATGCCTGTCCAGGAAGCAAAGAGTCCCAACCAGTCATGCTGCTCCTGCCCACTGGTAAACTCCAGAATGAAGGGCAGACTGGAAAGAGCAATCAAGTAGAGCCATTGAGACAAGCTACGCCCGCCAAATAAATCCTGCCAGAGCAATTTGGCAATACCGCTAAAGCCCTGTTCTTTAGCTGCTGCACAGACATTCTGAAAATTCCGAGCAAAGGTTTGAGATTTTTGTTTTAGTCCTGCGGAGAGAGCTGCAGGTGAGAGTTTTTGATTTTTTACTACCATTCTATTTTACCACTTTCTTTTTTAATCTGCTTGATAAATCATGTCGATCGCTTCTTTAGCCGCCTGATAATTGTCAAAATAACTGCCAGCCAGATAGACCGTCGGAATATGAGCTAAACACTCCTCTTTCAGCCTTTTCAAATAGCTAGAAAAATCACTGCGGATAGCCTCGTCTGCCATGCTCATATCGCGAAAGCCATCGTTGACATAGGCTCCGACCGGCTCAGCAAAGAGAATCAAATCCCATTTTTCCTTAGACAAAATGCTGGCAAAGAGATTGTCAAAGGTATCTGTCTCCTCGTCTTGAACGGGACTTTCTTTCAGATAGTAGTCATAGTAGGCCTTGGTTACTAGCGAATTTGTATCGGCCACGACCAGACCACGGTTTGCGTTGCTGTCAATGAGGCGAGAAGTCTGAGCGTATTGCCCCAGAAGTAGATAATAGTAATCCTTAGGTGTCAACTCATCGTCTCGTACGTTATTTTGAATCTGGTATTCTCGAGCATATTCTAGACTAACTGGAGCATCATAGTAGCGAGCCAAATCCTTAGCCAAGGTCGTTTTACCATTACTGGCGCTACCCATAATCAGCACTTTCTTGGTAAAGTGACGGCGGAAAGGTTGGGCGATATATTTCCAATAAAGGCTAGGATTTTCCCGAATCATCGTAGCTGAAATCCCAAACTGTCGCTCCTCAAAAGAAGTTTTGAAGCCACGCTTTTCCAACTCGGCCTGATAATCAGCCTCTCCGACAAAGAAAATCAGCTCTTCACCTTCTGCATCATAGCCCACCAACTCTAATAAAGTCGACAGCCACTTGTCCCAACCCAGAGGATAGCGGGGAAAAGACGTTTCGTCTAGTTTATAAACCTGAGTCAGTTCATCATCTGCGAAGGTCTCACGAGTATAACGGAATCGCTTCTGCAGAGACAGACCTGCTTCCTCTCCACGGTCTTCCTGATAACCAGAAACCACCACGCGCACCTTGTCGTAAGAACGCTTCGCCTTCTGAATCAAATCGATATGCCCCTGATGCAAGGGAGCAAAGGTTCCAAAGACGATTGCAATTTTTTCTTTCATACGCTTAACCTTTTTATTATATTTTATTATTTCTATGGTTTTATTATAAACTATATTTTTCTTTTGTCAATAGTTTTTTATAAAATTTTATAAAAATATTTTTCAGACACTTTAAAACTGCATTAAGCGCAAAAAAAGAACCTAATGTCTTAAGCATCAGATTCTTTTTCTACAAGATTTATTGCTGATAGACTTCTTGGTAGAATTCCAGCTTGTCTCCATCCTTGAGCGTGATTTGATTGGCACCCTTAGGAGCCATTTCTCCGTTGACCTTAAACATCCAGTAGAGGCCCTTTGCTTCATCCTGAGCATGACCGTCAATCGAAGTGATAAAACCATCTTTTTCTTCGACCTTATAGGCCTTCTTCAAAGCATCCATAGCTGTCTTTCCTTCTTCAACAGCCACCGTTTTCTCGCTCTTCTCCTGACCTTCTGGTGCAATACTGATGCTAATTTTCAGTTCCTTTTTGACGGAAGAAGCAGCCGAACTAGAGCTGGTATCGTTTTTTGTTTGATTATTGCTACAGCCCACTAAAAAGAGAGCAAAGGTAAGCGTAAGTAAGCTAAAGATTTTTTTCATGATAAAGTCTCCTTAAAATAAAATATAAAATAGGATAAAAGAGCATGGTTGAGCAGGCATGAGCTAGATTGAAGCCTGCTCCTGCCGCCACATAAGTCCACCAAGGCATTTGATAAAGCAAAGCTGTGATACCATCAATCACAAGACCATAGCTAAAGGCTAAAAGCAAGGCCAACATACTCTGACCAAACAAGCCTAGTCGCCGATACAGCAGATACCATAGACAAATGACCACCGCAAAGGATAAGATCTGGAAAAGGACCCATGGTCCCATTCCAAAGAGGAAAGAAGATACAAAGATACTGATAGACATGACCAGAAGCGAGCCCTTCAAGTCCTCAAAATCCACCAAGAGAAAATACAGCGCTGTAATCGGCTTGATATTGGGCAGACCAGCAAAGGCATAACGAAGCACGACACAGACAGCCGCCAGAAGAGCGATTCGAGTAAGATAACGAAGAGACACAGTTTCTGCCTTTCTAAACGATATTCTTCAGTAGGATAACACGTTTCTGACTAGCCTAGCAAGAATGCTAAGTAAATCAGCTTTTTATGTATCCTGTCGAATCATCTCCGTTAGTCCTTGATCTCGGTAAAGCAGATCATTTCTAACTGAAAATCCCAGCTCCTGCCAAAAACGGTTGCCCAGTTCATTTCTTTCAAAAACGACCAGCGATACTTTATGGATACCAAGTCTTTTCACTGCTGACAAGGCCTGTTCGACCAGAGCTCTGCCTACTCCTTTTCTACGAAAATATGGATGGACAGCTGTATGATAAATGTACGCTCTACGTCCATCTGTGCCAACTAGAATAGCACCTATAAAGCTCTCCCCTTCCAATGCAACCAGACAGGTCTCAGGATTGCGCTTCAAAAAGCGGGCAATCCCTTCTTCAGAGTCATCTAAGTTATTGAGCCCCATACCAGCGCAAGAGAGCCACAGCTGGTAAACAGAGGCATAATCCTTTTCTGTCATCACACGAATTTCCATTGCACACATCCTCCCTAAGCCATTTCAAATTTGAGTTGACCGTTTTTGACGCCAACTTTGAGCGTTTGACCAGCTGCCAAATCTCCAGTCAGGAGCAACTCAGACAGCTTGTCCTCTACCTGCGTCTGCAGGGTACGGCGCAGCGGCCGCGCTCCCATTTCTGGATCGTAGCCTTCCTGAGCCAGTAGTTTCAGGGCACTAGCTTGGAATTTAAGCACGATACCTTGCTCTGCCAGACTCCTAATCAACGGTTGCACCATAATCTTGACTACTTCCTGCATATCCTCAGCAGACAGACTGTGGAAGACCACCTTTTCGTCAATCCGATTGATAAATTCAGGCCGGTAGGTCTTTTTCAACTCTTCCAGAATGCGTTTTTCCATATTGGCCTGATCAAAGCGGATGTCACGCGCCCCAAAACCAACCGTCTTATCATCCCGCAGGGCCGTTGCCCCCAGATTGCTGGTCATGATAATAATGGTATTGGAGAAGTCCACCTTGCGGCCCTTGCTATCGGTCAGCTGACCATCATCCAAGACCTGCAAGAGGACATTGAAAATATCTGGATGAGCCTTTTCTACTTCGTCAAAGAGAAGAACAGAATATGGACGGTTGCGAACCTTCTCCGTCAACTCGCCGCCTTCCTCATAGCCTACATAGCCTGGGGGCGCCCCGTTGAGACGACTCGCTGCGAATTTCTCCATATATTCACTCATGTCAAAGCGAATCAGGGCTGATTCATCATCAAAGAGAACTTCTGCCAAGGCCTTAGCCAGCTCTGTCTTCCCGACACCCGTTGGCCCTAAGAACATGAAGGAACCAATGGGGCGTTTGCCAGTGCGAATACCCGATTGATTGCGACGAATAGCTCGACTGACAGCCGAAACTGCTGCATCCTGTCCGATAACCCGCTTGTGTAGTTCTTTTTCCAAGTTGAGATATTTTTTGGCATCTGTCTGAGTTAATTTCTGCACAGGAATACCAGACAAGCGACTGAGAGTCTCTAAGATATCCTCTGCTTCCACTTTCAGCTTGTAAACAGTTGGTTCCTGCTCTTTTGCGAGTAGCTGACCGACTTTTTTCAACTTTCCAGCCATCAAAGCCTGATCCACAGGCGTCAAATCCGACTGTTTATAATTCTGCGGTCCTTTATTCTGCACCGTTGCACTAGCTTCATCCAAAAGGTCAATGGCAGAGTCTGGCAAATGCTTGCTGGTCAGATAGCGATGTGCATACTTGACTGCTGTTTCAATGGCCTGATCACTAATCTGCACCTTGTGATGATTCTCATAGCTCTTTCTCAAACCCTGCAGAATAGCAATGCTGTCGGCCACCGTAGGCTCTTCAATAGTGACCTTGGCAAAACGCCGAGACAGAGCAGCGTCTTTTTCGATATGCTTCTGGTACTCTTCCTGCGTCGTAGCACCAACTGTCCGCAAGGTTCCACGGGCCAGAGCAGGTTTCAGGATATTGGCCGCATCCAAGGTCGAATCAATCCCGCTGCCAGAGCCCATGATAGTATGCAGCTCATCAATAAAGAGGATGACATGGCCGTCTTCTTCGATGTCATTGATGATATTGTTCATCCGCTCTTCAAAGTCTCCGCGGAAACGAGTCCCAGCAACGACATTCATCAAGTCTAGTTCCAAGACGCGCATCTTGGCAAGTTCAGCTGGAACCTGCCCAGCTGCTACGCGTTGAGCCAAGCCCAGAGCCAGAGCTGTCTTACCGACCCCCGCATCACCGACTAGCACTGGATTATTCTTTGTCTTGCGGCTGAGGATCTGAAGCATCCGGGAAATTTCCTCGTCCCGACCGATAACTGGTTCCAGACGACCAGCCCGAGCCAGTTCTGTCAAATCCCGAGTATAGTCTTCCAGACCACCGCTGGTTGAAGGAGGCATGCCCATCATATTCGCCATGGTTTGCTTGGCAGAGGCTGTGTTTTTATTTAGTGAGCGAATAGACTTGATTTCCTCTCTGCCCCAGCCAGCACGCTGCTCTAAAACCTTTCGCAAATCACTAAATCGAGGGGCTGAACTCTTATCATCATAGCCGAAACCTGCAGCTTCTAGCACACGAGCTGCCAAGGTCCCACGATCAAATAGCATGGCTAGGAGCAGGTGCTCTGTGCCTAGGCTTTTAGCATGGACGGCTTCTGCAATCTGCCCTGCTTGAGCAAAGAGCTCCTCCAAACGGTGAGAGAAAGGCAATAAGTCAAAACCACCCTTTTTTTGGTACTCTTTTCCAGTAATGTCAAAGGCTGCTTCTTCCAGTTTATCCACTTCAATAGGGAATTCATTTAGAGCCGAGCCTGCCACGCTGTAGGGATTATTAGCCAAAGCCATCAGCACCTGCCACGATTCTAAATAATCAGTAGCAAAATGACCGGCTAAAAGTTGAGCCGCCTCTAAGCTTTCTACTAAAGCTTTTGAATAATTCATATTCTTAATTTCCTTTTCTATCTAATTGCTGCAAAATTTTCCGTAACATTCTGGCTCGAATCCTCGGAGCCTCTGCCCCCAAGACAGCATCGCTGGCACTCGCTAGGAGCAGATCTCCCTCACGCTGACTGATAATTTCTTCATCAAAGAGCAGCTGCAAAACATCTGAAAAAACTGGCTGGCTGAGCGACTCACCGACATTGGTCAACAAATCAGACAGCATTTGGTGCTGATCGGAAAATTCAATCTTACCAATCCTGATATAGCCACCGCCACCGCGCTTACTCTCCACGATATAGCCCCGACTCTCCGTAAAACGTGTCTTAATCACATAATTGATCTGACTCGGAACCACCTGAAAAACATCGGCTAACTCACTGCGCTTGAGCTCGACCATGCCCGCCTGCGCTAAAATTGTTTTGATATATTCTTCTATACTATCCGAGGTATTTTTGATGCCCATGATATACCTTTCTATCTGTTATATCTAAAAATAAGCATTCAAGTCTTCTCTAACATTGACTATCTTTGACTATTATACCGAAAAAATCTATTTTTTGAAAGAAAAAGAAGTCCCAGGAGACTTGAAAATATCTGATAATTCAGAGTAATGAAAAAGATTGACAGGCTGAGTAAATATGATTGTAATCGCTTGCTTTTTACTTTTAAAGACTTATAATAAAGGTGTGAAAGTGTGGTGTTTACACCATCAACCGTATCCAAACAATCATCAAAAGGAGGTTTTCCAATGAAAATAAATTGGCTCAACTATACCCATCATGTACTTAGCTGCCTGTTTGTCACTCTGAGTATCTTGACAATTTTTTCTGCCGAGTATGTCGTTTTCCCAACGAGCCTTCTTCTAGGCTGTCTCCTCATTCCTCTGCTCTTTGAGCAGCATTTATTCAGTCGCCGAATGACTTGGAGCCTTAGCATCTTCTTTGCCATTCTTGCCTTTGCCCTTCTCTTTATCATCAAAACCAATCATATCTCCCTTAGCTATCCAGCAACAACCCTTCTTCTTTTTGTACTAGCAAGCCTGAGTTTTTCAAACTCCTTTATCCTTCACAAACATAAAGAACAAAAGGCCGCTAGATAACACAGCACAAAAAAGTGTGGAAGCAACATGAGCTCGAAAGAGCCATAGATTCCACACTTTTCTTATTCTATAAGGAGCTGGATGGTAGCCAAATATTCTTAAATGGTTCGTCCACTCTGCCAGCCTAAACTAGACTTTCAGAAAATTTTCTCCTCTCTATTTTCCTGCTTTCATTTTCTTTTTAATTATATTATAATAGTTGGCAAACACATTTTCCAATCTAATTACTTTAAAAAATGATAGTATTCTACGAAGGAGGGCGTTATGATGGATTTGGGCCAATTGCACAAAACTACTGAATATAAGAATCAAGGGACCCCCTATTCTCTGACTCGGACCATTACGGAAAACGGCCAGCCTGACATCCTCTTCCACTGGCACACCGATGTTGAAATCATTTACGTCCACGAAGGCAGTGCCCAATTTCATATCGACGATCATTATTTTAACAGTCACAAAGGCGATATTGTCCTGATTCGTCCCAATGCCCTTCACTCCATTCATCCGATTGAGCAGCAGCGCCACTACATGGATGCCATTAACTTTCACTTGGACTTAATGGGCTATTCGGCCATGGATCATGCTAGTATCCACTACCTACAGCCTCTCTACAATGGTCAACTGGACTTTGTCCATGTCATCAAGCCAACTGATCAAGCCTATGAGGAAATTCGTCAATGCCTGCTGGCTACTATGGAAACGGGTTATTGCCAAAAGAACTACTATGAATTCCAACTCAAGGCCCAGCTTAACCAGCTCTTCTACTTGCTCTTTGAGAATGACTATATCGTTTCTAAGGAGCTGTCTGCCGAGGGCTACCGCAAGGAAGAGAAAATTCGATCTATCATCGACTATATCAATGAGCATTATCAGGAAGAACTCTCTATTGATCAGCTGTCTAGTATTTGCGGCTACAGTCCGACGCACTTCATGAATTTCTTCAAAAAACATCTGGGCGTTTCTTGCATTGAATATCTGATTCAATTCCGCCTGCGCAAGGCTGCCGAGCTCCTCCAGCACTCCACCCTGTCGGTTCTAGAAATCTCCAGCCAGTCTGGTTTTAATAACCTTTCTAATTTCAACCGGCAATTTAAAAAATACTATCAAATGACACCCAGTCAATATCGAAAAAAATAAGGAAATCTCCCGTCAGCTGATTGGAGATTTTTTATCTGAACACCAAGACCAAAAATGCTCCTGCTAACAAAGCAATGACTTTGGCAGGATTGACTAAAAAAGAGCCTGGGACAGAAATCAGTAATTCGTTAGAATTCGATTTTGTCGTCCCACCTCCGCACAGTTGAGTAGGGCTGTAAAAGCTGATGAAATCAGCGGAGTAGAGCCCACTCAACCACTGCGTCTTGCTCGACAATCCAAAGACAATTGAGAGGCTAGGACTTTTGTCCCAGCCTCTTTTTGGCATTTTGAGAGTGATCGGCTGTTATTCTGCTGATTTTTCACGGATCACCAAAGTTCCATCTTCCATATCTGCAGTTAAGTGCTTAGCATCTAGATTATCCAAGTGGAAGTCAGTCACCTTGTCACGGATTTGTTGCTCGATAACACGGCGAAGCGGACGAACACCCATGACTTGGTCATATCCAGCGTCGCGCAGGAATTCCTTAGCTGCATCAGATACAGCCAGATCAATTTCTTTCTTGCTCAAGGTTTGATTTACTTCAACCAACATGAGATTCACAATCTCCATCAGGTCTTCTTTCTTGAGATGAGAGAACTCGATCACTGCATTGAAACGATTAAGGAACTCTGGACGGAAATAAGCTTTGAGTCGATCCATCAAATTAGGCTTTTCAGCATCCTCTTCCAGACCTGCTTCATAGCCAAATCCTGCATTAGATGTCGCGATAATAACCGTGTTCTTGAAGTTGACTGTATTTCCTTGTCCATCTGTCAAGCGACCATCATCCAGAACTTGAAGGAGAAGGGTAATCACTTGTGGATCAGCCTTTTCAATCTCATCCAAGAGAATGATAGAGTATGGATTGCGGCGGACACGCTCGGTCAGGGTGTTGTTGTTATCATCATAGCCGACATAGCCCGCAGTCGTACCAATCAGCTTGGAAACGGCTGTACGGTCACTGTATTCAGACATATCCAGACGGATGATAGCATCCTTGGTACCGAACATATCTAGAGCTAGTTGCTTAGCCAACTCAGTCTTACCGACACCAGTTGGACCAACGAAGAGGAAGCTTCCGATCGGACGGTTGCCTTCGTCAAAGCCTGCACGGTTACGGCGAATGGCTCTCGCCACAGCTTCTACAGCCTTGTCTTGACCGATAACTTTAGCTTTGAGACGGTCATTCATGCCCTTGAGGCGCTCAATGTCGCTAGCCCCCATTTGAGATACCGGCACACCCGTCATCCGTTCAACAGATTCTGCTACATCGTTGACTGTCGCCGTTACCTTCATATCCTCTGTGTGGTTTTGAATTTTCTTTTCCAGCTCTTCAATGCGGGTCTTGGCATTCAGAGCTGCTTCATAGTCTTCTTTTTCAACAGCTGTTTCCTGCTTAGCCTTCTGCTCAGCAATCTCATGCTCAACTGCATGAACATCAGTCACTGGATGTTGGGCTGCCAAGTGGGCAGCAGTCACATCGACCAGGTCAATCGCCTTGTCTGGCAAGCTCCGTTGTGGAATATACTGAACTGAGTAGTCCACAGCCGCTTTCAGCACTTCATCCGGCAGGATAACATTGTGATGTTTTTCGTACAAGTCACGAATACCTTGAAGGATTTTATAGGTATCTTCGGCAGACGGCGCATTGACCTTGACTTCATTGAAACGACGAGCCAGAGCCGCATTTTTGAGAATGGTATTGCGGTACTCGTCCTGAGTAGTGGCCCCGATGACAGTCAGCTCACCACGAGAAAGCGCTGGTTTGAGAATATCCGCCAAGCCCTTAGAACCGCTATCTCCTCCTGTGCTACCTGCTCCCAGAATTTGATGGATTTCATCAAAGAAGAGGATAATGTTGCCAGCTTCCTTGACTTCATTGACTAAGTTTTGGATATTTTCTTCAAAGCTACCACGATATTGAGTACCAGCTTCCAAGCCAGAAATATCAACAGAAATAATTTCCTTGTTCTTGATGGCCGCTGGCACATCACCATTGACGATAGCCTGAGCCAAACCTTCTACGACAGCTGTCTTACCAACTCCGGCATCTCCGACCAGAACCGGATTATTCTTAGTACGGCGGGAAAGGATTTCAGCTGTTTCTTGGATTTCCTTATTGCGTCCAATGACTGGATCCAGCTTACCATCACGCGCTTCTTGAGTCAGATTGCGACCTAGCTTAGCCAGAATGCCATCTTGCTTAGGTCCATGCGCTCCAGCTTGCACATCCTGTTCGCTAGTCATTTGACCAGGAAGCTTGCCAGTAGCCCGGTACTGAGCAAACTCTTCCGGTGTGACCTCTCTACCATTAATCAAGTAGCGCCGGTGTTCGCTGTTGTAGCCACCCATGCGCCCCATGAGTTGGTTGAAAAGGTCGTCCATATTGTTAAAATTGTTGTAATTGTTATTCATCATTTTTCCTCACTTTTTATACGTTTTTATATCATTTTTTCATTTGCTAAAGTTTCAGATAAGAAATCTCTTTCTTACTTACTATACATTTATGTTCATATCGGAGATCTTCTCCTATCTATTATTTTACATAACTTATTCTATTTCCAAAAATTAAGACTCCTTCAGTCTCTTACTTTATGGATGAGTTGGATCTATTTCAGAAGAATATAATGTTACATAATTTTTAATCCTCCCAAAAATAATCGCCTACTGGCTATATCCTCATCTTCTGAATAAATTCTGTGTAAACTTTTTGTTTACAGTTGTAATTATACATCCTTTTTACTCCCTTGTCAATAGGTTTTAACAAAAAATTTACATAATTTTTTAAAAGTCAAAAAACTTCCCCCACATAGAAATGTGAAGAAAGCTTCTCTATTTTGATACAAGTTAAATCATATACTCTACACTATAGCTGGCATCCGACAGAATGCGGGACAGAAACTGCTTAGTCCGCTCTTCCTTGGGACTGGTGAAGAATTCCTGTGGAGGATTTTCTTCGATGATGTGACCTCCGTCCATAAAGATGACATGGTTGGCCACATCGCGGGCAAAGCTCATCTCGTGGGTCACAACGACCATGGTCACTCCCTCCTGAGCCAGCTGTTTCATGACACTGAGCACTTCGCCGACCAGTTCCGGATCTAGAGCCGAAGTTGGCTCATCCAGCAGGATAACGTCTGGCTTAACAGCAATGGCGCGGGCAATCCCAATCCGTTGCTGCTGACCCCCTGATAGCTGAGAAGGATAGTAGTCCTTGTAGGCTAAAAGTCCCACGCGCTTCAAGGACTCTTCCGCAATCTCAAGCGCTTCTTCTCTCGGTATCTTACGAGCGATCACTAAGCCCTCTAAGATATTTTCAAGGGCTGTTTTATTGGCAAAGAGATTATAATGCTGGAAGACAAAGGCTGTCTTTCTGCGAATTTCCAAAATCTCTTTTTTGCTGAGTTTAGCCAAATCATAGTCCTTACCAGCCAAAGTCAACTGACCACTATCCGCTTTTTCTAAGTGATTCAGACAGCGCAGAAATGTTGTTTTCCCAGAGCCTGAGGGACCAAGAATTACTACAACGTCGCCTTGATTGACTCTGAGACTGACATCTGCCAGCACCTGGTGCTCTCCAAATCGTTTGGAGATCTGTTTTACTTCTAACATAATCTTTCCTTCCTAAGCAAGAGCGTAGCGCTTTTCCAAGCCCCTAAACATCCACTGAATCAAGCCACAGATAATGAGATAAATAACAAAAATCACTAAGTAAGACTCTGAATACTGATAAGAATGGGAGGCTTCGACCTTAGCCAAAGCTGTAATATCTTTCACTGTCATGACAAATACCAGTGAGGTTCCCTTAACCAAATTGATAACCAGATTGGCCAGATTAGGCAGGGCAGAGCGCAATGCCTGAGGAAAAACAATCCTCCGATAGGCTTGAAAATTCGTTAAACCAATAGCCTGCGCCGCTTCTAACTGTCCTTTATCCACTGTCAAAATGGCAGAGCGCAAGATTTCCGATAAACTCCCTGTTGTCATCAAGCTATAGATGATGAAAGCATAGTAAAGTGGATTGAACTTAAAGACATCTACCTGACTGCCCAGACTTTTGAAAAATTGATTCAGCAAGCTAGGAAATAGACTGTAGAAAAAGAGGATAAGTAAAATGGGCGGCGTCGCCCGAATGAAGGCCAGATAAACCACCGAAAAGGTCCTCACACCTCGAACTTTATAAATCTGACCTAGAGCCAGGAGCAGAGCCGGAATAAAGCTGAGCAGAATGGCCACCACCATAATGATCAGGGTTACCGGTATGCCCTTCAAAGTGACCAGAAAGGTATTTACAATATAATTCAAATCCATGCTTCACCTCTCCTTGACTGTCAGACTTTTTTCCAGAAGCTGGGAAGCCAGCGAAACCACTAGGGCAATTCCCCAGTAAATCAAGGCCACCGCTGTATAGGTTTCGAGGGAATAATTGCCCAGATTACGACTGATAAGATTTTGCCCTGCTCCCATGACATCCACTGCCCCAATCGTATAAGCCAGCGCAGCATCCCGCATGAGATTAAGAAGGGCAGTAGTCAGATTGGGCAGGGCGATGCGAAAAGCCTGTGGCAGGACGATGCGCAGAAAAGTCTGCACGGGTGTCAAACCAATACTGAGACCTGCCTCGCTCTGTCCCTTGGGAACAGCTAGATAGGCTGCCTTGAAGACTTCTGCAATCATGGCCGCAAAGAGCAGAATCATAGTAATGATGACAAATACGGTCCGTGACCAATTATTGATATCCAGTCCCAACCACCATTTTAAAAACTCTGGAATGCCATAGAAGACCAAGAAGAGCAAGACAATAGGCGGTGTACACCGAAGGATAAATATATACCCTCTAGCCAGACCAGCAAAAGCCTGCTCCTCCGCAACCTGAGCCCAGGCCAACAGACCACCTAGCAAGGAGCCAATTAAAACCGTCACGAACATAATCCATAAAGTAGTCGGCAAGGCCTGTAACAAACCAGGCAGCAGGCCAAAAACACGGGACAAATCATAAGCGACCATACGGTCTCCTTTCTCCAGCTTTTAGTCTTTATCTACATAAGAAAAGACATCTTCACCAAAGTATTTTTCCGATAATTTAGAGAGTGTCCCATCTTTTTCCAGCTCTTTAATAGCCTTTTCATAGGCTTTGGCAAACTCTTCATTCTTTTTATCTTTATGAATGAGTGGATAAGTAGGGATACCCTTATAAGGGAACCAACTCAACTGGTCCGCATACTGATGGTAGGAACCTTCCTTGTCTGTCACTGCTTTTTCAAAGGACAATTTGATATCAAAGAAGGCATCATAGCGACCTTCCAAGACCCAAGCATAGGCATCCGCTATCTGAAAAGACTCTGCTGCGGTCAACTCAATTGGACTAGCATTGTGCTTTTTGTTGTACTCTTCAATCACTGTCCATTGAGCATTTTGTGGCGAAATCGGCACCAATTTCCCTTTTTCTTTGGCAAAATCATCAATATTTTTAAATTTATTTGCATCCGCTTTTCGAATGGTGAAGCCGATGATACTAGCTCCGATAGGACTTTCTGGAATGATGAACTTCTTAGCCCGCTCTTCAGTGTACCAAGCTCCCTTGGTTCCGATATCATATTTCCCAGATTCCAAACCAATCAAAAGATCTTCGTCACTGGTGCCAGTATATTCGAACTGATAATCTGGCAATTTTTCATCAATGGCCTTGAGTACCGCTACTTCATAGCCATCTGACTGGCCTTTTTCGTCCAAAAAGTCGTAAGGAACATAGTTTTGCGTATGAGCTACTTTTAAAGTCGTGACCTTGTCACTGCCTGATGCCGCACTACTCGCCTTGCTGGACGAAGCCCCTGTCAAGGTCCGTCCCAAATAAGTTGCGGCAACAATAGCAATCACAGCTGCTCCACCGATAATCCATTTTTTCTTACTCATTCTTTCGTCTCCTTTTTATGCTAAACTTGCTGCTTGGCGAACCCACTCAATCCGCTCTGGATCAATATCGCTTGGGATGGTGCAGTCAGCCCCGATAATCAAAGCATCCTTGCCAGCCTCTGCTATCAAGCGCTTAGTCTCATTTTGAATAGCTTCTTGGCTACCTGTGTAGAGCAAACCAGTCTTGCCATTTTCAAAGCCACCGAGAACGGTCCGACCGCCAAATAATTTACGACCTTCTGCCAAGCTGATGCCTTCTGGCCCCACTGCCCAGTTAATAACTTGAGCTGGATAATCTGTGAAAAGATGAACGTCATTTCGCGCGCCTTCGTAGCCACAAATATGCAGAACATTTACTCCGCCAGCTGCATTGGCTGCTTCCAGCACCGCTAATTCACTAGGAGCAATGTAAGCCTTGTAATCTTCGGCCGACACTCTCGCATCCTGAATGCTCTGAACGCTGAGGTAAATTCCATCTGCACCGGCTTCCTTGATGATCCGCTCTGTCAGAGCCGCAATATCTTGAGCAATCACATCCAGCACCCGCTTTGTCACTTCCGCATCTTCTGCTAGAAAATCTGCAATGATGTCATCTCCTCCAGCAACCTTGCCAACCAGCCATTTGAAGTAGGTTACTGGTGCAAAAATATTGTAAATAGCGACCAAGTCCTCTGTAAAGCCAGCCCTAATCTTCTGAACCAGCTCCACCTGCTCACTAATCCAAGGATGGTCAGCACCTAGCGGCTCAATATCTGCCAACTCCTTGATAGATTGGACTTTCTTCAAGCTCTCGTTAGGATAGGCAAAATAACCATCACTCATCAGTTTGACAAAGTCTGGCTTGACTTCTGTTAGAAACGCTTGATGCCCTGTCAGATTTTTCTCAATAATGGCCCGATTGCCAAAACCAGCCAGCCACTCATCCTCGCTGGTAAAATGATGCCAGAAACCAACTGGCACTCGATCAACTTTTTCTCCCTTAAAAGCTTTTAAAACCAACTCTCTTTTAGACATATCTTGCTCCTTTTCATTTTGATTGCTATTATCATATCACTGAAAAGTGAGCTTTCCAAATATATATTTCCTATCAGCCCGATTAAAAATATTTATAAGAGTAAATTAAAAAAGCTAGCTCGAGCTAGCTTTATCAAGGTTTTTCAGCTTTCTATAAAAAACCTGTTTTTCTTACTATTTTTAGAAAGGCAAGATATATATTTTCTATGGGAGAGATAGGCAATCTTTATCAAAAGACCTCTACTTCGATTTTACTTACCCTTAACTGCAAAATACTCCCGCACAAGCGGTGCAACCTTAGTGCCAAAGAGTTCGATAGACTGGAGAACCTGCTCATGCGGAAGCGAGCCCAACGGCAGATGCAGCATGAAGCGGTCCAGTCCCAGCTCGTCTATCATCTTGATCAATTTCTGAGCGACCTTTTCAGGGCTACCGACAAACATGGCCCCCTCTGGTCCTACCTGATCTAGGTATTGCTCATAGGTCATCTCCCGCCAGTGAGGGCGGTCCTTAGAGATAGCGTCCACTACCTGCTTGGTCGGATGGAAGTAAGTCCGGACCGCCTCCTCATTATCCTCCATGACCCAGCCCCAAGAGTGAGCAGCGATCTTCAACTTTTCATCTGAGTGGCCACTTTCCTGCCCAATCCGGCGATACGCATCCAGCAAGGGTTTGAAGTGCTTAGGTTGTCCACCGATAATGGCATACGCAATTGGCAGACCCTTCTGGGCGACCTTAATGGTGGACTCAACATTGCCCCCCGTCGCTACCCAAACTGGCAATGTTTCTTGCACCGCCCGTGGGTAGACTTCCCGATTGTCAATAGTCTGCGTCAGCTTACCCTTCCAATTCAACCGCGTCTCGGCACTAGCATAGAGGAGCAGATCCAACTTTTCATCAAAAAGCTCTTCATAATCCTTCAAGTCATAGCCAAAGAGCAGAAAGGACTCGATAAAAGAACCACGGCCAGCCATGACCTCTGCTCTGCCATTTGACAATGCATCAATCGTCGCATACTGCTGATAGACTCGAATAGGATCCAAGCTCGACAAGACACTGACAGCACTAGTCAAGCGAATCTTCTCTGTCTTGACCGCACCAGCCGCCAGCACAATCTCCGGTGCAGAGACGGCAAAGTCCTCTCGGTGATGCTCTCCAATACCATACACGTCCAGTCCCACCTTGTCTGCCAGCTCAATCTCTGCTACCAGCTGACGAATCCGCTCGTCATGAGTATAGGTCTGCCCTGTCCCCTCTAGTGTCGTTGTCTCTCCAAAAGTAGAAATACCTAATTCCACCATGTTTTGTCCTCCTGATATTTAAGATGAAAACATTTTATCACTAACTAGTAATATATGCAAAAATGATGCTCAACCTATTGTCTATCTGCATAGAATAACATGGTTTTGTCATGATAGAAAGAGACTTCCAAAGAGCTCCATCACCAAATACCATACCAAAAGCCCCAGAAAAATCTGAGGCTTGGTATTCTTATCGAGATTCATTAAGACAGTTATTCTACCGTTACAGACTTAGCGAGATTGCGTGGTTTATCCACATCCAATCCACGGTGCAAGGTTGCAAAATATGCAATCAATTGAGTTGGAACCACCATAGAAATTGGTGACAAATAAGGGTGAACTTGACTCAGGACAATATCGTCTCCATCCTTAGCCACATTTTCCTCCGCAATGGTCAAAACTTTGGCTCCACGCGCCACAACCTCAGAAACATTTCCGCGAGTATGGCTAGCCAAGACTTCGTCTGAAAGCAGAGCTAGCACAGGTGTTCCCTCTTCAATCAGAGAAATAGTACCATGCTTGAGCTCTCCTGCCGCAAAGCCTTCACACTGAATGTAGGAAATCTCCTTAAGCTTAAGGCTGGCTTCCATTGCCACATAATAGTCCTGACCACGACCGATATAAAAGGCACTGCGAGTTTCCGCCAACAGGTCACGGACTTTGCTTTCGATCAGTTCTTTTTCAGAAAGGGTAGACTCGATAGACTGGGCTACGATAGACAGCTCATGAACCAACTCAAACTTCTTGGCTTTCTCATTGCCATTGGCATCACCGACCGCCTTAGCCAAGAAAGCTAGGGCAGCGATCTGCGCGGTGTAGGCTTTGGTTGAAGCCACGGCAATTTCTGGTCCAGCATGGAGAAGCAGGGTATGCTTGGCTTCACGAGACAAGGTTGAACCTGGCACATTAGTCACTGTCAAGCTAGGAATGCCCAGTTCATTGGCCTTGACCAAGACTTGGCGACTATCAGCTGTCTCACCAGATTGGCTGATAAAGATGAAAAGTGGCTTCTTGCTCAGAAGCGGCATAGCATAGCCCCATTCTGAAGAAATACCCAGTTCAACTGGCGTATCCGTCAGTTCTTCCAACATCCGTTTAGAAGCGTAACCCGCATGATAAGAAGTTCCAGCAGCAATGATATAAATGCGATCCGCTTCTTGGACTGTCTTGATGATGGCTGGATCAATCAGCATTTTATTATTTTCATCCGCATAGGTGCTAATCAGCTTCCGCATCACGGTCGGCTGCTCATCAATTTCCTTCAGCATGTAGTAAGGATAAGTGCCTTTGCCGATATCAGACAGGTCTAGCTCAGCAGTATAGCTACCACGTTCAAGAACATTGCCTTCATAATCTTGCACTTCTACGCTATTAGCCGTCACGATAACCAACTCTTTATCATGGATTTCCATATATTCGCTAGTCTCGCGAATCATAGCCATGGCATCGGAGCAGACCATATTGTAGCCGTCGCCCAAGCCGATCAAAAGCGGAGATTTGTTTTTGGCAACGTAGATTGTAGAAGGATCTTGAGCGTCTACCAAGGCAAAAGCGTAGGAACCTTCGATAATGTGAAGAGCCTTGCGGAAGGCGTCAAGAACAGAGAGACCATCTTCTTCCGCGAATTTCCCAATCAAATGAACTGTAATTTCTGTATCTGTCTGCCCTTTAAAATCATGGCCAGCAAGATAGTTATTTTTGATATCCAGGTAATTTTCAATCACACCGTTGTGAACCAAAACAAAACGGCCTGTCTGAGAAGTATGAGGATGGGCGTTATTCTCACTTGGTTTTCCGTGGGTTGCCCAGCGCGTATGCCCAATACCTGTTGAACCTGCCACATCCATGCCAATCTTGGCACGAAGATCTGCAATCCGGCCAACAGACTTGACCAGACTAGATTTTTCTCCTGTTGTCACAAAAATTCCAGCTGAGTCATAGCCTCGGTATTCTAACTTTTCAAGTCCTTGCATCAAAATATCTGTTGCATTGCGGTTTCCCACAACTCCGACGATTCCACACATAGATTTATTTCTAGCCCTTTGCCAGCAAAAAGCTAGTTCCTCCTTTATTGAAAATTGGTATAGTCTTATTTATCTTTTTATCGAGAGACAAAGACATTATACACACCGATTTGACATTTGTCAACATAAAATTGGTATAGTTTCGAGGCAGGGAAATTTGTTTAAGAAACAAAAAAAGCCTCCCGACAGAAGACTTTTCATAGCAATCAGAAAAACCAGGCTCAATGCCCCTTTTGCTTTTCCAATCGTTTTTGCTGTTTGAGTTCGAATTTCCTTTGCTTAGCCAGTTCTTTCTGCTGCTTGCGCTTGACTTGAGCGATTTGTTTTTGCTCTTCAAATTGTAGCTTCAGCGCTTCCTGAGACTTTGAAGAAAGTGAAGCCATCTGCTCTTTTTTAGCCTGTCTCTGCAGGCGTTTAGGACTGATGGACTTAGTCTTCTCCTTCACTCTGATGCTAGGACTAAACTGCAACCGATGATAATAACGGTCTAGAAAATCCAACAATTCCTGCGTACTAGGCTCTGCACCAAAGGTGACTCGGCAAACTCTATAAGATTGAGCATGTTCCTGCTCAAAAAGACCGTGCCAAAATCCCTCTTCAAAATAAACTGTCAGCGTCATTGAAATCCTATCCATGACAGCACCTCCTTAAAAAAATCCCTAAGAATGGACAACCAAGGAGGAAGGTTACTGACAAAAATGGATTTTTTGCGTCTGGACTACCAACCAGAACTGTGTTTTTATCTTAGTAGCTACAGTTTAGCAAGATTTTCTAAAAAATTCAAGGAGAGCTAAAAATTGTACTGATCGAAGACAAAGTAAGGATAACGAAAAACCTATAAAGTCAGAGAGCTAACTTGAGCTCAGACTAAAATTCTAGTGAAAATAAAAAAGCCCTCTGAGATCAGAGAGCTTTATTCTTGCTAGATAAAACGTTCATAGACTAGGCGACGAGACGAAGTCAACGAAGTATAGAAACGTTTTAAACGCAAGATTAGCGACGAAGTCCAAGAGAGTTGATCAACTCACGGTAACGGTTAACATCGTTTTTACGCAAGTATGCAAGCAAGTTACGACGGCGACCGATTTTCTTCATCAAACCACGGTAAGTAGCGTGGTCTTTTTTGTGTTGTTTGATGTGTTCGTTAAGGTGGTTGATTTCCCAAGTAAGGACAGCAACTTGAACCTCTACTGAACCTGTATCACCTTCGTGACGTGCATATTGTGCAATGATTTCATTTTTTTTCTCTTTTGAGATTGCCATGATAAGCTCCTTTTCTTTACGCTTCATCCGAGTGACAGGCTTGGCAATTCCTGCAACCAAGAAGAAGTTATTTGTCTTTAAGACATTCTTATTCTATCAGGAAGCCAAGTTTTTGTCAAATCTTCTACTTTTCCGACAAAGTCAGCCAAATTTCATTAGCCAAAACGAGAATTTTCTACACATTTTCTCCAAAGTTCGATCTAGCTAGTCGTTTTTGACTTTGGAGCGGGTTTAGCTTATACTGGGAGTAAGATGACACGAGGAGAAGAGCTTATGAAATATCTTGAATTTGGGGAAAGCAAGAGGGAAATTTCCCAGATTATCATAGGGCTGATGCGAATTGCCCAAATGACACCCAAAGAGGTGGAAGAACTGGTCGAAACAGCCTTGTCAGTCGGAATCAATGCTTTTGACTTAGCCGATATCTACGGTAGAGGCAAGTGCGAAGAAATTCTGGGACAAGTGCTTAAAAATCGACCTGACCTGCGGGCTAAGATGTGGATTCAGTCCAAGGTGGGGATCCGCATAGAAGAATTCACCTACTTTGACTTTTCCAAAGACTATATCCTAGAGGCAACAAACGGTATTTTACAGCGCTTAGGCGTGGATCATCTGGACTCTCTGCTATTGCATCGACCAGATGCCCTGATGGAGCCCAGTGAAATCGCTGAAGCTTTTGATCTGCTCAAATCTCAAGGAAAGGTCCTTGATTTTGGAGTGTCCAACCAGAATCCTATGATGATGGAGCTACTCAAAAAAGAGATCAAGCAGCCTTTGGTGGCAAATCAGCTCCAATTGAGCGCAGCTTTTTCACCTGCCTTTGAATCTGGCTTCCACGTCAACATGGAGGGAACAGCCGCAAATATGCGCGACGGTAGCATTTTCGAATACTGCCGCCTCAACGACGTCGTGATTCAGGCCTGGTCTGTCCTCCAGCATGGCTATTTTGAAGGCGTTTTTGTCGGTTCGGATAAATACTCCAAGCTCAATGCCGTCTTAAACCGACTGGCCGATAAATACCAAATATCACCATCGGCAGTGGCTATTGCTTGGGTGCTACGCTATCCAGCCCACATGCAGGCGGTCATCGGCACGACCAAGGCTAGCCGCATCATCGAATCATCCAAGGCGACAGATATTGAACTGACTAGAAAAGAATGGTACGAAATCTATTGGGCCTCTGGAAAAGATCTTCCTTAAAAAATGAGCCTAAAATCCGATTAATTTTCTACCAAGATGCTAGCTGAAGAACTGTTTAAAAATCTGACCAAGGCATGTCCACTGTATAGCTTAAAGGGCAAATCACCTTGCGCAAGATTAACTACCATATAAAATTCCTATTTTACGAAAGGAAAAAACAAATGAACCATTTCGACACAATCATCATCGGCGGAGGACCGGCCGGCATGATGGCTGCCATTTCCAGTTCTTTCTACGGGCAGAAGACCCTGCTTCTTGAGAAAAATAAACGACTGGGCAAGAAACTAGCTGGTACAGGCGGCGGACGCTGCAATGTGACCAATAACGGAAACCTAGATGACCTCATGGCCGGTATTCCGGGCAACGGACGCTTTCTTTACAGCGTCTTTTCCCAGTTTGACAACCATGATATCATCAACTTCTTTACAGAGAACGGTGTCAAACTCAAGGTTGAGGACCATGGCCGTGTTTTCCCAGCGACAGACAAGTCCCGTACCATTATCGAAGCTTTGGAAAATAAAATTGCAGAGTTGGGTGGCACTGTCATCACCAATACTGAAATCGTCTCCGTCAAAAAATCTGATGAGCTTTTCACTGTCAGATCCAGCGACCAGACTTGGACCTGCCAGAAATTGATTGTGACAACTGGCGGCAAGTCCTACCCTTCAACTGGCTCGACTGGTTTTGGCCATGATATTGCCCGACACTTTAAGCACACTGTGACCGACTTGGAAGCAGCCGAAAGTCCACTTCTGACTGACTTTCCTCACAAAGCGCTTCAGGGGATTTCGCTGGACGATGTGACCCTCAGCTATGGAAAGCATGTCATCACCCATGACCTGCTCTTTACCCACTTTGGTTTATCTGGTCCTGCTGCCCTACGCATGTCCAGCTTTGTCAAGGGCGGCGAGACCATCTATCTAGATGTCTTGCCTCAGATGAGTCAGCAGGATTTGGCAGACTTTTTAGAAGAACATCGAGAAAAATCCCTAAAAAATGCTTTAAAAACCTTGTTGCCAGAACGCTTGGCAGAATTTTTTGTTCAAGGATATCCTGAAAAAGTCAAACAACTCAATCTCAGTGAAAAAGAGGCTCTGATCAAACAAATCAAAGAACTGCCCATCCCTGTCACTGGCAAAATGTCTCTTGCCAAGTCCTTTGTTACCAAGGGTGGCATCAGCCTCAAGGAGATCAATCCTAAAACTCTGGAAAGTAAGCTAGTACCTGGACTCCACTTTGCTGGCGAAGTTTTAGACATCAATGCCCACACGGGTGGCTTCAACATCACATCTGCCCTCTGTACTGGCTGGGTGGCAGGCTCAAATCCAATAAGTACCAAATAAGAAAGGAAGTCCTTTGGAACATATTATTTTACTAAGAGGCGTTACTCCTAATGGAAAAAATGCTATCCCGAAAATGTCTTATTTGGTAGATATTTTGACAGAAGCTGGTTTTCAACACGTTCGAACCTATATTCAAAGTGGGAATATCATTCTTGAGAGTGACTTAGCTTTAGAAGAAATACGAGAACGCGTTCATACTTTGATAAAGGAAAAAATTGGGGCCGACTTAAAAATGGTTATTAAGAATAAGAACGATTTTGAAAAGATTGTTCATGACAATCCATTTAAAGAAGACTATCTTCATGATCGTGTGCATGTAATTCTTTATCAAGGTTTTATCCAAAGTCTGCCACTAGAAAAATTGAAAGCTGATTTTGGCGAGGAAGAAATCTGTATAGGCGATCACTGTCTTTACCTCTATCTTCCTAGAACTGCAAAACAAAAAAAGCTCAATACTAACTATCTTGAAAAATTGTTTGGCGTGGATCTGACCATGAGAAAGTTAAACGTAGTGGAAAAGTTACTAACAAAATAGGAGAACAAGATGAACAGATGCGAAACAGTCGAATTCGTCAACATGTGTATGATTTATGACGGAGAAAAAGTTCTGGTCCAAGACCGAGTTAATCCCGACTGGCCCGGTATTACCTTTCCCGGTGGGCATGTAGAACGTGGGGAATCTTTTACCGATGCCGTTATCAGGGAAGTCAAGGAAGAAACTGGACTAACCATATCCAAACCTCAACTTTGTGGTATCAAAGACTGGTACGATGACAAGGATTACCGCTATGTCGTCCTGCTCTACAAGACAGAGCATTATTCCGGTGTGCTGCAATCCTCTGATGAAGGAAAGGTCTGGTGGGAAGATTTGGAAAATCTCTCTCATCTGAAACTTGCAACTGAGGATATGTCAGATATGCTGCGTGTTTTTTTAGAAGACGATTTAAGTGAGTTCTTTTACTATAAAGACGGTGACAACTGGATTTATGACTTGAAGTAAAAAATAGGCTAGGACAAAAGTCCTAGCCTCTCAATTGTCTTTGGATTGTCGAGCAAGACGCAGTGGTTGAGTGGGCTCTACTACGCTGATTTCATCAGCTTTTACAGCCCTACTCAACTGTGCGGAGGTGGGACGACGAAATCGAATTCTAACGAATTACCGATTTCTGTCCCACTCTCATTTATTCTGCATTTGTCCGCACATAAGCAGCAATGACATCTGATGTGTACTGGGCTGTGCCTTGGCCAAATTTGTCGATGTTTTCCTTAAACTCTGGGTTATAGACATAGCCTTTACCGATATGACCGAAGACTTCAATAGAGCAGTCAAAGCCATAAGTACGGATGGCTTGCAAGAGACGCGCTGCCTGCTCTTGATTTTCTGCCGCTTCAACTGGCAAGCCTTGCTGCATATTTTCTGCCAGACTTTGAAAAACTTGATTGAAGGCTGCGACAGATTCTTCTTCCCGTCCATTTTGACGAGTCAGTGCTTCCGACATGACTTCTTGACCATATTCCTCTACAGCCTTTTGGTGGTATTTTTGATTGTCTTCGTAGGTAAAGCCTGCGAATTTTTCTTTCATTGTCATCTTTCTTTCTCCTTTTTCTTCTTGAATGGTTTTTCGCAAGGTGGAAATCAAGGTATCCAAGCGGTCTCTTTCCTGCTGCAAATATTCCAACTGCCTCACCAGATGCGGCAATAAGGCCTGATCGTCCTGACTCAGCAACTCTGCTATTTTCTCCAAAGAAAAGCCCAGATACTTATAGTAAAGGATGACCTGTAGCCGCTCTAGATCAGCTTGACTATACGTTCGGTAGCCATTTTCTGATTTTTGAGGAACCAAAAGACCAATTTTGTCGTAGTGATGCAGGGTTTTGACAGAGACACCCGAAAGCTGCGCAGCTTCTTTGATATGATACATAAAAAACCTCCTTGCCCTTATAGTATAAGCCCTGACCTTAGGGCAGAGTCAAGCTTTTTATGAAATTTTTTTAATCACTTTAAATTTTCCAAAGTAGATAGTATTATTTGCGAGAAACCATGGCAATAAAGCCCAGTTTTTCTTGATTCTTTTGGAACATCTTAAACATCTTCATAAATTGGCCGTAATTTTCTTTCTTGAGGGCATTAAAGCAGATTTTCAGTGTGCCGCCCAGTCCTTCGTCATATATCATCCCTCGAAGACTCATCAAAGTCATTTCACCGACAAAGGTGTCCACACGGTCAAAAGCATGAGAACGTGCCAGCTGAATCCAGGATCCCTCGGTTAGAGGCCCCACATTGACATTAATCGCACGAGATAGCTCTTCTCGGACATTCTCATCTTTTTGCTTGAGCATGACGTCGTGTGTGAGGAGCACTCCACCTGGCTTCAGCACCCGGTAGTACTCATCCATACATTTGGCCTTCCCCTTATCCGTCTGCATGGTCAGCATGGCTTCATTGATAACAATATCAAAAGAATTGTCATCATAAGGCAGCTTCATGGCATTAGCCTGCTCAAATGCGACGAGCTCACCAACACCAGCCTTGTCTCCATTAAGCTTAGCCTGAGCCAGCGCAGCCTTATCCAAATCAACTGCAGTAATCTGGCAGCCATATCTTTTAGCCAGCTCGATCGTTGTGGTTCCCATATTGCAGGCAACCTCTAGAACTTTCTTATCGCTGGAAAACTGCCCCTGCTCAATCAGCCAGTCTGTGGCCAGCTTACCACCGGGACGAAGACGTTTCTTTCCTAATTTTGCTAAAAATTTATGACCCGCTTCTGCCATCTCCAAACCTCCATGATTTTGATTGCTTCCATTATAGCATAAAATATTATATTTTCAGATAATTCTTAGAATTTGACAAAAAAACAGACCGAATCGACTGATTCAATCTGTCTTGTATCTTCTTTACAAGCCAAGAAATCCAGATAGATAGCGTAGCAAGGCCACCAAGACTACACCAAACACAACAGTTGCAATTAAGTTCTTATACTTAAAAGCCACATAAGTCGTCGGAAAAACAGCCAGCAAATCCAGCCATTTAAAACTCGGCAACTGACCCGTTTTAGCATTGGTGACACTGGACAGGATGAGGGCAAAGATGATGGAAACTGGCAGATATTTGAGGAAACGCTCTACCATGGGCGGAAGCCCCTTGTACTTGACTAGGATAAAGGGCAAAACCCGCGGAATCCAAGTGACCAGGGCTGACAAAAGAATGGCCAGCAAAATATACTTACTTATCATCCAAGATCACCCCCACTGTACATCCTAACAAGGTTGCAAAAAGCACCGCCAGCGAATTTTGAAGCAGCATGGTCAGGAGCAAGTAGGCAAGGCCCACTACACCTAAGACTAAAAAGAGCTTCTTTATCTTGACCCGTCGCAGCATGATTGTAAATTGAGAGGAGAAAATACCAATAAACATGGCGACTAGAGCAAAGTCTAGGCCAAAGCTCTCAGGATTGGGCAGAAGGGCGCCGAGGGCAGTTCCTAAAATAGTACCCAAAATCCAAGAAGCATAACTCATGAAATTGTTACCCATCATCCAGCTAGCTGCAATCTCCTCCGTATACACCTGCTCTCCCATCAAGACCCCATAAGATTCATCTGTCAAAAAAGAGCCAATGACAATATTCTGAGCCAAGCTAGACTTACGAAAAAGGGTTGAGGCATGCAGACAGAGCAAAAGATGCCGAATATTTATCAGAAAAACGGTCAGTGCGATAGCCAAGACCGGCGCCTGCTGGGCAAATAAGCCAATCATGGCAAACTGGGCACTGCCTGCATAAACCAGAATACTCATCAGCCCCATCTCCAAGGGATTCATATGAGGTGCCGCCATGATGCCGCAGGCTAGGCCAATCCCAATATAGCCCAGAGCCGTTGGCACTGCCGCTTGTGCCCCCTGTTTAAATGTCTGTCCGCGCATTCTTCTCCTTTACTCCATCGTTTCAAAAGCCAGACTAGGCTTAGCATTCAGGTCTAAACTGGCAAAATTCTCCTTGTTCCACTCACTAACACTGGCATAGGCAATCATTCCTGCATTGTCTCCGCAGAGGCGCAGTGGCGGAATAATCACCTTGACATCCTGAATCTCAGCTGCCAAGCGCTCTCTCAGGCCTTGATTGGCTGCAACACCGCCCGCCACGACCAGAGTCTGGACTGGATATTTTTCCAGCGCTTTCTTAGTCTTGGCCATGAGAATATCCATGACCGCTGCCTGAAAGCTAGCCGAAAGATCTTGATTAGACAAGACTTCTCCCTTTTGCTGGGCATTGTGGTGCAGGTTGATAAAGGCCGACTTGAGACCAGAAAAAGAAAATTCCAGATTGTCTTCCTTAATCATGGCCCGCGGAAAATCATAAATATCCTGTCCCTCATGAGCCAGCTGATCAATCTCCCTACCTGCTGGATAGGTCAGGCCCATGACTCGACCGACCTTATCATAGGCTTCACCGACCGCATCATCGCGAGTTTCCCCCACAATCTTATAGTCACCAGCCTGACTGACATAGACCAACTCAGTATGACCGCCGCTGACCAAAAGGGCCAGCAAGGGAAATTCCAAGGGCTCCACGCTCTGGGCTGCCATCAGGTGCCCGGCCATATGATTGACCGGAATCAAGGGAATATCATGAGCCCAAGCAAAAGACTTGGCCGCTGCCAAGCCGACCAGAAGCGCCCCAACCAGACCAGGACCGTAGGTGACGGCCACCGCTGTGACTTGCTCCTCGCTAATCCCTGCTTCTGCCAAGGCCTCCTCAATGCACACCGTAATGACCTCCACATGGTGACGACTGGCCACTTCTGGTACCACTCCGCCAAAACGCTTGTGGCTCTCAATCTGGCTGGCAATGACATTGCTCAAAAGTTCGGTCTCATTCTTCAGAACCGCCACACTGGTCTCGTCACAAGACGTCTCAAATGCTAAAATATATCTATCTTTCATGGTTCTCTCTTTTCATGACAATCGCATCTTCCACCGGAGCATGGTAGTAGGCCTTCCGCCGCGCGATTTCTTCAAATTTTTCTTTTTTATAAAATAGCAGAGCTGGCTTGTTGGACTCCCTCACTTCGAGGAAAATTTCTTTGTCTGCTGGCAAAAAGTCAAACAAGGCTGTCGCGATTTTCTGTCCCTGATAGCTAGGCAATACAGCAATCTGCAGTACTTCTACTTCAAAGTCTGTCTCCTGCCAGACTAAAAAGCCGACCAGCTGACTCTCATCTTCTACTAGCGCACAGCTATTCACATCCGACCGCAGGACCTCTTCCACTTGGCCTGCGGTCCAAGGACTGACCTCATAAACTGCAAGTAAGAGCTGTTCCAGCTCTTCTGCCAGAACTGCCGCGGCCACATCCGAGCTGTCGCTCCATTTTCTCATCTCAATCATAGGCGCTTAATGTAAGAATCACTGGATTCCTGATGGGTCTTGAGCCAATTTTCCTCGGCCTCTACCCGCTTGAGATAGTTAGGAACAAAGTCATGAATAGACTGGGCTGGCAGGTCTAAACCGATACGACCAATAGCTGCCGCGTCTGGTAAGGTCGGCTGAATGGCAGCTAGAGGAAGAGCCGCTTCAATCTGCTCCGTAAAAGCTGCTGTCTCTCCGACAAAGGTGACTGACTGGTTAGCAGCGACAGCCATTTCTAAAACCTCTGCCAAAGGCAGATAAGCTTCCGACCGCACAGCCTGACCCGACTGGTAAAAGCCAGCATAGACATTGTTGCGGCGGGCATCCATGATGGGAATGACCAAGCCTTCCACCTGCTCTGGGACTAAAGCCAGCAAACTAGACACACCGACCAGCTCAATCTTGAGGGTATGGGCTAGAGTCTTGGCTGTCGCCACCGCAATTCTCAGGCCTGTGTAGCTGCCCGGTCCCTGCGCCACCGCAATCCGATCCAAATCGGCCGGTTTCATATCCAGACTATTCATCAGAAAATCGATAGCCGGCATAAGGGTAATACTATGGTTTTTCTTGATATTGAGCGTCACCTGCCCCAAGGTCTCCTCATTCTCTAAAATTGCTAGAGACAGAGCCTTATTTGACGTATCCATCGCTAAAATGTTCATCATTTTCTTCCTTACTCGAGTGTTTGCTTTTTATTATACTACAAAAGCAGCGACAAGGGTAGAGAGAGGCAGTCATTTGATGACCCAGATTGTCCTCAAAAGCTTTTCTGAAAATCTCCACAAGATTTTCTCGGCTATGTCTTTTACTAAAAGCTGGTTTTATGATATAATTGGTTAGAATTATATCGAATCAAGGTCAATCTACTACTCATAAAACTGAATAAAACAAAACAGCTGATTAGCTGTCGTTTTCTGTAGCTTGATCGTGAAAAATGGAAGGAAATAAAATGATTTACAAAGTTTTTTATCAAGAAACAAAAGAACGCAGCCCACGCCGTGAACAAACACGCGCCCTCTACTTAGATATAGAAGCAACCGATGAATTAGAAGGCCGCATCAAAGCCCGCAAATTGGTCGAAGAAAAGACTCCTTACAATATTGAATTTATCGAACTCTTGTCTGACAAACATTTGGAATACGAAAAAGAGTCAGGCGCCTTCGAATTGACGGAGTTGTAACCTATGGCATATAACTTAAAGAAAGAAGAAGTTGGTGTTTTCGCCATCGGCGGTCTGGGCGAAATCGGTAAAAACACCTACGGAATTGAGTATCAAGATGAGATTATCATTGTCGATGCTGGGATTAAATTTCCCGAAGACGACCTCTTGGGTATCGACTATGTTATCCCCGACTACTCTTATATTGTAGAAAATATCGACCGCGTAAAAGCTGTCCTCATCACCCACGGGCACGAGGACCATATCGGCGGCATTCCTTTCCTGCTCAAGCAAGCCAATGTTCCCATCTATGCCGGCCCTTTGGCTCTGGCTCTCATTCGGGGCAAGCTAGAAGAGCATGGACTTTTGCGGGATGCCAAGCTCTATGAAATCAATCAAAATACAGAGTTGACCTTTAAAAATCTGAAGGCGACTTTCTTCCGCACAACCCACTCTATTCCAGAGCCCTTGGGAATTGTCATCCATACGCCGCAAGGTAAGATTGTCTGTACCGGTGACTTCAAGTTTGACTTTACACCAGTCGGCGAACCAGCAGACTTGCACCGCATGGCCGCTCTGGGCGAGGAAGGCGTCCTCTGCCTCCTGTCCGACTCGACCAATGCTGAAGTTCCGACCTTCACCAATTCCGAAAAAGTGGTCGGACAGTCTATTATGAAGATTATCGAAGGCATACATGGACGGATTATTTTTGCTTCCTTTGCTTCAAACATCTTCCGACTCCAGCAGGCAGCAGAAGCTGCTGTCAAGACAGGGCGCAAAATTGCGGTCTTTGGCCGTTCTATGGAGAAGGCCATTGTCAACGGGATTGAGCTAGGCTACATCAAGGTTCCCAAAGATACCTTCATCGAGCCAAATGAACTCAAGGACTATCCAGCTGGCGAAGTGCTGATTATGTGTACCGGAAGTCAGGGTGAACCCATGGCAGCACTGTCACGGATTGCCAATGGTACCCACCGCCAGGTTCAGCTGCAACCTGGAGATACAGTCATCTTCTCATCTAGCCCGATCCCTGGTAATACGACCAGCGTAAACAAGCTGATTAACATCATTTCCGAGGCTGGTGTAGAAGTCATCCACGGTAAGATTAACAATATCCACACCTCTGGACACGGTGGCCAACAAGAGCAGAAACTCATGCTTCGCTTAATCAAGCCTAAATATTTCATGCCCGTTCATGGTGAATACCGTATGCAAAAAGTCCATGCAGGTCTAGCCGTTGATACCGGAGTACCAAAAGACAATATCTTCATCATGAGCAATGGTGACGTGCTGGCTCTGACAGCTGACTCAGCTCGTATTGCTGGTAGCTTCAACGCTCAAGATATTTATGTTGATGGGAACCGCATTGGTGAAATCGGAGCTGCAGTCCTACGCGACCGTAAAGACCTGTCAGAGGACGGTGTGGTTCTGGCTGTCGCAACAGTTGACTTTGAGTCCAAGATGATTTTAGCCGGTCCAGATATTCTCAGCCGTGGCTTTATCTACATGCGCGAATCAGGTGATCTCATTCGCCAAAGCCAGCGCATCCTCTTCAATGCTATTCGCATTGCACTCAAGAATAAAGATGCCAGCGTCCAATCTGTCAGCGGCGCTATCGTCAACGCCTTGCGTCCTTTCCTCTACGAAAGCACTGAGCGCGAACCGATTATCATTCCGATGGTGCTTACACCAGACGAAGACAACTAAAAAATAAGCTTTGCTAGACTAGCAAAGCTTATTTTTCTGCTTTATTTTTTGTTCGCGAAGCATGCTTGATAATCCAAGCACAACTCGGACTCAGTTCTTCCTCCTGCCAAGTTCCAATCACCCTTTCGAATTTTTCAGGATCTTCTTTATATAAATCATTCAAATTATTGGCGACACTTTTTTGGATTGATTTATCCCTATCATTCTTTAGATTCCTTAAAATAGCGGTAAATTCATCAAAATAATCTAAAACCACAGTCTGTTTCTTAGCCCAGGGCAGACGGATACGCATACACTCGCTGGCTAACCTGCGGACACGCATATTCTCATCTTGGCTCCACTCTAACAGTAAATCCATGGTAGCTTTAGGATAATTAGCCAGCAAGGGCCGCATGGAAAATTCTCCAGTAAATCGCTTGGTTAATTCCTTGCTGAAGGAGGCACTCAACTCGAATTCCTGACCTCCGTAAAGTTCTACGTATTTGCCAATCGGCCACAACCAGTATCCTTCTGAAAACATCCCCAAGCCGCCCTCTAACTCTGGACCAAGTATCTGCTCAAAAACCTTAAGAGAATCAGCATAAGAAAGCGGCAAGCATTCTTTGATACTCCTTGCTAGCAGCTCCTGACGCTGAGTAAATTCCAAAGCCTCTAAGTCGCTTTCAACTAGAGACATAAAATGCTGAGCATCAAATTTATCTGTGACTTCTTGCAAACGACGGCTCAGATCCTCGGCATAAACCAAATCATAATAATCTTTAACCTTTTTCGCCATGATTTTTAAATCCCCTTAACAGACTTCTCACTGCTTCTCTAACTTCTGATTCTTCCTCTTTCTCAGCCAGAAAAAGAGACAACTCATTCAAGGCGCCTGAAATCATATGAACTGCCATATCCAAATCAATATAGATAAGTCTTCCTTCTCTAGATAAAATGTCTAATTGCTCTCTCAAATGAAAGAAAGAATTAGCCTCGTCCTGACGACGCCACTCTTTCCACTCAACGACATTGGGACCATCAAGCAGGAGAATGCGTTTATTTTCGATCAAGGTCGCAAAACGAACAAAAGCAACACAGCCTTCCACCAACTGCTCCCAAGAATCCTGTGCTTCTAGGGCGTTTTTTTCTACATAAGACCCCAGTTCGGATTGAATTTGTGCCAGTACGGCGGTAAATAAAGTCTTCTTATTCCCGAAATGGTGATAAAGTGCGCCTCTTGTCATTCCCAACTCATCTACAATTTCTTCCAAGGAAGTTTCTGCATAACCCTTTAAAGAAAAATGTTTCCGGGCGATAGCTAATATTTTGCTACTTGTCTCTAGGGAAGCCTGCTGCTTTTTATTCATCTTCACTCTCCAAATAATTTGCCGCAAACTCAGCGCTAGGGGGAATGACTTGAATGACATCAACCAAAACAGAACCCGGCGCTTCCACAATGAAATGGCGCTGACCAAAATCTTCACTCTTAATGGGAAGAAGGAACTCCATTTCTCCTTGCTGACGCAATTCTTCATAAAGACAATCCACATTGTCAACTTCGATATTGATGATTAGGCCACTCGCCTTAGACTGGTAAGCTTGTGGCACTGTCCCATGCTTACTATCAATAAAAGCAAGCTCAAAACCACTCTTGATATTCTTTAAACTAATATACCAATCTGAACGGAAGGTTTCCTGAAATTGGAAATGCTCAATAAAAAATTGTGCCGCTTGATGGACATCTTCGCTCATTAAAACGGGATATAAACTGGTAATCACTTGTTCTCCTTTTCTTAGATTTTATTTTAACATACATACTGAATGTATGCAAATGAATATTAAAAAACAGAAACCGAATTGGCTTCCGTCTATTTGAGAATGGCTTCGTTTAATCGCTTGATGAAATGATATTTGGTCACACCTTTTTGTGGAACATCTTCCAGACTGGCATAGATTTCATAGCCTTGCTTGATGTAAAAATCCCTGGCCTGATAAGATTTGGTGGACAAGGTGATGCTGCTGACTCCCGCTTTCTCAGCCTTTTCTTCTAATTCTGCCAGCAGACTAGCTCCCAAGCCCTTTTTCTGGTATCCCTTATCTACCACTAAGGCCTTTATATGAATGTTTTCCAACACCTGTTGGGCATGGAGCAAGGCAATTAATTTCCCTTCCTCTTCACGTGTCAGATAATAATCCTTGGGCTCAAGTTCTTCAAGCCTAGCCGACCCAAAAGAAGCCTCATATTGCTCCTTGAAAACTTGCTCGATAAAGTCATGAAATTCTGTCATTTCTTGCTCCTAACGAAAAAGCAGAATAGTAACTCTGCTTTTTCCTTCTTTATTCCCCTTCAAAGACATCTTTCATCTTATCAAAGAAGCCTTTCTTTTTAGGGCTCACTGTGATGTCTCCAGCCGCCGCAAAATCCTTAAGAGCCGCCTTTTGACGGTCATTGAGGCCTGTTGGCGTTACGACATTGACAGTGACATATTGGTCACCGACACTTCCATCGCGCAGATTTGGTGCTCCCTTACCACGCAGACGGAAACGTTTGCCAGTCTGGGTTCCCTCTGGAATTGTCAATTCAACATTTCCATGCACAGTTGGGATTTCCACACTGTCGCCCAGAGCTGCTTGCACAAAGTTGAGGTTGAGCTTGTAGTAAATGGTAGAACCGTCACGCTCAAATTTATCGCTTGGCTCAACGTTCACTACTACATACAAGTCTCCATAAGGACCGCCATTAAAGCCTGCCTCACCTTGACCCGCCAAGCGAACTCGTTGACCTGTTTCCACACCAGCCGGAATTTTTACATGAACGCTATGCGCTTGCTTTTCATGTCCTGTTCCATGGCAGGTTTCGCATGGACTTTTGATTTCTTGTCCGCGACCGTGACAGACATCACAGGTTACTTGTCGACGCATCATACCCAGCGGTGTCTGAGTATCAACATTGATGACACCAGAACCATGACAGCGCCCACAAGTTACTGGGCTAGTTCCTGGCTTGGCACCTGAACCATGACAAGTGCGACAGCTAGCTTCACGATTGTATTTAACTTCTTTTTCTGTACCGAAAATAGCCTCTTCAAAGCGGAGATTTACCCGATACTGGAGATCGTCTCCTTGACGCGGAGCGTTTGGATTACGAGTCGCGCCACCGCCAAAGAAGCTAGAAAAGATATCTTCGAAGCCACCAAAACCAGAGCCATCAAAGCCGCCGAAGCCGCCTGCGCCACCGCCAAAGCCACCATTGGCACCCGCCGCACCATATTGGTCATAGGCAGCCCGCTTTTGCTCATCGCTCAGCGTTTCATAAGCCTCCTGGACTTCCTTATATTTATCTTCCGCCCCAGGCTCTTTATTGATATCTGGGTGATATTTTTTAGATAATTTCCGATAGGCTCTCTTAATCTCATCCTGAGAAGCATTCTTTGAGACACCTAAACGATCATAAAATTCTGTATTGTTCATATAAGATACCAAGAGCGAACAGAAAGCGACTAAAATTTAGGAAACCGACAAGAAATCCTGATTTCTTAGGAGATTTATCTAATTTCCAAGCTTTCCGCTCGGGTTCAATTACGAACACCCTTGTTCCTTTCTGTTAATATTGCGGAACGAAACCTCGATTTAGGTCGGGTTCAGTTCCTTTCTAACTTAGTTTAAAGAAAAACCAAAAATTTACGTTCCAACTCTTTTCTTACCGAAAAACAGAGGCTGGGTTGCAACCTCTGGATTTCAAATATTTACTATTTAAGTAATCCTGGAACCTCTCTAAGTATATTGATAATTTCTCTAGCTCTCGAATACCTCTTAGAATAAGAGCCGTTTGTTCCATCATCATCGCAGTAACTATAATTATGAGTGATTGTATGGTCATCCTCAACAATATACTCATTAATCTCTTTTCTAGTATACTTACCATCAGAACACCAGTTATCAAAACTATGTTCCTTCACGGAACTGTTTCCAACGCAACCTTTAAATTTTAATAACAAACTTACGTCATTATCATTTAAACGCGAATTAGAAATATCAACATATCGTGAAAGATATTCACGTTCTTCCTTAGTAGCCATCAGTTTTGGTAGGTCCTCATCTTTAATTTTCAATAATAGACCGAGGCTAAGACACCAACTTATCTACCTCATCTAATTTTTCGAAAAACCTTTGACGCGGTAGCTGATTGGATTTTGGGTTCGTCTTTCAGACTCCCAAAAATCCTAATCATCCTCGCGGGGGTTCGACTACGAACTAAAAACTTTCAATTTTTAGTTCTGTCTCACCGCCTATTTCTCCGTAAACTCTCCATCTACGACGTCATCGCCTGCGTTTCCTGTTGCTTGTGCGCCTTCTGCTCCTGCTTGTGCTTGAGCTTGTTGAGCTGCTGCGGCTTGTTCGTAGAGTTTCACTGCCAAAGCTTGAGCTTTTTCGTTCAACGCTTCAAGTTTTGCTTTCATGTCGTCCAAGTTGTTGTCTTCTTGCGCTTTCTTAAGGTCATCAAGGGCAGCTTGGGCAGCGTCGCGTTCTGCATCAAAGCCTTTGCCTTCAGTTTCCTTGATAGTCTTTTCAGTTGCAAAGATAGCTTGGTCCACTTCGTTACGAAGGTCAACTTCTTCCTTACGTTTCTTATCTGCTTCAGCGTTTGCTTCTGCATCTTTCATCATGCGGTCAATTTCTTCGTCCGTCAAGCCTGAGTTAGATTGGATGACAATTGTTTGTTCTTTTTGAGTTCCAAGGTCTTTCGCCTTAACAGATACGATACCGTTCTTGTCGATGTCAAATGTTACTTCGATTTGAGGAATTCCACGAGGTGCAGCTGGGATATCTGTTAATTGGAAACGTCCAAGAGTCTTGTTATCTGCCGCCATTGGGCGTTCACCTTGAAGAACGTGGATATCAACAGCTGGTTGGTTGTCTGCTGCAGTTGAGAAGACTTGTGATTTAGATGTTGGAATAGTAGTGTTACGATCGATAAGTTTTGTAAATACTCCACCCATTGTTTCAATACCAAGTGACAATGGGGTTACGTCAAGAAGGACAACGTCTTTAACATCACCAGTGATGACACCACCTTGGATAGCCGCACCCATAGCAACTACTTCGTCAGGATTTACTGATTTGTTTGGTTCTTTACCAGTTTCAGCCTTAACAGCTTCTACAACGGCTGGGATACGAGTTGAACCACCGACAAGGATCACTTCGTCGATATCTGACAAGCTCAAACCTGCGTCTGAAAGGGCTTGACGAACTGGAACTTTTGTACGTTCTACAAGGTCACGAGTCAAATCGTCGAATTTGGCACGAGTCAAAGTCATTTCCAAGTGAAGAGGTCCAGCCTCACCCGCAGTGATGAACGGCAAGCTGATTTGAGTTGAAGTCACACCAGAAAGGTCTTTCTTAGCTTTTTCAGCTGCATCTTTCAAACGTTGCATTGCCATCTTGTCAGTAGACAAGTCAATACCGTTTTCTTTCTTGAATTCTGCTACCAAGTGGTCGATAATCTTTTGGTCAAAATCGTCACCACCGAGTTTGTTGTCCCCTGCAGTTGCCAATACATCAAAGACACCGTCACCCAATTCAAGGATAGATACGTCGAATGTACCACCACCAAGGTCGAATACCAAGATTTTTTCTTCTTTGTCAGTCTTGTCCAAACCGTAAGCAAGGGCTGCTGCAGTTGGTTCGTTGACGATACGTTCTACTTCAAGGCCAGCGATTTTACCAGCGTCTTTTGTTGCTTGACGTTGTGCGTCGTTGAAGTAGGCTGGAACTGTGATAACTGCTTTAGTTACTTTTTCACCAAGGTAGTCTTCAGCATAGCCTTTCAAGTATTGAAGGATCATAGCTGAAATTTCTTGCGGAGTGTATTCTTTACCGTTAGCAGAAACCTTTTCTGAAGTACCCATCTTAGATTTAATAGAGATAACAGTATCTGGATTTGTAACTGCTTGACGTTTTGCAGCATCACCAACGATGATTTCACCATTTTTGAATGACACTACAGATGGAGTTGTACGGTTTCCTTCTGGGTTTGCAATGATTTTGCTTTCAGTTCCTTCAAGAACTGCAACTGCTGAGTTTGTTGTACCTAAGTCAATACCGATAATTTTAGACATGTGTTTTTCTCCTTAAATTTTATTTTCTGTTTTTCTTTTTAATACTCTTCTTAGGTGGCGGCGCCGTCAGAGCTTGACTTCGTCAATCTCTTTGACTAAACTTTGAGCCTAAGTCTCAAAGTTTGCGCAAATAACGCCACGGCGAAGAGTATTGTCTTTGGTTCGCTTCGCTCACTGTTGCAAAGCTGAACAATTTTTTATCTTTCTTCATAGTTTATTGTCGTTTCGGACAAGTTTTTTAAGCTTTCTAGCTTAGCTGTAAACTACTACCATAGCTGGTCTTAGGATGCGGTCATGGAGTTTGTAGCCTTTTTGGAAGACTTGGGCAATGGTATCTGCTGGATGTTCGTCATCTGCTGGAACGGTTTGGATGGCCATATGGTAGTTATGGTCAAATTCGCCGTCAGCTGCGATTTCTTCGATTCCTTCTTCTTTCAAAGCGTGAATCAAGCTCTCTTGCACCATTTCCAAGCCTTTTTTGACATCGTCTGTCAATCCTTCAACGGCAAGCGCACGCTCAAGGTTGTCCAAAGAAGGGAGAATCGCTTTTGCCAAATCTTGGCTACGATAGCGTTGCAAGAGTTGGCGCTCTTCATTGGCACGACGTTGGATATTTTGCATTTCTGCATGAGCGCGAAGGTATTTATTTTCAAAGTCTTCTGCACGCTCATTGGCTAGTTCTAATTCTGATTTTTCAGGAGTAGTTTCATCCGCTTCTTTAGCGGTTTCTACCTTTTCTTCTGCAGTCTCTACAGCTTCTTCAGTAGCTTCTACCACTTCCTCTTCTTTTACTTCTTCGTTTTTTATTTCCTCAGACATTTTTCGCCTCCTTTTTAGGAATTTATGTAATTTCATGTTCAACTCACCTCATAATGATTGCTACTCAAATAGCGGTAGAAATCTGTGAGTTTCATCGTCAAGACTCGATTGACAACATTAAGTTGGCTGACCACCTTTTGGTAATCCAGATTGACTGGACCGACCACTGCCAGCATACCAAAGCCTCGATAGGGAATTAAAAACTTGCTGGAAATCAAGGTTAGATTGGCCAGACAGTCCTCTTGACTAGCTGCGACACGGACATTTTGCATCTGATCCTCAGCTAGACTATCACGGATCTCAAAAGCCACCTTCTGACGATCATCAAAGAACTGATAAGCCTCAAGATCCGCAAAACGTAGCAACTGGACTTTGCCAGCTACAGCTACTTTCTCCGAAAACATCTGAGCAAAAATATGCTCAAAGAGATCGAGAACATTGTCCGTCGTCGTAAAGTAACGCTGGATAATCTGCGGAATCTCCGTCCGAATCTTGTAGTGGATATCTAAGACCGTCTGTCCCAAAAAGCGCTCCTGAATCATATCCCTCAAGCGCAGTAGGTCATCCTGGAGAAAATTCCTAGGAATCATGAACTGACTGGTCAGGGTATTGGACTCATCTAGAGTAAAGACAGCTAAGGCTGCATGCTGGCTAATAACAACGATATCAAAAGCCGTCAGCCGTTGCCGACTAGGTTCGACGTCAAGAGCTACAACCGTGCAAGCACTCAACTCTGCCAAAACGTCCGCTGCCCGCTGCAGGATATCCTCCAGCTTGAAGAACTCTTGGTCAAAAGCTTTGACGACCTCATAGAGCTCATTTTCCGCCAGCTGATCAAAGGTCAAGGAATGGCGGACAAAATACTGGAAACCAGCGACACTTGGCTTGCGCCCACTCGATGTATGAGCCTTTTCTAGCAGCCCTTCCTTTTCCAAGGCTGCCATATCATTTCGAATGGTGGCACTCGAAGACTGGATAGTCTCTTGCAAGGCTTTAGAACCGACAGGCTCATGCGTCTTGGTAAAGATATCAATAATTAGATTTAAAATCTCATTTTGGCGTTCTGTTACCAAGGACCTCACCTCTCTTTAGAAAATTTCCAGCCACTGGCGAGATTTTATTTTTTATATTTAGCACTCTAACACATCGAGTGCTAAGTTATGATTCTATTATACACTCTTAAAAATGAATGTCAAGACAAAAAACCAAAAAATTAGCACTCTTTTTACAAGAGTGCTAAAAATCAGTCTCAAGTCCTAGAAAACTTTATTGGACAGGATTCACTTTACAATTCTTTTGATGAGCTTTAAGCTTTTTCATAGCCCAATCATAGTGGCTGGATGTAGAGCTGACAAAATAAGAACCCAAGGTCGTTCCGCCTGTCCATTTATAAACTCCCTTGGAAAACAATTCTTCATTGGTCAAGGTTGCGGCTAGGTCCAGGACATCTCTATGCGAACTAGCCAGCAAAGAACTTGCCTCCTCAAGAGAGGTCTGCTGGTGCTTTTCCCAAAATGCGACATTCATCTCACCATAAGTTCTCCAATTGTAGGGAGCAGGCAGGAAGGACTTCTCTTCTCCCCTTTGATTGGCCTGCACCCAGTCGAGTAGCAGCTGGTGCCATTCATAAAGATGGATTAAGACATCCCTCAGATTCCGATCGCGCTTCCAGTGAGCTTCTTTCTTTTTCTCATCCTTTGAAAAATCAAAGGGCCTCGCCAACTCTTCTGCTGTCATGTTCGAAATGAGCAGATTGAGTTTTTCAAAATTTTCTGTAGCTGCAGCCAGCAAATCTTTTTTTGTTGTAGGTCTTGGCATGACAAATTCCTCCTATCTGACGGAATACCTTAAGATGGTTTTAAACTTTTCTTCTGGTGTCCTATTTTTGTTGCTCAAGTAAATCTCTCTGTGAACGTGGTCGCATCTCTCCAGTCCCAAGCTGTTTGCCAGCTCAGCCATTTTCTCAAAAGAGGCCGGCTCACTGTCATAACTTCCTATGTGTAAGACCTGAATGGCCCGCTCCTCTGGCAAGCTCTGCAAACAAATGTCGTCATAGAGGGGATTAGGCTTTTTCTTGCGGACATTCTCAAGCGCTGCCGCAAATATATCCTGATCGATGACATTGGGCTGCTGAATCATGAGCTGATAGCGAAGTTGACTTTTATCGAAGCCTTCCCCAGCAGCTTTTTCCCAGATTCCTTCCAAAGGATAAACCGTGAAATCAGTCACCTTGTCCTCCGCCTCGTTTTTCATCACGGATTTAAAGAGCATTTTTACGGAATAGGCCAGCGAATAAAGGGCAGATACCCGCTCGGAGAAATCCGCTTCATTGGGATCGCCCGCTCCTTCGATCACAATGAACTGTTGACTTGGCACCTCTACCAGCTCTGGCTTTTTCTTGGCTCCATAAAGGCCTTTCTCGCTTTTTCTCCATTCATATTTCATCTTGCTCCCCCCTTCTCTCTTCTTATCTATTAGTATACAAGAAGATACCTGACACCCTATGTCAAGTTTTATATTTTTCTATCAACCTAGAAAGTATTTCTTTCATTTTCACTCGGATTTCGGGCGGATCTAAGACCTCCACAGAGTCTCCAAAGGACAGGATGTAACTGAACAAACGGTGATCGTTGGGAATCTCGATTTCTGTATATAAATTTCCTTCCGCATCTGTCCGAATGTCTCCGCTTAGTTCATCATAAACCCTGAAGGCCACTTTGCGATCAAACTTGACTGTCAACTTAATGGTATTTTCATAGGTCAGTTCCTTTTCCAAGACGACATCTTCAAAGCTGTCCTCAAACTTTTCATCCAGCCGCTCCAGATTTTTCATCCTAGATAGTTTAAAATACCTGAATTCCTGTCGCAAGAGGCAGAAAGCATAGAGGTACCAACTCTGATTTTTAAACAACAAGCGTACAGGCTTGACACGACGGCTTGTCTCCCGCTCATCACTAGCAAAGTAAGAAAAAGAAACAAGGTGCTTGCCTAGAATTGCAGTTTTTAGTTGATGAAAGGTAGCTTCATATGCTTTATCGTTTTGCCAGTGATTAAAATCGATTTCGATCCAGTTGGGATTTTTAATTTGAAAAAGCGCTGAAAGCTTTGTAAGTAGGTCACTTTGGTAAAGCTGACTGGTGCTGCCCAGACCTTGCAGGGCCGCCATGATCTGCTCTTTCTCCTCCGCTGTCAGCAGGGACTTCCGCAAGACAAAATCCTCTGCGATTTCTATGCCGCCACCTTTTCCTTGCATGGTATAAATCGGAATCCCAGCGCTGCTAAGAGAGTCCACGTCTCGATAAATAGTCCGAACCGAAACTTCAAATTTCTCTGCTAGCTCCGTTGCAGTCACTTTCCCTCTCTCCAAAATGTAGTACAATATCCGAAATAGTCGATTATTCTGCATGCTTGCTCCTTCTCCTCTTCCTATTATACAATACTTGCCACAGCATGTCATATTTAAGCGGGTTAAACCTCGGATAAGCTGTAATGAAAAAGAGAGTGGGACAGAAATCGGTAATTCGTTAGAATTCGATTTCGTCGTCCCACCTCCGCACAGTTGAGTAGGGCTGTAAAAGCTGATGAAATCAGCGTAGTAGAGCCCACTCAACCACTGCGTCTTGCTCGACATTCCAAAGACAATTGAAAGGCTAGGACTTTTGTCCCAGCCTCTTTTAGTGATTAAAAACCTTATTTCCGATAGATGTTATTTGCCTTTGTTTCCCCGACTACTACTAAGCTTTACCATTATTTCCTGCGACAGGAGCAAATGTTGGCAAAGCCACCCCCTCTTTTAGCAAGGCTTCATGGTAGAGCTTGTAGAAAATATGGTACAGGCTCGCCTGCATACCGCTTGCAACGATTAAACTAATCCGAAAGTAAAACTGCCCGCTCGCAGTCATTTGCGGTCCCAAAATATCAGGTTCCTTCAAAACTTCTGGATGTTCAGGCACAGCTTCCTGATTGACAGCAGCAATAATCCGATAAATCTCATCCAAATCCGTCTCAGCATAGATAGGAATATCAATCAGAACTCGCATATCGCCACGAGAAAGATTGCTGACAACGGTGATATTTCGATTGGGCACAAAGTGAAGAGTTCCGTCCGCATCGCGTACCTGCGTAGTCCGAATCCCAACACTGACAACCGTTCCTGCGATATTGATAGCACCATTGGTCAAGCGAACATTGTCCCCTACATCCAATTGACGCTCTAAGAGAATAAAGAAACCATTGACTAGGTCGGACAGAAAGCCCTGCGCTCCCATCCCAATTGCCACACCAGCAATCCCTGCCCCAGCTAAAAGACTTGAGACCGGCAAGCCCAAAATGGATAAAACCCAATAGAACAAGAGAAAATAAAGTACATAATTGAGTAAATTCTCAATTAAGCGCATAATGGTCTTTTGCCGAGCGACATCCTGCCGAGATAATTTCAAAGACGGCGCAATCAGTCTAGTCACAAAAAGATGGAGAATTTTCTTAGCCACCCAAAATAGTACACACAAAAAGACCAAGGAGACGAATTTTGAAAACACGTCATCCAAAATAGCTGACCAGTTGAATTGCTGGAAATAGCGCGTGAAAACATTCCCATTAGCTGTCATTCTTTCCTCCCATGAGATACAAAAATCTTATTCATTATACCACAAAGGGCGACAGATAGGCATCAAAGCAGCCTTATTCTGCATAGCGAATACTAAAAAACATTGATTTTATACGACCTCTAGCGTATAATGGAAAGCAGTTTATTTTAGAAAGGGAGCTCCTATGTTTCATCGAATTCTTTCTGCTTGGAATCGCGCCAATCTTATCAAACGGATTTCTATTGGGATTGTCACAGGCGCCCTGCTGGCTCTTATTTTCCCACAAGCCAGCGCCATTAGCCTCCTCGGCCAAATCTTTGTCGGTGGCCTAAAAGCTATCGCACCGCTGCTCGTTTTCACTCTCGTTGCCAATGCCCTCTCTCAGCACCAAAAAGGGGGCAGAAGAGCAATATAAAAACCGTCATTATCCTCTATCTAATCGGGACTTTTGCGGCTGCCCTTGTCGCTGTCCTTGCCAATTATATTTTCCCTGTGACCATCGAGCTGACCGCAGCTAGCTCGGAAGTTAGTCCCCCAGAAGTCATCGGCCAAGTTCTGAGCAATCTCCTCCTCAACCTTGTCGATAATCCGATCAACGCTTTGACCAAGGCCAATTATATCGGCATTCTGTCTTGGGCAGTTGTCTTTGGAGTGGCCATGCGAGAAGCAAGTCAGCAAAGTAAAGAACTTTTGAAAACACTGGCAGATATTACTTCGAAGATTGTCGAATGGATTATCAATCTGGCTCCCTTTGGTATTTTAGGGCTGGTGTACACGACCATTTCTGGCAAAGGATTTGAAGCACTCAAAAGCTACGGCATGCTCCTTCTCCTATTACTGGGTTCCATGGCCCTTGTTGCGCTGGTCGTTAACCCCTTGATTGTCTTCATTATGCTTCGGAAAAATCCTTATCCACTGGTTTGGCGCTGCTTAAAAGTCAGCGGAGTCACTGCCTTTTTCACTCGTAGTTCGGCTGCCAATATCCCTGTTAATATGAAACTGTGTCGAGATTTGGGTCTCAATCCTGAAACCTACTCGGTCTCTATCCCACTCGGTTCCACTATCAACATGGCAGGAGCAGCAGTGACAATCAACACGCTGACCCTCGCAGCAGCCAATACACTGGGCATTCAGGTGGACTTTGGAACAGCACTGGTGCTTAGCATCGTTGCGGCCATTTCCGCCTGCGGGGCTTCTGGAGTGGCTGGAGGCTCGCTTCTCTTGATCCCTGTGGCTTGTAGCCTCTTTGGTATCCCAAACGATCTGGCTATGCAAGTCGTCAGCGTTGGTTTTGTCATCGGTGTCATCCAAGACTCTTGCGAAACCGCCCTCAACTCAGCCACAGACGTGCTTTTTACAGCTGTTGCTGAAATGAGCACCTGGCCCAAAGAAAAACGTTATTAAACAAAGCGCTGAGGCTGGGACAAAAGTCCTAGCCTCTCAATTGTCTTTGGATTGTCGAGCAAGACGCAGTGGTTGAGTGGGCTCTACTACGCTGATTTCATCAGCTTTTACAGCCCTACTCAACTGTGCGGAGGTGGGACGACGAAATCGAATTCTAACGAATTACCGATTTCTGTCCCACTCTCAGTTTTTTTATTTTGTCCTACGAGATACTTTCCTCACTCTTTCCTTAAAGAAGATTTAACTTTTTCTTAAAGATAACTGATATCAGCTAGCTTTAAGCCGCAATCTGTATACTTTCTACAAATCATCTAAGAAAGAGGTATGGATATGGACTATCTAGTAATTCCGGCTTACGAGCCCGATTATAATTTGATTAAACTGATTCAAAAAATTCAGAGCAAGAGTGATTTTCATATCATTGTCATCGATGACGGTAGCTCAGCCAAGCGCCAGACAGTCTTTGAAAAGGCTGAACAATATGCGACTGTCCTCCATCACGAAAACAATCAAGGCAAAGGGCAGGCGCTGAAAACTGCCTTCGCCTACATCCAGTCTCTGGGTCAATATGGAACGGTGGTAACAGCAGATGCGGATGGCCAGCACAAGGTTTGGGATATTTTCCGAGTGGCAACCAAAGCTGCTGAACATCCCAATCAGCTGATTCTGGGAGCACGCGCCTTTACTGGCAAGGTACCCCTGCGTAGCCGCTTCGGCAACAGTCTGACTCGGGCACTCTTCAAGCTCCAGACTGGGGTGGGTGTCTCCGATACTCAGACCGGTTTGCGGGCCTTTACGACTAATATGATCCTCTTTATGCTGAAGGTAGAAGGCCAGCGCTATGAGTATGAAATGAACATGCTCTTAGAAGCCAGCAAGGAATATCCCATTTTGGAAGTGCCCATTGAGACGGTCTATATCAATGACAATCAAGGTTCGCACTTCCGGCCTGTTAGAGACGGACTCATGATTTATAAAAATATCTTTAAATTTGCTCTGACCTCTCTCAGCAGTTTCATCGTGGACTACATGGTCTATGCACTGGCTCTCTTGTTTTTAGCTGCTGTGCCGACCAGCCTGAGAATTCTTTTAGCTAACGGGATTGCCCGCGTGACAAGCTCGGTCTTCAACTACTCGACCAATAAAAAACTGGTCTTTAAGAACGACGACAGCATTCTCAAGACAGGAACTGGCTATTTCAGCCTAGCTCTGGTGCTCTTTATCCTAGATACACTGCTGATTCGCCTCTTCTACGCTGTCTTCGGGCTCAATCTTCTGATTGTCAAGGTCATCGTCGGACTGCTGCTTTTCACCGTCTCTTGGATGGTACAAAAGAGATTTATTTTTAAGGAAAGGACACACACTGCATCATGAAATTTTTAAAGAAAGGCTATGCCTACGCCTCGATTTTTGGCCTCCTTCTGACAGCTTCTTTTAGCTACTCCATGCTGAAAACCTTTGTCATTGCTGAGACTATTTCCACAGTCTCAAGCACCGCTTCATCATCCAATGCCGAGGCTGCCAGCAAGGCTGCCAAAACAGCCACAGTGACAGATACTAGCTATTCAGACGGCAACATCTCGGTTACGCTGACTGAAAAGACCGTCAACAATACCCAAGTCTACGTTGCCGATGTGACCATCAGCTCCGCTGAATACTTGAAAACAGCTCTCGCCAACAACACCTACGGAACCAACATCACAGCCAGAACTTCAGAAACGGCAGCTAATAACAAGGCCATCCTAGCGGTTAATGGTGATTACTACGGGGCCAACACAACTGGCTATGTCATCCGCAACGGTGTCGTCTACCGTGATACCGTCCGAGAGGACGCCAGCAATGGGGACTTGGCCATTTACAAAGACGGCTCCTTTAAAATCATTTATGAAAATGAAATCTCTGCCGACCAGCTGGTCAAAGACGGTGTGGTCAATCTCCTAGCCTTCGGACCAGCCCTCATAGAAAATGGCGAAATTGTCGTGAATACCAAGTCCGAAGTTGGCCAGTCCATGGCTTCCAATCCGCGGACAGCTATCGGTATCATTGACGAAAACCACTATATCATCATCGTTTCAGACGGACGCACTTCAGAAAGTCAGGGGCTTTCCCTCTATGAAATGGCAGAAATCATGAAATCTTATGGCGTCAAGACTGCCTACAACCTTGATGGCGGTGGCTCATCCACTATGTACTTCAGCGGTCAGGTCATCAACAAACCTACCACCAACGGAAATATTTCAGAAAGGGCGGTGAGTGACATTGTCTACATCGGTTACTAATCCCAGTAAAAAACGTTTCAAAAAAACGGCTGTTTCCTACATCCTGCTAACGATTTTCTTCTTTGCATTCAGCAGAATCTATGAATCCTTCAGCTTCGGGGAAACATCTGTCCATATGCACTATCTCTTTGCCCTTCCTCTAGTGGGGGGCAGCCTCCTCCTGCTCTTTATGAAGATCATTCCCAATCTCTCTCGGCTCAGCCTCAACCTCTGGAACTCAGCTATAGCCATCATAACAGCCGGCATGCTCTTTCGCGGCATCGTCAATCTCTCTGGCCGCTCCACGACACTGGATATGCCCTACTGGTACGTAGGAGCAATCTTTGCGTCTCTGGCTCTATTCTCCATGGTCTTTACGCGCAGTGTGTGGGTAGATAATAAAGAGACCAGCTCAATATCCTAATCTCATAAAAAAACAGAAAGGTCGTGGTGTTTAAGCCACGACCTTTTCTTGAACACAAATTTGCTTTTTTTATAATCAACGATAGAACTTCTAAGAAAATCTTTGCCATCAAGTGGAAATGGGATCAGCTTGTAAGATTAGACGATTCTACCCTGATCAACAACCAACTTGCCTGCCTTATAAACCTGATGGGTCAGGTTGGTCGCAAAGAAATAAAGTGGATAGTCGATATTCTTAGCGTCTAGGATGGTAATGTCAGCCTGCTTGCCAGTATCAAAGCTGCCAATCCTATCTTGGCGGTTAACTGAGTAGGCCGCATTGATAGTTACAGCATTGAGAACTTCCACTGGCGTCAGGCGCATCATAAAGCAGCCCAGCTGCATGACGAACTGCAGGTTAGCTGTCGGACAAGAGCCAGGATTGCTGTCAGTAGTCAGGGTAATGGCCATACCAGCTTCTAACATCTTGCGGGCTGGTGCATAGGTATCTTCCATCAGACTGAAGGTAGTTGCTGGTAGGAGATTGCCGATAACCTTGGCTTCTGCCATCTTGCGAATGCCCTCATCGGTCGCTACCATCAAGTGCTCTGCACTCGTTGCTCCTAGCTCAGCTGCTACATCTACTCCGCCGATAGACTCGATCTCATCAGCATGGATACGAAGCTTGAAGCCCATTTCCTTAGCCTTAGAAAGTAAGTAGCGTGACTCGTCAGCTGTAAAGACGCCTTTTTCACAGAAAATATCACAGAATTCAGCTAGATTTTCTGCTTTTACCCGAGGCAACATTTCCTCGACGATAAGCTCCAGATATTCCTGAGAACGTCCCTTGTATTCTGGTGGAACAGCGTGGGCAGCCATGAAGGTCGAAACTAAATCAATATCATGGTCACGGTCCAGAGCCCCAACGACATCTAGCTGGCGCTTCTCTGTTTCCCAGTCCAGACCATAGCCACTCTTAGCCTCAACAGTCGTCACCCCATGCAGGAGCATATAGTCCAGCAGCCTCTTGGACTTATCGTAGAGAGTATCAAAAGAAGCTTCTCGTGTCGCCCGAACTGTACTGAGAATACCGCCGCCTTGGGCAAGAATTTCCAGATAAGGGACACCGGCTAATTTCTTAGCAAATTCATGCTCCCGGCTGCCGCCGTAGACCAAGTGAGTGTGACAGTCGATCAAGCCAGGGGTGGCAATCTTGCCTTCATAAGACTGTATCTTAGTATCTGGTCCAACCATACTGGCATCCGGCTCTCCGCTGCCAACTGCTAGGATTTTACCGTCTTTGACTGCAATGTATCCGTCTTCCAAAACCTGAGCTTCCTTCATCTCCTCGCCAAAAAGGGGATGCCCGAGGTCCTTGGGACAGAAGACTTGATTAAAGTGAGTTAATAGTAAATCAGCAGTCATGCTTGTTCCTCCATTTCATTTTCCAACTTATTTACTTTTCATCATAATACACTATCGTCAAATTATAGTCAAAAACCATTATATATTGTATATATTGATATTTTTTATCTTTAGAAATATTTTCTTGACTTTGTACTGACGGCGCTGTTATAAAATAAGGTCAAATCTTAAGTTATTTTACAAGGAGGAAATAAACATGTCATTCTACAGCGAACAAGATATTGCAGCAGCAATGACCGTCAAATTAGACGATGTATTACCTGAAAAAACGGTTTTCCAAGAAGGCATCCGTCGAGCACCCGACCGGGGCTTCCGTTTGACTCAAGCTCAAACCGAAATTGCTCTTAAAAATGCCCTTCGTTATATTCCAAAGAGATTTCATGAGGAAGTGATTCCAGAATTCTTGGAAGAACTGAAAACTCGCGGACGGATTTATGGCTACCGCTGGCGTCCAAAAGAACGCATCTACGGCAAACCAATTGACGAGTATAAAGGGAACTGTACTGCGGCCAAAGCTATGCAGGTTATGATTGACAATAACCTGAGCTTTGAAATCGCCCTTTATCCTTATGAATTGGTTACTTACGGAGAAACTGGATCTGTCTGTGCCAACTGGATGCAGTACAACCTGATCAAGAAATACTTGGAAGTCATGACAGACCATCAAACCTTGGTCGTGGAATCTGGCCATCCACTTGGACTTTTCAAATCTAAACCAGAAGCACCTCGCGTTATCATCACCAATGGCCTCTTGGTCGGTGAGTACGACAACATGAAGGACTGGGAAATTGCGGAAGAAATGGGCGTGACCAACTACGGTCAAATGACAGCCGGCGGCTGGATGTATATCGGCCCTCAAGGTATCGTCCATGGTACTTTCAACACCCTCCTCAATGCTGGGCGCTTGAAACTAGGTGTAGCTGATGACGGCGACCTGACTGGTAAACTCTTCATTTCTTCTGGTCTGGGTGGCATGAGTGGAGCTCAAGGGAAAGCAGCTGAAATTGCTAAAGCAGTAGCAATCGTAGCTGAAGTAGACCAATCTCGGATTGAAACTCGCCACTCCCAAGGCTGGATTAGCCAATTGGCTGAAAGTCCGAAAGAAGCTATCGACTTGGCTCAAAAAGCTCTGGAAGCTGGCGAATCAACTTCTATTGCCTATCATGGTAACATCGTAGACCTCTTGGAATACGTCAACGAGAACAATATCCATGTAGATCTTCTGTCTGACCAAACTTCTTGCCACAATGTCTATGACGGCGGCTACTGTCCAGCTGGTATCAGCTTTGAAGAGCGGACTCGCCTCCTGGCTGAAGACAAGGAAACCTTTGCTAAGTTGGTTGACCAAACCTTGGAACGTCACTTCAAGGCAATCAAGACCCTGACTAGCAATGGTACCTACTTCTTTGACTATGGTAATGCCTTTATGAAGGCGGTCTATGACTCTGGTATCAAGGAAATTTCTAAGAACGGCTTTGACGACAAAGACGGCTTCATCTGGCCATCTTATGTAGAAGATATCATGGGTCCAATGCTCTTTGACTATGGTTATGGTCCTTTCCGTTGGGTATGTCTGAGCGGTAAGCACGAAGACCTAGTCGCTACTGACCACGCTGCTATGGAAGTAATCGACCCTAACCGCCGCTACCAAGACCGTGACAACTACAATTGGATCCGCGATGCAGAAAAGAACCAGTTGGTTGTTGGAACTCAGGCTCGGATTCTCTACCAAGACTGTATGGGTCGTGTCAATATCGCCCTCAAGTTCAATGAATTAGTACGCGAAGGCAAGATTGGTCCTGTCATGATCGGCCGTGACCACCACGACGTATCTGGTACTGACTCTCCATTCCGTGAAACTTCCAATATTAAGGATGGTTCTAATGTTACCTGCGACATGGCTGTGCAATGTTACGCTGGTAATGCCGCTCGTGGTATGAGTCTGGTAGCTCTCCACAACGGTGGCGGAACTGGTATCGGTAAAGCAATCAACGGTGGCTTTGGCTTGGTACTGGACGGTAGCGAACGCATCGATGAAATCATCAAATCTGCTATCGCTTGGGATACAATCGGCGGAGTTGCACGTCGTAACTGGGCTCGCAATGAGCATGCTATTGAGACAGCTATCGAGTACAACCGTCTCCACCAAGGAACAGATCACATCACTATTCCATACTTAACTGACGAAGATCTGGTCAAAGAATCTGTTAAGAAATTGTTCGAATAGGAAAAACTTGTCCCCCGACTTCTGAACTGAGCTAGATCTCACATCTAGCTCAGCTGGAAGTTCCACTTTATTCACTTTGTAACTTTAATAACATATATCACGAGGTAATATCTTATGGCAAAAATTGTTGAATGTATTCCTAACTTTTCTGAAGGCCGCAACCAAGCGGTCATTGACGGTCTAGTGGAAGTAGCTAAGAGCGTGCCAGGCGTAACACTTTTGGACCACTCTTCTGATGCCAGCCACAACCGCAGCGTCTTTACCTTGGTCGGTGATGATCAAAATATTCAGGAAGTTGCCTTTCGTTTGGTCAAATACGCTTCTGAAAATATTGACTTGACCAAGCACCAGGGGGAACACCCTCGTATGGGCGCAACTGATGTCCTGCCTTTTGTACCGATCAAGGACATCACAAGTGAGGAATGCGTAGAAATTGCTAAAACAGTGTCTGAGCGCATCAACCGCGAGCTCGGTATTCCTATCTTCCTCTATGAAGATGCAGCGACTCGTCCAGAGCGTAAGAACTTGGCTAAGGTTCGTAAAGGACAGTTTGAAGGCATGCCTGAAAAACTCTTGGAAGCTGACTGGGCGCCTGACTACGGTGAAAGAAAGATTCACCCAACCGCTGGTGTTACTGCTGTCGGAGCGAGAATGCCGCTCATTGCCTACAACATCAACTTGGATACAGACAATCTAGAAATTGCCAACAATATTGCCAAAATCATCCGTGGATCAAGCGGTGGCTACAAGTACTGTAAAGCGATCGGCGTTATGCTGGAAGACCGCAACATTGCTCAGGTTTCTATTAACATGGTCAATCTAGAAAAATTCCCACTCTATCGCGTCTTTGAAACTGTTCGCTTTGAAGCTAAGCGCTACGGAGTTAGAATCCTCGGCTCAGAAGTCATCGGTTTGGCTCCAGCCAAGGCTTTGATTGATGCAGCAGAATACTATCTGCAAATCGAAGACTTTGACTACGGCAAGCAAGTTCTGGAAAACCATTTGCTAGGCTAGGAGGACAGAAACCTATGAAATTAGTAGATTTAAGTTTGACAGAATTTGCCCAAGTCCTAGGCTCAGATGCTCCTGCACCAGGAGGTGGCTCTGCCGCTGCTCTTTCCGCAGCCAACGGTATTTCCCTGACTAAGATGGTCTGTGAATTAACCCTTGGCAAGAAAAAATACGCAGAATTTGAAGCAGAAATTGCTCAAGTGCACGCAGAAAGCGCCCGCCTGCAAGAAAGTTTACTCGCAGCTATTGACAAGGACACTGAAGCCTTCAATCTAGTCTCCGCCGTCTTTGATATGCCTAAGGAAACAGAGGAAGACAAGGCTGCCCGTCGGGAAGCTATGCAACAAGCCCTCAAGGAAGCGACCAAGTCACCTTATGGCATGATGGAAGACATCTTGGCTGCCCTGCAAACAACCCAAAAGGCTGTCGGCAAGTCCAATACCAACGCTGCCAGCGACCTGGGAGTCGCAGCTCTCAATCTTAAGGCTGGGCTGCAAGGTGCTTGGCTCAATGTCCTCATCAACCTCTCAGGTGTCAAGGATGAAGCATTCGTCGCAGACTACCGCAGCAAGGGTGAAGAGCTCCTACAAAAAGGCTGCGCCCTAGCAGATGAAATTTATCAAGAAATTTTGAAAGTTGTCTAATAGATAAACGGAAGAGAAGTTCACTCTTTCCTGTGAATGGACTTCCTCTTCTCAAGAGGTAACAATATGGTTTTATCAGATATTGAAATTGCCAATTCGGTTCAAATGAAGCCCATCAAAGAGGTGGCAGAAAAGCTAGGAATTGCTGAAGATGCCCTGTCTCTTTATGGAAATTACAAGGCAAAAATCAGTGCCGGCCAACTGGAAGCCTTAAAAGACAAGCCAGACGGCAAACTGATTCTCGTGACAGCTATTTCTCCGACACCAGCCGGAGAAGGCAAGACCACGACTTCTGTCGGATTGGTCGATGCTCTATCTGCTATCGGTAAAAAAGCCGTTATCGCTCTGCGGGAGCCTTCACTCGGACCTGTCTTTGGTATCAAGGGCGGAGCTGCTGGCGGTGGTCACGCTCAGGTTGTACCCATGGAGGATATCAACCTCCACTTCACTGGTGACTTTCATGCCATCGGTGTTGCCAACAACCTACTAGCGGCCCTCATTGATAACCACATTCACCATGGCAATGCCTTAGGTATCGACTCTCGCCGCATCACTTGGAAGCGGGCAGTGGATATGAATGACCGGCAACTGCGCCACATTGTAGATGGCTTGCAGGGCAAGGTTAACGGTGTTCCGCGTGAAGATGGTTTTGACATTACAGTTGCTTCTGAGGTTATGGCTATTCTCTGTCTGTCAGAAAATATCACTGACCTCAAGAACCGTTTGGAAAAAATCATCATTGGCTACAGCTTTGAAGGTAAGCCAGTAACTGCCAAGGACTTGAAAGCTGGTGGCGCTATGGCGGCTGTGCTTAAAGACGCTATCCATCCAAACTTGGTTCAAACTCTGGAACACACGCCAGCCCTGATTCACGGTGGACCTTTTGCCAACATTGCACACGGCTGTAACAGTGTCCTAGCTACCAAGCTGGCTCTCAAATATGCCGACTATGCAGTCACAGAAGCTGGTTTCGGTGCTGACCTAGGTGCTGAAAAATTCATTGATATCAAGTGTCGTACATCTGGACTTCGTCCAGCAGCTGTCGTTCTAGTTGCTACCATCCGCGCTCTCAAGATGCACGGCGATGTAGCTAAGAGTGATTTGGCTGAAGAAAATGTCCAAGCCGTTGTAGATGGTCTGCCAAACTTGGAAAAACATCTGGAAAACATTCAGGATGTTTATGGCCTACCTGCAGTCGTTGCCATCAATAAATTCCCGCTGGATACCGAAGCAGAATTGCAAGCAGTTTATGACGCCTGCCAAAAACGCGGAGTTGACGTCGTTATTTCTGACGTCTGGGCAAATGGCGGAGCCGGTGGTAAAGAGTTGGCTGAAAAAGTCGTGGAACTGGCCGAAGGAGACAATCACTTCCAATTTGTATATAATGAAGAGGACTCCATTGAGACCAAGCTGAACAAAATTGTTACTAAGGTATACGGAGGCAAGGGGGTTCGCCTGACTCCTGCTGCTAAACGCGAGCTCAAACAACTGGAAGAGCTGGGCTTCTCCAACTATCCTATCTGTATGGCTAAGACGCAGTATTCTTTCTCAGACGATGCTAAGAAACTGGGCGCTCCTAAAGACTTTGTCGTGACGATCAGCCAGCTCAAAGTTTCTGCTGGTGCAGGCTTTATCGTTGCTCTGACTGGTGCGATCATGACCATGCCAGGACTGCCTAAGGTGCCAGCCAGCGAAAAGATTGATGTTGACAAAGACGGCAATATCAGCGGTTTGTTCTAATAAATACCAAAAATGACAAATGTAACCCTTCTAAAATCAAACGATTTTCAAGTTTCCGATTGGTCAGGGGGAAAGACGAAGCAACTTTATCTTTCCCCGCCAACTGGCCACTATAGCAAGCGTGACTTTGACTATCGGCTCTCAACAGCGACTGTGGAGTTGGCTGAAAGTCAGTTTTCTGACCTCAGCGGCTTTCACCGCATTCTCATGAGCCTGGACCACACACTTCATCTCCACAATGCCAGTCGGCAGGAGGAAACGGTTCTAGCTCCCTTTACCCCCTATTTTTTCGAAGGGAGTGATTCTATCACAAGTCGTGGGACTTGTACCGACTTTAACTTAATCTACAGCGACCATTATCAGGGACAGATGCTTGCCATCTCAGATAGAGAAGAGCTTAGTCAAGATGAAGCAATTCAATTTATCTATGCCTTGAGTGATCTGATGGTGACAGGAACAGGCCTGCCATCGCTTAATCTAGAGACAGGGCAACTTCTGATAGTGGAAAAAGAGACTCAGGAAACTGAGCTACAAATAATGTTTTCGAGTGACCAGCCACAGGGAACGCCCCTTGCTATATGGACTGGTTTGACCCATATCCCTACTAAGTAAAGATACAAGGATGTCCTATCATCGTTCTATCTTTACTTGGAAAGGATCCCACATCTCTAAAGGAGAAACATTATTATGAATGCGACTAAACTCACTGCACAAGAACAAGAGCGAGAAAATGCGAAATTCAGCTTTTCTGGCGCTACTCTCTATGGTATCAATGCTGTTATCGGTTCAGGAATTTTCCTCCTGCCTCAAAAGATTTATAAAGGACTGGGTCCTGCTTCTCTAGCTGTCATGCTGGGAACTGCCCTCCTCGTTATTCTCTTAGCCGTCTGCTTGGCAGAAACTGCTGGTTATTTTAATAAAAATGGCGGAGCCTTCCAATATTCCAAAGCAGCCTTTGGGGACTTTGTCGGATTTAATGTTGGCTTCCTAGGCTGGGCGGTTACCATCATCGCTTGGTCAGCAATGGCAGCAGGATTTGCGAGACTTTTTGTCATTACTTTTAAATCCTTTGCCCCTTATGAACTTCTGCTCAGTGTGAGCCTGATTATCCTACTCAGTCTGATGAATATCTCAGGTCTTAAGACTTCCAAAATGTTCACCTTGACCGCAACTGTAGCCAAGCTCATCCCAATTGTCGCTTTCAGTCTATGTGCAATTTTCTTCATCAAAGGAGGAATTGACAAAGGAAACTTCACTCCGTTTCTTCAGCTAGAACCTGGCGTAGATATCATGAAAGCCATCTCTAGTACAGCAATCTATATCTTCTACGGTTTCATCGGATTTGAAACCATGTCTATCGTTGCTGGTGAAATGCGCAACCCAGAAAAGAATGTGCCTCGAGCTATTTTGGGCTCTATCAGTATTGTCTCTGTTCTCTATATGCTGATTATCGCTGGAACTATCGCCATGTTAGGCAGCCGAATCCTGCAAACAGATGCCTCTGTACAAGACGCCTTTGTCGAAATGATTGGCCCTGCTGGAGCATGGATTGTTTCTATTGGAGCGCTGATCTCTATTGCTGGACTTAACATCGGGGAATCTATCATGGTTCCACGTTATGGTGCAGCCATTGCAGATGAAGGCTTGTTACCTAAAAAAATCGCTGAAACTAATGCTAAAAACGCCCCTGTAATTGCCATTATTATCTCTGGACTTTTGTCCATCGCCCTACTCTTTACAGGAACATTTGAAGTATTAGCGGCTCTCAGCGTAGTCTTCCGCTTCTTCCAATACATCCCAACTGCTCTAGCCGTATTGGTATTGAGAAAGAAATATCCAGATAAGAAGGTGGTCTTCCGCGTTCCATTTGGTCCTGTCATCCCAATTTTAGCGGTCCTAATCAGCCTTGTCATGATTTGGGGTGAAAACCCAATGAACTATGTCTATGGTCTCATCGGTGTCCTTGTCGCCAGCGCAGTCTACTATATCTACATAGTACTGATTTGTAAAAATAAAGTTCTTGAACAAAAAGGAGAATGAATCTTATGACACATGTAATCAATTTGGATGGCGAACACCTTACTTTAGAAGATGTCATTGCAGTAGCTCGTCATGGAGCTATCTGCGAAATCAACCAAGAATCTAAGAAAGCTGTAGAAGCTTCCCGTAAAATCGTAGATGACATCGTCCGCGAAAAGCGGGTAGTCTACGGTGTTACGACTGGATTTGGCTCCCTCTGCAATGTCAGCATCTCGCCAGAAGATACGACTCAACTGCAGGAAAACTTGATTCGCACCCATGCTTCAGGATTTGGCGATCCTCTTCCCGAAGATGCAGTTCGTGCTATCATGTTAATTCGGATTAATTCTCTGGTCAAGGGCTATTCTGGTATCCGTCTCTCTACTGTCGAAAAACTTCTGGAATTGCTCAATAAAGGCGTCGTGCCATTTATTCCAGAAAAAGGCTCTTTGGGTGCCTCTGGTGACTTAGCACCGTTGGCTCACATGGTTCTGCCTATGTTAGGACTAGGCCGCGCTTATTATCAGGGTGAATTGCTCTCTGGACAAGAAGCTTTGGACAAGGCTGGTATCGAGAAAATTGCTCTAGCAGCCAAGGAAGGGCTGGCGCTGATTAACGGAACGACTGTCCTGACAGGTATCGGATCTCTGGCTACCTACGATGCCATCCAGTTGCTTAAATTGTCAGATGTCGCTGGCGCCCTTTCCATGGAGGTCCACAATGGTATTACCAGTCCATTTGAAGAAGACCTACATACCATTCGACCTCAGAGTGGTCAGCTAGCTACAGCACGCAATATCCGCAACCTTCTGGAAGGCAGTGGCAACACAACCGTAGCTACTCAACAACGGGTCCAAGACCCTTATACCCTGCGTTGTATTCCGCAGATTCATGGTGCCAGCAAGGACTCTATCGCTTATGTTAAGACCAAGGTTGAGATTGAGATAAACTCCGTTACAGACAACCCTATCATCACCAAGGAAGGCCATGTCATCTCAGGCGGTAACTTCCACGGAGAACCAATGGCTCAGCCATTCGACTTCCTAGGCATCGCTATTTCTGAAATCGGAAATGTATCCGAGCGTCGTGTAGAACGTCTGGTCAACAGTCAACTGAGTAAGCTTCCGTCCTTCTTGGTCAAACATCCAGGACTCAACTCTGGCTTTATGATTACTCAGTATGCTTGTGCTTCGCTTGCTTCTGAAAATAAAGTCCTAGCTCATCCGGCCAGCGTAGACTCTATCCCATCTTGTGAAAACCAAGAAGACTTTGTCAGCATGGGAACTACTGCAGCACGCAAGGCAGCTGAAATTCTCAAGAATTCTCGCCGCATCGTGGCAACAGAAATCATGGCAGCCTGCCAAGCTCTGGATCTGAAACCAGAAAACCATGAACTGGGCAAAGGAACTAAGCCAGCCTACGACCTCTTCCGTCAGCATGTCCGCTTTATTGAGTTTGATAAGGATATCGAAATCTACGAAGAGCTCAACAAGGCTTCTGAGCTGATTGAGAGCGATGAATTCCTAGCAGCCGTTGAAAAGGCTGTGGACTTGAGCATTCAGTTCTAATTCTGATGACTCTATAAAAAGTTAACCTAAGAAGCCCGCTCTCGTGCAGCTGGGCTTCTTTTCCCGTCAAAAGCCATTGACAGGCTCGACGGAAACTCTTATAATAAAGTCGCAAGTATCGTTATGGAAAAGGACAAAATCATGTTAGAAGATTACTATCAGCTAGACAACCGTTACTATCAGCGAGGTCCAGAGGACAATCTATATACTGCCAAATGGGGTATGGTCATTGAGTTTCTGGACTTAAATGATCCTAGCCTAACCCCTTTTGAAGGGGTAAACTTTGCCTTGATTGGCTTCAAGAGCGACAAGGGTGTCTATATCAATAACGGCCGAGTGGGAGCAGTTGAAGGTCCTCAAGCCATTCGAACTCAGCTGGCCAAGCTTCCTTGGCATCTAGGTAGAAACGTTCGCGTCTTTGACGTTGGCGATATCGACGGTCCTAACCGCTCTCTGGAACAACTGCAGCAAAGCTTGGCGCGAGCAGTCAAACGCCTGCGAGAGCTTAATCTCCGACCCATCGTTCTAGGCGGCGGTCACGAAACAGCCTACGGCAACTATCTAGGTCTCAAGTCGTCACTAAATCCTGACCAAAACTTAGCTGTGATCAATATGGATGCCCATTTTGACCTACGCCCCTACGATCAGACGGGTCCCAACTCCGGTACCGGTTTTCGTCAAATGTTTGATGACACCTTAGCTCAGAAACAGATCTTTAACTATCTCATCCTAGGGATTCAGGAGCATAATAACAATCTCTTTCTCTTTGACTTTGTAGCCAAATCTAAGGCTATCCAGTTCCTGACTGGAATGGACATTTACCAAATGGGTTACAAGGAAGTCTGCAAGGTAGTTGATGCTTTTCTAGCCGATAAAGAGCAGGTCTATTTAACCATTGATATTGACTGCTTTGCAGCTGGCGCTGCTCCTGGTGTCAGTGCCATCCAGTCGCTCGGTGTGGATCCCAATCTGGCTGTGCTGGTCTTCCAGCACATCGCCGCGTCAGGCAAGCTAATTGGCTTTGACATCGTCGAAGTCTCTCCCCCTCACGATATAGATAACCACACGGCCAACCTAGCGGCCAGTTTTGTCTTTTACCTGACTCAAGTCTGGGCACAAGTACATGACTGATGGGCATTTAAAAACTTCATTACAAACATCAAAAGAGGATGAACATAGATTTCATCCTCTTTTATTTGTGTTCAATTCTTAAGACAAGGTCCGACGTAAGTTTTCTAATTCCTTTAGTTGATGACGATCCCGGTAAGGATTGAGCTGGCTTTTGGCTGTTTCATAGTAGGTTTCAAAGTCCTGAGCTAGTAAATTTTCAAAACCAGCTTCCTGCAAGCTACCAGTTAGCTGGCGATACTTGATCACAGCCATCAGATAGTAGATCAAGCCCTTGTCCCGCGGATTGCCATAGCGACTAATGAGACTATCCTTTTTCCGCAGCAGATCAAGCACCGGCTGGTAATCCCCCTTCTCGCAGCCAATCAAAGCCAAATAAACTTCCAGCTGGGTCTCCTTCCAAGGAAAGCTGAGCGACTTCAGGGCTGCTTTCGCTTTCAGCAAGATTCGCTCCGCCTGTTCGTAATCTTTTAGCTGATAGTAAGTCAGCCCCAAGCCTATATAGAAAGCAAAAATCGAAGGCTCTGCTGTTTTATTTTCCGTCAGTTCAATCGCCTCTTTCTGATGAGCCAGCGCTGTCGTGAAATTCCCACGAATTTGCTCAATCTCTGCCAGATAATCTAGAGCCGCCGCAATCTGAATCGAATACTTTGAGCGCAACGAAGCCGTCAAACTAAAGCAATCGATAGACTGGTAGAGATGACGGAGCGACTGCTCCTCATCTCCAATCATGAGATGATACAGTCCCTTAAGTCGAAGATTCATTGCAATAGCTTCATGATTATTAGCCTGGACTGAAGCATCCAGAGCCAACTCCGTATAGTAGCGCATCTCAGGAATATTCTCCGTCTGGATGCAATAGTAAATCATCTGCCGATAGCCTTCTAGGAGAAAATCCATCTGCTGCAGTTCCTTGGCAGAAGCAATCACCTGCTGGATATTGTCCATTCCCTGCTGGTAATTCCCCGTTCGAATAGCATAGCGCCCTTCTAGATAGAGAAAGCGGAGAACTAATAACTGAAAATCTTTGTGATTCTGGTGTTTTCTCTCTAATCCTTCTATTTCCCGACGGATACGGTCAAACTGGTCTAAAACCGCTGATTGATCAGTATCATCCGTCTTTTCGATAAAGCCAAACTCCCGCGAATAAATCGGAAAGAGCTCATGATGAAACTGCAAGGTGGCCTCGAGATAATGCAACTCATACTCCAAAGACTTAATCGGTTGTTTAGACATCTTATAATGATAGGCAATGTCATTGAGCAGCTGGGCATGATAAAGAGAGGCTCCCAGCTGGTCTTCCATGCCTTGGGCAATCTGGTGATGTAGCATTCGCTTCTTGGCAAGTGGTAAGCGCTCATAAGCATAAATCCGCAAAAGCTCCTGGCTGAATCGTAAAACCAATTCCTCCTGCTCCTCTTCTATTGAAAGCTGTTTTTGCCCAAAACCTTCCGCAATTTCGACCACTTCTTCCACAGATAGGCCTAGCAACTGAGCTAATAGCGCTACCGAAGCAGGGGAACTAAAGCAAGCCAGATAGTCAACCAATTCCTCCTCCTGGCTGCTCAAATAGCCTAATTTCAGAGATAGTTTTGCTTTAATAGCTGAGGTCAATGGCTGGAATTTCTCACCTCGCAGAAGCTGTTCCGCATACTCCGATAGAAAGAAAGGAATGCCCTGACTGACCCGATAAATAGCCTCAAGCCGTTCTTCAGATATGACTAACTGTCCCGTCTGGGCCTGCAAATACGCCACACTAGACTTAAAATCCAGCGGCTGCAGTTCAATGCAGTCTAGCTGACTACGAAGCAATAAGTGATTGAAAAAACGTCCAAGATAAGGTGGCGTACTCAGATGCTTGGTCAACACAAAGGCTACTGGATAATCCCTCAAATGGTTCATAACCTGCTCTAAAACAGCCACACTAGCCTCATCCATCCAGTGACAGTCCTCAACCAAGATCACCAAAGCCTTTTTCTTAGAAATCTTTTGCAAAATATCCAGTACAAACCGAGCCAGATGATCCGTATTCAGCTCAAGATCCGAAGCTTCACCTGACATCATCGGAAAATAACTATCCAAAATAACCTGCCACTGGCTAGTCGAAAGAATCTGATGCTGAATGACTAAGTCTCCCAATCCATCTAGCAGACTGCGCCAAGGCTGCAATCCAACCGTCATTTCTTCCTTGAAGCACTCTGCCATAACAATCTGGAAATACTTGGTCTGATTAGCCAGTACTTGTCGGGTCACTGTCCGTTTACCGATGCCAGTACCACCGACTAAGAGCAGCGCACGAGGTTCTTGCCTCTCTATAATCTTAGAAAAATAAGATTCCAAACGCTTGATTTCATCCACTCGGCCAAAAAAGTGGTCTGTATTACGTAAAAATTGTTTGATTTTACGCTCACTGCGATCCTTAGCCATCACTTCATGGTACAGCTGTTGGATTGCTTCATTCGGACTAATGCCCAATTCCTTGTCCAAGAGATTGACCAATTTATAATAAGTCTCAATTACCTTACCAGGTCGATCATTCTCCTGATAGAGCTTCATCAGCAGATGATAATTCTTTTCATCAAACTCATCAATACTGATCATACGGCGCAGATTGCGCTCTGATTCTTCCAAATTCGACGGATCTTTTTCCAACTTTTGGTAGCAAGCCTGAATATAGAGTTGCTCATATCGCGTCCGCATCTTGGACATCCAATAGTCAAAGGCTTCACTGTCCTTAAGATAGAAGCCCTGCAGAAAATCACCCTGATAGCGCGACAGATGCTCCGCTGGATGGTCCGTAAAAATTTCTACATCACTTTCAATCGCACACTCGGGATTAAGCGACAGCACAGTCCGGTTGGGAGCAACAATCCATTCTCCACCTAGTAGCTTATTGGCTTGATAAATTGTGTTGCGCAGATTCTTTTTGGCAGTCTGATTATCCTTGTTTTCCCAGAGGATTCCTGCAATCTCCTCCCGATTGACTGTCCCATTGATATGGAGATAATAGAGCAGAGCATTGATTTTGGCAAAAGGAAAAAAGACTTCCTCTTGATTGAGAAAGACACTCGGACTTCCCAGCAATTTCAACTTCAAACGATCTTCGGTCATGTAAACGCCTCCAAGAAAGCTTATAAAACTAATATAAACAAAATAAGACATTTTAGCAAGCAAGAAAAAACGACTCTATCATTTATCAGCTTCTAAATGATCAAAACCTATAAACAAAAACCACTAAACAGCAAATAAATCTGATTAGTGGTTTCTTCATTCATCTTAAAAAGATTGAATGGATGGGGTATGGTTAAAGAGCGCATGGGTCGCCTTATAGATATGGTAAGCTGTAGCCGCGTTATTCATCGTATAGAGATGGATCCCTGCTACATCATGGGTCACCAAATCAACAATTTGATCCACCGCATAGGCTAAACCAGCTGTCCGCAGGGATTCTGGATCATGTTCATACTTATCCAGAATAGCCTTGAATTTGCGTGGAAGATGAATATTCTCACACGTTTTCAAAAGGCGAAGCGCTTGGTTTCGGTTAAGAATAGGCATGATACCTGCATGAATCGGAACATCAATCCCAGCCAAGGTACATTTGTCTTGGAAATCATAGAAACGTTCATTGTCAAAGAAGAGCTGAGTGACAAGACTAGAGCAGCCTGCATCAACCTTTTTCTTTAGATTCTGAATATCTGATATCTGGTTTGGTGAGTCTGGGTGACCTTCTGGATAGCAAGCACCGATGATGTCAAAATGTGGTGCCTCTGTCTTGATATACTCAATCAAGTCAGTCGCATATCTAAAATCATCCTTGGGAGCCACATCTGGAAAAATATCGCCCCGCAAAGCCAAAATCTGATTGACCCCAACACGATCCAAAGCCTGCAAGATATTGGATACCATTTCCTTGGTTAGATAAACAGCTGGCAAATGGGCAATCGTCGGAATCTCAAGGTCATTGGAGATGAACTCAGCCAAACGAACCGTTGTCTCCTCAATATCAAACTTATTATTGCTGGCAGTCACACTGATAAAGTGGGGAGCCAGATCTTGCATCTCCCTCAACGCCTGAAAAATCTTATCATTGCCTACTGCCGGATTAGGAGGAAATACTTCAAATGAGAGACTAGGAGTTTGGCGATTCACCATAGAGATAAAATTCCTTTCAATCTACTAACTATCAGCCTATAATAAACCTGCAAACAGCTTTGTTGCAGGTTTATCAGAGCTGAGTTTAAATGTAGAAATAATATTAATTCAGTTTTTGTCTAGCTGCTTTGGCCGCTTCTACAAGGCGGATCAAGCTTTCTTTTGTTTCTGGAATACCACGTGTTTTCAAACCACAGTCAGGGTTGATCCAAACTTTCTTGCTTGGAACTTTAGCAAGGATGGCTTCGATTGTGTGGTCGATTTCACCTTCATTTGGCACACGAGGAGAGTGGATATCGTAAACCCCAGGTCCCACTTCTGTTTGGAAGTTTTTCGCTTTGAGTTCGTCCAAGATTTCAAGATTTGAACGGCTTGCTTCAAAGGAAATAACGTCCGCGTCCATGTTGTCGATAGCTGGGATGATATCGGTAAATTCTGAGTAACACATGTGAGTGTGGATTTGAGTGTCTGGCGCTACTGTTGAGTGTACCAAGCGGAAGGCAGGAATTGCCCAGTCAAGGTAGTCTTCATACCAGTCGCTACGACGAAGTGGCAATTTCTCACGGAGAGCGGCCTCGTCGATTTGGATGATCTTCACGCCAGCAGCTTCAAGGTCAAGAACTTCATCCTTGATCGCAAGAGCGATTTGAAGAGTAGAATCCTTGATAGAAATGTCTTCACGTGGGAATGACCAGTTCAAGATTGTAACAGGTCCAGTCAACATACCTTTGACAGGTTTGTCTGTACGGCTTTGCGCATAGCTAGACCATTTCACAGTGATTGGGTTAAGACGAGTGACATCGCCCCAGATGATTGGTGGTTTCACCCCACGCATACCGTATGATTGTACCCAACCATTCTTAGAGAAGAGGTAACCTGACAAGTTTTGACCGAAGTACTCAACCATGTCGTTACGCTCGAATTCACCGTGTACCAGCACGTCAAATCCAACTTCTTCTTGCCATTTGATCCATTCGTCGATGGTTTCAGCAAGGAAGGCATCGTATTCTTCTTGTGACAATTCACCCTTGCGGTAAGCCAAACGTTTGGCACGAACTTCTTTTGTTTGAGGGAATGAACCAATCGTTGTTGTTGGAAGAGCTGGAAGTTTGAAGGCATCTTCTTGGATGGCTTCACGTTCTGCAAAGGCTGGCAAACGAGTGTAGTCTGCGTCTGTCAATCCAGCGATGCGCGCACGAAGTTCCGCATTTTCACCAACACGTTCAGTCGCAAAGAGTTCTTTATTTGCTGCAAGTGCTTCTGCACCTTGACCGTTACGGATGGCATCCAAGTCACGAAGTTCTTCCAATTTTTCAACTGCAAAGGCAAAGTGGTTCAAGATTGCTGGTTCAAATTCTTCGTTAGCTGTTGTAAATGGCACATGAAGAAGTGAGCATGAGCTTGTCAAAACGATATTTTCAGCTGGGATTTGCTCAAGAATAGCCAAGCTCTTTTCGTAGTTATTACGCCAGATATTCTTACCATTGACAATACCTGCATAAAGAGTCTTGTCAGCTGGGAAACCACCTTTAACGAGGTCAAGAGTTTTCTTACCTTCTACAAAGTCCAAACCGATCGCATCTACTGGCAAGTTCACAAGGTCAGTATAAACGTCTCGAACGTCACCAAAATAAGTTTGAAGCAAAACTTCAAGACCTTTTTTGTCAGCCAAGAGTTTGTTGTAGAGATTCAAGAAGAGAGCTTTTTCTTCAGCTGTCAAGTCTTTGACAAGAGCCGCTTCATCCAGTTGGATACGAGTTGCACCAAGTTCAGCCAATTTTGCAAAAACTTCTTGATAAGCAGCCACAAAGCTGTCTACGAAGTCTTCTGCCTTCACGCCTTCTTCAAAGTCTGACAATTGAAGGAAGGTGAATGGACCCACAAGGACAGGACGAGTATTCAACCCAAGTTCTTTGGCTTCTTGGAATTCATCGAAAATCTTGTGACCAGCCAATTTTACTTGAGTGTCTTTTTCAAATTTAGGAACGATGTAGTGGTAGTTGGTGTTGAACCATTTCTTCATTGGAAGGGCACGCACGTCCCCTTTTTCCCCTTGGTAACCACGCGCCAAGGCAAAGTAGCGCTCAAGGTCAGTCAAGTCCAAGTTTTGAACAGAAGCAGGAACCACGTTGAAAAGGAAAGCCGCATCTAGGAAGTTATCATAGTGAGAAAAGTCATTTGATGGGATTTCAGTGATGCCTTTTTCTTTGACAATATTCCAGTGCTTCGCACGCAAGTCTTTCGCTGCTGCCAAGAGTTCGTCTGCTGAGATTTCATTTCTAAAATATTTTTCAGTTGTAAATTTTAATTCGCGGAATTCACCCAAACGAGGGAAACCAATGATAGTCGTTGACATAAACGTCCTCCAAAAATTGTTGTTGAAACTATCTTAACAGAAAATCCGCCCTCTGTATAATTGGAATTTCCCAGAGTTTGATATAGTTTAAAACTATACCACCATTATAGACAAAAGAAAAAGATTTGAGACACGTGTCTCAAATCCCTTTTTTTGCTTGTTTTTAAGTTACATACTAGTTTATAGATTAAAACAGGCTATCGCTAATTCTTATAAACAACTATGACTTGTTATTAGAAAAGACTATAGGTTATCTAAATTTTGATTTCTATTATCATGTTTTGATAAAATGAGCGAATCAATTGGGGTCCACTGCTAACTATACTAAACTTTAAGCATCTTTTCATCTTCTAAAAATTTCCTGATACTTAGGATACAATGTAATAATTTTCTTTTAGTTCTCGGAAACGGTCAAAACCGAGAATGCCCTCATTTTGTAATCTGCCTAAAACAACGCTAGGATGAATATCGACTTCCTCAGCAAAGCGTATGATATCCGACTTATCAAAGTTTCCTTTTTCTACAAAAGTTTGATAGTCTTCAGGGTTTATCAAAAGATCTTTTGCAAACTGGTCTGCCTCTTCCTCAGAACGTCGGTATGAGTCACTGTTTCCGTCTTCAGATGAAAAATCGTTCTGTAAAATGTGCCCAATCTCATGGAAAAGTGAGAACCAGAAAATATCGGATGCCTTGTTTCGGTCTGTCAATAATAGCAAGGCACTACCATTGCTGAATTTTTTTGTAGCACCATTCAGATTAGCATTTGCCAAAGCAGGTAGACCGACTAGAACAACACCACAGTCTAGCAAGATGTCAGACAAGCGTTGAGGAAAAACTTCTGGATCTTGTCTTGTCAACTTTCTCATCGCCGGCAGGCTTCTCTCTAGCTTTCTGCGATTGAGTTTAATTGTCGTTTTATCACGCGCCTTTTTAGATGCCAACTCTAGCATGATATTGGAGTTGACTATACTTTTAGGCGTAAACTCACGTGTATTACGGTAGCTAACTAGATGGTTGAAAGTCGTGAGGTTTTTTAAATTCGCCACACCTAAAATCTTGCGAAGCTCGACAATCTTTTCTTTCAAAGTATAGCGTTTGTATGGAACGTAACCTTCTTCCTTAAAATACTTGAAATCAATCATCTCACAGATTTCTTTCTCGCTACCTTCTTCAAGATCTCTTTGTTCTACAATCTCTGCAACTTTTACATCGTAAGCATTCTGAAGATTAAGCCAGGTTTGCATGGAAACTCCGCTTAGCTTGGCTAACTTATGAGCCGTATCCTTACTAATAGACTCCTCAGCATTGACAAGCTTGCTGACAGTCTTTGCCGAAACTCCCAAACGCTCCGCAAATTCTTTCTGCGTCACATTATAATCTTCAATCAACTCTTCAACATACTGACCTGGATGAAAAGCAATCAGGTCTTTGTATTCAACAATTTTATTACTCATAGTGATTGCTGACCTCCTCTATTTTAGGATTTCGATTTCAACGGGACTAGGAAATACCTTTTCTAGATCCTCATCACGAAATTCTACAATCAACCGATAGGAACTCCTTCGACCATCTATATCCAAAGCAAACTGCCCTTGTCTCTTTCCATTGAGTTGGTGAAAGTGATATTTAGGAAAAGCGGTCACACTAGACAAAGAATCCGCTGCTTCCAAAAAGTTGATCAACTGATGCAACTTTACCGCAACCTTATCCGAAAAATCCTTTTTCGCCTGCCTCAGCTCTGTGCACTGCTTTTTAACAGTTTTGTTTGTATAGATAAGCTTCCTAAGTCACTTTCTGTTAAATTAAATTACCTTTTTGGTAATTTAATTATAGCATCTTTAGACAATAAAAACCAGCCAAAAGTTAATTTGGCTGGGATTTTAAGTCGGGTTGACGTATCTAACTACTTTCCCATCACCCTTTAAACTCTTGCAAAAACTTTTTGAGTTCTGCATCGGCTTCTGGTGTGGTTCCTTGGAGTTGGTTCAGCATGTCAAGTAAAGAAGCTGTTTGACTTTCGATAGCTTTATTTGTCTCGTTAATCTTGCTGACGATATCTGTCAGTGGCTCTACTTCTTCTTCCTCAAAGGTATCTACATAGCGAGGGATATTGAGGTTATAGTCATTTTCGACGATATCTTCATAGCTTGCTAGGTGGGCAAACTTATCAATCTCCTCACGAGACTTGTAGGCTTCCAGAATCTTCTCGATATGAACATCCGTCATGATATTCTGGTTTTTCCCTTTATCAAACTCCTTAGAAGCATCGATAAAGTAGACATCACGATTGGTACGATTCTTTTTGAGAATGATAACCGTGGTCGGAATGCTGGTATTAAAGAAGATATTGGCAGGTAGACCGATAACCGTATCAATGGCCCCTTCTTCTAGCAAGGCCTTACGAATGGTGCCCTCCGCATTTCCACGGAAAAGAACACCGTGAGGAAGGACGATAGCCATAACCCCATTATCCTGCTTGAGGTGGTAATACCCATGCAAGAGAAAGGCAAAGTCAGCCTTGGACTGGGGCGCCAGTTTCCCAAAAGGAGAGAAACGAGGGTCCGCCATAAAGCCAGAGCTTGCTGACCACTTAGCAGAATACGGCGGGTTCATGAGAACACCGTCAAAGTTGGTCGGCTCTTGAGTCGGCCAGTCTTCATCCAGTGTATCGGCATTGTGTAGAAATTGATTCTCAACTGGAACACCGTGTAGAATCATGTTCATCCGAGCTAGGTTATAGGTCGAGGTATTGAGCTCCTGACCGAAGTAGACCACTGTCTGCGGTTTATGAGAGTATTTCTTGGCATTGAGCAAGAGAGAGCCAGATCCCATGGTCGCATCATAGATGGTAAAGCCTTGCTGGTCCTCACGACCCAAAAAGGCAATCTGAGTCATGAGTTTGGCAACAGGCTGCGGCGTATAGAACTCTCCAGCCTTCTTACCCGAGTCAGTCGCAAACTGACCGATCAGATACTCATAAGCATCCCCCAGCATATCGCCTGCATGACCAGCCACATCCAGCACTGCCAACTCTTTCATGACCGCCGCCACCGTTTGGTTTTGCTTTTGCGGAGTTGCCCCTAGCTTTTTAGAGTAGAGGTCGATATCTTCAAAGAGATTTTCATAGAGTTCGTCACTCTGCTCAATATCTCGAAAACCCTGAGCCAAATCTTCCAGCTGGAAAGTCCCCTCATTGACACGTGCTACAAGAGCCGTAAAGGTCAAGTCAGGCTTGATACTATAGTTGAGTTCGTCCTTCATAACTGCAAGAAGATCCTCGTGGGTGTCCGCATCCTCATAGTAGTTGCGATAGACCACAAGGGCAGCCTCTAGGTTCTCACTCCCCTCTTCCATAGTCTCCGCCACGAAAAAGAGCATCTTGTCTGACAGATACTTATAAAAGACCATACCCAAAAGATAGGACTTATAGTCATTAGCATCCATCTTAGAGCGGAGAACATCCGCTGAGTTCCACAGGGCTTGATAGAGCGACTGGGAAGTTTGTGTTGTTTCCATAATGTTTCTTTCTAAGTTTTTAAATATAATTGTTAAAAGTTATCACTAATCATCTAGATAAACATATCCTGCAAGAGTTTCTTTTTCAAAGTTTCTAGCTGAGTGATTTTTTCTTGGCAAGAGTTGATGAGGTTATCTAGGTTTGAGAAATAGGAGCCGATGGCTTGTTGTTCTTCCAATTCTGGAACTATCATTTGAATCTTAATAAAATCTTTTACATTTAAAACTCTGTTTCGTCCTGCTCCACCCGGTGATAGCAAATCCAACTTTTGTCTAAACTCTTCTCTCTTAATATAAATATTAATGAAATTCTTATCAGATTTATCAATTACAAATGTCGGAAACCTATGAGAAACCAATAAACCATCATCTTCTTTACTAGCTACAGCAATCGCATGTTCCCAAGCAAATGTAATATTTACAACCAAATCATTCTCTTTAACTTCGAATAAATTATCCATTGCAATTTTCTTAGGATCATCAACAAATTGTTTAAAGGTACCTTTAGCATGTGAGCGAATCGATAACCTATAGTAAGGATCGGAGGGTTTTTTTACTTTTCTGGACACTGGCGATACTAAGTCTATTAACTTTTTTTTCTCCCATTTTCTTTCAAATCCATCTAAACGAATCTCAGGAATAGTCTGCCCAGCTTTGGGAAACATCTTGGAGAGCATGGTTGCCTTGAGAGATTGGTAGTTGGTGAGATTGTCCTTGTAACTCGCTAGAAGGTCGTCGAGGGTGCGGAAAAGAGAACCTATGGCGGATTGTTCGTCAATTTCAGGACGATACACTTTATAGTTCCCAAGTTGAGGAGCTGTCAATTGAGGAACACCCGTAGACTCATTTAAAATTTTCATAGAATTAATCTGATTTTCAAGATAGTCCATATCAATACTATCTGATTGAAGAGTTAGAAGTCTAACAACTGGTGTAAAATTTTCATGTCTTGCTACAGCATATCCAACATCCCCACGACCTGTAACAGTCACTGCAGGAGCTTTCACTTTATAATCGTCATAAAAGCCAACGATTCCTTTGTTTGTCAAAGCATTTGCAATAACAGGATATTTTCCACTTTGCTTCAATCTTTCTTTATCTACATCACCACCAGCAGATATTTTGACTATATCTGCAATTTTTTTTTCTACCCAAAAAGCTTTAAAATTGTTAAACCTAATTTTGGGAATACTGTTTTTACTCATTATTTTCTCCTAGTGCCCAGTCTTTTGTTAAGAAATTGGGAATTTCGTCTGGCTTTACCGGTTCATATTTCAAATTAAAAAAATCATACATACTTAAATTTCCAAGATTAGGTTTCTGATACAATTCACGACTTAGCTGGATTAGTTTTTTATTATTTTGAATTTTTTCATAAATTGTTTTTGAAATAAAAAAATTTTCTGTGTAGGCAAATACAAGATAATTTAAAAATTCTTTGGTTTTTTTAGAATTTTCGCTATTAAACTGATGTCTTAGAGTTCTATAATTTTTGTCTTTTTTATGATAAAAAGCTAAAACAAGAGATGATTTTTTAAAAGGGAAAATGACCAGATGCAGATCTTGCATACTGACTTTTGGATCAGGATTAAAAACATCATTTACGGGATACCCATACATATCATCTTGTAGTGTAATAGCTACTTGTGTAGCAATAGGAACCACAAATGGGAGAATCTCTTTAAACACGATTTGATATGCACCTTTTGTATTATTTAAAATTTCTCGCTTATGAACTTCCACTTCTTGAAGAAAATCTCTTAAATCTAAACTATACAAATCTATCATATCGTCAATACCAATTATTCTTTCTGGAAGAGAACTATATAATTTTACTTCTTGGCTTCGCTTTGAAACATTCATCAATCCATTTTTCAGAGCAATTTCAGCTAACATTTTATCTGAAATTTCCCCTAACAATGCTTCTTCAGATTCATAGTCATTAAAGAATTCATTATCACAAGAATGACATATAAATTTAAAGATTCCAGAATTGTTCACTCCTTTTTCAATTTCAAATAAATCTATATCTTCAAAAGACATTAGTGAACTTGACTGCATAATTTTTCCATTCTCAGCCAAATGTTTTAAGACAAATTGAGGAACTGAATGTGAGTTGCAAAGTTTAGTAAGTGGCTTCTTGCATAGTAAACATGTCTGAGGTCTAGACTTCTTTCTAGCTTCTTGGAACCGCCTAGATAACTCCTTTTTTATTTCAATATTAGATAAACCCATTTCAACCTCTCTAAATTAAAACTCTATTTTTTTTAAGAATAATTCTACATACTAAAATTATACCACGAAACCAGCAAAAATCCCCTTAGCAATTCCTTTCTAAGGGGTTTGTCCATATCCTTATACTGGGCTGATTCTTCTGGTTTGACCTTTTTCTTTCTTGCTTACTAGAAATGAGACGGTACTTGCTATCTCGAATGCTATTGAGGTCATTGAGTAGTTGAGTCACTATTTCTTTTCAAGATAGTCTTCCGCAGTAGCGCATAAACGCATAAAGAGGCAGTAAGTCCCACTTTACTCTTCATAAACAACTTACTCGCCACTTGAACAAAATATTCTTTTTTAAAGCACTACCAAATGGATCTCGTCTAATTCTCTCCGTTGGGTCTAATAATTCTTTAAATTTTTTTGATTTCCATGACGAATCTTCATTGAATCTTGAAAAAATAATACTTGGAAAATCTGCTTGTATTATCATTCTAACCTCGTTATCTTACCTTCTGTATAATCAATTGATATTCCTGGAGAAACATTTGGAATAAAAACATTAATGGACAGTTCTTCATCAATAGAGATAGCTTGAATTTGAATACCTATAGGTATTTTATCAATTTTTGTTTTATAAATTAATTTTGATTTATACAAAATATTTTTTCCATTTTTTATTATTTCTTCAAGCATATTCTCAAAATAAGACTGACTATAATAATTGAGACGTTGAAGGTTTATATTACTCCATGCTGTTTGAACAAACAAAATTTTCTTATTTTTATTATAAATATTTCTAACAAGTTCATTAGCTAATGAATGACCAATAATATGTCCTCTATGAAAATATTTTTTTGCAAATATATCTGAAGCAACACATTCCCAATTGACTGGATCCTTTAATTTCTTTCTCTTCTTGCTTCCCAAAGTATCCAAACTTTCCCCAGTTAGATATGCTTCACAAATATATGGTTGCTTATTTAAATCCATTGATAATTCAAGTAACTTATGTTTTTTAATATCAAATCCGCTACGTTCAATCGATGGAATTCCATACTTAGATGTTTCACGATTAATTATAAAATAATTTTCTTCAGTAATTACATCGGCATATTCAACTGATTTATAATCCAATAAGCTTTCCAATTCAGTTTCATCTGATACTCCTAGTAATCTAAATATTTCTTCTTTTCTCATAGTTCAACTCCACAATTCAGTCAAAATAACATCATCACTATTCGGTCTAATGATTTCTTCTTTATCTACTTTCACAAATACTGGAACTTGAATAGCATTACCAGTAATTATAACCTCTCCTTTACCTAAACTAGGAATTTTATTAAAGGAAGTTTTGTCCAGCGTAGGCATAGTATTCAGCAACATTCGTAAATCATTATCATTAACCAATCTATGGATGAAATAATTATGAACTTGTGAAAGAATAGTCGGTGAAATATCGGCCGGTCGTTGACTAGATAAAGTTAAGTAGAAACCAAATTTTCGTCCTTCCTTAATGATTTCCTCAAAAATATTTAATCTATAGTCCTGCCAAGTATCTCCTACTGAATGATTCTGAGCATTTAAAATATTATGTGCTTCATCAATAATCAAATGACTAGTACAGGTGACATCTTTTCCAGCTATTTTCGTTTTCTGTTGATCATATATCATCTTAGAGATAAGCATAGGAATTAATCTAGTGATTTCCTGATTAGCATGTACAAGATTAATAATATTTAGACTAGAAAAATCTCCCTCAATACTCTCTTTAACCTCAACAACTTTCTTCAAGCTATTCAGAGCTGTATCAATCCTATGAAATAAAGGATTAATATGCTCAATATTAGTTGATTTCCAAGTACTATAGTGAACTTTCTGAAAATCTAAAAAGAACTTTAATTTATCTATCAAGTCCAAAGAATCAAAACTTTCTGCAAGTTCTTGTCTAATTTCATCTATCTGTAACTTTTTTTCTATCTGTTCAGTTAAATCAGACTTATCATTTAAATAAATATGTTCTTCTCCCTGAGTGTAATAAGCTTTTGTTGTTGCATAATAAGTTAACGAGGAAACTTGAATAAATATTCCCCAGTTTTCTTTTGCTATGTATGATTTTGCTACTTTGATCCAATTATCCCTTGAATCAGATAATGCTGCATCTCCCGTTGTAAGAATTTTTTTCAACGTTCCAACCACAAATTTCGCAATAACTTCTCCAGTATGTTCTTTTTCATTCCACTCTTTCATTGCTTTCCTAAGAAATGGAACTTGAGTTGCTGAAGAAGCGCCAAATAAAATTGAAAGGATATCTGGATCAAAAAGATATTTCTCAGTAATAGGGATTTTCTTTGATGTTTTACTCCTAGTTTTAACATTAAATACTTTTTTATGGGTACCGGCCACACCAAAACTATCATCTTTCGTATATTCACCATTAAAATCAATAATATAAAATTTTGAATACTTTAAAATATTTTCTCGATATTCTGACCGAAAGAGTTCTAAGAATAACTTATGCAAAGTATTTGACTTACCACTACCAGTATTCCCAAACACACCAATATGAGAAGCAAATATTTTATTAATCGATAAAGGAACAACTTGACCTTCTAAGATTGACTGTCCAATGGAAATAGTTGGCTCAGACTTATTAATCCCATATATTAATTCTAAGTCTTTTTTTGAAGTAATACATACTTCATTTCCAATCATAGGTACATATTGACTTGTTACTTGGAATTCACCGTTTTCAATAACACCTTTAGTTTTTAAATGAACGATTCGATTTATAGAATTCTTTGAAAAACGATTATCAAATTCTGTGCTTCTAATTGTATTTTTTTGATCAGCAACTTTTTCAGTAACAACAGAAGCGATAATTTTTACATTGTTCTGTAAAATTGTTAGATATGCTCCAATTTTTGCTCCTTGTAACACGTCACCATGCCATAGGTACTCTGCATCATTAGATAAATGATACATTCCAACTTGAGAAATATCCCCATCAACACCTACTATTACACCTAATTTTTTGATACTCATTTTCATTCTAACTGCTCCTCAAAAGATACATCTCTAAGCAACTCAGTTAGATTGCTAATATCGAAACTAAACCATTCACTTCCATCGTCACTTTTTTGCTTTGATTTATACTTTTCCTCTAATTCATTAGGTGCAATGACATTCAAATTTCTTGGACAATCACTGAGGCCCAAATTTGTTAATATTTTTTGTTTATCAGATTCAGAATAACAAAATATAAAGACATTTAATTCAGGATTTTTCAAAGATCTGTTCAACATTTTAGCAATATGTTTATCTTGAAATGAGAATCCAATAACAATAAGAATAGATTGTGGTTTATCTAACTCAAGTTGAAATACTCTTAGCATGTCATGAAAATGATTGTTTAGAAACGTTTCTTGACCCTCTAAGCCCGTTGGTTTAACTACTACAGGATTTTCAACTACACTTTGCCTTATTAAAATATTGTCCTCTTGCCCTCTTTCCCAGTTCATCGAACCATGTGGTTTAATCAAAGATAATGTAGGAAGTTCATTAAGGTAATTATCATTTAATCCCCTATATGCAACAGACTTATTATAGTTAGCACTATCTAAAATTCTATTAAAATATCCATTACTTCCATCATTAAAAACAAATGATTCATATTTCATCAATTCATCCAGTGACTTCTCAATAAAGAGATCGTAGTTAGTAGTAAAAATATTGATATTTTTTGTCACTTGTCTAGAATTTGCATGGTAAAGAAGTTGAAGTACAACTTTAATAAATTCAGAATATCTTTTTAAAACTGCTTTAATATTATCTTCATCATTGGCGTTGCTAGTATCTTCAAGAACTTTCATTGAAGCTGCTTTATTATTTTCTTCATCATTAGCATTACTAATATCTTCAAGAACTTTCATTGAAACTGCTTTAACTTTATCAGATAGTAAATTATTAGCTTCCTCATCTGAATTATCTTTACTTTTGAAAAAAGACATTAAAGGTATGGCTGGAACTGAAGTCCCTGATCCAATTAGAAAATTAAGCCTCTTAGTCATTGCAAAATAACGCAACTGTTTTATATCAAATTTTTCAACCATATTTGTTCCTCGAATAAGAATAAAATACTTTCCTCTATCTCCCAACCCTCAACGGCTCAATCACTTCTTCGATGAGTTGGGTATAGGCTTCTTTGATTTGTTTTTTATAGAGGAGTGGATTGAGGGCATCTGTCACCTCAACTTTATAGTCCTTGTAGCGCTGACTCTTAGTCAGTTGACTTTCTCCTAGTTGTTTTTTAGCTCCCTTGCGGTAGTGATTGACATAGTAGCGGAGTTCGTCTTCACCCACATACCAAGTCTTACTAAAGTCTTGGATATGTTGCTGGATGACTGCTTCAATCATCTGGTCAAGAATATTGGCGATAGATTGACCTCTGTAGCGTTCAGGATTTGCCTGTACTTCTTGCCAAAGCTCTGAGATGATTTGCGCGAGATTTGGATTGGTCTTCTCCAGACTTTGGATATAGGTATCCACTGCTTCTCTGTCCTGTGCACTGAGACTCTTTTCCTGGCTTTGCTCTTGCTCAATCAGGCTTTGGATCAAGGTCAGGATATAGGCGTAGTTAATCTCATCCACTTGGATAGACTCTAGTTCATAGTGAATATCAAGGGGTTCCCCATCCTCATCACCATCATCTCTTCGACTTTTTAATTCTGCAAGGATATTTTGATAAAAGCCTAGATAGTTTTCCAATTCTTCTGCGCTTAGTCCTGTCTGGGCATAGATTTCTTCCTCATCATACTCTTTATACACTCGGATAGAGGCTAGATATTTATCAAAGACTTGATAGGCCTTGGCGAGCTTTCTCAACTCAGGTGTAGAGATTTGCTCGATTTGAAGGCCTTCCTCAGGATCATCGGTGATGAGATTTTGGAAATCACTGCAACTCCGCAAAAAGTTTCTCTTTTCCTCTTCCCAGCTCGGAGCTAGGACCTCATTTTCTCCACCATTTGAGTAGAGTTTAAGGGCATTATCGACTGCTTCCTTAAAGTCTAAAGGCTTTTGGAAGGTGATGATATGACCATAGGTCTTACTGGAGTCAAAGATACGGTTGGTACGACTAAAGGCCTGAATTAAATCCTGCGGTTGCATTGGTTTACGATCGATAAAGAGAGTCGATAGACAAGGAGCATCAAATCCAGTTAGGAGACGATTGACCACGATAACCAAGTCCAACTGTTCATTGCGATAGAGATACTTATCCTGTTTCCTAGCTAGACGGTTATTGACATCTGTATTAAAACCACGAAGATCCGCCATGGTAAAGTGGGTATCAAACTCTTGGTTATAGTCCTCTAGGACCTGCTTCATGTGGTCTTGGTTGGCTCTTGACTCTTCTTCATTTTCAGTGACAGAGTAAGTGATGGTCGCCTTTGGAAAATCCGGAAGGACCATCTTGACTCTCTCAGATACCTTGACTCGTGTCTGACCAGCCTTGACTCTTTTGAGAAGGTCATAGTAGGCTTGGGCTTGAGGGATGGACTTGACCGTCAGGATGGCATTGTAGGTATTGCCCACTCCTTTTTGGAAGCCTAGCTGTTGGCGCGATTTATTGATAATGGCATCCAAGACTTCTAGCATGTGCTCCTCATCCTCGTAGACAGTATCTGGTACGTCATTTTCAGATTTATCCGTGATGAGGGTATTGCGATAGTCTACCTTAAAGCCTAGGACAGCTCCGTCATGGATGGCTTCCTTGACCGTATATTCATGGAGACGATCTCCATACTGTTGCTGGGTGATTTGGGCAAGGTCACCGACCTGCTGGCGTTTATTTTCCTTAAAGATAGGCGTTCCTGTAAATCCATACCAGAGCGACTGTTGGAAAAAAGTCTTAATGTCCTTTTGTGTTTGTGGCGTAACAGCACGGTGGCATTCATCCACGACAAAGGCCACTCGGAGTCCTTTGATTTTATCCGCATCTTTTTGGTAAAGACCTTGGTCAAACTTGCGCATCATAGTAGTGATTTTCTGGATGGTGGTCACTACGACACGCTTATCATTACTTCCTAATCGCTTGACCAAATCATGGGTATTGTCCGTCTCGTCAATATCAATGACATCATTGGTCGCATAGGAGAGGAAAGATGAAGTGGTTTGTTGGTCCAAGTCCCTGCGGTCAACGACAAAAATCGTCTTTTGGATTGATGGAATTTGAAGGAGATTCCTCGCCACCTTATAGGAAGTCAGGGTCTTTCCTGAACCAGTTGTATGCCAAACGTAGCCAGAATCCTGACGGCGCGAAGCTTCCTGCACCGCTTCGATAGCATGGATCTGGTAGGGACGCAAGAGGATAAGAGATTTCTTGCTATCATCAAGGACAGAATACTGCATGACCATCTGGTGAGCACGAGGGATAGAAAGGACTTCATGGGCAAAACTGGTCAAGTTTGTCACAGGATGATTGTCCTTATCCACCCACTTGGTTAGAAATTGTTTGTTGAGTTTATTTTCACGAGCTGCAGCGATATAGCGAGTATCTACCTTGTTGGTCACAACAAACATCTGCAAGCTAGAGTAGATGCCACGGAATTTACCTTCACGATCATATTTTTTTATCTGGTGAAAGGCATCGATAAACGCAGCTTGGGAACTCTTGAGCTCGATTTGAATCATGGGCAAGCCATTGATGAGAAGAGTAACATCCAGTCTACGGTCTTGGTCCAGAGGATTCGCCTTGTCTCTCTCAACTTGGTTAACAACTTCATAGCTAGACTTACCAGCTGCGATATTGTCTCTCCAGATGACTGACAAACGGATGGTGCCTAAGCTAGCATCTTCTCTTTGAACTTCGACTTTAGCAATGCCATTTTCACCTACCAACCACTTAGCAGCATCATAGTAGCTGACAAAGTTCAGTTGGTTCTGAATCTGACGTTTTTCCTGCTCTGTCAATGGATGGTCTGCTAGTAGAGCAACATTGTTTTGAGCCAGTTTCTCAAAGAAATTGTCCCATAGTTGTTCTTCTGTTTTGAGGTCTTCTCTATAAGTCCATTGGCTTTCCCCAGTTACCAGTTGGTTGATCAGTTGTTTTTCTATCTCCAGTTCTGGTTTTACTTGCATCATTCTCTCCTTTAACGATGTTCTACTGCCCTTATTATAACATGTTTACCATTTATTTCCCCACTCACAACACTTTCTGATCCAAAACGATTATTCAACTTAATCAAGTATCTAAATTTATAATAATTGCCCCATATTATTTGAAACTTGCTTGTAACTATTTTCTTGTTTTCTGAAGTTATAGATTTAGTCTTTATCCTCATAGTTAAATTCATTAAAAAAGCCCCCAAAAGTTAGATTTTTGGGGGACTTTTTGGGGGGCATTATAAACTTTTTAAATATACCTAAATAGATGTCTCCAGATAAAGAAAAGCAAACTGCAGAAACATTGTCAAAGATAATTTCTTTTCGCTCACAATCATTTAATAGTTGATGAACTTTAGAACAAACGGTTTATATGACACTTCCTTTGAGGAGCTTGTTAAAAAGTAGCTAGTATAAGGCAAGGACAGAGCAGCCATCAAAATGAAGCCGATAAACTTCATTTTTTCACCTACTTGTGTCCCCTTCAGCCTCCTCCTTCTCCACAACAAACTCTCTGACCAAGCGGTAGATAACTGCAAAGATAGGAGTAAAGAAGATCATGCCGACCAAGCCAAAGAGGTTACCCCCAATCAGGGCTGCAGCAAGGGTAAAGAGAGTTGGGAGACCAACGGACTGGCCGACCACACGCGGATAGATGATATTGCCCTCAATCAGCTGCACTCCCTGAAAGACTGCAATAGAGAGAAGAGCTTTCCAAGGGCTGTCGGTGAAGATAAAGATAGCTCCCAGAGCACAAGCTGAGAAAGGACCGATGTAGGGAATGAAAGAGAGCACGCCAGCCAGAACTCCTGTCAAGGCAGCATAAGGCAGACCTGTCAGAGAGTAGGCGATAAAGACTAAAATCCCAACAATAACGGCCTCTATCATCTGCCCCATCAGAAACTTATCATAGGTCTCAACAATAACAGAACCGACATAGGATAGGCGTTTCACCGCCTTCTCAGGAAGCAGAACCTGTAAGAGACGACTAGTGATCGTCTGCAAATGCTCCTTGCTGCTCAAGAAGGCAAACATGAGAAAGATGGACATAATGACAGAGAAGAAATTACCAAAAATAGCAGAGATATTGCCTGTCAGACTGCCCAACAGGGAGATAGCTCTGTTGACAATACCACTGTTTTGCAGTTGCTTGGTCAAATCTTTCAGCTGGCTAGAGGAAAGCAAGCCAGACTGCTGCAGCCACTTGGCTAACTGAGGCGCTACCTTGCCGATTGTTGCGCTCAGCTGATTAACCGCTGTAGTCAGAGTCGGCACGACGATAGAGACAATACCCGTCATGATGAGAGCTAAAATCAGCACCTCCAAAACCAAGGCCAAAGCGCGCTGCAACTTCTGAGGGACTCGGCATTTGTCCAAGAGGTCTTCCAGCTTTTTCATCGGTACATTAAAGATAAAGGCCAATACTCCGCCCAGTATAATGGGTGAAAATACCGACGTCAGGCTTTGCAGGCCCGACCAAATGTTTCCGATATAGAGAACCAGAGCCAGAGCAAGCGCCGCAAAGACGATGAGTTTATAGGATTCATTGATTTTTTTCATAAGACTTCCTTTACAGTTTTGTCATTTCCTTATTTTATCATAATTTTCAAGGTCTTTCGAGCAGGAGAAAGTCAGCTGCCACACTTGTCAATCAACTTTTTCGTCGCTCTTAAATTTTGACAAATCTAGAAGATATAGAATTCCTGAGATGATAGACAGAAGGCCTGAGAAAGTAAATAGAAAAGAGATAAAGCCCATGACGGATCCGCAGAATAGAAGCTCATGACTCGTCTTATTGACTCTTGGGTCGTTGCTATAATGATACATTCCAACTATAGAAAGTCCCAAAAGCAGCCAGCTGGTCAATACAACCATATCGCCCCAGCCAGCGTTTTCAACTAGTTTGGGAACCGAATAAATAATTTCCCAGTGCCATCTATTTAAAGAAGCGTAAATGATCTGAAGGCCTCCTAAAATGCCAACAATTCCATTTATCCACAGCAATTTGTTTGATTTCATAAGCATCTCACTCTTTCTTTTTTAAAATAGTATACCGAGCCACTCTCTAATCTGTCAACTATTACAAAAGAATGAGTGTCTCATCCGATAAATCCGTTTTCATTCAAATTATCTTATGATACAATAAACTCATGCACAAGAAAACAGTTATTGATTTTAAAGAACTGGGTCGGCGCTTGATTTTCAGCCAGCCCATCAAAGAGCTCAAAACGCGCGAGTTGGCTGAAGTCAGAGCGATTCTGCAAGAAGTTGAGGACTGGCAGAAAAAGGGATTTTATGCAGTCGGCTATGTCAGCTACGAAGCCGCTCCTGCTTTTGAGGAAAAACTCCAGGTCCATAAAGCCCCTCTGCTGGGCGAGTACCTGATTTACTTTACCATTCATGATAGAGCTGATGAAGCCCCTTTCCCATTGGCTTATGACGAGGTAGAAATGCCGGCGCAATGGCAGAGCCTGACAACAGAGCAAGAGTATGAAAAGGCCATCGGAACCATTCACCATCATATCCGTCAAGGCGATACTTATCAGGTCAACTACACGGTGCAGCTAGGCGCAGAGCTTAATCCACAGGACAGCTGGGCTATTTACAACCGTCTGGTCGTCGAGCAAAACGCCGCCTACAATGCCTACGTAGAGCACGATCATCAGGCAGTCTTGTCCATCAGTCCTGAGCTCTTTTTCGAGGAGCACCGAGGTGAGCTGACAACACGGCCGATGAAAGGGACTACCAATCGCGGTCTGACAGTCGCTGCGGACTTGGAGCAGGCGGACTGGCTCCGTCAGGATCCTAAAAATCGAGCGGAAAATATGATGATCGTTGATCTGCTACGCAACGACATGAACCGCATTTCAGAGATTGGCAGCGAGCGAGTCGAGCAGCTGTGTCAGGTCGAGCAGTATTCCACTGTCTGGCAAATGACCTCCACCATCAAAAGCCAACTGCAGCCCGAGATTGGTCTAGGAGAAATTTTTGATGCCCTCTTTCCATGCGGCTCTATCACTGGTGCTCCAAAGATTTCGACCATGGCTATCATCAAGGCAACAGAAAAAGCCGCCCGCGGTGTCTACTGCGGTACAGTTGGTATCTGTTTGCCAGACCAGAGACGGATTTTCAATGTGGCCATTCGCACCATTCAGCTAGAAGCTGGCAAGGCGATTTACGGTGTCGGCGGTGGCATCACTTGGGATAGCACATGGGAATCCGAGTACATCGAAACCCAGCAAAAATCGGCTGTTCTTTATCGGAAAAATCCGCAGTTTGACCTAGTTACGACAGGGAAGGTTGAGCAAGGCAGCCTGACCTTCCAAGACCAACATCTGAAGCGTCTACGAGAATCTGTCCGTTACTTTGCTTATCCATTTGATGAGGAAAAACTGAAGGTAGAGTTGAACCAAACCTTAGCAGAACTGGATCCAAGTACGGACTACCGCCTGCGGATTTCCATCGCCAAATCTGGAAATGTGACCTGCCAGCTAGAAAAGCTGCAAGCACTCCCAGAAGCTTTCTGCAGGGCCATTCTCGTCCCACAAAATGCCAACTTGCAGCAGCCTTTCACCTACTTTAAAACCAGCTATCGGCCACACCTAAGCCTAGGCCAGCAGGAGCAGATTTACTACAATGCCCAAGGCCAGCTACTGGAAAGCTCCATCGGTAACCTAGTTCTCCAGCTGGATGGTCACCTCTACACGCCACCAGTCGAGCTAGGTCTCTTAAACGGTATCTACCGCCAGCATCTCTTGGCAACAGGTCAGGTCACAGAAAAAATTCTCAGCCTAGACGACTTAAAATCAGCAGAAAAAATCTACGCCTGCAACGCGCTACGAGGCCTTTATGAATTAGAAATAGATGATTGAGGCTGGGACAAAAGTCCTAGCCTCTCAATTGTCTTTGGATTGTCGAGCAAGACGCAGTGGTTGAGTGGGCTCTACTAGGCTGATTTCATCAGCTTTTACAGCCCTACTCAACTGTGCGGAGGTGGGACGACGAAATCAAATTCTAACCAATTACCGATTTCTGTCCCACTCTCTTTTCTATGGGTTCCAGTCTGCTGAGACAAGAAGTATGCCTGCTATTTCAAGATTTTAGAAATATTTTAGAAATGCTTGATGAATACTTAATAAGTGTCCGATATACTAGGTAGTGAGGAAAGGATTTCCAAGAATAAATCAAAAAGGAGAAGTAAAACCATGGAAAATATTTTAGTTTTACAAGGGGTCAGCAAAAAGTTCGGCCAGCAGCAAGCTCTGAGCGATGTCAATCTGACCATCAAAAAAGGAGATATCTACGGTCTCATCGGTAAAAACGGGGCCGGTAAAACCACTCTGATCAAAATCATGACCCAGCTGATGCATGCCAACAACGGAACCGTGTCTCTCTTTGGTTCCAGCAATCAGGCCGAATGGACACAAGCCCTCAAGCGGGTCGGCTCGGTCATTGAAACACCCGTTGCCCACAACCACTTGACCGCCTACGAAAATCTCAGCTACTACTGCAAACTGCTCCAGATTCCTAATGCCGATAAGGCCATCCAAGAAACGCTCAACTATGTAGACCTGACGGACACTGGCAAGAAGAAATTTCGTGACTTCTCCCTCGGCATGAAGCAACGTTTAGGCATCGCTATCGCCCTCCTATCCAAGCCAGATCTGATGATTTTAGATGAGCCTATCAACGGACTAGATCCTGTCGGCATCAAGGAATTTCGCCAGCTTGTCCAAAAGCTCAATGAAGAGCTGGGCATGACCTTTGTTATTTCCAGTCATATCCTATCTGAGCTTTATCTAGTTGCCACGCGCTTTGGCATCATCGACCAAGGTCATATGATCAAGGAAATTTCCAAGGCTGAATTTGAAGAGCAAAGCGAAGATTATATCGTCTTGAAAACGGACCATTTGGAGGAAGCCAGCCAGCTGCTCCAAGATCAATTAGGCTACCGCATCAAGGTGGTCAACGCTCTCAATGAGATCCATGTCTTTACTCACTCACATAACATCAACAATATAGTAAAAGAGTTGGTCACAGCTAACTTAGTCATTCAAGAAATCTACTATGCACGACAAAATCTCGAAAATTTCTTTACAGATTTAGTTGATCAAAACCAGGGAGGTCTATCATGATTCAAACAATTCGCGCTGACTTTTACCGTCTCTTCCACTCCAAGGGCTTTTGGATTACTGAGTTCGTTTTACTAGCCAATATCCTGATCGGCGTCCTCTATAAGGTTACCAGCAGATTTGGAACATCCATCTCAACGGATGGACAAAACATCACTCAGCAAGTACCAGTAAAAATGACAGGTATCAATGCTCTTGCCCATTTCTCTGGAAATTCTGACAGTATTATATTTTTCACTCTCATTGTCGTCTGCCTCTTATTAGGTGTGGACTTGTCCCGCAAGCTTTATAAAAACAGCCTCGCTCACGGTATTTCACGGACGGAGTTCTTCCTATCTAAAACTTTGGTCTCCTTTGTTGTCGCCATCTTCCAATTCATCGTCTTGCTAGGGCTATCCTTCATCATCGCTAGCTCTATCAACGGAATCGGAACAGCTCCGACAGGTTTCTTTGGCCAATTTTTGCTAACCATTCTCGTCCAACTCATTATAACCATCGCTTGGATTGGCATCGTGTCTTTCGTTCTCTATCTCAACCATTCTATTGCTGCGGTCTTTGTTACCTATTTTATCGGAAGCGCCCTGCTTGCCTTTCCAGTCTTACTCTATCCCCATATAGAGTTGTACCGCTATTTAACCTTACGATTTGGAATAGAGATGGCTACGGATCCTGCTGTTGTTTTACAAGCTAGTTTAGTAGCAATTGGCATAGCAGTCTTCTTCCTAGGCAACAGCCTCCTCATTTTTAAGAAAAAAGATCTCTAAAACCAAAGAATCAGCTAATCTTCTGACTAGCTGATTCTTTTTTATAAGGCCACAATCAATTCAAACCAATCGTCCTCTGCTTGAATGGTCAAATCACCACCCAAGATTTCGACCAGCTGCTGGGTGATATAAAGGCCCAGCCCAGACGACTCCTCACTACTGGAAAGATTTTCAGAATAGAAGCGATTGGTCAGTTTATCCAGATGTAAAATGGGCTTCTGAACCTTATTTTTGACCTGAAAAATAACCTTTTGGTCTTCTTTTTTCAGACTGATGCTGGCCGCTTCTCGACCATGTTTGAGGACATTGCTGAGCATGTTCTGGACGATTCGATCAAAGATATCACTGTCTGTTTCCAGAAGCAGGTTTTCAGACAAATCCACATCTAAATCAATCCCTGCTCGCTGAAAGGCATCATAGTAGGCAAAGAGTTGCTGGGTGACCAGCTGGGATAGGTCTACCCGCTGCAACTTCGGTCGAATGGCTCCTTCCATCAAGCGACGGTATTCCATCAGAGCCTCTAAGCGTCTGGATACCATACTTAGATTATCCGCAATCTTTTGCAGTTGCTGGTCCATCTGCTCCTTATCAGCATCTTTGAGTAGCTGTTGCGTATAGCCACTAGCAATGGTCAGTGGTGTTCGGATATCGTGGGCAATATTGCTGATGGCCATATCCAAGGTTTTCTTTTCCTGCTGGGTCACAAAGGACATCTTATCAATTTCCTGAAAAAGCTGCTCCACCTCGTCAATCAGAGCCACTAGGCTAGGAGATTGATCTCTCAAAGTCAGCCGAACCTGACTTCCTGTACGACGTTTGTTACGGATCTGGCTGGTCAGACTACGAATCGTCAGATGATAGCGAACCAGCATGATTGACAAGAAGAGTATGAGCACAAAGGCTAAAATCAACCACATAGCTAATCCTCCTTGAGCCGCACACCCAGACCCCAAATGGTCTCGATATAGTCTGTCGAACTATCCAGCTGGGCTAATTTCTTACGAAGATTGCTGAGATGGGCATTGAGCGTATTATCGCCTGGCAGATAGGTCTCCTCCCAGACCGACTCATACAGCTCCTCCTTGGTAAAAATCTTTTTAGGATGAGCCAGCAAGGTCTGGAAAATCTGAAATTCCTTTTTCCCTAGCCGCATGGACTGGTCACCAGAAGAAATTTCAAAGGTATCTGGCAGGAGGCGGATGTTTTTGATTGAGGTCTCCCCAGCAGGTTTAGACTGGGGCTGCTGACTACCTCGTAGTTGGACAGTGACACGCGCCGCCACTTCGTCTAGATTAAAAGGCTTGACAATGTAGTCATTGGCCCCGTCCAGCAGATACTGGCTCACGAGACTCTTTTCGTCTAGAGCGGTCAGCATGACTACCGGCACCTGACTGGTCTTGCGAATTTCCCTCAGCACCTCATCGCCATTTTTTCCCGGCAGCATAATATCCAGCAGGACTAGATGAATCTCTTCTTCCGAAAAAATCCGCAGTCCCTCGGTCCCAGAATAAGCTGAAAACACGACATGCTCCTGCGTAAAGAGATTTTTCAAAATCTCATGAATATCATTGTTGTCTTCAATTAGTAAAAGATTGGCCATTCTCATTCTCCAATAGCTTGATAAAACTAGTGTAGCAAGGATGAGCCAGCAAGTCAATCAAATATAAACGATACAAAAGAAAGAGAGTGGGACAGAAATCGGTAATTCGTTAGAATTCGATTTCGTCGTCCCACCTCCGCACAGTTGAGTAGGGCTGTAAAAGCTGATGAAATTAGCGTAATAGAGCCCACTCAACCACTGCGTCTTGCTCGACAATCCAAAGACAATTGAGAGGCTAGGACTTTTGTCCCAGCCTCCTTGATGTTATTTCACGGACGCTCCGTTAGTCGCGATGACTTCCTTGTACCAGTCAAAGGATTTCTTCTTGGAGCGCTTGAGTGTTCCCCTACCTTCATTGTCCCGGTCCACGTAGATAAAGCCATAGCGCTTCTTCATCTCACCAGTGCCGGCTGATACCAGGTCGATACAGCCCCAGGTCGTGTAGCCCCACAGAACTACCCCATCTTCATTGATGGCTTCCCGCATGGCCTTGACATGGGCCGCCAGATAGTCAATCCGATAATCATCAGCCACATAGCCATTTTCATCTGGAGTATCCACTGCACCCAGACCGTTTTCCACGATAAACATAGGCTTTTGATAGCGATCCCAGATGGTATTAAGAGTAATGCGCAAGCCCAGTGGATCGATCTGCCAGCCCCACTCAGAAGCTTCCAAATAAGGGTTCTTGAGAGAAGCAAAGATATTGCCCTCGGTCAGCTCATTGACCTTAGGGTCGCCCGAAGCTACCCTGCTAGAGTAGTAAGAGAAGGAAATGAAGTCCACCGTATGCTCCTTGAGCAGCTGCAGGTCTTCTTCTGTCATTTCGACAGTGATACCCTCGCGCTCCCAAGCTTTCTTGGCATAGTTGGGATATTCGCCACGCGCCTGCACGTCGATGAAGAAATAGTTTTTCCTGTCTTCCTCCATACCAGCCCATACATCGCGTGGATGGCAGGTGTTAGGATAATTTTGACCCGCCGCCAGCATACAGCCGACCTTATTTTCCGGATCAATCTCATGAGCCAGCTTGGTGGCAATGGCTGACGCGACCAGCTCATGATGGGCTGCTTGGTACTTGACCTGTTCTTCATTTTCACCTTCTTCAAAGCAGAGCCCCGCCCCCATAAATGGTGCATGGAGGATCATGTTAATTTCATTGAAGGTCAGCCAGTACTTGACCAAGCCCTTGTAGCGGGTAAAGAGAGTGCGGCAGAGACGCTCGTAAAATTCCAGCATCTTACGGCTCCGCCACCCACCATATTGCTCAATCAAGTGCATAGGGCAGTCAAAGTGAGTAATGGTCACCAGAGGCTCAATACCGTACTTGTGGCATTCCTTAAAGAGCTCTTCGTAAAATTTCAGGCCAGCTTCATTGGGCTCCAGCTCATCCCCCTTAGGGAAAATCCGGCTCCAAGCAATGGACAGACGATAGGTCTTAAAGCCCATCTCGCCAAAGAGGGCAATGTCCTCCTTAAAGCGATGGTACATGTCAATGGCTTCCTTGGCTGGGTAGAAATAGCCTTCCTCAAAGTCAAACATCTTTTTCTTACCCGTGATGATGGCCAGACGGTCCTCACCAATCGGCACCACATCTACATTAGCCAGCCCACGACCATCCGCATCATAAGCACCTTCACACTGGTTGGCAGCCGTCGCTCCGCCCCACAAGAAACCATCCGGAAAAGTCAGTTTTTCAGTCATATCTCTACTCGCTTTCTTATTTGCTGGTTTATTTACTCATATTATAGCTCATTTTGTAAACCTTTTCTTATAAAAAACTGCGAAATGCTGATACTATTATACTATTTTATTTAATCAGACAAACTTTCAGGGTTCGGTTTTTTAAAGAGATCGTCTTCTAAGAAAAAGGCAATTAGCCTCTCCTGAAACAAAAAAGAAGACCGAAAACCAGTCTTCTATTATTCCTCTTAAATCAAAGCCGTGATGGCCGTCACTAGGCCAAAAACGATACCAGGTGCATTTGCTGCTGCAAGCGGAATATCTCTTTCTTTTTTGAACAAGCCATAGTAGACCCATAGGCTACAGTTAATTGCTGCGACGAGCGGTTGGATAAAATTCCCTTTTTGTCCCGCTAGGTTGTTCATGATTTGTGGAAAATAGGACACATACATCATTACGGACATAAAGGTTGCAACCCATCCTAAAATTTTCATTTGTTTTTCAGACATTTTTAATACCTATTTCATTTTTCGGTTATATTTTATAACGATAGTCCAAGACAATCAAGCCCTTTTATCCCTTTGTTATGAAGATGTAAACTATCACAATCTTGTGATAAGTAAGAGGACAAAGAAAAAGACCGGATTGCTCCGATCTTTTCAAGTTCAGCTCTTAGAAAACCATAGAATGAAATCTACAAACTTCAAATTTGATTTTCGACGAGAGGAATTATTTAATAGCGCGTGATTGCAACCCTTCTTCTTCCAAGAAGAGGCGGAATGGTACAAGCTCTTCAGCTTCGTATTTTTCTTTGAAGGCTTTAATAGCTTCTTCTGAGTGTTGTTTTGGATCCAACTCAAGTACTTCTACTGGAAGTGGACGATGTGGAGTGATGTGAGCATCGATAACAACAGTTTTACCTTCTTTGTTCAATTTAACAGCTTCTGCAACGACTGCGTCGATGTCTTCGATACGGTCAACTGTAAATCCAATAGCTCCTTGAGCTTCAGCGATTTTCGCATAGTCAGCATTAGGGAAGTCACAACCAAACAAGTGTTTGTTTGTGTCCTCGTATTTGTCCTTGATGAAGGCATATTTACCATTTGAGAAGACAACGTTGATAACTGGAAGGTCGTATTGAACGTTTGTGATAACGTCTGGGTAGCACATGTTGAATGCACCGTCACCCATGATGTTCCATACTTGGCGATCTGGATTGTCTTTCTTAGCAGCGATACCACCAGGAAGGGCAATACCCATTGTCGCAAAGAGTGGAGATGTACGCCACATGTTCTTAGGTGTCATGTGAAGGTGACGAGTAGATGTTTGAGTAGTGTCACCTACGTCGATTGAATAGATAGCGTCTTGATCAGCATGTTTGTTGATTGCATTGTAAACTTGATACAATTGCAATTCACCCTCAGTTTTACCTTCGAGTTTGTTCATGTAATCACGCCAGTTTTGGTTATTCTTAACGTTTGCACGCCACCATGGAGTAGATTCAACTGGATTCACTTTGTCAAGGATTGCTTTCGCTGCTTGACCTGCATCACCAAGGATTGAAGCGTCTAGGGCATGACGTTTACCAAGTTTGTAAGGGTCGATATCCACTTGGATGAATTTTTCAGTGTTTTTGAATGCTTCGTAAACTTCAGCAAACGGGAAGTTTGAACCAAGGAAAAGAACTGTGTCTGCTTCAAAGACCACTTCGTTGGCTGGTTTCCAACCAACACGGTAAGCAGAACCTGTCAACCCTTCGTAGTTCCATTCGAAAGCTTCAAAGTTTTTACCAGTTGTGATGATTGGTGCTTTGATTTTACGTGACAATTCTGTAATCACTTCACCAGCTTTGACACCACCGTAACCAGCGTAGATCACAGGGCGTTCCGCATTGTTCAAGATTTCAACCGCTTTGTCGATTTCAACTTCGTTCAAAGCAGGAGCGATAAATGAACGCTCGTAAGAACCTGAACCATAGTATGAATTTTCGTCGATTTCTTGGAAACCAAAGTTTACTGGGATTTCAACAACAGCTGGACCTTTTTTAGAAACTGCAGCACGGCAAGCTTCGTCGATTACTTTTGGCAATTGCTCAGCGTAAGCTACACGTTTGTTGTAAACAGCGATACCGTTGTACATTGGGTTTTGGTTCAATTCTTGGAAAGCATCCATGTTGAGTTCGTTAACTGGACGTGATCCAAGGATAGCAAGGAATGGAGTGTTGTCCATAGCTGCATCGTAAACACCGTTAATCAAGTGAGTCGCACCTGGACCACCTGAACCAACTGCAACCCCGATTGAGCCGCCGAATTTAGCTTGCATCACCGCAGCAAGAGCACCTGTTTCTTCGTGGCGAACTTGCAAGAAGCGGATATCTTTGTCTTCAGCCAAAGCATCCATGAGTGAGCTGAGTGTTCCTGATGGGATACCGTAGATAGTATCTACGCCCCATGTCTTCAATACGTTGAGCATTGCTGCAGATGCAGTAATTTTCCCTTGAGTCATTCTAACTCTCCTTTAAATCTATATTGATCCTTTAAAAATGTAGCATAGCGCTTCTACTCCATCTTTGCGATCAGGTTTCGTTTTGAAAATGAGTTTTTTCTGACATTTCTCATGAAAACGATTTACAAAACGATTACAGTATTAATTTATCACAAAGAGATTCACATGTATAAGAATCTGCTCAGAGATACTCAATCCCTATTACATAACAGATGCTCTTTTTGAGAAAATTTCACAAACTATAGTAGAATAGGATATTTTATTATAATTTGCATGCACCTCTAAGACTTGTAGCTGTAGGAAATTAAACAAAAAGCGATACAAAATTCTGTATCACTTTTTATTTCATTTAATCAATTTTCTCAACATTGAGAAGCAGCGAGCTAGTCAAAACAGACAAAGAACTAAGGGCCATAGCAAGACCTGCTAGTTCTGGATTGAGGGTCAATCCCAGTCCTACAAAGACTCCAGCAGCAATTGGAATCCCAAGGATATTGTAGATAGAGGCCCAGAAGAGATTGAGTAAGATCCTGCGGAAGGTCTTTTGGCTCATGTCAAAGGCGCGCACAACGCCAAGTAAATCATTTTGCGTGAGCACGATGCCACCGGACTCAATCGCAATATCCGTTCCAGATCCCATAGCGATCCCCACATCCGCGATCGAGAGAGCTGGAGCATCATTGATCCCATCTCCAACAAAGGCGACCTTGCTAGCTTCTTGCAGTTTTTGGATGGCACTAGCTTTTTCTTGAGGAAGGACATCAGCAATGACGGTGTCAATTCCCACTTGCTTAGCAATAGCTTGGGCCACCCGTTCATTATCCCCCGTTAACATGACCGTTTTCAAGCCCCGTTCTTTGAGCTTTTTGATCGCTTCTTTTGAGCTGGTCTTCGGAGCATCTTGAATGGCAATCAAGCCAATCACTTGCCCATCCACAGACAAACTGATCACTGTTTTGGCCTGCTCTTGCAACTCTACCATCCGTTTTTCAAGCTCCGGATCCATCGCTGTCCCGTCATGAAGTTTGCCATTTCCCAAGGTCACCAACTGCTGGTCGATCTGACCTTGGACCCCTTTTCCTTCAATCGCTTGGAAGTTTTCCACAGGGGATAACACCAAACCTTTTTCTTCTGCTTGGGATAACACCGCTTGGGCTAGTGGATGTTCTGAAAAAGTTTCAAGACTAGCAGCCAGTGTCAAGACACGCGCTTCATCTCCTACAACATCGGTTACAAGTGGTTGGCCAATGGTAATAGTCCCTGTCTTATCAAACACAACGGTTTGAATCTTTTGCACTTCTTGAAGAACTGTTCCATTTTTAATCAGAACCCCCATCTTGGCACTACGGCCGGTTCCGACCATCAGGGCTGTTGGGGTTGCTAAACCAAGGGCACAAGGACAGGCAATAATGAGGACAGAGACTGCATAGAGCATGGCCTCTTGAAGCGACGCGCCCAGAAGCACGGACCAAACCCAGAAAGTCGCAATGGCCAAAATCGTCACCACTGGAACAAAGATACCTGAAATCTTATCCGTCAAATCTTGAATAGGAGCACGACTGGATTGGGCCATTTTGACAAAGTCCACAATTTGAGATAAGAGGGTCTCACTACCGACTTTTTCAGCCTTAAAGAGAATGGTCCCATTGCTGTTGATAGTGGAGCCGATAACTGCATCACCAACTGATTTTTCCACAGGCAAGCTTTCACCTGTCACCATCGACTCATCAATGGTCGTACTTCCTTCTACAATCGTCCCATCAACCGCGATCTTTTCCCCAGGACGGACCCGAATCAAGTCATCAATTTGGATATCTTCTGCCGCCACCTCGACATAGTTCCCATCACGGAGAACTTGAGCCGTTTTTGCCTGCAAATCCAACAACTTTTCCACAGCCTCGGAGGCATTGTTACGCATCCGTTCTTCAAAGATTTGCCCTAAGAGGATAAAGAAGATGATAAAACCCGCAGCCTCAAAGTATACTGGCTGACCAGTAAAAAGGGCAAATACACTATAGACATAGGCTACCAGGGTTCCAAGAGCTACCAAGGTATCCATATTGGAATGGTGCTTCTTAAATGAGGCCCAGGCACTCTTGATAAAAGGAACTCCTGCTACCAACATGATCGGCGTTGTCGCTAGAAAAGTCCCCCAGCGACTGACTGGATGGGATACAAATCCTGCCATCATCCCGATCATCAAGATCAATAAGGGAAGAGTAAAGATACTAGTAATCCAAAAGCGACCCAGTAAACTTAAGACACGACGGCGTTTTTCCACAACCGTGTAAGAACCCTTTTGCATCTTCATTCCACATGAAAACTCGAAGTCCCCTGTTTCTGTCGGGGTAAAGGATATCACCTTATCCACACCGACTTCCAAAGGCTCTAAAATCCCCTGATCTTCAAACAGAATTTCCTTGTAACAGCCGGAAGGATTGACCCGATGGAAGGTGATTTCAGCAGGGATCCCTTTTTGAAGTTGAAATTCCTTTGGACTATAGCCTTTTTCTGCTGTAATACGGATCTTTTGCACTCCGTTTTCCACAACTGCTTTTTGTTTTTCTACCATACCTACTCCTTTATTCCACAATCATGTGACCATGCATCATGTTCATTCCACATGAATACCCATATTCGCCCGCTTTTTCTGGCGTAATTTCAATGACATGTTTTTCACCTAAAGGCAAATCTTCATGAACGCCAAAATCTGGAAAGATCACTTGAGCCAGACATGAAGATGGATCCTTGCGATGAAAGATGATCCGGGCTGGAACATTCTTTTTCAGGACAATGGTTTCAGGCGAATAGCCCCCCATGACTTCGACTTCAATTTCTTGATAACCTGATTTCTGACGAGCGTGGCCGCTTACCTTTTCATGCTCTGCAAAGAACCACCAAGCAATAAAAGCAACCACAAGTAAACAAACAATACTAATCAACAATCCAAACATGGAATTTCCTTCTTTCTATTACATACAATTGCAAGGGACTGTTTCGACAGCCTCTGCTTTCTTTTCTTCCAGGACCTGCTGCAGCTGATTAAGATCTGCAAGCGTAAAGTCACTCGCCTGAATCAAGTTTTCAAGCACCTGGACAATCCTTTTGGAGCAAACCTTGTCTTTCACATCCTCAACGACCAAGTCTAAACTCTGGTCCTGCTTCAACAAAGCCGAGTAAACAAAGGCTTTGCCTGATTTTTCTCTAGTCAAACATCCTTTCTCCACCAAGCGGGTCAAGAGAGTCTTGATCGTCGACTTCGACCAGTCAAAGCGCTCGGACAAGACTGCGATCAAATCCGTGCTGGTCTGCTTGCCTTCCATCCAGATAATCTTCATGATGCGCCATTCCGCATTGGAAATTTGCATGACCTCTCCTTTCTAAATCTACATTTGTAAACCTTATGATGTTATTCTACTCCTAAGATTTACATTTGTCAACCAAAAGTTTTAAAAAAAACAAATCTTCCTTTGAAGATTTGTCTGGTTGGGCTTTTTTCACTCCCTATTTTTATCTCTATAACGTTTCCTGCAGAGCTTGGGCTAGGATGCGATACCCGGCCACACTTAGATGGAGGCCATCTGTCGTATAGGCTTCTGCTAACTGCCCCACTTCATCCAATAAAGACGAATACACATCGACATAGCTGACCTGGTAGTAGGCTTGGGCCAATTCTTGGTAGGCACGATTAAGGGCTTGGATTTTCTTGTTCGTTCGGATATAAACTGTCCCTTTGTACTGCTCCTGCTCATTCACAGGCAGGACGGACAGCAACTGGATCTGAGCCAGAGGATAGTCGCGGGAAATTTCCTGAATAACCGCTTCCAGATTGGCCAGCGTTTCAGTCTGAGGCATCTCCTTACCAATGTCGTTGGTTCCAATCAGGAGAAAGACCTTGTCCAGAGCCTGCCCAAAGAGATGGGCATCCAAGTTTTCTAAAAGCAAATCAGTCTTGTAGCCACGAATGCCACGATTGACCAAGGTTTTAGGGCTTTGCAATAGCTCATGCAGCGGGAAATATTCCACAATCGAATCCCCGATAAAAATAATCGCTGGCTCTTTTACCGCAAGCTGATTTAGATCCCGATAATTTTTCTGGATCTTTGCCTGCTCATTTAAAAGCCACTGTTCTAATAATTGAACTGCCATTTAGACTCCTTTTTCTAAGTATTGCTCAATCACCTGCAAAACACCGGCCTCTGAATTGGCTGGTGCCAAGCGACTGGCAATGCGCTTAATCTTCTCATCCCCATTTTCCATAGCATAGGAGAAATCCGCTAGTTCCAGCATTTCCAAGTCGTTTTCACTGTCGCCAAAAGCCATGATTTCCTTGCTTTTGATTTGCCACCGATCCATGAGCTGACGAAGTCCCCAAGCCTTGTGAAGACCTTCTTGGATAATGTCAATCGCACCATAGCCACTGGTCACAGCACTCAATCTTCCAGCAAATGCTGTATTAATCTGCCGCGTAATCTCTGCTGCTTGCGCTTCATCTACCATAACGCTCATCTTCAACACTTCTTCAAACGGATGATCTTGCAAATTGGGCACGAAATTCATTCGTTTGTAGAAATGAACCGCCATTTCTTCTGTCATAATCTTGCTAATCATCGGAAAATCAGTGCCGTCCTGAACAAAGCCACCTTTAGTGGAAGTAACCACCAGATGCACCTCTCGTTCTTGTCCCTGAAAATAAGCCAGCGTGTCCGCAATCAAATCAGGTTGCCAGAAAGTGCCCAGCAACATTTCATTCTTTTCAAAGATTCTAGCGCCGTTGGCGACGATCAGGGTCATACGCTCTGTCAAATCGCCCAACAATAAGCGCATTCGTTGGATTTCATTGCCCGTCGCAATGACAAACTTGATGTTCCGCTCTTCCAGCTGGTCTAGAACTGCTGTCAGGCGTGGTAAATCCAACTCTCCTCGCGGATCCAAAAGGGTACCGTCCATATCCGTAGCGATCATTTTAATTGGCATCTTCCTACCTCATTTCTATAATCTCAGATACTTATTTTTCACTTTATTCCATAAATATTTGAGATAAGCTTGCCCTTTTAACTTTTTGACTAATGATTTTTCAAAATATTTTACTTGGGCATCTACTTGACTTTTAGCGCTTTTCCCCTCAATCGCATAGCAACTTCTAGCCGTATGGTAACCAGCCGAGCCTCGATTATTTTGAGGGGCTTTGAAGGCTTGCCCGTCATTTCGAATCACCAGCCTACGAAACCGGGGATCCCACTGGGCTGGACTTTTGACATCGTAGTAATAATGAGAACTATGATTGAACAGCGAAGGTTTCTTCCCATAATTAAAACTAGCTCCATTGACTAGTCCATTTTGACTGCTACTTTCTGGATCCAAAAGATTAAGAAATCGCCCTTCCCTATCCAGAATAAACTCGGTATGGAAACGATGGAGAATCTTGATATTGGCCTGATAGGGCTGCTGGTCTGGGTAGGTCACCTTGCCCTTATTAACAAAGGCTTTATTGTGCAGCCGCGAAGATTCCCAGAGCTGGCAGTCTAGGTCAGGATGCGCCTGAAAATAGGCTAGGAGAGCCTGGCCATCTGTCATCCCCGGCTTGCGAAAATGCTGTCTGACCCACTGGGCCTGCTGACTGGAAATGACGTAGCGAAACTGGTGCAACTGACCTTTTAACCTTTGATTGCCACTGTCTGCAATAAAATCTGCTGGAGAAAAAACCTGCCGAATCGTTTGAGAAAACTGGCGCCAAAGGGGAGCGTGCGGCGATAAGTCCGGATGTATACGTGAGAGCAAGTGGGTGATTTCTGCTGCTTCCCCGCTCAATTCGTCAGGCATGTCCATATAGAACATAGCTAGCTCTAACAATTTCTCAGCTTGATGAGGCTGAGCGACTCGGCATTCAAAAGACCATATCTTCTGAAAGAGGGGACTGCCAAATATGAAAGCTTCCTCAAAAAGACCTTGGCGAGCTGATTCATGTGGCAATGACGCCATTTCTGCTAGAAAAACTTTATCAAGAGCAGCTTGGGACCAGCCGAGCGCTTGTAATTCTAGGCAGTATTGCTTGATTTCTACTTTCATCACCATCCACATCCATCATATGAAATTTCTTCAGCACCGTTTTGGGCTTCGCTAGCAGGCTCATGCCACCTTCGATACCTCTCCTATTTACCTCTAAATATGCCAAAATTTCAGCTAAAAGTCAATGTGCAAAGGGACTTTCGTCCTCAAATTGTATTCTTTCAGCATTTTTTGCTATACTAGTCTTAGGAAAACAACGAGGACAAAAGATGACGCCAAATAAAGAAGACTATTTAAAATGTATTTACGAGATTGGCACGCGCCAAGGAAAAATCACCAATAAAGAAATCGCCCAGCACATGCAGGTTTCTCCGCCGGCCGTGACGGAGATGATGAAGAAAATGCTGGCTGAAGAACTCCTAATCAAGGACAAAAAAGCGGGCTACCTGCTGACCGACCTAGGCCTGCAACTGGTCTCTGACCTCTACCGCAAGCACCGATTGATTGAGGTGTTCTTGGTCCAAAAGCTGGGCTACACCACGGACGAAATCCATCAGGAAGCCGAAATTCTGGAACATACCGTTTCTGAACGCTTTGTCGCAGGCTTGGAAAAAATGCTAGATTTCCCAGAGACCTGCCCTCATGGTGGCACAATCCCAGCCAAACACCAGCTGCTGAAAGAAAAATACCATCAAACTCTGGCCTCCGCTCAAGAGCCCGGTAACTACCTCATCCGCCGTGTCCACGACGACTTTGAGCTTTTGGCTTATCTGGAAAAGCACAATCTAAACATAGACCAAGAAATCAATTTTCTCCAGTATGACGACTACAGCCAGCTCTATCAACTAGAAGTGGACGGCCGAGCAATCCAAGTTAGCCCTATGATTGCCCAGCAGATTTATGTGGAAAAACTATAAACAGAACCCAGTTCAGGCTTTTTAGTCTAAACTGGGTTTTTATTGACAAAAATAAGATGTTAGAATATAATAAGTATGCTTATAAATATCCAGAGGGAAAGCTAATGGAAACATCACAGTTTAACTCCATCTACAAGGATGAATATAGAAAATCAACCGGTCTGCTCTTTATCCGCACCTACCACAAGTGGCATGGGCTGATTAAAAATGAGCTGAAAACCATTGATTTAACCCATCCCCAGTTTGTCATTCTGACCACTCTTGCCGCACTCCTGCGTCAGCAAGAATGGGTGAGTCAAACCGATATTGCCCGATTTTCTGACATGGATGTTATGACCGTATCCCAAATCATCCGCCTCTTGGTCAAGAAAGAATTGATCATGCGGGAAGTCCATCCCAAGGACAGCCGTGCCAACATCATACTTCTAACGGATACGGGGCTGCAAAAGGTCAACCAAGCCCTTCCTCTGGTAGAAGGCATTGATCAGGCGTTCTTTGGAAAATTAGAAAATAATACAGAAACATTAAACCAACTCTTAATGGAACTGGAGGCAGAAAATGACTAGATTTTGGGTGGGTGTCGTATCAAAAGAACACGTCCTAAGAGGTGTAGAGGGAGGCTTTTGCCAAGTCTGCCATGGAAAGAAAGCACCACTGAACAGAATGAAAAAAGGAGATTACCTTTTGTACTACAGCCCCAAGTATCAACTGAATGGTCAGGAAAAGCTGCAGGCCTTTACAGCAGTTGGCAAAATTCTAGATGACACAGCCTATCAAGTAGAAATGTTTGAAGATTTCTTCCCTTTTCGACGTGACGTCAGCTACTACCAACCTGTCAAAGACTGCCCCATTGAGAAAGTACGGCCACATCCCGAATGGCGTCAATATGCTTCTCAACTACGTTATGGACATTTTGAAATTTCGAAAGAATTTTTTCTCTATGTCTTTGAACAGATGAAGGGAGAATAGGAGGCTGGGACATCCTGACCTCCTATTTTTTCGTATCCGATATCATATGCTCTATAATTGTTTTAGCAGGAATTATGGAGTTTTTAGGAAAAATCCTATCTACCTTACTGAAAAGTATAAATCAAATCATATCACAAACCGCCTAGAAAGACCAAGACTTTTCTGATCAAAATAATACTCTAGACACTTCCACTTCATCACGTTTTTTAAAAGAAAGAAAAGATCCCATTTACCCCCTTGCAAACCTTTTCACTTTTTGCTAGAATGATGTCAAAAAATTAAGAAGGACAAATTATGCCACAAAATCTCTTTAAAGAATTAGCTCGGCTAGAGCAAGTTGAAGCTCTGGCTCTCGGAGGTTCACGGGCCGGCCAGCATTTTGACCAAGACTCAGACTATGATGTCTATGTCTACCTGAGCGCTCCTCTCGCGCCAGCCATCCGCCAAGAAATCCTCAGCAAGTACTGCTCCTATATGGAAATCGGCAATCAATTTTGGGAACTGGAAGACGACTGCGTCCTCAATAATGGTATCGAGATTGAGCTGATTTACCGCTCGATGGACGACTTTGACCAAGACCTGCAGACCGTCGTTTTAGAGCACCAAGCTCAGAACTCTTACACTACCTGTATGTGGTACAATCTGATCCACAGCAAGATTCTCTACGATCGAGACGGCCGCTATGCTGCCCTCCAGAGCAAGTACAGTCTGCCCTATCCAGCTGAGCTGAAAAAGAATATCATCAGCAAGCAGCTCCTGCTCCTCGACCAGGCTATGCCAGCTTTTTCAAGACAGATCAAAAAAGCTCTCAAACGCCAAGACCTGCTCAGCATCAATCACCGCAGCAGCGAGTTTTTCGCCTCTTACTTTGATGCACTCTTTGCCCTCAATGAGCAGCTCCATCCAGGCGAAAAGCGCATGCTCCAGTATGCCAAAGAAAATTGCTCCCGCCTGCCTCAGGATTTTGAAGCCAATATCCAAGACTACTTCCAACATCTCTACCAGCCAGACCATCAGCAGGAAGCCGTCCTAGCCTTGGATAGCCTTCTAGACAATCTTAAACAATTGATTGAAGCAGCCATCTAGAATTTCAACAAATAAAAAGCTCATGAAACCAGTTTTTCAGCTGGTTCATGAGCTTTTTGCTATTTTCGACAAGCAACCTAAGGCTTATTTGTTAAAGATTGACTGTCTGAAGTCGTCTGTCTCACGAAGATAGGCGTTGTAAATCTTCTTCTTGAGCAGGTTGACCCAGCTAGCTTCAACACGATTTGTCGCATTGGTAATGTTGCGCACATCCTCTGCGACTGCTTCATCCATCAGCTTCTGCATCTCTGCATACGAGCGAATGGTTACTTGCTTGGTACTGTTTGGATTTCTGAGTTCGTACTCAATGGTGATTGGTTTGAGCTTGGTTAGCTGGTCAATCCGCTCTTGGTACATGGCCTTCTTGAAGGCCACCCATGAAGCATATTCTCCCTTGAATACATTTTCCAAGACCTTCTGATCTGTTACCAGACCAACGTCTCTCCTGAGCCAGCCATCCCAGGTCGTCTTGCCTTCTGCAGCAGCCTCTTCGGAGAATTTCCCTGAAACATAAGGGACGAATCCTTCATGGTAGCCCTTGGCTGCCAGCAATTCATAGGCTGTGCGACGGAACATGACGTCACCCGGCGCCCCATTTGGATTGCTCAAGGCTGAGTAGATTGGCGAGAAGAGGCTGAGACTGAGATAGCCATTGCGTGGATACTGTCCGCTATCCTTATTCTCCCGACGGGTGATGACATCATTGTCAATCAGAGATTCAAAGCTGGTTAGCTGCTTGATTTCCTCAGCAGTGAAAGTGCGCGTCTGGTTACCAGCATGGGTCTGCTTGCCATATTTATCAGTGATATAGTAATTTTCCATCTTTCTGAACCACTGGAGCTTGGCTGCATCGCTCTGCTTGACCATCGATGTCCCCTCTAGGTAATCCAACGTGTAAATCATGTCAAACATGCCATGAACATAGTGCTGCAAATCTGCCGCATTTTGGACACGTTCCTTAAAGTTATAGGTATGCATCCGTGTCTTAGAGTCCTTGTCTGTCTTGAAGAGGGTATTGAGGGTAATAGTAGGTTCATTTGGACTTGGTGTAGACTGCAAGAGACCACGCGCATAGAGCTCAGCACCCAGTCCTTCGCGGCGACCATAACCTTCAAAGTAGATAGAACCATCGGAATTATGGGTCATCTCATGGGTGTAGACGGAGTTCCCATAGTCTTCTAACAAGCGAGCAGCATCAAAGTGGGTGACACTTCCCGTAGCATAGGCATTGTATCCCTTGCTTGGATACCACTTGCCGGCTGGTCCAAAGAATTCCTGCATAGCTAGTGATTTCTTGTCATTAGCTGGAGCCCAATATCTTTTACCATCCTTGTCAACCAATGAGAATCCATCGTAAACCAGAACAGAACGGAAGAGCTTGTCCTTGCTTTCAGGGCTTAGGATCTTATACCAGAAATCATAGTGGTCACGCTGCCATTCAGCTGACTTTCTAACTCGGTCTTCGACATACTCAACCAATTCTGCATCTGTTCGCACCCTGTTATTGGCATCAAGGCGGTAGCGATCATAAGCTCCCATGGAGACGGTGGACATATTGGAGATGACATAGACACCCTTCTCAGTCATGGTCAAGAGTGGCAGGAGCATACCCTTGTGTTCCCAATTATCCGCAGTAATCTTGTCGTAAACGCCGACAGAATACTTGCTCTTGCCCTCGGCTGCATCCTGAAGCTGTCTGGCTTCTGCCACATCCGACTCAGCCTCAACGATGTAGGCTTTTGTATTGGTCTTGAGCCATTCGTTATTGGTCTTGTCTGGCAGGAAGAGCTGGCGATAGCTTTCCAGATAGTTAAAGAGGCCGCGCTTGCCAGTAGCTTCAGAGAGCGAGGTATCATAGGCCAGATGGTTGTTCTTGGCCTTGAGATTTTCAAAACCAGACTGACCGAGTGCAATGATGGTGTCTAGCGTTGAAGCATTATGATTCCCAAAGAAGTCAAACTTATAGGCCGACAAATCCTTGACATTGGTCTTGTCATAGTTGATATTATACCAACGGTTGAGATAGGTCAGACCCAGCAGGAAGGCTTCCTTATTGGCTGTAATCTTCTGAGCCACATAGTCCGCTACAACATCGCCTTCAGTATTGATGGACTTGTCCATAGCCAGAACCTTGCGTAACTCTTCTGCCAACTTGGTCTTGACTTGCTCAAAGGCTGTATCCAGATAGAGCTCATCCAGAGAAGCATCCGCATTCACGCCTAAAACAGTTCGCATGGCTGGTGAGTCAAGGACAACCTTGTTCAACTCTGGCAGCACTTGATTGAGAATTCTGCTATAGTCTGATAGGAAGGCTTCTGGAGTATAAAGGAGGTCTAAACCATTCACAGCATACTCTGCGATAGCTTGATGTTTGAAGTCTCCCTTATAGGTCAGATTTAGATAGTCAACCGTCTTATCCTCAAAGTGCAGCATCAGGCGGTTAATCACAGTCTTGTTGCTATTTATATCAGTGATCATCTGGTCACCCTTCATCGGAACCACATCCAGCAAATACTCTCTAGTAAGCTTGTGATGATCTGGAAGTTTATTGCCGTAGGCAACGATGGTTTCCTTATTATAGAATGGCAGGAGTTTTTCCATATTGGCATAGGCTATCAGACGGTCTTCTCGAGCATTCTTTTCCTTGCTGTAGTCAACAGTATGGAGATTGAGATTGCTGTCCTCTAGCGTGGTTGTAATGTCTAGGCTAGCCAGCTTCTCTTCAGCCTCGTCCAAAGTCAGAGTAGACGTGACAAACTGATCATTTCCTAAAGTTTCGTTTCCTTCAATGGCATAGGCTTCTTTTATGCGATCATTCTTGTAATCTTGGTCGCCAGAAATGCTGTAAACATTTGTACCGCTGACATTGCTGATAACATTGTCAATCAAGCCATTGAAATAATTGGAACCAACCACTCCCCCGATTTGACCGTTCTTCGTAGAATTTTGGATCTTTCCAGTCACATAAGAACGGCTGATGCGGGCATTGTCTTCCAAGCGACCGACCAGACCGCCGAAGCGCTGTTCGTTTGTTCGAGCTCCCGCCAGAATGGTCACATCCGCCCTGCTCTGACTCAGCAAGGAATTTCCTCCCTTGAGGTTAGCAATCAAACCGCCGACATTATAAGCCTTGTACTGCTTGTCATTGGTCTGGATAGTTCCAGTAAAGGAGCTGTTGGTGATTTGGCTATTGCTTGCAACAACGACCAAACCAGCCACCTGGGACGCATTGCCCACTACCGACACTCTACCTTGGACAGAAACATCCGTGATTTGCGCATTATCTGCACTACGAGCCAAGGCAGCAGAGTCATAGGTCCCGACAATATTGACCTCTTTCAGGTCCAGATTAGAAATAGAGGAACCGCTCTTGAGGTTTTCAAACAAAGGTTTGGCTAGATTATAAATCGCATACTGCTTGCCATTGTTGTTACCTGTCAGACTGCCTGTGAAGTTACCTCGGAGATAGACATAATCCGCAGGTGCCAGACTGACCTCACTGGCATCCAAATCGGCTCCTAGAACAAAGTTACCGGCCATATTTTTCTTCATGGCGTCTACCAAACCAGCAAAGCTTGTGTAGACATTTTGCTGACTAGGCACTGCCCTGCTGATATAGAAGTCATAGCCAGACTTGTAGCCTGTTTCGCCCTCTTGTACCAGTTCAGGCAGAGAGACCCTTACCTTGTAGACAGCCTTGCCATCCTTCTGGCCTTCTGCCATGCTGTGAACCGGCAGGAGCATGTCCTTAGATTCACTTGATTTGACTTTGACAAAGTAGGTAGACAGGTCCGTAGGTATAGCGCTCATGGAAACGACACGCTTGAACTGGTCCTTTTCTTTTCTGTAAAACTCTGCCGAATCAATATCACGGAAGGAAATCTTCTTGTATTGCAACTCAAAGTTGCGGCTATCTTTTTCAAGGTCAGTCAGGCTGCCAGCATCAAGCTCATAAGTCAGCTTGGTTTTCAAAGTATAGCCTGTATAGTAGTCTAAATCGTCAATCTTCAGACTTCCTGCCACATTGGCAATCGGAAGCGAGCGAACAAGCTGATCTCCCTTGTACAATTCAGCTGTCGCTGAGCGCAAGGATTTTGTCTTGTCTTCCAAGCTGTATTGAACCGTGACCGACTTGTCCTCTGGATTTTCTGTCAGACTTAAGATCGAAACTGTCGGCTTGACCTTAGGCACACCATTTAGAGCTGTCTTGCTTGCTGTCAGGCTGGCAAAAGCTTGATTGACCTGCACTTGTGTGGCGGTTTGATTATTCAGAACTCCTTCTGCCTTGGTCAATTCGTTCGTATAAGCTGCTTTCTTATCTGCATCAGCATTCTTGTATTGGACGGTCGTCTGTACAGTTCTGCCCAAATCATGTTCATTCCGCAAGCGTATTTTGTCCACTTCAAGACCCTGTAACTGAGCCTTGGCTTGATTGATTTGATCCACCAGCTGATTGACTTCCGCTTGGCTGGCTTGTGACTGATTGAGAAGCGTATGACCTGCCGCCAAAGCAGTATCATAAGCTGCTTGGCGACTTTGACTATCGTTGAAGTAACGAGCCTGAGCCTTGATTTTCTCTGCTTCTGTCAGTAGATTGTGAAGCGAAATCAAATCGAACTCTTTCAAGTCTTCCACTTGCGGGGCATCACTTGGTACCATGTGCGGTTTTATTGTGCCGACTTTGACAAGCTGAGCAACTGCTGCCCGCGTTTCCTCATTGGACAACTCTTGACGGTCAATTTCCTGACCGTTGGAAGTATAGATACGAGTCTTGATGGTCCGTTCGCCTTGCACTCCTGGAGTGACGATTTGGCGGGCACCTTGTACAAGCTCATCCGTCTCTTCTTCACGTGTGGTGAAATCGATTTTCTCTACTCGCGTTTCATCCTTATAGGTCAGTGGGTACTCTGGTAAAGCGGGCTCTTGCGGCGCAGTGCTCGGTATCATATGTGGCTTGGCTGTGCCGACTTTGACAACCTGCATGACTGGAGCTAAAGTTTCCTCATTGGACAGCTCTTGACGGGCAATCTCTTGTCCGTTGGAAGTATAGATACGAGTCTTGATCGTACGTTCACCCTGAACACCTGGAGTGACGATGTGGCGGGCACCTTGGACAAGCTCATCCGTCTCTTCCTCTCGCGTAGTGAAATCGATTTTCTCTACTCGCGTTTCATCCTTATAAGTAAGTGGATACTCTGGTAAAGCGGGCTCTTGCGGAGCGGTGCTCGGTACCATATGTGGCTTAGCGGTGCCGACTTTGACAACCTGCGTGACAGGGGCTAAAGTTTCCTCGTTAGACAACTCTTGACGGGCAAGTTCTTGGCCGTTGGAGGTATAAACTCTAGTCTTGATGGTACGTTCGCCCTGCACACCTAGAATAGCGATTTGGCGGGCACCTTGGACAAGCTCATCCGTCTCTTCCTCTCGAGTGGTGAAGTCGATTTTCTCTACTCGCGTTTCATCCTTATAAGTAAGTGGATATGCTGGTAAAGCGGGCTCTTGCGGCGCAATACTCGGTACCATATGTGGCTTGGCCGTGCCAATTTTGACAACTTGTGTGACTGGAGCTAGAGTTTCCTCGTTGGACAGCTCTTGACGGGCAATCTCTTGTCCGTTGGAACTATAGATACGAGTCTTGATCGTACGTTCACCCTGAACACCTGGAGTGACGATTTGACGAGCGTCCTGAGGTAACTCATCAGTATATTGTTCCTCGATGTTAAAAGCAATCTTCTCCACACGAGTTTCATCCTTTGCAACCAACTCTAACTCAGGAAGTTCATGGACTGGAGCAGTATCCGGGACTGTGCCATAACTAGTAAGCTCGGGAACCTCGTGCACAGGAGCGGTATCGGGGACTGTGCCATAGCCAGTTAACTCAGGGACTTCGTGCACGGGGGCACTAGCGGGAACTGTACCATAATCAGTTAACTCAGGAACTTCGTGCACGGGAGCGCTATCTGGAACAACGCCATAGCTAGTTAACTCAGGCTTCTCGTGCACAAGAGCACTATCTGGAACGGTGCCATAGTCAGTTAACTCAGGTTTCTCGTGCACAGGAGCATTAGCAGGAACGGCGCCATAATTAGTGAGCTCTGGAACTTCGTGTACAGGAGCGCTATCCGGAACCGTGCCATAGCCAGGCAACTCGGGTTGCTCGTGCACGGGAGCAGTATCTGGGACTTTTCCATAACCAGGCAACTCGGGTTGCTCGTGCACGGGAGCGCTAGCTGGAACAACGCCATAGCTAGTTAACTCAGACTTCTCATGCACGGGAGCGGTATCTGGAACCGTACCATAATCAGTTAACTCGGGAACCTCGTGCACGGGAGCGCTAGCGGGAACGGTGCCATATCCAGGCAACTCTGGAACTTCGTGCACGGGAGCGCTAGCAGGTGCTGTACCATAGTCAGTTAACTCGGGAACTTCGTGCACGGGAGCGGTAGCAGGGACTGTACCATAATCAGTTAACTCAGGCTTCTCGTGCACGGGAGCGCTAGCGGGAACCGTGCCATAACCAGTTAACTCGGGAACCTCGTGCACGGGGGCACTAGCGGGAACCGTGCCATAATTAGGCAACTCAGGAACCTCGTGCACGGGAGCGCTATCTGGAACCGTACCATAACCAGTCAACTCAGGAACCTCGTGCACAGGAGCGGTATCTAGAACCGTGCCATAGCTAGTTAACTCCGGTTTCTCTTGTACGGGAGCGCTAGCGGGAACTATACCATAATCAGTTAACTCGGTAACTTCGTGCACAGGGGCACTAGCGGGAACTGTACCATAATCAGTTAATTCTGGTTTCTCGTGCACGGGAGCAGTGTCGGGAACGGTGCCATAGACAGTTAACTCGGGAACTTCGTGTACAGGGGCTGTATCTGGAACGGTGTCATAATCAGCTAACTCAGGCTTCTCGTGCACGGGGGCACTGGCGGGAACTGTACCATAATCAGTTAACTCAGGGACCTCATGCACAGGAGCATTATCAGGAACGGTGCCATAGCCAGTTAACTCGGGTTTCTCGTGCACGGGAGCGCTATCCGGAACTGTACCATATCCAGACAACTCGGGTTTCTCGTGCACGGGAGCAGTATCGGGAACGGTGCCATAATCAGTGAGCTCAGGAACTTTATGTATTGGAGCTTCTTTAGGTACAGCCTTATTTGCTGCAGTCCCGACTAAAACAACTTCTGAAACAGGCTCAGTGGTTACTTGATCAGAAATCTGCTTGCTCTCTACGATTTTTCCCTCAACACTATAATGGCGTGTTACGATCTTGCGAGTTCCTGGAATGCCCGCGCGGATCACTCGAGATTGTCCTTCGGCTAAGTCATCTGAATACTGATACTCTGTTTTATAGGGGATTTCTTGGGTCTGGGTCCTTGCTTGACTTGTAAATTGCAGTTCTGGTCGCTCATGAACTGGCGTTTGACGAGCAAACTGCCCTTCTTTAGCAGCAATCTCCTCCCTCTCCTTCTCGGAAAGATAGGCTCCTTCAGCTAGCAGGGGCTCTTTCGGAGCTTCAGTATTTTTAGGGCTACTTGCTAGGTCTTTCAACTGTTGATCAGGCTGACTAGCTGAGGCTTCCTTTTGCAGAGCTGGAAGCTGAGAATTTCCAGTTTGAGGCAGTTGATGTTGCGCTTCTTTTTTAAGGTAACCAATATACTGGTAGCCAGCAATTTTCAAAGGTTCTGGCAACTGATCGCCAACGGTCAAAGTCAGACTTTGATTATAAGCAGCTAGATCCATACTGCTGACTGCCAAAACAGAAGCTGGCAGAAGCACAGAACCCAAGCCTGTCACAAGCAAAATAGAAGACAGGTATCTCTTGCCATGTTTCCCTCGTGCCAGCACTAAAACAACTAAGGCCAGTCCTGTAGCTGCAAAAGCTGCTCCCAAAAGGCCTGACTCGCCTGTCTTAGGGAGCTTCCCTGACAAGCTTTCCTGACTTGTCGGACGGTAAACCAAATAATAAGCGTCCGAATTTTCTTCCGCAAATTTGGGTAGTTCCTTCACAATAGCAGCTTTTTCAGCCTCAGTCAGATCGCTCTCCACCACATAGTGGTACTGAACGACGGTAGACTGATTGGCAGATACTTCCGCTGCCTCGACAGAGTTGACAGCTCCTCCCATTGTCGTACACAAAAAGAAGCTTCCGATAGTAGCGGAAACTAGACCTACAGACAGCTTTCTAAAAGAATAGCGCTGGTATATGTCACCAGTGACTCTTTTTTTCATAAAATTCCCTTTTCTTCATATAATAAACTAATAAAAATTTTACTGAATTTTACTCAAAATTGCAATCCCTTAGCCTGATAAAATACTTTTCTTTCAGCTGTCGACAGGGAGAGAAAATTCCTACATTCCAATTCAAAATTGAAGCAAGCAACAACTCCATCGAGGACATCAAGCAAACGTTTTTTTTCCTTGAAGCTTTATCAATTTTAAAACTGGAATTCACGTCGCTCTCCATAACAAAAAGGAGAGAACCCAGCTGGTCCTCTCCAGATAGTAGATAATCCGGCCTCACCATAGTTGACAAAAAGCCTGCAAAAGCTTTACCTCGAACCACTAGAGTTAAGAAAACACAATTCCTTCACCGATTTTTAGTGTCTAGCAAAATAGTCACTGGGCCATCATTTACCAATTCCACCTGCATATCTGCTCCGAACACGCCCGTCTTGACTGGCACTTGCTCAGCTAACAGCTGGTTAAACTTGTCATAAAAGGGACTAGCCATGTCCGGCTTGGCTGCACCTGTAAAGGCTGGCCGATTTCCCTTTTTGGTATCTGCATGGAGCGTAAATTGGGAAATGGAAAGAATCTCCCCTCCAATATCTTGAACAGAAAGATTCATCTTATCTTCCGCATCGGAAAAAATCCGCATATTGACAATCTTCCTGACCGCGTAGTCCATATCTTCCTGACTATCATCAGGCCCGACACCTACCAAGAGCAGGAGACCTTGTTCAATGCTGCTATGCAGCTGCTGGTCAATACTAACCTGAGCACGTTTGACACGCTGAATGACAATTTTCATATCTTTTCCTTTATTTCTGACTACTATCTACTCTGACAGGATCGCACTTAGCCATTGGTTCGTTTAACCGAATACACCTCTGGTACACTCTTAATCTTATCCACCACCGTCGTCAGCATGGACAGGTTGGCAATGCCAAAAGAGACATGGATATTAGCAAATTTCATATCCTTAGTTGGCTGGGCATTAACCGTTGAGATGTTTTTGGTGGTATTAGACAGCACCTGCAACACATCGTTAAGGAGGCCAGACCGATTGAGACCATAAATGTCAATGTGAGCCGTGTACTCTTTAGTCGAATTATTTTCTTCCCATTCCACATCAAGCAAGCGCTGTTCATAATTTTCCTGAGCCTTGAGATTCATACAGTCTTGCCGATGGATGGCTACGCCGCGTCCTTTGGTAATGTAACCAACAATATCGTCACCAGGCACAGGATTACAGCACTTGGCAATCCGAATGAGGAGACCAGACGCCCCCTGAATGACCACACCGCCTTCGTGCTTAACCTTAAGGGTGTCTTTTTTGTTCTCGACCTTGACTTCACCACCCTTGACCAATTCCTCTGCCTCTGCTTTGGCCTTGGCCCGCTCTTCCTCACGGCGCTCTTTTTCTGTCAAACGATTGAAAATACTAATGGCACCGATCTCACCGAAACCAATTGCCGCAAAAAGCGCTTCTTCAGTCTTATAGCTGGTCTTTTGGAGCACATCTTCCATGTGCTTCTTGTCCATGTACTTATTGGCTACATAACCATTCTCCTGAAATTGAGCCTGCAAGAGCTCTCGCCCTTTAGAAATAGACAGCTCCTTGTCTTGATTTTTAAAGAACTGACGGATTTTATTTCTAGCCTTGCTGGTCTTGACAAGATTAAGCCAGTCACGACTCGGCCCAAAGGAATTGGCATTGGTGATGATTTCCACCTGATCCCCAGTCTTCAGCTTAGTATTGAGCGGCACCATGCGGCCATTGACCTTAGCTCCTGTCGCCTTCTCCCCAACCTTAGTATGGATCTCATAGGCAAAATCAATGGGGCCTGAGTCCTTAGGCAAAGAACGCACTGCTCCATCCGGTGTGAAGACATAGATTTCCTCAGCTAGGTAGCTTTCCTTAACCGAATCAACAAATTCCTTTGCATCACCAGACTGATTCTGCAATTCCATCAATTCCTTGATCCAATTCATCCCGATGGCAGATTCCTTGCTATCAACCTGACCCTTCATTCCTTTTTTATAGGCCCAGTGAGCAGCGACCCCGTATTCTGCCACTTCGTGCATTTCCTTGGTTCGAATCTGGAACTCAATCGGACCTTTAGGTCCATAAACGGTCGTATGGATGGACTGGTAGCCATTGGCCTTGCGGTTGGCAATATAATCCTTGAAACGCCCCGGCATGGGTTTCCAAAGCTCATGGATGTAGCCCAGCATGGCATAGACATCACTGTGAGTGCTCAAAATGCAGCGAATGGCAATCAGATCATAGATCTCATCAAACCGCTTCTTCTTGTCCTGCATTTTGCGGTAGATGGAGTAAATATGCTTGGGACGGCCGTAAATCTTCCCATGTAGATTGCGCTCTCCCGCGTAGGTTTCAATCTTGTGGACAACTTCCTCTACCAGAGCTTCCCGCTCTCGACGCTTCTCCTTCATCATGTGGGAGATTTTATAAAACTCCGTCGGATTGAGATAGCGGAAAGATAAGTCTTCCAATTCCCATTTGACACTGGAAATCCCCAAACGATGGGCCAGAGGAGCATAGATTTCCATCGTTTCCTGCGAGATTCGCTCCTGCTTGTCTGGCCGTAAATGATTCAGAGTACGCATATTATGCAGGCGGTCAGCCAGCTTGACCAAGATCACTCGAAGGTCTTCAGACATGGCCATGAGCATCTTGCGATGATTTTCCGCCAACTGTTCTTCGTGAGACTTGTATTTGACTTTCCCAAGCTTGGTTACACCATCCACAATCACGCGCACATCATGGCCGAATTCCCGCTCCAGATCATCCAAGGTCGCCGCCGTATCCTCTACGACATCATGCAAAAAACCACAGGCTACTGAAACAGCATCCAGCTTGAGCTTGGCTAAAATTCCCGCCACTTGAATCGGATGGACGATATAGGGCTCTCCCGACTTACGAGTTTGCCCGCTATGGCATTCCATCGCATAAATCAGTGCTTTTTGAACAAAAGCTACATCCTCTGCAGCTAAATATTTTTTTGTTAGGGCTACAACCTGATTCCCCGTTAAATTTTCTTCTTTTGGCATGCATTCTCTCCGCTTTCTTGCCTACTATTTTAACATTTTTAAATCAATATGAAAACCAAGAGGACTAGAATAAAAGTAAGGTGGCAGAATAGAACTACGTTTTCAAAGTTTTAGCTTGTCAACCTTGTTTCCGAGCTAAGGTTTAAAAACTTTCCTAGAGTTATAAACAGTTCCAGCCCCACGAGGTTGCTCGATAATCCATGGCTATTGAGCAAGCAGCTGCAACCTCAAGGATCTCTTTCTAATAAAAAGCGAGGCCGAGACATTTTTGTCTCAACCTCCGTGATGAAAATGATGTACTTTCTCCATATGAGCTATATCTTTTAGAAACTCATAATAGGCATAGATGAGGTAACCAGCAGAGGCCACACCCAAAATAGCTATTGATACTTCAAATAAGGTAGACAAAGACATGATAAACCTCCTCTCCTTATTTCAAACTGCAATGTGCAAAGCGACCATCAGCGGCTATTTCGTTTCCGATTTTTTCCTTTCTAGCCTGCCTCTGGACTCACCTTTATTATACCAAATTTAAGATAGGAAAACAATAAAAATTCCTTTATAAAAATACTTTTTCAGGCCTGATGAAGCAAATGACTTGCGTCAGTTGTCTATTTTTCCACCTACCCTTTAACCAAAAAAGTTAGGAACACTTTCCTAACTTTCTTCTCTTTTATCATGAACACTCGAGACCAGAAAAATCACTTTTAAAAAGGAAGTTCCTCTTCTTCCAGTACCAAATCTGCTAGATCTGCTCCAGTATTATTCTCACGGAGCGCTCTCTGGGCTCGGCTTTCTAAAAGCTGAAAACCACTGCAAAGAACTTCTGTCACATAATGAGTGGTTCCATCCTTTTCATAGCGGCGACTCCGCAATTCTCCATCCAGAGAAATCAAACTCCCCTTGCTAGCGTAACTTGCCAAGGTCTCAGCCAAACGCCCCCAGACAACAAGGTTGATAAAATCCGCTTCACGCTCTCCATTTTGGCTCTTGTAACGGCGATTCACCGCCACTGTCGCACGCGCGACCGACTTGTCATTTGCTGTCTTGTGTAGCTCTGGTGTAGCCGTCAACCGGCCAATGATGATGACTTTATTATACATATTTTCTTCCTCCTACTTATCTATTCGCAGGGAATCAAAAAAAAGTTACAGAAATTTGTAACTTTTCTCAGAAATTTTTTACTTTTTATGAACCATGAAACCTGTCGCCTGTTGATTGGCCATAATGGTCATATCTGTAATCTGAACACGACGGGGCTGACTGGTCACATAAACAACCGTGTCTGCGATATCCTGAGCTTGCAAGGCCTCAATTCCCTGATAGACCGTCGCCGCCCTCTCTTTATCACCGTGGAAACGTACTCTAGAAAAATCTGTTTCGACAATTCCAGGCTGAATAGTTGTCACCTTGATGTCCGTTGCGATGATATCAATTCGCAGTCCATCTGAAAAAGTCTTAACTGCTGCCTTGGTGGCTGAATAGACAGCTGCACCTGCATAGGCATAGATTCCTGCGGTTGATCCCATGTTGATAATATGACCTTGATTGGCTACTACCATAGAAGGCAAGAAACAGCGAGTGACTGCCATCAAACCTTTGACATTGGTATCCAACATGGTAAGCATATCCAATTCTTCATAGTCTTGATAGGGAGCCAAGCCAAGAGCTAGTCCAGCGTTATTGACCAAAATATCAATCTGCCTTATCGTTTCCAAAATATCGGAGCAGACAGTCTTGACCATAGCCATATCCGTGACATCCAGTGGAAAAGTCCAAACTGTTTGATTTGGATAGGTTACTGCAAACTCTGATTTGAGGGCCTCCAGTCTGTCTGTCCGTCGCCCTGTTAGAACGACATTCTCCCCCTGCTCCAGATAAGCTCGCGCAATGGCTTCACCGATTCCAGATGTCGCTCCTGTAATCACTACATTTTTTGCCATCTTATCCCCCTCTATCTGGTCTATCAAATACTGACAATTTCCTAGGCAGTCCAGTGTTTGGCTGGGTCAAATGGAGTTCCGACAACTTGGTCTTCTGATAATTCAATAACCCCACGTTTTTGCGGCGCATTTGGCAACTGGAGCTCCCGTGGGCTGCACATCATACCAAAACTCTTTTCGCCACGGAGTTCTCCTGGAAAGATGAGATTGCCCTTCGGCATCATAGCACCAGGCAAAGCCACGATCGTCTTGAGACCAACACGAGCATTCGGAGCGCCAGCCACGATTTGAACCATCTGATCAGCTGCCACCTGCACTTGGCAGATATTCAGGTGGTCACTGTCAGGGTGGGCTACCATCTCAAGGATTTCCCCCACAACAAACTTAGGATCACGGTCGTTAACCAGCTCAGCTTGGAAGCCTTCTTTGGTCAATTCTTGATTGAGAATCGCAACTTGCTCATCCGTCAGCTGAACTTGTCCGCGCTCTGCAATTTCAAAAAGGTCTGACAGTTCAAAAATGTTCCAAGCCACTGTCTGTCCATTATCTTCGCGGTAAACACGCGCAACATTTCCCTTGCGCTCAGCAGCCAACTTAGCTCCCTGATCATCGGCAGCGATGACCATCAGAACATCTCCAATATGCTCTTTGTTATATGTAAAAATCATTTCTTCCTCCAAAAATACTTTTAAAACTTCTTATAAACTCGCTAAAAAATCATTGATTTGACTCTTGGTCTTGCGGTCGCGATTGACATAGCGACCAATCTCTCGGCCATCTTCCACGACAATCAGACTAGGAATTCCGTAAACATCCCATTTTTGGGCCACAGCCATACACCGATCCCGATCCACCTCGACAAAGGTAAAGTCAGAGTTTTCAGCTTCTATCTCTGGCAGAAAAGGCTTGATGAAGCGACAGTCTCCGCACCAATCTGCTGTAAAAAAGAAGACAGTCTTCCCCTTATGATCCACATAAGAAGCTAGCTCTTCCATACTTTGCGGCCGAATCATCACTCTTCCTCGTAGGTCAACTGACCATTTTCATAGACGAAGGTGAAATGGCGGTCGTCTTCTAGGACAACCCCTCCAACTGTACGGCTGTCGCTTGATTCATAAAGTGTTACATAGACCGTTGCAATCGGTCCTCGGCTGGCAAAAAATTCCCGCACGACCTGAACAATTTCTTCTCTATTACGCAGTCTTTTCTGCTCCTGCACAAGCTTGGCAGCTCCAAAGGCCACGGCTCCCGCTCCCAAAAGAGCGGTTGTCGTTAAAATGATTTTTTTAGCTTTCATGTAGAATATTTTAACACAAAAGCGCAGAGGCGACAAACAATATTACAGATTTCTCAGCTTCTTTTAGTTCATCCTGTTCTTCCCTCTAAAAAAGTGATAAAATAGAATCAGAAAGAAGGTAAACTTATGTCCGATTTATTTTCAAAAATCAAGGAAGTGACTGAGCTCTCAGCAATCTCCGGTCACGAGGCACCCGTCCGCAGCTATCTGCGAGAAAAAATCACTCCTCACGTTGATGAGGTTGTTACCGACGGTTTAGGCGGCATCTTCGGGGTTCGGCATTCTCAAGCTGAAAATGCTCCCCGAATTCTGGTTGCGGCTCACATGGACGAGGTTGGCTTCATGGTCAGCGAGATCAAGCCCGACGGAACTTTCCGTGTAGTAGAAATCGGTGGCTGGAATCCGCTGGTCGTGAGCAGCCAACGCTTCAAACTCTTTACCCGCGAAGGCCGAGAAATCCCTGTCATCTCAGGCTCTGTCCCTCCTCATCTGACACGTGGTTCTGGCGGACCAGTTATGCCACAGGTTGCGGACATTGTCTTTGACGGCGGCTTTGCAGATAAGGCAGAAGCTGAAAGCTACGGCATCCGTCCAGGAGACACAATCGTTCCAGACAGTTCTGCCATTCTCACAGCTAACGGTAAAAATGTCATCTCTAAAGCCTGGGACAACCGCTACGGCGTCCTTATGGTCAGCGAATTGGCTCAAGCCTTGTCTGGTCAACCACTAGACAGCCAACTCTATGTCGGCGCCAATGTTCAAGAAGAAGTTGGCCTGCGTGGTGCCCATGCTTCAACGACAAAATTTGCCCCTGAGGTCTTCCTAGCTGTGGACTGCTCCCCAGCTGGTGACATCTACGGCGGTCAAGGAGCCATCGGCGACGGAACGTTGATTCGTTTCTTTGACCCTGGTCATCTCATGCTGCCAGCCATGAAGGACTTCCTCTTGACAACTGCTGAAGAAGCTGGCATCAAATATCAATACTACTGCGGAAAAGGGGGAACCGATGCTGGCGCTGCCCATCTCCAAAGCGGTGGCGTACCATCTACCACAATCGGTGTCTGCGCCCGCTACATTCATTCCCACCAAACTCTCTATGCCATGGACGATTTCCTACAAGCCCAAGCCTTCCTACAAGCGCTGGTCAAAAAGCTGGATCGCTCAACCGTGGACACGATTACCAACTACTAATTTCGAGAAGCAGCCCGTTCTTCATTCGGGCTGCTATCTATTTTATCTAATATAATCTCTTTTAATTTTCCAATTTGAAGAAAATTTTGTTATAATGCTTAGCAGAGGTGAAACTATACATGAAAAAAATTGCTTTTGATTCAGAAAAATACTTAAACCTGCAGCGCGACCATATCTTGGAGCGCATTAATCAATTTGAAGGCAAATTGTACATGGAATTCGGCGGAAAAATGCTGGAAGACTTCCATGCTGCCCGCGTCCTACCAGGATATGAGCCGGACAATAAAATCAGACTGCTCAAAGAGCTCAAGGACCAAGTGGAGATTGTCATTGCCATCAATGCCAATAATATTGAGCACTCTAAAGCACGTGGGGACTTGGGCATTTCCTATGACCAAGAAGTGCTGCGCCTAATTGATACCTTTAATGAGCTGGATATTTATGTAGGCTCAGTGGTCATTACCCAGTATTCTGGCCAGCCAGCAGCTGATCTCTTCCGCGCTCAGCTAGAAAAGAATGGAATTGACTCCTATATCCACTATCCAATCAAGGGCTATCCTACTGATATGGACCATATCATCTCACCTGAGGGAATGGGGAAAAACGACTACATCAAGACCAGTCGAAATCTGGTCGTAGTGACCGCGCCTGGTCCTGGTTCTGGTAAGTTAGCTACTTGCTTGTCCAATATGTACCACGACCAAATCAATGGCATCAAGTCAGGCTATGCCAAGTTTGAGACCTTCCCAGTTTGGAATCTGCCCCTGCACCATCCGGTCAATTTAGCTTATGAGGCAGCGACGGCAGACCTAGACGATGTCAACATGATTGACCCTTTCCACCTGCAAACCTATGGCGAAACCACTGTCAACTACAACCGTGATATCGAAATTTTCCCAGTCCTCAAGCGTATGCTGGAACGCATCCTAGGCAAATCACCTTATGCTTCTCCAACAGACATGGGCGTCAACATGGTCGGATTTGCCATTGTAGATAATGATGCAGCTATCGAGGCTTCCCAGCAAGAAATCATCCGCCGCTACTACCAGACGATTCTAGACTTCAAGGCAGAGCGCGTTTCAGAATCTGCTATCAAGAAAATCGAACTCTTGATGAACGACTTGGGCATCACACCGCTGGATCGTAAAGTAACCGTTGCTGCGCGTGCCAAGGCTGAAAGCACTGGCGAACCAGCCCTAGCTCTGGAATTGCCAAATAGCGAAATCGTAACCGGTAAGACCTCTGAGCTCTTTGGCCCTACGGCAGCTGTATTGATTAATGCCATTAAAAAATTAGCCAACATTGCCAAAGAAACCAAGCTGATTGAACCCGAGTACGTTAAACCAATCCAAGGCCTGAAAATCAATCATTTGGGCAGCCGTAATCCGCGCCTCCACTCAAATGAAATCTTAATGGCTCTGGCGATCACAGCCATGGAAAATCAAGACGCTGCACAAGCCATGCAAGAGCTTGGAAATCTCAAGGGCAGCGAAGCTCATTCAACCGTAATGCTGACAGATGAAGACAAAAATGTCCTACGCAAACTCGGCATCCATGTAACCATGGATCCTGTTCATCAGTATGATCGACTTTATAGAAAATAAAAACAAGCTCTGTTAAAAGCTTGTTGAGAAAGCTGGCTCTGCCAGCTTTTTTTCTTAATAACGCTTAGATAGGAGAAAACGCAAGAGATAGTAAAGTCCCAAAACCAGGATAATGGTCCAAGTCAGAAACTGATTGAGATTTAAAATGATAGGAAAAATCATAGACAGAAGGCTCAGCCCTGCTGCCAGCAGCAAAAGGATATCAAACAGCAGGGTGCGAGTCTTTTCGTCAATCATCCGATTGCGCTCATCCGTCACCTGAATGTAGAGTCTATTAAAAGCTTCCTCTCGTTTCAAGGCAAGGTTATAACGCAGAACCATCAAAGAAATCCCTAGAAGCAGACCCACCATGATGCCTTCCTGTAAATCATCCAGAGAATGAATGTAGCTCCATCCAAGTCCCAGCCAGAGGGCTAGGATTAGGATGCGACCGATGATCACTTTCTTTTGTAGTTTTTTCCGAAATTCTTGTTTAGTTACTATTTCCATGTCAGCCTCCTATTTTTCATACGCTTGAAAAATTTTCAACATCACCACAATCAGGAATATTCCCACAAAAGGCAGGATTTCCTTAGGGATAAAATCAGCTTGCAAATGGAGGTAAGACAAGCCAACCACCACCAAAATAGCCAATATCCATTTACATAAATAAGTCCATTTCATGCTTCATCCTCCTCAAAGAGAAACACTTCTTCAATCCTTAAATTGAAAAAGGATGCAATTTTATGAGCTAAAAGCAACGAGGCATTGTAGCGGCCTTTTTCCAAAGAAATAATCGTTTGTCTCGTAACTTCTAGCTTCTCAGCCAGCTCCTCCTGGCTGAGCTTTTTTCTTTTTCGTAATTCTTGAATTCGATTTTCCAAGGCCGCCTCCTTTTCGTAATGTAAAACAAGCTTTACTTTTCAAACATAGTATAGTCTCCTTTACATATTTTGTCAAGAAGAAAGCGAAAAAAGGGCTGGGACAAAAGTCCTAGCCTCTCAATTGTCTTTGGATCGTCGAGCAAGACGCAGTGGTTGAGTGGGCTCTATTACGCTGATTTCATCAGCTTTTACAGCCCTACTCAACTGTGCGGAGGTGGGACGACGAAATCGAATTCTAACGAATTACCGATTTCTGTCCCACTCTCTTTCATCATCTTGCTTGATTTCCTTTGTTATTTGCTTTTTAAAGCCACAGTCAACTCGACACAGGCTCCTCCTCGGTCTGGATTGAGCAGGGTCAGACGACCACCGTGCAAGAGAGCGACCTGCTTAGAAAAGGCTAAGCCGATACCATGATGGGGATTAGCTGAATTGCGGCTTTGGTCACTCTGGTAAAAGAGCTGTTCCGCTCCCAGTAGCATCTCCTCTGAAAATACAGGCCCGTTGTTCCAGATAGCAAAAACCAACTGGTCCTGCTGGACTGTTACCATCAGCTTCACTTCCTTTTGGTCCTGATTAGCATGTTCAAGTGCATTCAGTAAAATATTGAGCAAAGCCCGTTTGAGATAGTCCAAATGGATCAACAGAATCAGACTAAGATCACAATCTTCTTGGAGATAAAAACGATAGCTTTCCTGTTTGCTGAACAGTGCCCAATCGTCCTGGAGATCAGCCAAAAAGTCCCCTAAGGAAAGCTGACTGAACTGATTAGCATCAATCTGAAAAGTCTTAGCGTAATCAATCAAAGATCCACAATACTCTTCCATCTTGTGACTAGCCTGCAAAATCTCAGCAGCATAGTCTGCCTGTGGATGGCCCAACTGCGCCAATTCCAAGAGCTCAGCGTTCCCTTTAATTACAGTTAGGGGCGTCTTCAAATCGTGCGATGTCGCTGATAGCTGTAAAATCAACTCCTGATTATGCTGCTGCTCTTTTTCTAGAAGACGAGCATTTTCTTGGTGGCTGCTCCGTAAATCCCTATAGACTTCTAGCATTTCCTCAATCCGAAAAAGCTTGCTTTGATTTTCTTCTAAAAGCTTCTCGCTCTTTAGCATTTTTATTTCCCTGTCGATTTTTCGGAGCAATTTCAAAATATGATAAAAAGTAATCAGCAGCAAGCTTCCTGCCCAGAAGAACAAGGTGAAAAGGGCATAATCGCTGCCTTGTGTAAATTCATAACCTATAAGCACAAAAATCAAAACATGAAAAAAGACGATTTTTAAACTGGTTGTCCAGACTAGGCTTTTGAAATTTCGGATTCTAATTGCCATCTATAGCCTACTCCTCTCACTGTTGCGATTGCTTGCAGCCCTTCTTGTTTGCATTTTTGACGAATCTGATACACGTATTCTGAGATGGAGCGAAGCTGTGTCTCTGAACTTTCTGGGTAAAGCAAGGTATGCAGGCGTTCAGCTGAAAAGGTCTGCTTGGGATTGCTAGCTAGTAAATGCAGCAACTTAAACTCTCGCTCTGAAAATTTCAAGACTTTACCAAAACAGGCAACTTCATAGCGCTCTGGATAAAATTGACAAGAAGCAATCTCAGAATATCGCTCCTCCCGTCTTTCCTCCCGCCGAAGATGAGCTCTGACACGCGCCAGCAATTCTTTGGTTCCAAAAGGCTTGACAACATAGTCATCTGCTCCGCGAAAGAGCCCTTCCACCTTGTCCGCCTCCAACTCCTTGGCCGTCAGAAAGATGATTGGACACGAAAGATGAGGACGAATGTAGGAACACAGCTCAAAACCATTAACAGGCTCCATCATCACATCCAGTAGAATCAAGTCATATCCGACAAAATGCGTCAGCTCTAGCTCTTCTATCCGATCAAGCGTCGTTACATCATAAGCATCGAGCTCTAGGACGTTTTTCACCAGCTTCATAATGCTCTGGTCGTCATCAACCACCAAAATACGATACTGTCTCATGAGTTCCATTATAGCATACCTCTAGCGAACATCTCGTTTCAAGGTTAAGAATATAGCAGAGCCCCAAACCAAAGCTAACCATAACAGCTGTATTCCTAGCCCTGATAAATCTATTGAATGCTGAAGCCCTTCATACTCAAAAAGATTTAGGGTAGCCAGATCGGGCAGGTATTTTGCTTCCTTGATGAAAGTTGCCAACAAACGACTGAGACCAATCAAGAGAGGAAAGAGCACTGACACCGGCACAACCCAAGATTGAAATAGCAAAGCGAGGCCGGCAGTTAAAAAAGCCAGAAAAAGATTGCTGAGAAGACAAAAAAAGCTGTAATAAAGGAAGTTCCCCAGTAAGGACCAGCTAAAGTCCAGGTCAAAACGAGCCAGCATAACAAAGAAACAGCTACTTATAATGACACTATAGAGAACCAAGAGCAGCAAGAAAAGAAAAAGGATTTTCCCAGCCAACCAAGCCTTTCTATTTGATACGGTTAGAAAATTCGTTCGCATCCCAGACTTGACAAACTCCTGGGCAAAATAGAGGGAAGTAAAGATGACGATGACAGGCTGTGCCAGATAGAGGGCATGCAAAGCCTCACTCAGAGCCTTTGTCTGGCCAACTGCTGTCTGACTATAGTCAAGATTCATCAGAAAAAATGGAACGATTACCAGAGCCACCAAGGCTGCACCAAGAGCGAGATAGTAAGAACGGAACTTAATCCATTCGCTTCTAAGTAGAGCTTTTATCATCAGTATCGCCCTCCTAAATCCGTCTTCAAAAAGCGCAGAGAGGTCATACCGCCGATGACTAGTAACCATGCACCAAGTATCAACAGCCCTTGCAAGGGATTGTTGGCATATTGGGAAGTTGGCGTTGCAGCAAATAACTCTCCTGCTGGCTGTGGCAAATAAGCTCCCCAACTCATGTGAGTAGCTAGGTAGTTTCCCAGATTATAAATCTGGGGTACGAGAAAAAGCAGAGGAACCAGCATGGTCCGAGCCAATAAACCTAACAAAAATGAAAGGATTCCCAATAAGGTCAGAGATAAGGTTTTCCACAAAATCAGACTCCAAGCTGCCTGATTGAGCAAAATCGGATCAAGCCCTTCCTTTCCTAAAGCCAGATGCATGACCATATAACTAAGGTAAATTGATAAAAAGCTGCTGGCAAGAGAAAAGCAAGTAAAGGTCACGAGCTTCCCCACAAGCAACTTCAGGCGGTTATTACAGGTCAAGAGACTGGTTCTTAAGCTATGAGACTGAAATTCCATAGCTCCCAAAATTCCAGCTAAGATGACCAAAACCATACCTGCCATAGAGGCACCATTGAGGCCTAGATATTCCAGCGGGTCAATGGCTTCTGCCAGACCGGGAACCGTCTCAGGCGTGGCATCCAAGCCGACAGATAAATACTGTCGACCCTCCAGCCAAGATACGGCAGGCACCAATAGCAGCATGAAGGCCATACTCACTTTGAAAGCCTTGGTTGAGCAAATTTTCAACCATTCTGAATGCAATAAAGACATCGTTTCTTTCATCTTAAACCTCCTCTGTCAAATCAAAGAAGAGATCTTCTAGACTGTCTGAATCTTGCAGCACCTCTTCCAATCGTCCCTGCTCAATAATTCGCCCATGATGAATTAAGACTACATCATCTGTCACCATTTGCACCTCTGACAGGATATGGGAAGATAGAAGTACTGTTTTCCCTAAATCAGCCTGCTGACGGATGAACTTTCTAAACCACTTAATCCCACTTGGATCTAGTCCATTGGTCGGCTCATCTAATATAAGAAACTGAGGATCACCTAGCAAAGCTGCTGCTAAACCCAACCGCTGACCCTCCCCCAGAGACAGGCTTGACAAGAGATCCTTCCTCTTATGAGCGATTCCAGTCATCTCCAAAACCTCATCAATCCGAGACTTGGGAATAGCATTACTCGCCGCAATAATTCTCAAGTGGTCATAGACCTTTCGATTTGGCAGACCGCCAATGCCGTCAAAGGCTGCACCTACCGTTCTGAGCGGATAAGTCATTGACTGATAAGTTCGCCCATCAAAAGTCGCAGTTCCTGCTGTCGCCCGATCTAACCCCAAGAGAATCCTCAAGGTCGAACTTTTCCCTGCACCATTTGGACCCAAAAAAGCTGTAATCCGCCCGCTTCTAGCTGTAAAAGAAATATCTTCTAAAATCTGCTTGCTGCCATGCTTTTTGCAGACTCCTTCTATTTTCACTGTATGTTCCATACTGAACTCCTTTTGATTTTTCTTTAGTATACAGAGGCAAGTTCAGAGAAAGTTCAGACAATAAAAAAACTTGCCTTGCGACAAGCTTCTTTTCTCATTTTTCAACCGCATCCCATAGCTTGCGGATGCTTTTTTTCTGTACCGGATCGACAAAGTGTGGGGCGATTTCTATAAGAGATTGCAAGACAAAAGCTCGCTCAGCCACATAAGGATGAGGAACAATCAAGCCCGGACTGTATAGCTCCTCCTGCCCTATGTAAAGAATATCCAGATCAATCACACGAGGTCCCCATTTGATCTCCCGCACGCGCCCTAGATCCGCCTCAATAGCCAAGAGCGTCTGTATTAACTCCTCAGGATTGAGCCAGGTTTCAACTTCAACAACTTGATTGAGAAACGGATCCTGCTCAATGCCACCCCAAGGTTCTGTCTCGATACGACTTGATGCCTGCAAAATTCTTATATTTTGCTCTGCCATTTTTTCCAAAGCAGCATCCAGATTGGCAGCTGGGTTGCCTTGATTGCTCCCCAGAGCGATAAAGGCTTTCCGCTTTCGACGTGCTAACTTGACTGAGCAAGTCTCTAAAGGCAGCGGCACCGGTGCCCAAGGTTTTTTGACCTCCAAACTGACCTTCTGCACCAAAGGATGAGTCAGAAAAATCCGATCAATCAACTTGTAAGCCAGCGTCTCAATCAAGTCCTCCTTGCTTTCCTGACACCAGTGGGTCAAATCCTGAGCTAATTCTCCATAGTGGATAGAAGCTGTCAGGTCGCCTGTTTTAGCAGCCCGAGTCATATCATAGTCCAAAATCAAATCCAGCACAAAACGCTGGCCCAATTCCTTCTCCGCTCCAAACAGACCGTGATAGGCATACACTTCCAAATCCTTTATGCGCAGCTGATCCATTCTCTTATCCTTTCTGATTCAAGTTTCTGCATTTCATCCTTGATAAAACTATCTAGCCTTTCCCGACATGCTCCACCACTGATAAAATCAATGTCCCATCAGTTTGTAAGCTTCATTTTTTAGGTCCTTATCCGTCGCTAAAACGCCACGCGCTGCTGTAGTAACCGTTGCAGTGCCAGGCTTTCTGACTCCACGCATATTCATACACATATGCTCAGCTTCCACCCAGACCAAGGCCCCTTGAGCACCCAGATAGTCCATCAAGGCCTCAGCAATCTCTACGGTCAATCGCTCTTGAATCTGCGGTTTCTTGGCATAGACCTCTACTGTTCGGGCCAGCTTGGACAGGCCTGCTACCCGACCATTAGGCACATAGGCGATGTGAACCTTCCCGTAAAATGGCAGGAAGTGGTGCTCACACATGGAATGAAAGAAAATATCCTTCTCCACTACCATATTATTGTCAATGATTTCAAAAGACTTGGCCAGATGCTCCTCAGCAGTCTCGCCCAGCCCAGCAAAGATTTCTTGGTACATCTTAGCAATGCGCTGTGGCGTCTCCTGCAAGCCTTCGCGGCTTCCGTCTTCTCCAACCGCCTCAATAATCTGGGCAACAGCTGCTTCAATTTTCTTCGTGTCCATATTCACTCCTAGATTCTTTTTCTTTGTCAATGATATAGGCCCTGACCTGAGCCAAAAAATAAAGGGAGCCCGTAATCAGCAAGAGCTCATCGGTCCCATGCTCAGCTTTCAAATAAGCCTCTAAAAATCCCTGCCAATCAGCATAGTTCAATCCCTGCTCGCAAGCCAGCTCCTCCATTTTTTCTTTGGAAAAGCTCCGTGGATCTGCAAAATTGGTCAAAATTAGCTGACTCTTAGGCACCTGCTTGAGCTGACCCACCATTTCCTCCAGAGACTTGGTCTGGATACAGCTGAAAAGGATTTTCTTATCCAAGTCTGGATAATGTTGGCTCAAGGTCCTCGTCAACCTCTCCATGGCATGTGGATTGTGGGCGCCATCAAGCAAAATACGAGGCTGGTGCGAGATCTGCTCCATCCGACCCGGCCAGCTTGTCGCCAATAAAGCTGCGCCAACTTGCTCTTTTGTTAACAGTGGCAACTGCTGGAGCTGGCAATAGAGGTCACAGAGCTCAATCGCCAAACCAGCATTATCTACCTGATGCTGCCCCAACAGAGGCGTCAGGTAAGGCTCCGCCTCCCGATAGGCATTGGAAAAGCTAAAATGTTCTCCTGAGTCAGTCCCGCCCAAGCTCTGAACTTGATAAGACTGCCCATAAACATAGTAGGGCGCTTGCTTTTGATGAGCCTTGTCCTCAATGACCGCTAGAGCTTCTGGCTCAATCCGTCCAGTCACCAAGGGCACATTTAACTTGATAATTCCCGCCTTCTGCTCGGCAATTGCTGCCAGCGAATGCCCCAGCAGAGCCACATGATCTAAGCCAATAGTCGTAATGGCTGTCAGATCAGGTCGGCAGACATTGGTACTGTCTAAGAGGCCGCCCATGCCAACCTCCATCATCGCCACATCGACCCGCTCCTGAGCCAAATAATCATAGGCCAAAGCCGTCATGATTTCAAACTCAGTCACTCCCTGCAAAACCTCATCATTCGCTTGCTCCTCAAAGAGAGCGTGATAAGTCTCTAGAAGGCGCGACAAATCTTGATTAGGAATAGGCCGACCATTGATGGCGATTTGTTCATTGTAGCTGATCAAATAGGGGGAGGTAAAGGTTCCTACACGCAGGCCTTGCATTTCCAAGAGTTGACGCAGGTGGGAAATGGTCGAGCCTTTCCCGTTGGTCCCCCCTATATGAATCACTGACAGCTGCAAATGAGGATTTCCCCGCAGCGCCAGCATCCGCTCCATCCGCTCCAAGCCAAAATTAGGACTATCCGTCCGATAGGCTTCCAGCCAGCTTAAATCTGGCAATTCTTCTTTTATCATAGTCACTTATACTGCCGTAAATTTAGATCTTCCATTTTCTGAGCCAGTCGAATAGCATCGCCAATCTCGGCTGCCATCCAGTGAACTCCCACATCATGCACTCGGACAGCCTCAACACCTTGACTAGCTGCAATGCTGGTCAAATGAGCTGAGGCCAGGTCTCTGTTTTGAAAACCAGCTGCCGTCTCTGGGTCAGTCTCAAAACCATTTTCCTCCAATATATTGACCAAAAATCGCTTGCGAGAGACACCCAGAAAAATAGGAAAGCCAGCCTGATGAATGCTATCCAACTCCTGTAAGAGCAAGAGATTTTCCCGCTTGGTCAGGCCAAAACCAATCCCTGGATCCAGCATGATTTGCTCCCGCTCCAGACCAGCTTTCTCAGCTCTTGCCAGTGTCTTTTCAAAAAATGCCCACATGAGCGCCTGAATACCCAGCTGTTCAAAATCCGCTAATTCTGACTCCGTAAAAGCGGCCTCAAAGCCAAAAGTCGGAAAGATTTTCGAGCTAGCATGTTGGGGCCGAGCCATGACTGGATTGAACATGGCGATAACTGGCGCTCCAGCCTTGGCAGCCACAACTGCCATTCTCTCATCACCCAAGAGTCCCGTGATGTCATTGATGATATTAGCTCCAGCGGCCAAAGCTGCTTCTGCAACTGGTGCCTTCCAAGTATCTACAGAAATGAGGATATCAGTCTCCCGACGAAGAGCCTCAATGACTGGCACCACACGACCTATCTCCGCTTCGATGTCCACAAAATGGCTGCCCGGACGAGTCGACTCACCACCGATATCCAGCAGATGAGCTCCCTGAGCTATCATCTTGCGTGCTTGCTCCAGAGCCTTTTCCACCGTATTATATTTGCCCCCATCCGAAAAGGAATCTGGGGTAACATTAAGGATCCCACAAAGAGCTGTCTTGCCCTCTGGTGCAAGCTGTCTTAGATTCATCGTATTTCCTTTCCCCTTGCTGCTACTGCCTTTCAACAAAAAAGGCACACCCATCTAGTGTACCGCAAAGCTAACAGCAGATGCAGCATCCAGTCCTATGAACTGCACTCGACTTCACAAGAAGACCTCATCTGCCCCTTGTTTCATTTACCATTTTACCACAATTCCCCTATTTAAGAAAACACTTTTTACAAACAGAAAGGCAAAAGGAGAATCAGAAGTAAATTCCGAAGAAGATGAGCCAGTAAGGACAATTCCAGAGATCCAACCCAAGCTTTTAAGAGCCGGACAAAAGCCATGCCTAAGCTTAGATAAATTAGAAAACAAGATGATTCTCCGGGATTTCTCAGGAAAGCAAAGAGAGCAATTCCCAAGGCAATACACCAACTCTTTCTGTATTTCATCTGTCTGTTTTGCTTAGCCTGTGATGACATACCAAATAAATCCATGCCAAGCAATAGCAAGGAGGAGGCGGAAAAACTGTTTGAGATAAGCTGCTGCAAAGGCGTTAGCTCCGAACTCGACTGCCCACAAAGGAGAGCAAGACTCGCTGCGTTGCTTGCAATCATCAAAAAATAAAGGTAACGTAAGTGCTGAAACCGCTTGGAAGCACGCAGCTCTATCTNAAAATCCCGCCACTCACGAGAAAAATAAGAGGCATACCCTAAAAGAATGAACAAAAACAGAGAGATAAAAAGCAAGTTAGGCCTCGATAAAGCAAAACGATTGGTCATCGGATGAACCAAAAGCAGCAAGACCGATTGCATTAGCATAGCTACTAATAATATTTGGATAGATTTTTGAAATGTGAGCCTCATTTTTTACTCCCTAAAGCTAAGATACAATTCTCATTATAGAACAAAAGATTCGCTTTGCTAGCTCCATGTCCTCAAAAGTCACTTTTTATCCCTGAAATGTCAAAAAAGAGGTCAATCTGACCTCTTCATCCATGAATGATATATCGTTAACTTTGTGAGATGATCATCACCAAAATAGCAATGGCATTCCGTAACATATGGGCTAAAATTCCCATTTCCAAACGCTTAGTCTGGTGAACTACCAAAGCTAGAACGCCCCCCATACCAGCATAAAGGACAAAACTACCGATGTTGGTCGGACCGTGGAAAAAACCAAAAAGGATAGAACCAACTATCAGACCAATCAACTCATGCTTTGGAAACAGCTTTTGGGGAATCAAACCACGGAAAATAATCTCTTCCAAAATTGGCGCTGAAAAAACAGCTCCCACAATAAGCAAAACAACGGGCGTACTCTGAAACAAGTTTTGCAAAGCAGTTTGATTGGCTGTCGTTCCTGAAAGTTGGCCCTCTAGAACCATAATAATCGCAGCAAAAATACTAACTCCGAAAGTTATCAGATAGGATAATACTAGCCAGATCACTGATTTTAAATTAAAAAAACTAAAATCAAGGGTCAATAAGCCTTCTTTTTTGGCCATTCGCAGGGCATAAAAAATAATCAGCAAATAAACCATCAGGACAAGCAAGGTGTATCCCATTGAAAAACTTTGATCTCGACCTTTGTAAAACTGGATCAGCACAAAAGGAACTTGAGTCTGGACGGCTAAAAACAAAGCCAGTAAACTATATTCTACTTTTTGCAAAAAAATTTTCATTTCTTCCTCCTTTTACTTAGTATATCGAATTTTTCCCTTCCTGTACAGCTAAGAGCCATATAAAATCAAAAAATGTGCCATCATGCTCACTAGGAAGCTCCTTTCCTAAGCTTTCGATTCAATATAGCAACAAAATGGATATCTGAAACCTCCAGTTGTATTCTAACTGTGCCCCCTCCGTCCAAGCTAACAAAAAAGAAGAGAATACAAGATTCTCTTCCTGATAGACTTTTATATTATAAACTTAAGCAAGCTCTTATGATTCTACGCTTGTTTCAACTTCTTCAGTCTCTGCTGTTTCCACAACTTCGTCAATAATTTCAACTTCATTGATTGCTTGTGGTTCCAAGTTACGGTAACGGGCCATACCAGTACCAGCTGGGATAATCTTACCGATGATAACATTTTCCTTGAGTCCGAGCAGATGGTCTTTCTTACCACGGATAGCAGCATCTGTCAGGACACGAGTTGTTTCCTGGAAGGAAGCTGCAGACAGGAAGCTGTTCGTTTCAAGGGAAGCTTTGGTGATTCCCATGAGGACTGGACGAGCTGTCGCAGGTACACCGCCTGAGATAACCACATCACGGTTAGCATCTGTAAAGTCAGTGATATCCATGAGAGTTCCCATGAGAAGATCTGTGTCACCTGGATCCATGACGCGCACCTTGCGAATCATTTGACGAACCATTACCTCAATGTGTTTGTCGCCGATTTCTACCCCTTGGCTGCGGTAAACTTTTTGTACTTCAGCAAGCAGGTAAGTTTCAACAGACAAGACATCGCGGACAGCCAGCAAGTGCTTAGGTTGGATAGAACCTTCGGTCAAGGCAGCACCGCGAGAGACTTGGTCGCCCACTTCCACCTTCATGCGTGCTGTAAATGGCACCACATATTCACCTTCACCAGTTGCACCTGTAACAAAGACTTTCTTAGTACGAGTAGATGCATCTTCTTCGATAGCAGTAACTTCACCCTTGACTTCTGTGATGACCGCTTCCCCTTTCGGATTGCGGGCTTCAAAGATTTCTTGGACACGAGGAAGACCTTGAGTGATATCGGTATTTGAGGCAACCCCACCCGTGTGGAAGGTACGCATAGTCAGCTGTGTACCAGGTTCCCCGATAGATTGGGCAGCGATGGTTCCGACTGCTTCACCGACTTCAACTGCATCGCCAGTCGCCAAGTTGATACCATAACAATGACGGCAGACACCGTGGCGAGTGTTACATGTAAATACGGAACGGATAGTAACTTCTTCCACACCAGCATTGACAATCTCACGCGCCTTGTCTTCTGTGATCAATTCATTTGGACCGATGATAACTGCGCCAGTTTCTGGATGTTTAACCGTCTTCTTAGTGTAACGACCATTGAGACGTTCTTCCAGAGACTCGATCATTTCCTTGCCTTCTGTGATAGAAGTGATGAGCAAGCCGCGGTCTGTACCACAGTCGTCCTCACGGATAATCACATCTTGAGCAACGTCAACCAGACGGCGAGTCAAGTAACCTGAGTCGGCTGTCTTGAGGGCCGTATCGGTCATACCCTTACGGGCACCATGAGTAGAGAAGAACATTTCCAATACAGACAAACCTTCGCGGAAGTTTGAAAGGATTGGCAACTCCATGATACGTCCGTTTGGCGCAGCCATCAGACCACGCATACCGGCAAGCTGTGAGAAGTTAGAGATGTTACCACGGGCTCCAGAGTCCATCATCATAACGATTGGGTTCTTCGGATCTTGGTTGGCAACCAAGCGTTTTTCTAGTTTTTCACGGGCAGCACGCCATTCAGCTGTAACAGCATTGTAGCGTTCGTCATCAGTAATCATACCACGACGGAATTGCTTGGTGATTTGGTCTACACGCTTGTGAGACTCTTCAATGATCTCTGCCTTGTCTTCAACAACTGGGATATCAGCGATACCCACTGTCAAACCAGCCAGAGTAGAATGGTGGTAACCTAAGTCTTTCAAGCGGTCCAGCAGGGCAGATGTTTCTGTCGTGCGGAAGCGTTTGAAGATTTCAGCGATGATATTTCCTAGATTTTTCTTCTTGAACGGAATATTTAACTCTAGGGCTTCAATAGCAGACTTGATGTCTTTACCTGGCTCCAAGAAGTATTTAGCTGGTACACCTTCTGTCAAGTTAGCATTCGTTGGCTCTTGTAGGTAAGGCAGCTCTTCTGGCATGATGTCGTTGAAGAGAATCTTACCTACTGTGGTCATGAGGATCTTGTGTTTTTGATCTTCTGTCCAAGGTTTGTTGAGACTATCTGTCGCAATACCTACACGAGTGTGCAAGTGGACATAGCCATTACGCAAGGCCATCACAGCTTCGTCACGGTCTTTAAAGACCATACCTTCGCCTTCACGTCCTGCTTCTTCCATGGTCAGGTAGTAGTTACCCAAGACCATATCCTGAGATGGTGTGACAACTGGTTTTCCATCTTTCGGATTCAAGATGTGCTCAGCAGCCAGCATGAGGATACGAGCTTCAGCCTGTGCTTCTTCAGACAATGGAACGTGGATGGCCATTTGGTCACCGTCAAAGTCGGCATTGTAGGCTTCACAGACCAATGGGTGCAAGCGAAGAGCTTTACCGTCAATCAAAACTGGCTCAAAGGCTTGGATACCCAAACGGTGAAGGGTCGGTGCGCGGTTAAGGAGCACTGGGTGTTCTTTGATAACATCTTCCAGGACATCCCAGATGCGCTCATCGCCACGCTCTACCATGCGCTTAGCAGCTTTCACATTCTGTGCATAATCACGAGCAACAATTTCCCGCATGACAAACGGCTTGAAGAGCTCGATCGCCATTTCACGTGGCACACCACATTGATACATTTTCAATGTCGGACCAACAGCGATAACGGAACGACCTGAGAAGTCAACCCGTTTACCCAGCAAGTTTTGACGGAAACGTCCTTGTTTCCCTTTGAGCATGTGACTCAAAGACTTAAGTGGACGGCTACCTGGACCTGTGATCGGACGACCACGACGACCATTGTCAATCAAAGCATCAACCGCTTCTTGTAGCATCCGCTTCTCATTTTGAACGATGATACCTGGTGCATTTAACTCGAGCAAACGAGCCAAACGGTTGTTCCGGTTGATAACGCGGCGGTAAAGGTCATTCAAGTCAGATGAGGCAAAGCGGCCACCGTCCAACTGCAACATTGGACGTAGATCTGGCGGAATGACTGGCAGGATGTTGAGAATCATCCATTCTGGCTTATTGCCAGAGCGGTAGAAGGCATCCAAAACGTCCAAACGACGAATGGCCTTGATTCGTTTTTGACCAGAAGCTGTTTTCAATTCTTCCTTGAGAGCTGCAATTTCTGTTTCCAAATCCACTTGTTTCAGCAAGTCTTGGATCGCTTCTGCTCCCATCTTGGCAACGAATGAACCTGCACCATATTCACGGAGGCGCTCACGGTACTCGCGCTCAGTCATGATTGACTTGTGCTCCAGTGGTGTTTCCTTAGGATCAATCACCACATAAGCCGCAAAATAAATGACTTCTTCCAGAGCGCGCGGACTCATATCTAGAGTCAAGCCCATACGGCTTGGGATTCCCTTGAAATACCAAATGTGAGAAACCGGTGCTTTGAGCTCAATGTGGCCCATACGCTCACGGCGAACCTTGGTCCGTGTTACTTCGACACCACAGCGGTCACAAATAATCCCTTTGTAACGAATCCGTTTGTACTTACCGCAGGCACACTCCCAATCCTTGGTTGGCCCGAAGATCACCTCGTCAAAGAGGCCTTCACGTTCTGGCTTCAAGGTCCGGTAATTGATTGTCTCAGGCTTCTTCACTTCTCCGTAAGACCATGAACGGACCTTACTTGGAGAAGCTAGGGTGATTTGCATACTTTTAAATCGATTTACATCAACCACTATTTCTTACCTTTCTTATTTATCTAATCAGCGACGAATTATTTTTCTTCATTTCCTTCAGCATCAAAAGCTGCTTTAGCTTCTTGAGCCTGTTTTTGACGTGCTTTTTCCAGATCATCCACATGGATCACATCTTCATCCATATCCTCATCCAAGTCACGAAGTTCTACTTCTTGGTCATCTTCGTCAAGGACACGCATGTCAAGACCAAGAGATTGCAATTCTTTCACAAGAACTCGGAAGGATTCTGGAACACCTGGTTTTGGAATTGGTTTCCCTTTGGTAATCGCTTCATAAGCTTTCAAACGTCCGTTGATATCGTCAGACTTGTAAGTCAAGATTTCTTGAAGTACGTTTGACGCACCGTAAGCCTCTAGAGCCCAAACTTCCATTTCCCCGAAACGTTGTCCACCAAACTGAGCTTTACCTCCGAGTGGCTGTTGGGTAACGGTTGAGTATGGACCAACTGAGCGGGCATGGAGCTTATCGTCAACCATGTGGTGGAGCTTGATCATGTACATGACACCGACAGAAACGCGGTTATCAAATGGCTCACCAGTACGTCCATCATAAAGAATTGTCTTAGCATCGCTGTCCATACCAGCTTCACGAACTGTAGACCAGAGATCTTCTGAGCTAGCTCCGTCAAAGACCGGTGTCGCAATGTGGATGCCCAAGTTACGAGCTGCCATACCAAGGTGGAGTTCCATAACTTGACCGATATTCATACGGGATGGCACCCCAAGTGGATTCAACATGATATCGACTGGAGTTCCGTCTGGCAAGTATGGCATGTCTTCCACAGGAACGATACGGGATACAACCCCTTTGTTTCCGTGACGTCCGGCCATCTTATCTCCGACCTTGATCTTACGTTTTTGAGCGATGTAGACACGCACCAACATGTTAACACCTGATTGTAGCTCATCACCGTTAGCACGGGTAAAGATCTTGACATCACGAACAACACCATCGGCACCGTGTGGTACACGAAGAGAAGTGTCACGTACTTCACGAGACTTATCACCAAAGATAGCGTGCAAGAGGCGTTCTTCAGCTGAAAGGTCTTTCTCACCCTTAGGTGTTACTTTACCGACAAGGATATCGCCTTCTTTAACCTCAGCACCGATACGGATAATCCCCATTTCGTCAAGGTCTTTAAGGGCATCTTCACCAACGTTTGGAATTTCACGAGTGATTTCTTCAGGCCCAAGCTTTGTATCACGTGTTTCTGATTCGTATTCTTCGAGGTGGACAGATGTATAGACATCGTCTTTCACCAGACGCTCACTCATGATAACCGCATCCTCGAAGTTGTAACCTTCCCATGTCATGTAGGCAACGATTGGGTTTTGTCCAAGCGCCATTTCTCCATTTTCCATAGAAGGTCCGTCAGCGATAAAGTCGCCTTTTTCAACGACATCGCCAACTTTTACAAGGGTGCGTTGGTTGTAGGCAGTTCCTGAGTTAGAACGACGGAATTTTTGGATGTGGTACACATCTAGTGAACCATCTTCGCGACGAACTTCTACCTTATCCGCATCCGCATAGGTAACCTTACCATCATACTGAGCAATAACCGCCGCACCAGAATCGTGGGCAGCTTGGTATTCCATACCAGTACCGACATAAGGCGCTTTTGGATCAATCAAAGGCACAGCCTGACGTTGCATGTTGGCACCCATGAGGGCACGGTTGGAGTCGTCATTTTCCAAGAAAGGAATACATGCAGTCGCAACGGCAACTACCTGCTTAGGTGATACATCCATGTAGTCTACTTGGTCTGAAGGGAATTCTTGGTTATTACCTTGGTGGCGTCCCATAACGATAGGCTCTGCAAAGCCACCTTTCTCATTAAGTTTAGAGTTTGCCTGAGCTACGATAAATTCATCTTCCTCATCAGCTGTCAGCCAAACAATTTCGTTGGTCACCACACCAGCTTCACGGTCTACCTTACGGTAAGGTGTTTGAATAAATCCGTATTTGTTAAGATGTCCGTAAGAAGACAAGTTATTGATCAAACCGATGTTTGGTCCTTCAGGCGTTTCAATCGGACACATACGACCATAGTGAGTATAGTGCACGTCCCGCACTTCATAACCAGCGCGGTCACGTGTCAAACCACCAGGTCCTAAGGCAGACAGACGACGCTTGTGAGAAAGCTCAGACAGTGGATTGTGTTGGTCCATGAACTGAGACAACTGTGAAGAACCAAAGAATTCTTTAATAGCAGCAGTTACAGGACGAATGTTAATGATTTGTTGCGGTGTGAGAACCTCATTGTCCTGAACGCTCATCCGTTCGCGAACGTTACGCTCCATCCGAGAAAGTCCCAGACGAACCTGGTTAGCCAAAAGCTCACCAACCGCACGAATACGACGGTTCCCCAAGTGGTCAATATCATCCACACGACCGATACCTTCTGCCAAGTTGAGGAAATAGCTCATTTCAGCCAAGATATCAGCTGGTGTTACAGTCCGAACCTTGTCAGATGGGTTCGCATTGCCAATGATGGTCACAACACGATCTGGATCGCTCGGTGCGACAACCTTGAACTTCTGCAATTCTACAGGCTCTGTCAAGACAGCTGAGTCGTTTGGAATATAAGTGATCTTGTTCAAACCATTGTCCAGACGCTCTGCAATGCTGTCAATCACACTGCGAGTCATGACTGTACCAGCTTCGACAAGAATTTCACCTGTTTCAGCATCTACCAGATGTTCTGCCAATGTTTGATTGAGGAGGCGATTCTTGATGTTGAGCTTCTTGTTAATCTTGTAACGACCAACGGCAGCCAAGTCATAGCGATGTGGATCAAAGAAACGAGCCACAAGCAGAGAACGAGAACTTTCAGCCGTCTTAGGCTCGCCTGGACGAAGGCGCTCATAGATTTCTTTCAGAGCTTCATCCGTACGAGAGTCCATTGGGTTCTTGTGAATATCTTTTTCGATGGTGTTGCGCACCAAGTCGCTGTCACCAAAGATGTCCAAGATCTCATCATCACCTGAGAAACCAAGCGCACGCACCAAAGTAGTAAATGGAATTTTACGAGTCCGGTCAATACGAGTGTAGGCAATGTCTTTTGAGTCTGTTTCCAACTCTAACCAAGCTCCGCGGTTAGGAATGACCGTTGAACCGTAGCCAACTTTACCGTTTTTATCAACTTTATCGTTGAAGTAAACCCCTGGCGAACGCACCAACTGAGACACGATAATCCGCTCACCACCGTTGATGATGAAGGTTCCCATTTCAGTCATGATTGGGAAATCACCAAAGAAGACTTCCTGTGTCTTGATTTCACCGGTTTCCTTGTTAATCAGACGGAAAGTCACAAAGATTGGCGCTGAGTAGCTGGCATCGTGAATGCGTGCTTCTTCTAGCGTATATTTAGGCTCACGGATTTCATAGCCGACAAATTCCAATTCCATGGTGTCGGTAAAGTTTGAAATAGGAAGCACATCCTCGAAGACTTCTTTCAAACCATGGTCCAAGAAATCTTTAAACGAGTCTGTTTGAATTTCAATCAAGTTTGGTAAATCAAGAACTTCTTTGATTCTTGAAAAACTACGACGGGTCCGATGTTTCCCGTATTGAACGTCATGTCCTGCCAAGTTTCTAACTCCTTTTTTATTATAAAGTACAGAGGGAGGGAATCGGAGAGAATTGAGATTTTCTGATTATTGGAATACTAACCATTTGCCTCTCATATCGTACTCTTCTTCACTCTTACCAAGGGGAGACCCCTTCTACGCCATTGACTCTCGTCAAAACAGCTACAATCAGTCCTTTTTGCTAAGTTTTTAGAATCTTTAAATTTGCGTTACAAATCCTAGAATTCTGAAAAATAGACACAAAAAGAGCAGCTAAATCTGACTTATAAAAAGTTTGATTTAACTGCTGCAAGCTTTAATCGGACAATATTTCAATTAAAGCACACGACAAATTATTGGTACTATTATACCATATTTATGTAAAAATTCAAGTAGTTTTATCTAATTTCCAGGACACTTTCACTTTAATCTTGAAATAGAAGCATGTTTATTTTAAGTCGCTCTCATCCACTTCCTCGTCGTCATGAACATGTTCACCCTGGATTTTGATGTATCCTTCATGTTTCCTATCCAATTCTTCCCAGAGTGGCTCATCAATAGCCTTCCGAATCTTTATTTATGATTCTTTTATTATATTTCCTATTTAGAAGCTAGTTGCTGTTCCATTTTTTCAAAGAACTGATTCAATTCTGTTTGAACCTGATGTAGTAGCTCTTTTTCTTGAGTCTTATCTATTTCAATTTTTTTCCTAATAGCATCCTTATCTATATAAGTATATCTTGAATAAGTCAATTTTAATTCTTTATCCACGAAAAAACCTGCATCTATTTCTTTACCATCAATTGTAGTAGAAAAATGAATCAGAAGCTCACTGTCTTCCAAACTAGTCGGTGGGCGTACATCCAAGTTTAATTTACCAGGTATTTTAAGTTCATTTATTCCCCATCGGCGAATCACCGGGTCATCCGGAATTCCATAGCCAGCATCTCGGATAATATCCTCGTTATTACCTGCGAGAATACTTGCCAGTAGTTCAATTTTATTGGCAGAAGAAAAATCTGGTTCAGGTTTATCATCAGGGCCAAAGAGCAACCAAATGGCAAAAGCAGTTATTATCAAAAGTAGGATGCTTATTATTTTTTTACGTACCGACATTTTTATCTTCTCCTCGCTTCAAATAATCATAAAAATCTTCTTTTGATTTTTTATGCTCATCCGTATCTGGTTTCCATAAGAAATCCCATCTTTTCCCGTGCTTGATAAATTGTCCACCTGCTGTATTATTTTCAATAAGGTAATTTAGGAAGTTCCTACCGTTTTCTTTATCACCATTTCCCAAGGTCTTATAAAACTCGGCAACTCGATTTGTTTCATTTACAGCAATCTCATTGTTATAATTTGCTTGTATTTTAAAAACATTGTCAGGCTGACCATTTTTAGATATTCTATCATAAACATTTATAGCATCTAGATCCGAAGTGAAGTCATTATCATCATATCTTGTTGAATCTACATCTCCTTTGAAGGAACTTTCATATCGTTCTGTATTAATAGGAAGTTCACCTATTGTCATAGAATTTCCGAGGGTACTTAGTACGTGAGCCAACAGTTCTTTCATGCCTTCTTTCGTAGATAAGTCTCTATCTCCCCAAGCTTGTTCTGTAAACGTTGATAATTGAATGGCTTCATGAGCAAGATCTTTCTTACTGGGAGAAGAGCCTTGTTGGTTTTCAATACTCTCAATAAATAAACCTGCTTCATAATCAGAGAACCCATAATCTTCTTTTAATGTTTTTCGTAACTTATCAATTTTTAATACACCTCCTAAACCAGACCAAGCTGCACGTCCTGTATCCCCAGCATAGACTGGCGAGGCAACCAATCTGTTAAATTCATAAATCACTCTCTCTTTAGACCATCCTTTTGTTTCAGCTTTTTCAAGAATTGATTGCTGCAACTGGTATAAGAGATTTGCTGTTTCAATATCAAAACCATATATATTTACAAAATCATCCACAATAACTTTCTTTTCCTTCTCAGCTTTAGTCACTGGGATATTCTTATCCAGCTTATGTGACTCAATCTTCTGCTCTTTCATCTTCTTGGCCCAACTCATGTCCACACCGTCCGCATAGTAGTTTCCATCACTATCGACAATGATTTCACTTAGTTGTGTGGCTCCTTGAATAGCTAGACGAAGAACTTCTAGACTATCGCTGAAATATTGGGAGACTTGAGCGACAAAGAACTCCAGCTTTTCAATCTTCTCTTCCAATTCTTTAATTTGTGATTCAATTTGCGACTCTGCACTAGAAAGAATCACCAGAGACTCCATGTGAGAAACGATATTAAATGTAGCAATAGACTTCATCCGCTCTAAGAATGATTCTTTTGCTTCAATAGCCTTTTTGATAGAGGCTAGCTGTTTCTCTCTCAATTCTTTTGTCTTCTTCAGCTGATCCAGATCGAGGTTGCCATACTCTGATACCTGAGCATCGGCAATCCTATATGAATTTAACTCCGTTTGAAGGTCGTCCACTGCAGCCTGTAGCTTCTTAATGGCAGGAATGATAATTTCTGAAAAAAGGCCCTTACCTGCTGTATAGGCTGCTCCCATGAGTTCTCCAGAGTCTAGGGTGGCTATCAGGTGGTCACATCCCTGAGACAATCGGTCTGTCACCTCATTGGCCACTTGAATATTATTAGCCATAGCCTCCATCAGCTGTGAGGACTCCGATGCACTGTACTTTACTCCCATGGTAAAGAGTTCCTTTCTTTCGTCAATCTTTCTCGATTTTCATCTAATTTTTGCCGAACTTTCCTTGTTTGTTTGGAAACATTGTCCAACTCTTGCTCTACGTAGCTGTCAATTGCTTGTTGCAAGGCTTGGTTTTCTTCCCATATTTTACGATTGGTATGACTTGTCTCTGATACGGGATCTATCAAGTTTTCTATTTGGGCATTTATCGTCCAGATATCTGCACGAAAATCCATTACCTTCTCTTCGTAACGTCTTTTGATAACTAAAAGATCTTCTTCTTGATTCTCAAGCTGGATGATTTGCTTATATAATTGTTCACGTTTTTCTTGATTTTTATCTTTTATCATCAGTTGCTCCAACGTTGTGCCTGCTCTATATCGCGTTTCTCAATTTTTGCAGCAATTTCTGGAAATTTATTAGCCTGAGTTAAGACGGCCGAACTGAAGTCACTGACAGCCTGCAACATTTGATTGCAGGCTTGACGACCAGCTTCCATTCCAGCAATATCACTTGTATAGCCAAATTCAACTTGATTGTTCCTGAAGGCTGAAGTATCCACTCCTACTAATTCACTAATTGCGGAACTTGCTGCGATAGTATCTGAAGAAATCTTCCCTGACATCTAGTATTCCCTACCTTTCGTTCTAATTGTTAGGCAATTTCTCATTGGCTATTACGATTGGTGTTGCCAGTGGTACCACCCAAGATTGCTCCCCAAGCTCTCTGATAATCCGCATCTGATGCCCCAATACTAAAGCGGTAGCTCGTCGTAGGCGCGCCATTCTTGGCCCAGTAGCTAGGAACGGTCGGACCGCTTAGATTGATGGAGCGACCATTGATTGTGACGGTTCCTGGTCTTTCTCCAGTAGACTTGAGAACATCAGACTTGATAACACTCGAATCAAGATTGAACTTCTCTCCGATTCCCCAGGCCTCTGGATCCGCTTCATAAATGGCATTGGCCAGATAAGCCATATAGGCCGCATTATTATTGTAGCCTGTTAAGGCAGCCATAGAGGTGTTGTCATCATGACCAATCCAGCCTCCAAGGGTCATCCGAGGAGTGGAAAGCATGAGCCACATGTCACCATTGCTGTTGGTTGTACCTGTCTTACCAATCCAGTCTGCACCTGCCAAGGTACCATTGACTTGACTAATCCTTGATTTAAAGGTCGTAGTTGCACCAGAATTGAGCACACCTCGCATCAATCCTTGCATAATCGTTGCAGTAGCAGGCGAGTAAACCTGAACTGGTTTTGCCTTATGCTCATAAACCACCTTGCCGTCAGGAGCTGTGATCTTTTCAATCATATACTTTTCTTGATAAGAACCGTTATTCGCCAAGGTCTGGAAACCGTTGGTGTGCTGGGCAACCGAAACCTCGATTCCCCCACCCATTGGTAGACTTTCAATATCGTAGTTGTCAATATGGTAGCCCATTTTTTCCATATAGCCTCGGACATTCACACCCTTCTCACGAAGTGCACGATAGGTCCAATAAGCTGGAATATTCCAAGAAGTATTGAGGGCTTCCTGCAGGTCCATCATGCCTGTCCCGCGACTATCCACGTGCATAATTGGCTCACCGCTAGAGAAGTTCGTCGGATAATTGGAAAGGACACTTGCACTTCCCATCAGCCCTTGGTCAATGGCAATCCCATAAGCTAAAATCGGCTTGATAGTCGAACCAGGAGATCTTTCCGTATCAAAAGCATGGTTGTTTTGATTAGAACTATAGTCTCTACCACCGACAAAACCAATAATGGCTCCTGTTTTATTGTCCTGAAGAACATTTCCAACCTCGACCATTCCTGTCCCATCATCCAAGAGACCACCGTAGTTGGCAACAGCATTCTGCATCGCCTGATGAATCGAATGATTGATGGTTGTTGTGACCGTATAGCCACCCTCGCTCAGCTCTTTTCGAGCCAACTCTTGATAAGCTTCAACCGTTGCATTATTTTTTAATTCTTGCTGGGATACATTGTCCCGCTGAATCAAATACTGATACATGGCCGTCTGCGCTTCTGAAAAAGCTGTATGGTAGAGGTAACTATGCGAGCTCTTTTGAAGGCTCTCAGTCGATTTAAAATCTTGCGTCAGATCATAGTCTTTGTACTGCTGATAGTCTGCCTCACTCAGTCGACCTGTACGGTACATATTATACAAAACATTCCGAGCCCGCTCTAGACCTAAAGCCATATCATCTGGACTCTTCATGCTACCATCAGAGGCATAGGGCGAATAAACAATCGGACTCTGAGGCAATCCAGCAATAAAAGCAGCCTGCGGAATACTCAAATCCTTGGCTGATACACCAAAAATCCCTTGAGCTGCTTCTTCCACTCCAGCAATATTTTGCCCCTTATTATTCCGACCAAAAGGTGCCACATTCAAATAAGCAGTCAGAATGTCATCCTTAGACATATAGCGTTCCAAAGCCAAGGCATCAACAATCTCTACTGCCTTCCGCTTGAAAGTCGGAGCATCTCCCACGACCTGCTGCTTGATCAACTGCTGAGTTAAGGTCGAGCCCCCGCTGGATGAACCAACTCCAACTACTGAACCCAAGGTTGCCCGCAGAACAGCCTTGGGCACAACACCATTGTGAGTTTCAAAGTTCTCATCTTCCGTCGCAATGATAGCATTTTTGACATTATCCGAAATCGCATCGCTGGCAACTGGGATCCGCAACAAATCATTATCGATTTCAGAAATCAACTCTCCGTTAGCATAGGTCAGCTTCGAAATCCCAGAAATCTTATTGACCTGACTTACCAGCTCCTCCTGCTTCGGCACGGAGACATCACTAAAAAGGCTAGCGGCATAGCCCAATCCGAGTCCAGCCCCCAATACTATTCCAAAAAAGATAAACACAAAAGCGACATTTAAGAGTAGTTTTACTGTCCGGAAAATAACGGAAACAATATCAAGTACCGACCATGTCTCTCCTTTTGGCTTAGACGTCTTAGCAGGTGAGGGCTCCCCCTTACCAAACTGTTTCAACTTTTTTATAAATGGTTTCAACATAGATTCTCCTTATCGACTATTATAGCAAACATCAGCAGATTATATCAAGAAAGAGCTAATTCTAGCGCTTTTACAGGAATTATTTTCTGGCTACTCATTGCTATTTGTCCCGTTTGTGATACAATAGAGGGATAAAACAAAAAAATACTTGAGCAAGGGCAAAATCCTTTGCTATCTTAGAAAAGGAGAGACAACTATGCACATTTTTGATGAGCTGCAAGAGCGTGGTTTGATTTTTCAAACGACTGATGAAGAAGCTTTGCGTAAAGCCTTAGAAGAAGGGCAGGTCTCTTATTATACTGGATACGATCCAACAGCGGACAGTCTGCACTTAGGTCACTTGGTAGCTATTTTGACCAGTCGCCGCTTACAGTTAGCTGGTCACAAACCTTACGCCCTCGTCGGTGGTGCAACAGGTTTGATTGGTGACCCATCCTTTAAAGATGCGGAGCGTAGCCTTCAAACCAAGGAAACCGTTGATGGCTGGGTTCAGTCTATCCAAGGCCAACTGTCACGCTTTCTTGACTTTGAAAATGGCGAAAACAAGGCTATCATGGTCAACAACTACGACTGGTTTGGTAGCATCAGCTTCATTGACTTCCTCCGTGATGTTGGTAAATACTTCACTGTCAACTACATGATGAGCAAGGAATCCGTAAAAAAACGGATCGAGACAGGGATTTCTTACACAGAGTTTGCTTACCAAATCATGCAAGGTTACGACTTCTTTGTCCTTAACCAAGACCACAATGTAACTCTGCAAATCGGTGGTTCTGACCAGTGGGGAAATATGACAGCTGGTACCGAATTGCTTCGTCGTAAGGCTGACAAGACAGGTCACGTTATTACTGTTCCCCTTATCACTGATGCGACTGGTAAGAAATTTGGTAAATCAGAAGGAAACGCGGTCTGGCTCAATGCTGACAAGACTTCTCCATACGAAATGTACCAATTCTGGATGAATGTTATGGACGCTGACGCTGTTCGCTTCTTGAAGATCTTTACTTTCTTGTCACTCGATGAGATTGAAGACATCCGCAAACAGTTTGAAGCTGCTCCACACGAACGCTTGGCTCAAAAAGTCCTCGCTCGTGAAGTAGTAACTCTTGTCCACGGTGAAGAAGCCTACAAAGAAGCCCTTAACATTACCGAGCAACTTTTTGCTGGAAACATCAAAAACCTTTCTGTCAAAGAACTCAAACAAGGACTTCGTGGCGTGCCAAATTATCAGGTACAAGCCGACGAAAACCTTAACATCGTGGAAATCCTCGTGTCATCTGGTGTGGTCAACTCAAAACGCCAAGCCCGAGAAGATGTACAAAATGGAGCCATCTATGTCAATGGCGACCGCATCCAAGACCTGGACTATGTTTTGGGTGACGCAGACAAGTTAGAGAACGAACTCACCGTTATCCGCCGTGGTAAGAAGAAATACTTCGTCCTTACATACTAAAACATTCAAAACTTATCCACACAAACAAAAGGAGTTACTCTTCCCTGAGATAACTCCTTTTGCTTATGGTTGATTAAAATCTTCTTACATATCTATTCTTAACAGAAAGACTACGAAGTACAATTCGCAAAGTTGTGAGGTTATGTAAGATAGAAAGATTGGAAGGACTAAGCCAGTTAAATAAACCAAAGCCAATCAAACTACTGTTTACGACGATAGTTTCTTGGATATTCTTCTGAATCAGTTTTTGCAAAGACGATGAAAGAGAGTCTAATTCTTCAAAAAAATCCAAGCGATTATCTAATAATAATATATCGCTCATTTGCTTAGAAATATCTGCACTTTCATTCATCACAACACCAATATCCGCAAGGGTTAGAGCTGCCGAGTCATTCAGGCCGTCTCCGACCATTAAGACAGCATGACCAGATTGCTGTAACTCCTGCACCAATTCAAATTTTCCATCAGGTTTCAAATCTGTATAAACTTGATCAAACGGCAAATCTTTTACAAGTTCTTCCGTTCTAACCAAGGTATCACCTGTTGCTAAAATCAGTTTCTTTCCTTGAGCTTTGAGCTTTTCTAAGGCAACTTTTGCTTCTTTTCTCAAAGGAGTATGGATACAGAACATCCCAATAAGATCATTGCGATAGCCCAAGAACAGTAGATTGTAGTGATTCTTATATTCTTCGATCAGGGCATTTTGTTCAGGACTAATATTGATTTGCTCGTCTTGCATCAGGACAAAATTTCCGATGACAACCGATTCACCATCAATATGGGACTTAATTCCCTTGCTTGCAATATATTGGAGTTTCCCATGCATTTCCTCATGTTCAATTCCCTCTATCTCAGCTTGCTTGACAATGGCATTAGCGATAGGATGATAGATGTGCTCCTCAAGACAGGCACTGATTCTGAGAATATCTTCCTCACTATAGTCTCCAAAAGGTAACACCTTTTCAACTATAGGATAGCTAGTTGTGATTGTCCCCGTCTTATCAAATAAGAAGGTATCGACTTCCAGATATTTCTCCAGAACATCCCCATCCTTAATCACCATTTCACGATTCAAACCCTCCTTGATAGCCGTTAAATAAGCTACAGGAGTAGAGATTTTCAAAGCGCAGGAGAAATCGACCAATAAGAAAGAAATAGCCTTAGAAAAAGAACCTGTTAATAGGTAAGTCAGACCAGCACCCAAGAAATTATATTTGACGACCTTATCCGCCATCTTGATGAAATAGCGTTGTTTCGTTTTCTTGTTTTCTTCAGATTTCTTCATCAACTCAATTAGCTGTAAAATACGGCTGTTCATCTGATTATCGGTTACACGAATGCGTAACTCTCCAGTTTCTAATACTGTATTTGCACAAACCAAATCAGACTCTCTTTTTTCAACTGGAAAACTCTCTCCTGTCAAGGAGCTTTCGTTGACCATACCTAAACCTGAAACTACTTGTCCATCAAACAGAATTTCATTTCCTTGAGATAGGACCAAGACATCTCCTATTTGAACATCGGAACTCTTGATACTAACAACCGTATCCCCCTGTACTAGAAATACATCGCTCTCTTTTGCAAGAAGGCTTTGTTCTAAATCTGTTGCAGTTTTTTTCAAGGACCACTGATCTAAATGATTCCCCAAATCAAGCATAAACATGATATTGCTAGCCGTCTTAGATTGGTTCATAAACAAGGACAATAAAATCGCCGAACAGTCCAGGACCTCCATCGTTAGTTCCTTGCGCGCTAGTGTTTGATAAGCTTCTCTAATATAGCCAAAAGCCTGATAACAAGTCCATATATAGCGAATAGGATACGGCACAAAACTACGAAAAAGTATACGCTTAATCGCTGCACCTGAAACAATAGAATAAGCACTCTCTTCTCTACGAATGGGAAGAGTCATCAACTCAGAAACTTTCCCTTTATCAATTCTTTTTAAAAAGGCTTCTGCATTGTCTAATACAGAGAAGCCTTCTTTTATACGTAGAGTAAAGTGCTGTTGATCCATGTAAAACTGGATGGACTCAATCCCCTTTTCATCTCTCGCCAAGGAACGAAGATAGTCTTGAATATCCAAGGTGAGTGAAAAAGAAGATGATAGTCGGATATGTTGGTATCCTCTATGTAGCACTTTAAAAGACATATTATTCCCCTATAAGGCTATCTAATTGCTCTTCTTTTTTCTCTTGCTCGTACAAATATTTGGCATCTTGCAAGACATCGTCTCCATGTTGTTTCACAACAGAAACAGATGCATCTAGCCCGTCTTTCAACTTGTAAGCCTTAGCCAAAGCTTTAGAATAACCTTTTTTAGCTTCCTTACTTGCTAAGATTTTCAAGCCAAGGGTACCAAATGCGACACCACCCAAAAATAGTGAAGATTTTTTCGCAACTTTTGCAACGGTTAATACTTCTTTTAACATACTTATTTCCTCCTTATCATTATTATATAGAAATTTAGATATAAAAGCAATTTCATTTTATAAATTGGAGAATTAGTTTTATTTCTACTGAATCTCCCATCTACTTACTCCTAAAGTTGCTTTCACTTGTCTCTTTTGATACACTTAAACTATGAATACAAACCTCAAACCCAAACTCCAGCGTTTTGCCACAGCGACCGCTTTTGCCTGTCCCATCTGCAAGGAAGAGCTGCAGCTGATGGATAGCAGCCTTAAATGCCAACATCGGCATTCTTATGACTTGGCTAAGTTTGGCTATGTAAATCTAGCACCTCAAATCAAGCAGCCCAAAGACTACGATAAGGCCAGTTTTCAAAATCGGCAGTTGATCTTAGAAGCAGGATTCTACCAAGCTATCTTAGAGGCTGTCTCAAACTTGCTTGCAAGCTCAGAATCTGCTAAAACAGTCTTAGATATTGGATGCGGTGAGGGCTTCTACTCTCGTAAACTCCAAGAAACCCATCCCCAAAAAACCTTCTATGCTTTCGATATTTCAAAAGATTCCATTCAGTTGGCGGCCAAGAGCGACAGCAGTTTCGCAGTCAATTGGTTCGTCGGTGATTTGGCCAAGCTACCGCTACAAGATGCCAGCATGGACATCATTTTAGACATCTTTTCTCCAGCCAATTATCAGGAATTTCGGCGAGTCATGTCTGACAATGCCCTCCTCATCAAGGTCATCCCCACCGAGCGCCATCTTCAAGAAATTCGCCAAAAAGCCGCTAGACAGCTCAGCAACAAGGATTACTCTAACCAAGAAGTCATCCAGCATTTCCAAGAGCACTTCGATATAATCTCCGAGATTACTGTCGAGTCCAGCCAGTCCTTGACTGCCGAAAGCCGAACAGCTCTTTTAGCAATGACACCACTCCTCTTTCACGTTGAGCAAGACCAGATCGACTGGACTGACCTCACCCAAGTAACCATTGCAGCTACCATTCTTGTCGGAAAAGCAAAATAAAGAAAAGATAGTCCGCAGACCAAATGCATTCCGTTTGGCTTGCTGACTATCTTTTTTATAACTCATATTTTAATAAACTGTTTTCTCTGTTTCGAAATCAAAGAAATGCGCCTTGTTCAGGTCAAAACCAAGGTCAATTCCAGCACCTGTTTCTGAATAGTCACGAGCATCTACCCGCGCGATAAACTCGCTGTCACCAACTTGACAGTAAAGGTGAGACTCAGAACCCAAAAGCTCAGAGACAGAAATAGTCGCATGGACCACAGAGTCTGGGAAGGTCTCTAAGAAAGCAGGTTCTGTATTAATGTCTTCTGGACGAATACCAAAGATCAACTTCTTGCCGTCATAACCCTTCTCACGCAGAACCTTCAGTGTTCCTTCTGGCACTGTCAAACGCAAGCCATCGGCAACAATTTCATTCCCCTCAAGTGTCACAGTGATAAAGTTCATGGCTGGGCTACCAATGAAGCCCGCCACAAACTTGTTGACTGGATTTCTGTAGACTTCTTGTGGGCTACCGATTTGTTCTACTCGACCAATGGTTCCAGTTCCAGCAGGATTCTTGGTTGCTGACATGATAACAATGCGGTCAGCCAGCGTCATCGCTTCTGTCTGGTCGTGGGTAACATAAATGGTTGTTGCTCCGATACGGCGATGGATTTTGGCAATCTCAGCACGCATGGACACCCGCAGCTTCGCATCCAAGTTTGACAAAGGCTCGTCCATTAGGAAAACCTTTGCATCACGCACGATAGCGCGACCCATGGCGACACGCTGACGTTGACCACCTGACAAGTCCGCTGGCTTGCGATCCAAGAATTCTTTCAAACCAAGGATTTCAGCTGCTTCTTGCACCCGCTTGTCGATATCTTCCTTGCTGTACTTGCGAAGTTTGAGCCCGAAAGCCATGTTATCGTAGACTGTCATGTGTGGATAGAGGGCATAGTTCTGGAAGACCATAGCAATATCGCGGTCTTTTGGCGCCACGTCATTGACCACTTTACCATCAATGGATGCTGTTCCTTCTGTAATATCCTCAAGACCCGCAATCATACGCAGCGTTGTGGATTTCCCACATCCTGACGGACCAACGAAAACGATAAATTCCTTGTCCTTAATGTCCAAATTAAAGTCTTCAACAGAATAGTGCTCACTGTTTGGATACTTCTTATAAATATTTTTCAGATTTAATTCAACCATAAGTTCCCCTTTACTTTATGTGAAAATAGTTGCCTTTGAAACCCCTAAAAATTTCAAAGCGCTTTCATAAAAATATTATATCCTTTTTTAATTATTATTTCAAGCATTTATTCAAACGTTTGCACAATTTTTTATCATATTTTAACTAACTACTCTTTTAAAACAAAAAATAGGATAGAAAATTTCTATCCGACACGACTAGTTAGTAACACGATAATAAAATTGACCTTGTTCATCAAAGCTATTCATCCCAACTCCCGTCCATAGACGATCTTGGCTGGCATCTGAGCTATCTTGGAAATTTTCTTTATTCACAAGCTTGATACCTTTTGGAATGAATTCTAGCAAGAAACCACCAGTTTCACCGCCGTATACACCGCCAGAAGCTGTTCCATAATCCGTTAACGATGCTCCATACAGCTCATAGCTATCAGAAACTAACCCTTTATCATTGAACACCAGCTGGTGACCAGCAGCATTCTGCCAGGTTCCTTTTACACTGGAGTAGTCTCCATTGGCCAAGGCCGAAATATCCATTGATTTTTTCTCCTCTTGCGTCTTTTCTAGACTAACTTCTGCTGAGCTTTGACTGCTTGTGGCAGAAGAAGACGATTCTGCAACACTCTGGCTAGAAGCTACTTGAGAAGATTCCTGAGTAGTACTCGAACTTGTTTGAGTAGAATTAACTTCCTTGCTAGAGCAGGCTGCCAAAGTCGATAGAGCTAAGCAACATAATAAAGGATAGACTATTTTCTGCTTCATGGCTTTCTCCTTATCCAATAAATGATTACTAATATTATAGACTTTTTCAGCCTATTTTACAAGTTGGCTCAGCTATCCTGCACCGCTAAGACCTTATAGATGGTTTTGCTCAAAGCCGCCTGATAATCCTCTGCACTCAAGGATCTATCCGCAATAATCTCTGCTGTCTGCTTGTCCAGATCTACTGTCACATCTGACACTCCCTCCATAGATAGGAAGTGCTGGGTAACGTGTTTAACACAGTTTTGACAAGATAAGTTTTCTAATTGGACAGTTTGTTTCATAGATTTATTCCTCCGTATATTCCTTCATTTTAAAGTTTAAAGCGTCCTAGGCGCAGAGCATTGGCCACAACTGACACTGAGCTTAAGCTCATGGCCAGACCAGCCAACATCGGATTGAGCAAGGGACCGCCGAAAAGATGCAATAGTCCCATAGCAATCGGGATACCTAATGTATTGTAGGCAAAGGCCCAGAAAAGATTTTCCTTGATATTGCGGATGGTCGCCTGGCTGAGCTTGATAGCCTTGACTACATCCTGCAAATCACTATGCATGAGCACTACATCTGCTGACTCAATAGCTACATCAGCGCCTGATCCGATGGCAATTCCAACATCTGCCTGGACCAGAGCTGGAGCATCATTGATACCGTCTCCTACCATAGCCAGTTTTTTCCCAGCTTCCTGCAAGTCCTTGATAGCAGTAGCCTTACCATCTGGCAATACACCTGCGATAACTTTTTGGATTCCAGCTTTCTGGGCAATAGCTGTCGCTGTTTCTTCACGATCTCCTGTCAGCATGATAACTTCCAGCCCCATAGACTGGAGTTCACTCACCGCCGAAAGGCTACTGGATTTCATCTCATCTGCTACCGCTAAAATACCAGCCAACTGTCCATCTATTGCGACAAACATGGCTGTCTTCCCTTCTTGGGATAGCTCCAACAACTGGCCTTGAAAGGCACTGCTGTCAATGTGCTTTTCTTTCATCAGAGACTCATTACCGACCAGAAGATGCTTACCTTCAACCTGAGCAGCCAATCCTCGTCCAACTATGGCCTCAAAATGACTGACAGGCAGCAAGTCAAGTCCCTCCTCTTCAGCTGCTTCTAAGATAGCCTGAGCCAAAGGATGTTCAGAATGCTGCTCAGCACTGGCTATTAGCCGCAACAAGTCAGACCGATTAAAATCACTCAATGGCAACAGATCCGTCAGACTAGGCTTACCAACCGTAATCGTCCCAGTCTTATCAAGAACAATAGTATCCAGCTGATAAGCCGCTTCCAAAGCTTGTCCAGACTTAATCAGAATGCCATTTTCAGCCCCTTTACCAGTCCCAACCATAATAGCTGTTGGAGTGGCTAATCCCAGCGCACAAGGGCAGGCAATGACCAGAACTGCGATAAAGATTGATAGGGAAAAGCTAAGACTCTCATCTGCTAGAAAATACCAGCCAAGCGCGGACAAAGTAGCCAAGCTCAGCACGATTGGGACAAAATAGAGCGAAATCTTATCGGCCAAAGCCGCTATCGGAGCCTTAGAACCCTGTGCTTCCTCCACCAATCTGACAATCTGAGCTAAGGTCGTATCTGAACCCACCCTGGTTGCTTGGTAGTCAATACTACCATTTTGATTGATTGTGGCACTGGTAATAGTATCGCCGACCTTCTTTTCAATTGGGACACTTTCTCCAGTCATCATGGACTCATCCACAAAGGTCTGCCCCTCCGTCACAAGGCCGTCTACAGGCATACGCTCTCCTGGCTTGATACGGATAATGTCTCCAACTCGGATATCCTCTGTATCAATGGTCACAGGCTCTCCATAGCGAATCACTGTCGCCTGACTAGGCACTAGCTCAAGTAGAGACTGAATCGCCTGAGACGTTCTCCCCTTGGCTGAACTTTCCAGATATTTACCCAGAAGAACCAAGACAATAATCACTGCAACAGACTCAAAATAGAGCTGATGGACAAAGGGATGATGACCTAGAAAAACCTGACTGACCGAGTAAAGGCTGTAGAAAAATGCTGCGCTGGTCCCCACTGCAATCAAACTATCCATATTGGGATGTCGCTTGATAAGATTGCGAAATCCTCTCTGATAAAAGCCGCGCCCAATCCACACAGCAGGCAGAGTTAAAAGCAGTTGTGACAGAACGAAGACCAAAGGGTGCGCCATATGGTCCAAGAAGCTAGGCAGAGGAAGACCGACCATACTTCCCATAGAGATATAAAGTAAAGGCAGAGCCGTAATCAAAAGAATCAGTAACTCTTGTTTCTTTCTTCGTAATATTTGCGCTCTAGCTATAGCTTCTTCGCTTACATCAGACGGTCGGTCTTTGCCTTTCTCTTCTGCCTGATAACCAGCCTCGGCTACAACATCCAGCACTTGCTGACTGTCAAATCCTGCCTTAGGCAGCAAACTGAGACGTTCTGTCGCCAGATTGACACTGACATCCTCGACCGTTTCCAAGTCCTTGACCGCCATCTCTACCGTCATAGCACAGGCAGCGCAGGTCATTCCTGAGAGCTTGTATTCTTTCTTCTCACTCATCAATGCGCCCCTTTCCGTGACCGCAACGACATTGGCCTTGTGGGCAGTGGCATTTGATTTCCAAAGGAGCCGAAGCTCTCTTCTTATCAATGACTTGGCTGAGCCGCTCCAAGTCCCCTTGACTGAACTGACTTCTCTCAATCATCGAAATCAAAAGATCTCCGTGTTTAGTATTACAGATATTGTCAAAAAAAGCCTGCCATGTACTTTCCAGATGATCTGATTCTAAAATACGAGCATCATAGTAAAACTTGCCCTCGATTTTTTCCATAGCGATAAATTCTTTGGTCTTCAGACGATTCAAAAGGGTCTTGATGGTTGCCGGTTTCCAGGAAAAATCAGCTTCCAACCGCGCTATAATCTCTGTACTGCGACTGTGTGGATACGCCCATAGCACACGCATCACTTGCCATTCTGCTTGGCTCATATTTTGCTGTTCCATTGTTTAACACTTCCTTAACATTTACATTTGTAATTCGATTCTTTATTAGTTTACAATTGTAATCGTAATTTGTCAAGTATTTTTATCGTTATTTCCTGATATACAAAAAAGAAGGCGGGATAATCCCGTCTTCTTGCTTTATTCTATTAGTGTGCCAACATCTCTTGGGCGATTTCTTGACCGGTCAACTTACTTGGATAGTAGGTTGGCCAGTTTTCTAGCTTATCAAAGAGTGCTTCCTGGCTTTCGCCGCCATAGAAGATATGGAAGTGAGCTGCCTTGGTCGGTGCAATGTTGTGGTCGCTAAACTGAACATACTTGTACTGGCCAGCATCCGCATCTGTCGCTTCAAACATAAAGCGTACTCCACGATTTCCCTTAGAGTAAGTCAGAGTATGCTTACCAACGTATTTATACGTATATTTCTTGGATTTTCCATCTACCACAAATTCCATGGTCTTGTCTGTGATATTGATATTGGAAACATCCGTCTTATAGCCCTTGTCATAGTAGTCCTTGTATTCAGCAGCTGTCATTTTTCCAGTCAGCTTAGCCTTGTAATCAAAGACTTGATCCAGGGTACCGTCCTTCAGATAAGGGTAAACAGACTGCCACTCGCCAGCATAATCAGACAAGGTCCGATCCTTGACGGCACTGTCTTCAAAGTAGCCGTTTTGCACTGTCTTATCGTCTTCTTCTTTCTCGGCTGCAATCTCCGCTCCCTCTTGGTCAGTCGTTTTCTTGAGAGCCTTTAGATTGGACTGCATGATAGAAATATAGTCTGCTCCGTCCTTGGTCTGCTCTTCGGTCAAGCTTTCCAGCGGATTCAATACATCAAGCTCTACTCCTGTTTCCTTAGCCAAAGTGGAAGCCAGAGCCTGAGAAGCATTTTCTTCAAAGTAGATATACTTGATTTTATTCTTCTTGATGTACTCGGTCAATTCAGCCAAGCGTGAAGCGGATGGTTCACTGTCTGGTGAAAGTCCAGAAATTGGCACCTGCTTCAAACCATAGTCCAAAGCCAGATAGTTAAAGGCAGCGTGCTGAGTGACGAAGCTCTTTTGCTTGGCATTTGCCAAACCATCTTCAAATTCTTTGTCCAAGGCTTCTAACTTCTTGATATAAGCCGCTGCATTTTTCTCAAAAGCAGCTTTTTTGTCAGGATAGGCCTTGCTCAGACTATCTCGGATATGCTCCACCATTTTAATAGCCCGCTTCGGAGACAGCCAAACATGGGGGTCATATTCATGATGATGCCCCTCTTCACCATGGTCGTGGTCTTCTTCCTCTTCACCACCAGGCAATAGAAGCATATTTCCAGTCGCCTTGATAACTTTTTCTTCCTTATTTTTCAAGTTTTTTAGCAAATCAGGAACCCAAGTCTCCATGTTTTCATTTTCATAGACAAAGGCATCTGCATCCTGAATCGTCGCAACTGCCTTAGCTGAAGGCTCATAATCATGTGGCTCTGTACCAGCCCCGATTAGAAGTTCAACATTGGCCTCATCTCCAGCGACCTGCTTGGTAAACTCATAAACAGGATAAAAAGTCGTGACAATATTGAGTTTGCCATCTGCATTTTTTTGATTGGAACAAGCTACTAAGAAAATACTCAGTAAACCTGCTAATAGTAAACTAATTTTTTTCATTTTCTGCTCCTATTTTATAAATTTTTTGACCAGATTGACCAGCAAGAACAAGCTGACGAAGATAATCGTAATGCTGGCGCTTGCTGGCGTTTCTGCATAGTAAGAAATATAAAGTCCGGCAATCATACCAAAGAAGCCGATGACATTTGCCAGCAAAATAACCGACTTGAAATTTTTCCCAATCCGCAGGGCAATACTGGCCGGCAGGACCATAATGGTCGAGACCAGCAAGGCTCCCGCAGCTGGAATCATGAGGGCAATCGCAACACCCGTCACGATATTGAAAAGAATAGACATGGTCCGCACAGGCAGCCCATCCACAAAGGCCGTATCCTCATCAAAGGTCAAGATGTACATAGGCCGAATGAAGAGGAAAGTCAAGACAAGCACCACAGCAGCAATGACAAAAAGAGAAACCACCTGCTCCCTACTGATAGTCACAATAGAGCCAAATAGATACTGGTCCAGACTCATCGAGCTAGAACTCTTCCCCTTACTCATAACAATCAAGGAAACCGCTAATCCCGTTGACATGAGAATAGCTGTACCGATTTCCATGAAATTCTTATAGATAGTCCGCAGGTACTCCAAAAATACTGCTGCAATAATAACCACCACTACCGTTGTGAAGGTCGGTGACAAACCTAGAACCAAACCAAAGGCCACGCCTGCCAGAGAAACGTGACTGAGCGTGTCACTCATGAGGCTCTGCCGACGTAAAATAAGGAAAGTACCTAAAATAGGTGAGAAGAGGCTCATGGCAATAACTGCTAAAAAGGCTCGCTGCATAAAATCATAGGAAAATAGATTAAGCATGACTCACCTCCTGTCCGCTATCACTTTCATGCACATTGAAGCAGCGCCAAGGTGAGTCCTGATTCCGAACTAAATGAATGTTGCGGTCAGCATATTTGCGAACTTCCTCTGGATCGTGCGTAATCATCAAGACCGCTTTCCCGTGCTGATGAGCACTATGGTGCATGAGCTTGTAAAATTCATCCTTACTGCCTGAATCCATCCCTGTTGTCGGCTCATCTAGGACAAAAATATCCGGATCCGAAGCAAACATCCGAGCAATCACAGCCCGCTGCTTTTGACCACCAGAGAGAGAACCAATCCTCTTGTCCCGATGTTCCCACATTCCAACTGACTCCAAACTGGCCTTGATATGTTCCTCATCGTGTTCATTCAAACGACGAAACCAACCCTTGCGCGGATAGCGGCCAGATTTAACAAACTCATACACCGTACTAGGAAAACCTGCATTAAAACTAGCAATCTGCTGAGGAAGATAAGCAATTCTCAATTTCTTGCCTCTCTCATTGGTCTTGGAAATCTTGACCTCGCCATGCTTAGGCTGCAGAATCCCCAGACTAGCCTTGACAAGTGTCGTCTTAGCAGCCCCATTCTCCCCTGTCAAGGTTACAAACTCGCCACTATCCAAAAAGTAATGAATATGCTCCAACACAGGTTCCTTGTCATAGTAAAAGGACAGATTTTCCACTGTGATATATCTCATTTCCCAATTTCTCCAATCAAACCATCCAAAAATCTCACAATCACTTCTTGCTCATCAGAAGAAAATTGCTCTGCCAATCTCTGGTAAGTCTCCAAAGTATGAACATGATGATGTTGATGCTCTTCCGCAATCGGTCGTGCCAAATCAGTCAATCGATAAAAAGTCACACGAGCATCCTTCTTATCCTTGAATGTTTCCAACATCTTTTGCTCCACCAAAGCCTTAACAGCTTTAGTTACAGCAGCCTGGCTAACATTCAGTCTTTTAGCTAGATCAGAATTCGTAAAAGACTTCTGAGACAAGAGCATTAAAATATGTTCCTGCGTGTTCGTTAGCCGCACATCGCTCGTACAAGAGCCGACCAAGATTTCATGTTGATTCTCAGCTGTCAATATGACCTCATTCAAAAAATGATTAATTTTTTCTGCTAAATGCCCCATCCTTCGCTTCCTTTCTTAACCGGTTGAAACTTTACCGGTTAATTATACCACAAAAAAGAAAAGAGTCAAGTTCCAAGTATAGTAACACTCTGATTCTAAAACAATGCAAAGGCATCGATAGAGAGAAAGAAAAAAGAGCTAACTGCCCTTTTCTCATATGTTCATTTACTCCGCCAGTAGGACTCGAACCTACGACATCATGATTAACAGTCATGCGCTACTACCAACTGAGCTATGGCGGATAATAGCTAAGCGACTACCATATCTCACAGGGGGCAACCCCCAACTACTTCCGGCGTTCTAGGGCTTAACTTCTGTGTTCGGCATGGGTACAGGTGTATCTCCTAGGCTATCGTCACTTAACTAGCTGAATTAACTTGCAATATCTTATTGCCTTGTCAACTCAAAATTGAATAACTACTCAAACCTCACAATACTTGCCAAAAGCTGCGCTCAATGAAAATTGGATAAGTCCTCGAGCTATTAGTATTAGTCC
>NZ_RJPU01000004.1:0-165158 GCF_003943535.1 Streptococcus cristatus
GCAAGCGCAAGCACAAGTATGAGCAACAGCGAGTCTGCATCACGTAGTGCTTCAGCTTCAGCATCAACAAGCTTGAGCAATAGCATTTCTGCTTCAATCAGTGCATCAGAATCAGCAAGCACAAGCGTAAGCAACAGCGAGTCTGCATCACGTAGTGCCTCAGCTTCAGCATCAACAAGCTTGAGCAATAGCATTTCTGCTTCAATCAGTGCATCAGAATCAGCAAGCACAAGTATGAGCACCAGCGTGTCAGCCTCAATCAGTGCTTCAGTATCAGCAAGCACAAGCGTAAGCAACAGCGTGTCTGCTTCAATCAGTGCAAGTCAATCAGCAAGCACAAGCATGAGTAACAGCGTGTCAGCCTCAATCAGTGCTTCAGTATCAGCAAGCACAAGCGTAAGCAACAGCGAGTCTGCATCACGTAGTGCTTCAGCTTCAGCATCAACAAGCTTGAGCAATAGCATTTCTGCTTCAATCAGTGCATCAGAATCAGCAAGCACAAGCGTAAGCAACAGCGAGTCTGACTCAATCAGTGCTTCAGTATCAGCAAGCACAAGCATGTCTGCTTCAATTAGTGCATCAGAATCAGCAAGCACAAGCATGAGTAACAGCGTGTCAGCGTCAATCAGTGCTTCAGTATCAGCAAGCACAAGCTTGAGTAACAGCGTGTCTGCTTCAATCAGTGCTTCAGTATCAGCAAGCACAAGCATGTCTGCTTCAATTAGTGCATCTGAATCAGCCAGCACAAGCTTGAGTAACAGTGTATCCGCCTCAATCAGTGCATCTGAATCAGCCAGCACAAGCATGAGCACCAGCGTATCTGCCTCAATCAGTGCTTCAGCTTCAGCATCAACAAGCTTGAGCAATAGCATTTCTGCTTCAATCAGTGCTTCAGAATCAGCCAGCACAAGCATGAGCACCAGCGTGTCCGCTTCAATCAGTGCAAGTCAATCAGCAAGTACAAGCTTGAGTAACAGCGTGTCCGCTTCAATTAGTGCATCTGAATCAGCCAGCACAAGCATGAGCAACAGCGTATCCGCCTCAATCAGTGCATCTGAATCAGCCAGCACAAGCATGAGCACCAGCGTGTCTGCTTCAATTAGTGCATCTGAATCAGCAAGCACAAGCTTGAGTAACAGCGTGTCCGCCTCAATCAGTGCATCTGAATCAGTAAGCACAAGCATGAGCACCAGCGTGTCTGCTTCAATCAGTGCTTCAGTATCAGCAAGTACAAGCATGAGCACCAGCGTGTCTGCTTCAATCAGTGCATCTGAATCAGCAAGTACAAGCTTGAGTAACAGCGTATCATCCTCAATCAGTGCATCTGAATCAGTAAGCAACAACTCAAGTAGTACTTCAGTTTCAACAAGTACTTCAGTAAGCTTGAGTAACAGCGTAAGTACATCTACATCACTTAGCAATAGCGTTTCAAACAGTTTGAGTACAAGTGCGTCACAACAATCTAACTCATTCAGCTATAGTAAGGGTGAGCCAACAAGCGAATCTAAGCCAGAGTTTAACCTTCCTAGCTACCTTGAATCTGTAAGTGCAAGTGAGTCAGTCTCAACAAGCACAAGCATGAGTGACAGCGCAAGTACCTCAGCTAGCTTGTCCGACAGTGCTTCAATCTCAAGTGCTACAAATCACTCTCAAGCACCTAAGCCACAGCCTGCACAACCAGGACAAGTCAAAGTTACTCCAAACGCTAAGGCTTTACCAAATACAGGAACTGCAAGTAACCAATTTGCTGGTCTTGGATTAGGAGTAGCTGCCTTGGTAACTGCCTCTCTTCTTGGTAAGAAGAAGAGATCAGCAGCTTCTGAAATGGATTTAGAAGACTAAGTTCCAAAAATCGGCTACAATGAAATTTTGTTGATATCATTTTAGCGATGAAAATAAGAACCCCGGATGGCTCAAGGCTATCTGGGGTTTTTCGGCTCTTTTCTACCATTTGTCAAGTCTATCAAGGCTTTAAGTAAAAAAAGAGATAAGACAGTAGCTATTCTGAGGTTACTGTCTTATTTTTAACACTTTTTGATCCATAAAAGGGCATGCTAAAAAACACCTCATCTGGTATTTTTGAAACAAGGTGTTACCATAATACGGCATAGACAGCCTTATCGATTTTGGGTCAAAGAATAATCGTAAAGTTTGTTATGCGTAATGAGGTAATACATTGTTCGAATGAGACGATGTATAGAGGCAATCGTAAGTGGCTTAGTTGAAGCTATTGTTGATTGTCTTTTTCGTTTCTCATAAAAGTCAGCGATATGGCAGGGATTGGTATGACTAGCTGAAGCGATGTTGTGAATGCACTTGAACAAGATTTTTCTGGCATAGGGATTACCTCGTTTAGTGATGTGTTCCTTAGCGAGAAAGTTCCCAGATTCATAGTGTCTCAGGTCAATGCCAATAAAAGCGTTGATTTGATTGGTAGACTGAAAGCGACGAATATCTCCCAATTCGCCAATGATAGATGTCGCTGTGGTTTCTGCGATGCCAGGAATTGACCGTAAGATGTCATACTCTGGTAAAGGCTGAGCTAGAGCTACCATATCGTTTAAGACAACTTGTCTGCGTTCAGAAAGACGAAGCAATTCTTGATCATAGTAGCGAACCTCTTCAAGCATTGGAGAGGTTTTCTTGACCGCACAAAAAGATTGTTTAGCGAGTTTTATCAGTTTATCAGTCAGGTAAGCAATACGCTTTTCAGAGATGCGTTTGGAGGTAGATTGACGGATAATCTCATACAAGTCACTTTGAGATAGGCTTAATACAAACTCTTTACATGGAAAAGCTATCACTAAGTTCCAATATTGCTCTCCAGTTGGTGTGGATAAGAGATTTTCCAATTCAGGAAAGGTGACTTGTAGGACCTTGTGCAGACGGTTTTTAGCTCGAACAAGATCTTCAGTCATATTTTGATAGAAACGGCTTAAATCACGCAGGTGTTGATAAACTTCTTCCTGCACGTAAGTTGGTTTACGATTGTGCACAAGCTGAGATTTAGCCAACTTTTCAGCGTCAATTTTATCTGTTTTACGAACTCGCAGACTGTCCAATTGCTAGCCGTATATAAGCGTAACCAGATTCCTCAAGAAAGGCCTGAAGACGCCGAGAATAGACGCCTGTGGCCTCAAATATAATCTCAGGGTTATGAACAGTTTTCAAGTCCCCCAACAGGCGATTGAATCCAATGGCATCATTGAGTATGGTGTAGCCATGAACCTTCTCACCGTTGACTAAAATTGCCACCTCAGAACTTGTTTTACTTACATCCATTCCAAATACTGCACGCATGACATTACCTCTTTTGTCTTGAATAATTCCATGTTTTAGTGATTTTATTTTCAATACGCGACGTTTAGCGTCCCACATACTTTGATCAAACTCCACCTAAAACAAGTTGTCTTGCCAATTTGTCAAGCGACGTCTAGCGCCATAGAGCCCTACGACTTTACAAGACACCACTACTTTAACATAAAGAAAAAGTAGTGAGTACTCTCTTCCGTCGGAGATTTCTTCACTACTAATCTTAGTATGTTTGTCAACTGTAGTGGGTTGTTGAAAAGTTACAACCTGGAGAGGACCAAATTTGTTCTCTCCTTTTTGATATTCAAAGCGACGAGAATTCTAGTTTTAAAGTTGTCAAAGTTCCGAAAGCTAAAAGCGTTGCGTTTGAGTAGGTAAGATCTAAGGCGTTTATAATTTTAGATCCATAATTCCTACAGTGGTTTTACCCACTACAGAAATTATAGATTTTCTCATTATTGGAGAAAAATTCTTTTTCGATCCTTTTAGATTTCCATGCTTCATTGCTGGGGAAATGTGGTAAAATAAAAGATAGATTTTTACGAGAATGAGAGAAGAAATGTCTAAGAGGAAATTTGATAGCCATTCTATCACAGGCCGACTCTACCTTCTATTTGGAATTGTCGGAGCCTTATTTTTGGTGCTGATCGCTCGTCTGGGCTACATGCAGGTCGTCAATCAAGAATTTTATACAGATAAATTAGCTAAAGCAAGTAAAACAAAGATAAAATCGAGTTCGGTTCGTGGGCAGATCTATGAAGCTTCAGGCAAGCCCCTGGTGGAGAACACAACCAAGCAAGTGGTGACCTTTACGCGAGATAATAAACTGACAGCAGAAGAAATCCGTGAAACAGCACAAAAGTTACTGCAGTATGTGTCCGTGTCTGACCTAAAGGTGACCGAGCGCCAAGAAGTTGACTATTATCTGGCGGATAATAAAGTTTACCGAGAAGTGGTTGAAAAATTACCCAAGGAAGAAAAATTTGATACAGATGGAAATCGTTTGCCTGAAGCCAAGATCTATAAGGCAGCAGCGGAGAGTATTGATCCAAGCCAGCTAGGCTATACAGATGAGGAAAAGAGGATTATCGCTCTATTTAGCCAGATGAATGCTGTTCCAAACTTTTCAACAGGGACGATTCAGACGGATGACTTGACGACGGAGCAGGTCGCTACAATTGCGTCCATCGGCAAAGAGCTTCCGGGTATTAGTATTTCAACCAGCTGGAACCGGAAGGTTTTGGAAACATCGTTGGCTTCGATTGTTGGTCAAATTTCAACCGAAAAAACAGGTCTGCCAGCTGAGGAAGCGGATGACTATGTCAAGAAGGGCTATTCTCTGAATGACCGAGTGGGAATTTCTTATCTGGAAAAAGAGTATGAGTCTGTTTTACAAGGAAAACGAGCAGAAAAAGAAATTCGGCTGGACAAAAATGGGAACATGGAGAGTGTTGAGACCATTTCTGAGGGCAGTAAAGGGAACAACTTGAAGCTAACCGTAGATCTGACTTTCCAGCAGGGAGTCGAGGATATTCTCAGAAATGCCTTTAATATGGAGCTAGCCAAGGGCAATGCCACCTATTCAGAAGGTGTCTATGCCGTGGCTATGGATCCCAATACAGGATCAATCTTGGCACTGGCTGGTGTCAAGCACGATCTGGAAACAGGCGATATCTCAGCGGATGCGCTGGGTACCATTACAAATGTCTTTGTTCCTGGTTCTGTCGTCAAGGCGGCTACCTTAACCGCTGGTTGGCAGTACGGAGCCATTTCAGGAAATCAATCCTTGGTCGATCAGCCGATTCTTTTCGCGGGTTCTGCTCCCATCAATTCTTGGTTTACGGCCTACGGTTCACGTTCTATTACGGCGGTGGAGGCTCTGGAATACTCGTCTAATACCTATATGGTTCAGGTGGCCCTAAATATGCTTGGGGCTCCGTATAGCCCAAATATGGCCTTAGGAACCAATAATGTCGATGCTTCAATGAAAAAGCTCCGTTCGACTTTTGCAGAATATGGTCTGGGGACTGAGACAGGGATTGATTTACCGACAGAATCAACAGGCTACATTCCCAAAAACTTCACAGTCAGCAATTATATTACGGATGCTTTTGGTCAGTTTGATAACTACACACCACTTCAGTTGGCTCAATATGCGTCGACGGTAGCCAATAACGGCAAACGGGTAGCTCCGCATCTGGTTGAAGGCATTTACGCCAACAATGACCAAGGTGGACTGGGAGACTTGATTGAGAAAAAGGAAACAAAAGAACTAAATCAGGTCAATATTTCTGAGGAAAATATGGCTCTGATAAAACAAGGTTTCTATCAGGTGGTTAATGGATGGAGTGGCTTTACAACTGGACGGACGATTGCGCAGGGCGCTATGGTTTCTATCAGCGCCAAAACAGGTACTGCTGAAACCTTTGTCAACGGTGGTACATCTGCTATCAACACCAATGTTGTATCCTATGCACCAAGCGATAATCCTAAAATAGCTGTAGCCGTGGTATTTCCGCACAATACTGACCTTTCCTCAACGGTCAGCCACAGTATCACCCGTGATATTATCAACCTTTATAACCAACAGCACCCTATGAATTAGAAAGGAAAAGCAGTAGAATCGGATCAAGATTTTACTGCTCAACTATTATTATGCTTTATCCAACTCCTATCGCCAAATTGATTGATAGCTTTTCCAAACTGCCGGGTATCGGCATCAAGACAGCTACTCGTCTGGCCTTTTATACCATCGGGATGAGTGACGATGATGTCAATGAATTCGCCAAAAATCTACTAGCTGCCAAACGCGAGCTGACCTACTGCTCTATCTGTGGCAATCTGACGGACGATGATCCTTGTGCTATTTGTACGGATCAAACGCGCGATCAGAATGTGATTCTGATCGTTGAGGATAGTCGCGATGTGTCTGCTATGGAAAATATCCAAGAATACCATGGCCTTTACCATGTCCTTCACGGCCTCATCTCCCCCATGAACGGTGTAGGACCAGATGATATCAATCTCAAGAGTCTCCTGACTCGCTTGATGGACAGCCAAGTGACGGAAGTGATTGTAGCTACCAATGCAACAGCTGACGGAGAAGCTACTTCTATGTATATTTCGCGGGTGCTCAAGCCTGCAGGCATCAAGGTGACTCGTCTGGCCCGCGGACTGGCTGTCGGCGCTGATATCGAATATGCAGACGAAGTGACCCTGCTCCGAGCCATTGAAAATCGGACAGAATTGTAAGATGAAAGAAAGATTTCCTGCTGAAAAACAGCTTTGGGAGTCTTTTTTCTATTCAAAAATGCGGGGAAATATGATATACTGAAACAGTCTAAAAAGAAGATGGGGCAACCCAAAATGAACTTATAGCTAGAAATGTTAGGATAAGATAATGGTCAAACAAACCTTGATTTTACTATACGGTGGCCGCAGTGCTGAGCGAGAAGTTTCAGTCTTGTCGGCTGAGAGTGTCATGCGAGCTATCAACTATGACAAATTTTCTGTCAAGACTTATTTCATCACAAAAGCTGGCGATTTTATCAAAACGCAGGAATTTACAGAAAAGCCGTCTGCAGATGAAAAGCTCATGACCAATGCAACGGTTGATCTTTCACAGCAAGTCAAACCGAGTGATATTTATGAGGAAAATGCAGTTGTTTTTCCTGTTCTTCATGGACCGATGGGCGAGGATGGCTCTATCCAAGGCTTCCTTGAAGTGCTGCGCCTTCCTTATGTGGGCTGCAATATCTTGTCTTCCAGTGTTGCCATGGACAAAATCACTACCAAACGCATTCTGGAGTCTGCTGGAATCCCACAGGTGCCTTATGTAGCGGTGATTGAGGGTGAAAATCTGGAAGAAAAAATTGCCGAAATCGAAGAAAAATTAACTTATCCGATTTTTACCAAACCGTCTAATATGGGCTCTAGTGTCGGTATTTCTAAGTCTGAGAATCAAGAGGAGTTGCGAGCGGCATTGGATTTGGCCTTCAAGTACGACAGCCGTGTCTTGGTTGAGCAGGGAGTCAATGCGCGTGAGATTGAAGTTGGTCTCTTAGGAAATTATGACGTTAAGAGCACCTTGCCGGGCGAAGTGGTCAAAGATGTGGCTTTCTACGACTATGAAGCCAAGTATATTGACAATAGGATTACCATGGATATCCCTGCAAAAATTTCAGACGAAGTTATTTCAGTCATGCGTACGAATGCTGAGACAGCCTTTCGTGCCTTGGGCGGACAGGGATTGGCTCGCTGTGATTTCTTTTACACCGAAGAGGGGGACATTTTCCTCAATGAGCTCAACACCATGCCTGGCTTTACTCAATGGTCTATGTATCCTTTACTTTGGGAAAATATGGGACTGCCTTATTCCGAGTTGATTGAGACATTGGTAAATCTAGCTGAAGAGGCCTTTGCTAAGAGAGAAGCGCATCTTTTATAAATATGATATAATAGAGGGACTGAGATGACAGACCGAATATTTACTATTTAGTCTGGCCTCAATCCCTTCTTTTTTTGGGAAAAAGCGGAAAAATGAGTTAAAAATATGAAATTAGATTTATATGAGATAGCAGAAGTCTTGGCTGCCAAAAATGATGTCAGTCAGTTTGAAAATGTGACTTTTAGAAAGGCTGAATTTGATAGCCGTTTGATGGAGGCGGGGGATCTTTTTATCCCGCTTAAGGGGGCGCGTGACGGCCATGACTTTATCGCGACCGCCTTCGCTCAGGGAGCTGCGGCTACCTTGTCTGAGCGTCCGGTAGCAGAAGGACCCTATATTTTGGTCGATGATGTGCTCGCGGCCTTTCAAGCCTTGGCTCAGTACTATCTGGAAAAGACAGGGGTAGATGTGCTCGCTGTGACGGGCTCCAATGGGAAGACTACAACCAAGGATATGCTGGCTCAGCTATTAGCTACTAGCTACAAAACCTATAAAACTCAAGGCAACTATAATAATGAAATCGGTCTGCCCTACACGGTGCTCCACATGCCAGACGACACAGAAAAGCTAGTTTTGGAAATGGGACAGGATCATTTGGGAGATATCCATCTTCTGTCTGAAATTGCCAAGCCTAAAACGGGCATTGTGACCTTGATTGGCGAAGCTCACTTAGAATTTTTCGGAAGCCGTACGGAGATTGCTAAAGGTAAGATGCAGATTGCGGATGGCATGAGGAAAGGCGGTCTACTCTTGGCTCCGGCTGATAAGATCGTTAATGATTTTCTGCCGGACCAGCAAAAAGTAGTCCGCTTTGGTTCCGATGCAGATATTTGTCTGACGCGTCTAGAAGAGCGCAAAGACAGCTTGACCTTTGAAGCGAATTTTCTGGAGCAGGCGATTGACCTACCTGTGACTGGCAAATATAATGCGACCAACGCTATGATCGCCTCTTACGTTGCCTTGCAGGAGGGTGTCAGTGAGTCGGCGATTCGTCAGGCTTTTGCCCAGCTGAAATTGACCCGCAATCGGACCGAGTGGAAGAAGGCGGCTAATGGAGCCGATATCCTGTCAGATGTCTACAATGCCAATCCGACAGCTATGCGCCTGATTCTTGAGACTTTCTCAACGATTCCAGCCAGTCAGGATGGCCGCAAGGCTGCAGTCTTGGCTGATATGAAAGAGCTGGGTGCTGACTCCAAGCTGATGCATGGAGCCATGATTACCAGCCTCAATCCAGAGATTATTACCGATCTTTTCCTCTATGGAGAGGACATGGAAGCCCTCTATGTCTATGCTCGGGAAATCTACCCACCAAATCGGGTACATTATTTTATCAAAAATGCTGACAAAGATCAGTTTGAAGATTTGACCAAGACCGTTAAGACTTGGTTGCAATCCTCCGACCAAATCTTGCTCAAGGGTAGTAATTCGATGAAGTTGGATAAATTAGTGGAGGTCTTGGAGCATGGGGACAAGTGATACAGCTTTAATTCTGCAACGACTGCTGGCTATAACGGATACAGGTTTGTCTTTTGCAGCCAGTGATTTTGATCGAGAACGCTATGCGGATATCAGAGAAAATCTGAATCAGTTGCTCAGCGAGACCAGTCATCTGGAACCGGATGAGCTGTCTGACTTACTCCGGCCGACAGATTTTTATGCGACTCCTTTGGTCGATGTCCGAGCTTTTATCGTTCAGCAGGGCAAGATTTGTCTAGTACGAGGACAGCAAGAGGAGACATGGGCTCTGCCGGGTGGTTTCTGTGAAGTAGGCTTATCTCCCAAAGAAAATATAGTAAAAGAAATTCAGGAAGAAACTGGATTTCAAGCTAGCGTAGTACGCTTGCTGGCTGTCTTTGATAGCAATAAATTTCAGCCACAAAGTAAGCAGTACGTCAAGCTCGTGTTTGAATGTCAGCTTAAAGAGGGAGATTTTCAGCCCAATTTAGAAATCGCTGAGCTGAGTTTCTTTGATCAACAGGATTTGCCTCTTCTATCCGAGAAAAGGATAACAAAAGAGCAGATGCAACTTCTATGGGATATTTATCAGAATCAGCAGGAACAATATATAGACTAGATTGAAGTTGATGCTGATTGGATGCTTATATCCAATAGACCAGATAATCTAGCTCAATCTGTCCAGAGTTATAAGGGCCAGAAGCTATTACCTCTAGAAAGTTGAAAAACTTTTTGAGAAAAATTAAGGACTTTGCTAGGAAGAGCAAGCCCAGTGTCCTTAAAAAATATTTATTAGGATGAAAATTTGAAAGATGAATTTACTAGATTTTTTTACTAGTCACAAAACAGAACCACCTGTGATGACACCTTTTGCTTACATTCTGCTCATGATGAGCCTAGTGTCCGTCATCTATGTTGCTAGTCGTTATTTTGAACAAAAGAAAGTGCAGACTTTTTTTAGAGTTGCCCAAATCGTGCAATTAGTCTCTTTGTATGGCTGGTACTTGGTTATTCAGGAGCCTTTGTCGGAGAGTCTCCCCTTGTATCATTGCCGAGTCGCTATGTTTGCTGTCTTGCTACTGCCAGATAAAGTAGCTTATAAGCAATATTTTGCCTTATTGGGAGTATTTGGACCGATTTGCGCTATTGTCTATCCGATTTTGGATCCCTATTCATTTCCGCATATAACCCTATTTTCGTTTTTCATCGGTCATTTGGCTTTGTTAGGCAATTCGATTATCTACCTGATGAAGCATTATGATAGACTTAATCTGTCCTATCGCCGTATCGTAGAAATTACCTTTGGCTTAGACTTCCTCATCTTGCTTGGAAATATTGCATTCGGGGGCAACTACGGTTTCTTAAAGGATCCGCCTCTGGTAGGAGATCATGGTATGCTTGGGAATTATATGATCGTGTCTGTGGTCTTAGCGACGGCCTTGCTTCTATTTTCTTACTTGTTCAAAGAAATGAAGGAAAGACAGGCAGAGCGATTGACCCAATAAAGATTGGAAGAGGAAATGATTTCTCTGGTAACTAGGAAAATTCTGCCTAGATTTTCAATCTGACTGCGAGTTTGAGCATACAGATTTTAGAAGTAGAAAGGAAACTGGATGCATCATTTTTTGACTACCAATCAAACTGAACCACCCTTTGTTTCAGCTTTGGCCTACTCTTTGATGATGGCATTGCTTTTGCTGTCCGTCTACGCATCGATAAAATACCATAAGAATTCTAGCTTTATCAAAAGCATGAAAATCCTTCAGTTGTGCCAACTGGCAATTCTTTATAGCTGGTATGTGGGTTTTCAGCTCCCTCTGGCAAATAGTCTGCCTTTGTACCATTGCCGTTTGGCCATGTTTGCGGTGGTCTTTCTGCCAGATAAATGGCCCAGCAAGCAGTATTTTGCTCTCCTAGGAGCCAGCGGGGCAGTCTTCGCCCTCGGCTATCCAGTCTTTGATCCTTATGATTTCCCGCATATTACCAGCTTCTCTTTCCTGATTGGTCACTATGCCCTCTTGGTTAATTCCCTAATTTATCTGATGAATCACTACGACAAGACCCAGCTCAAGAAATATATGATTGTCCTCTATACTTTTGTGCTCGATGCCTTTCTTGTCGCTGTCAATCAAGTGACGGGTGGGAATTACGGTTTGCTAAAAAGCCCGCCTTTTATCAGCCAGCACAATCTTTTAGTAAAATATTTAGCTGTGTCGATTATTTTGTCCGCAACTTTGCTTCTTTTTGATGAAATATTTAAGAAACGCTGGAAAAAGCAGCTAGAAATTGTTTAAAATGAAATTTTGTAGCTCCTGTCAAGTTTAGTTGGCAGGAGTTTTCTTAAATCTGATTTTAATCTTAATCATTGCAATTTTCTCTTTAGCAGTGTCATTGTCAGATTTTAAGATAAGTTAGCCAAATATAAAGAATAGGAGAGTGGGACAGAAATCGGTAATTCGTTAGAATTCGATTTCGTCGTCCCACCTCCGCACAGTTGAGTAGGGCTGTAAAAGCTGATGAAATCAGCGTAGTAGAGCCCACTCAACCACTGCGTCTTGCTCGACATTCCAAAGACAATTGAGAGGCTAGGACTTTTGTCCCAGCCTCTTTATATTCTTCAGATAATTGAAAAAAAGCGCTAAATCCGCTATAATAGGTAGGTTGAAAGGATTAGAATATTCCAATGTAAAATAAAAAAATACTGACATTCACCATTATCCTAAAATGAAAGAAAGAGAAGAAGATGACTTTACAAGAAGAAATTAAGAAACGCCGCACCTTTGCCATTATTTCCCACCCAGACGCGGGGAAAACGACCATCACTGAGCAGCTGCTCTACTTTGGGGGCGAAATTCGTGAGGCTGGTACTGTAAAAGGTAAGAAAACAGGGAATTTTGCCAAGTCTGACTGGATGGATATCGAGAAACAACGTGGTATTTCGGTAACCTCATCTGTTATGCAATTTGACTACGATGGCAAACGAGTCAACATCCTTGACACACCAGGACACGAGGACTTCTCTGAAGATACCTATCGGACCTTGATGGCGGTGGATGCTGCGGTCATGGTCGTGGACTCTGCCAAGGGTATTGAGGCCCAAACCAAGAAATTGTTTGAGGTTGTGAAACACCGTGGAATCCCTGTCTTTACCTTTATGAACAAGCTAGACCGTGACGGTCGTGAGCCACTGGACCTCTTGCAAGAATTGGAAGAAGTCTTGGGGATTGCTAGCTATCCGATGAACTGGCCAATCGGGATGGGGAAAGCCTTTGAGGGTCTCTATGACCTCTATAACCAACGTTTGGAGCTCTATAAAGGGGATGAGCGTTTTGCTAGTTTAGAAGACGGAGACAAACTTTTTGCGAGCAATCCTTTCTATGAGCAAGTCAAGGATGATATTGAACTTCTAAATGAAGCTGGGAACGAGTTTTCAGAGGAAGCTATTTTAGCTGGTGAGCTAACCCCAGTCTTCTTCGGTTCAGCCCTGACTAACTTTGGGGTGCAGACCTTCCTTGAGACCTTCCTCAAGTTTGCTCCAGAACCTCATGGACACAAGAAAACAGACGGAGAAATTGTGGATCCTTATGACAAGGATTTCTCAGGATTCGTCTTTAAAATCCAAGCCAACATGGACCCTCGTCACCGTGACCGTATTGCCTTTGTCCGTATCGTATCGGGTGAATTTGAGCGCGGTATGAGTGTCAACCTACCTCGTACTGGTAAGACTGCCAAACTTTCGAATGTTACCCAGTTTATGGCTGAAAGTCGTGAGAATGTGACCAACGCTGTTGCAGGAGATATCATCGGGGTTTACGATACCGGTACTTATCAGGTTGGAGACACTTTGACGGTTGGAAAAAACAAGTTCGAATTTGAACCACTGCCAACCTTTACACCTGAAATTTTCATGAAAGTTTCTGCTAAGAACGTCATGAAACAAAAATCCTTCCACAAGGGAATCGAGCAATTGGTACAAGAGGGAGCCATTCAGCTTTATACAAATTACCAAACTGGTGAGTACATGCTAGGCGCTGTCGGCCAACTCCAGTTTGAAGTCTTTAAACACCGTATGGAAGGCGAGTACAATGCGGAAGTGGTCATGAATCCTATGGGGAAAAAGACAGTTCGTTGGATCAAGCCGGAAGACCTAGACGAGCGTATGTCTTCAAGCCGAAATATCTTGGCCAAAGACCGCTTTGACCAACCAGTTTTCCTCTTTGAAAACGACTTTGCCCTCCGTTGGTTTGCGGATAAGTATCCAGATGTAGAGTTAGAAGAGAAGATGTGATTCAGTACTACCAATTGGAACTAAACTTCCTAATTGGTGGACGCTAGCCGCTATTTGGCGGACTAGCTAGCTGCCTTACACTTATGTTTAGAAAATAATATCGATTTGCTTGGTTATTGTCAGGACATAGGAGCTTTGGCTATGAGGCTAAGTGTGGGCATTATGTATGAGCTATTAGACAATCATTCTAGATCGCAGAAAGGAGTTCTATGTTTCTGGAAAGAAAACTGAAAGACCAATCTGTCTGGATCAACATTGACTCAGATGATGTTAAAAAGAATGGACAGATTTATCAGGATTATAATATCGATCTTGAAACCATTGAGTATGCGCTGGATAAAAACGAGCGGGCTCATATGGACTACAATCGTGAGAATGGGACAGTTCTTTTCATCTATAATGTGTTAAATTTAGCGACAGAGAAGGACTACTATGAGACTATTCCGATGACTTTCGTGGTACAGCAGGATCGTCTCATCACCATCAGCAATCAAGACAATGCCTATGTGGTTGATATCATGAAGGCCTACACGGAGCATCATGAGCCTGTGTCAGTCTATAAGTTTCTTTTTGCCAGTCTAGAGTTGATTTCCAATTCCTATTATCCGGTCATTGAGCAGATGGACAAGCGAAAGGATGAGCTAAACAGACTTTTGCGTCAGAAGACCACCAAAAAGCATCTGTTTGCCCTCTCGGACTTAGAAACCTCCATGGTCTACCTAGTAGCGGCATCCAAGCAAAATAGTATACTTTTAGAGCATATCAAGAGCCATGCTGTTTATCGTGGCTTTGATGAACTAGAAACTGAGCAGTTTGAAGATGCCATGATTGAGGCACGTCAGCTGGTTTCAATGACGGATTTGATTGCTCAGGTTCTTAGCCAGCTTTCGGGCTCCTACAATAACATCCTGAACAACAATCTGAATGATAATTTGACTGTCTTGACTATTATTTCGGTTCTTCTGGCAGTCCTAGCAGTCATCACTGGCTTCTTCGGTATGAATGTACCCCTGCCTTTGTCAGATGATAAAAATGCTTGGCTTTATATTATCATCATTAGCTTTGTTCTCTGGACTCTTTTGACCAAGCTCCTCAACTGGGTGGTCAATAAAGAGCGATGAATAACATACATTAAATGAATGAGGTTTTTGAGCCTCATTTTTTTTATGGTATTAGTTGGAGCGAGTTCCATATTTTATTCATGAAGAATAGAGGGAAAATTTTTTGTTCACTAGGACAAAAGGATGAAAAACTGCTTTCAAAGTAGTATAATAATTTTAGTATCATAATAGGAGGTTTCGTATGCTTCATGTAGAAAAACTAGAAAAAAGTTTTGGGCAAAAGCAAGTCTTGTTCGGTATTGATTTTGAAGCCCAGCCGGGGCATATCCTTGGTTTAATTGGGAAAAACGGTGCTGGGAAAACAACGATTTTTCACAGTATTTTGCGCTTCCTAGACTATAGTGGAGAGATTCGTTTCGAGGGGCAGGCGATTGAGCAGGAGACCTATAGCAGGATTGGCTATCTGCCTGAGGAAAGAAGCCTGATGCCCAAGCTGACGGTCTTTGAGCAAGTGCGCTATCTGGCAAATCTAAAGGGTGTGCCGACAGCTGTTGTCAAAGAAAAACTGCCCCAATGGATGGAAAAGCTTCAGGTCAAGGGAAAATTAACCGACAAAATCAAGAGCTTGTCTAAGGGGAACCAGCAAAAGGTTCAGCTGATTATCACGCTCCTGCATGAGCCAGACTTGATTATTTTAGATGAGCCTTTCAGCGGTCTGGATCCTGTCAATACTGAAATCCTGAAAGAAGTCATTATTGAAGAGAAAAAGCGCGGAGCGACGATTATCTTCTCGGATCATGTCATGACAAATGTGGAAGAGTTGTGCGATGATGTCTTGATGATTCGTGACGGGCAAGTGGTTCTCAATGGCGATGTGCAGGCAGTCCGCAACCAATATGGCAAGACTCGTCTTTTCGTTTCAAGTGACTTGTCTCAGGCTGAATTAGAAGCTCTGCCCCATGTTGTCAAGGCGACGCAGACCAAGCAAGGTATCTGGAAATTGATTTTGGATGACGAAACAGCTGGTCCTGAATTGTTTGATCGCTTGACTCAGGGAAGCTATGTGGCAACTTTTGACCAGCAGGCACCGACAATTGATGAAATTTTCAAATTAGAATCAGGGGTGGAAGTATGAAACAAATGTTAATCGTAATCAAAGAAACCTACCTGCGTCATGTTAAGTCTTGGAGTTTTGTCTTTATGGTCTTGTCTCCTTTTCTCTTTCTTGGGTTGAGCTTGGGGATTGGCTATCTGCAAGGAAGCTCTATGGCCTCCTCTAAAAAGGTGGCAGTGCTAACCCAGCTTGATTCTGTCAGAGAAGTATTAAGAGCTGAAGATCAGCTGAGCTTTCAGTACAAAGATGAAGCAGCAGCTAAGCAGGCTGTAAAAGATAAGAAAATCGCAGGCTATCTGACGGTTGAGGAAAAAGACGGACAGCTCTCTGCTACCTACTATGCAGAAACCAGCATGAACGCTGCAACGAAAATGGTTTTGTCCAATTCCCTTATCCAGGTCCAGCAGGCTTTAAACCTGGCTCAGGCCAATTTATCAGCTGAGCAGAGTCAGATTCTTGCGCGGACAGTCCAGTTTGAAGAAAAAATCGATGAAAATAAAGAAAGCAAGAAGATGATTCAGACCTTTGCTGCAATGGGTCTGGGCTTCCTGCTCTATATGATTCTGATTACTTATGCCAGCATTACTGCCCAAGATGTGGCCAGTGAAAAGGGCACAAAAATCATGGAAGTTATCTTCTCCAGTATTAAGGCGACCGATTATTTCTATGCCCGTATGATTGGGATTTTTGCGGTAATTCTTAGTCATCTGGGCATTTATGTGCTCGGTGGACTGGCAGCCTTTCTCTTTGCAGACAGCATTCCTCTTGTATCCCAAGTCTTGAAGAGCAATCCAGCCATTCAGCAGTATATCGGAGAAGCTGTGTCTTTGAATACTCTAGCTTTTGTAGCAGTTAGTATCTTTATGTATGTTGTCTTGTCAGCCTTTCTTGGTTCAATGGTGGCGCGAGCAGAAGATACAGGAAAAGTCCTTTCGCCCGTTATCATGCTGATTTTAGTTGGCTTTATGGGAGTTTCTTCGCTAGGGGCAGCAGGAGACAATGTGATTTTGAAGGTTGGTTCTTATCTTCCGTTCATCTCAACCTTTTTCATGCCCTTCCGAGCTATCAATGGTTATGCGACCAGCTTGGAAGCTTGGCTTTCTCTAGGAATTACAGCTGCTTTTGCGGTGATGATGACCGTTTTCATTGCACGAATCTACTCCAGTCTTGTTCTACAGACAGATGATTTAGGAGCTTGGAAGACCTTCAAACGTGCTTTAAAATATAAATAAATCACAACTTCACTGGAGTCATCTGGTGGAGTTTTCTTTTTGTATTTTAATTTAATATTTTGAATAATAGGGCTAGGTAAAAAGTGGAATTTATGGTAAAATAGTACAGATAAAACAAGGAGTGGAAAAATGGTAGAACCTAAATATAAGCGTATTTTGATTAAACTATCTGGAGAAGCTTTGGCTGGCGAAAAAGGTGTGGGTATCAATATCGCCACTGTTCAAAAAATGGCTGAAGAAATCAAGGAAGTCCATGAACTGGGCATTCAAATTGCCTTGGTTATCGGTGGTGGTAATCTTTGGCGAGGCGAGCCAGCAGCAGAAGCGGGTATGGATCGCGTTCAAGCGGACTATACTGGCATGTTGGGAACAGTCATGAATGCACTTGTAATGGCAGATTCCTTGCAGCAAGTGGGCGTTGACACCCGCGTTCAGACAGCGATTGCGATGCAGCAGGTGGCTGAGCCTTATATTCGTGGACGTGCTCTTCGTCACCTAGAAAAAGGTCGGATCGTTATTTTCGGTGCTGGTATTGGTTCACCATATTTCTCAACAGATACGACAGCTGCTCTGCGGGCTGCAGAAATTGAGGCAGATGCTATCCTCATGGCTAAAAATGGTGTGGATGGGGTCTACAATGCCGATCCAAACAAGGATAAAACGGCTGTGAAGTTTGATGAATTGACCCACCGTGACGTTATTAACAAAGGCTTGCGCATCATGGACTCGACTGCTTCTACCCTTTCTATGGACAATGACATTGACCTAGTCGTCTTTAATATGAATGAACCTGGCAATATCAAACGAGTAGTCTTTGGCGAGCAAATCGGGACAACTGTCTCAAATAATTTATAAAAATCAGGAGAAAAGAAAATGGCAAATGCAATTGTAGAAAAAGCAAAAGAAAGAATGACCCACTCGCACCAAAGCTTGGCGCGTGAATTTGGTAGCATCCGTGCAGGCCGCGCTAATGCTAGCCTTTTGGATCGTATCCATGTGGAATACTATGGAGTAGAGACACCGCTTAACCAACTCTCTTCTATCACGATTCCAGAAGCTCGTGTGCTTTTGGTGACACCTTTTGATAAGTCTTCTATCAAGGATATCGAGCGTGCGATCAATGCCTCTGACTTAGGTATCACACCATCTAGCGACGGATCTGTCATTCGTTTGGTTATTCCAGCTCTGACAGAGGAAACTCGTCGTGAATTGGCTAAAGAAGTGAAAAAAGTCGGTGAAAATGCTAAGATTGCGATCCGTAACATCCGCCGCGATGCGATGGACGAAGCAAAGAAACAGGAAAAGGCTAAAGAAATCACTGAAGATGAATTGAAGGTTCTTGAAAAGGATATTCAAAAAGTCACTGATGATGCAGTGAAGCATATCGATGATATGACAGCGACTAAAGAAAAAGAACTTCTAGAAGTTTAATATTTTAGCAGAATCAAAACTCAGTTGGCCTTGGCTGACTGAGTTGTTTTAACATAAAAATCCTTGCGATTAGAAGAGGCAAGGTAGAAGTAGGGCTATATGAACACAAATCTTGCTAGCTTCATCGTGGGGATTATCACGGATGAAAACGATCGTTTTTACTTTGTCCAGAAGGATGGACAAACTTATGCGCTTTCTAAAGAAGAGGGACCGCATGAGCTCGGTCAGTCTGTCAAGGGCTTTGCCTACAGCGATATGAAGCAGAAACTTCGCCTGACGACTCTTGAAGTTACAGCGACCCAAGACCAGTTTGGCTGGGGAACGGTAACGGAGGTCCGAAAGGATCTAGGTGTCTTTGTCGATACTGGTCTGCCGGATAAGCAAATCGTCGTGTCACTAGACATCTTGCCAGAGATCAAGGAACTCTGGCCTAAGAAGGGCGACCGCCTTTATATCCGTCTGGATGTGGACAAAAAAGACCGCATCTGGGGTCAACTGGCTTATCAGGAGGACTTCCAACGTCTGGCCCGTCCTGCCTACAATAACATGCAGAACCAAAACTGGCCAGCCATCGTTTATCGGCTCAAGCTTTCTGGTACCTTTGTTTACCTGCCGGAGAATAATATGCTGGGCTTCATTCATCCGAGTGAGCGCTATGCAGAGCCACGTCTAGGGCAAGTCTTGGACGCACGGGTAATTGGCTTTCGTGAAGTAGACCGCACCCTTAACCTCTCTCTCAAGCCTCGCTCCTTTGAAATGCTGGAAAATGATGCCCAGATGATTCTGACCTATTTGGAGAGCAATGGCGGCTTCATGACTTTGAACGACAAATCTTCACCAGACGACATCAAGGCCACTTTTGGTATTTCCAAAGGCCAGTTTAAAAAAGCTCTGGGCGGTCTCATGAAAGCCGGTAAAATCAAGCAAGATCCGACTGGAACGGAGTTGGTGTAAATGAGAAAATCTTTTTACAGCTGGTTGATGACAGAGCGTAATCCTAAGAGCGAGGAGCCTAAGGCTATTTTGGCGGATTTGGCTTTTCAGGACACGGCCTTTCCTAAGCACACGGATGATTTTGATGAGGTCAGTCGTTTTCTGGAGGAGCATGCAAATTTTTCCTTTAACTTGGGCGAGTTTGATGCTATTTGGGAAGAGTATCAGGCCCATTAAGTGGATAGTGGCTAGGGATAGTCATTTTCTGCTTGCTTTGATATAATAAATGTAATTCATTCAATAAATTAAAATAGAGAGGTTCTTTGTTTGCAGGAACATTCAGTAGAATTGAAACTGGGCCATCCAGATGATGCCTTTCATCTCTTTGGCTCTAATGAACGCCATCTGCGCTTGATGGAGCAGGAATTGAAGGTCACCATTCATGCCCGAACCGAGATTGTGCAGATTTTAGGGACGGAGGCTGCCTGTGAGGAGGCGAGCCAGGTTATTCAGGCTCTCTTGGTCTTGGTCAATCGTGGCATGACCATCGGTACACCCGATGTTGTGACAGCCATTACTATGGTCAAAAATGACGAGATTGATAAGTTTGTAGCTCTTTACGAAGAAGAGATTATCAAGGACAGCTATGGCAAGCCAATTCGGGTTAAGACATTGGGTCAGAAAATCTATGTGGATAGTGTTAAAAATCATGATATTGTCTTTGGGATTGGTCCAGCTGGGACAGGGAAGACCTTTCTGGCGGTGACCTTGGCCGTGACAGCTCTCAAACGTGGGCAGGTCAAACGCATCATCTTGACGCGACCAGCGGTAGAAGCTGGTGAGAGTTTGGGCTTTCTGCCTGGTGACCTTAAGGAAAAGGTGGATCCTTATCTGCGTCCGGTCTATGATGCCTTGTATCAGATTTTGGGTAAGGACCAGACGACACGCCTGATGGAGCGAGAAATCATTGAGATTGCACCTTTAGCCTATATGCGGGGGCGGACGCTGGATGATGCTTTTGTCATTCTGGATGAAGCGCAGAATACCACCATCATGCAGATGAAGATGTTCCTGACACGTCTCGGCTTCCAGTCTAAGATGATTGTCAATGGAGACATCAGTCAGGTTGACCTGCCTCGCAATGTCAAATCAGGACTCATTGACGCTCAGGAGAAATTAAAGAACATCTCCCAGATCGACTTTGTTCATTTCTCAGCCAAGGATGTGGTTCGCCATCCAGTAGTGGCGCAGATTATCCGTGCCTATGAGCCGCCAGCTCCTAAGAAAGAGGATCGTGAAGTAGCTGAGGACGAAAGCGTTAGCTGATGATAAATGATAAAAAAACGACTAACTTGATGAACAAGTTAGTCGTTTTCTAGTGTCTGAAAATTATTTGGTTAAACCGTAGTTGTAGTCATCATCTTGCATGGCTTCAACTTCACCAAGAAGGTAACCATTTCCGACCTGAGAGAAGAAGTCGTGGTTAGATGTTCCTGTTGAGATCCCGTTCATGACGATTGGGTTGACATCGTCCGCTGAATCTGGGAAGAGGGGATCTTGTCCTAGGTTCATGAGGGCCTTATTGGCATTGTAGCGAAGGAAGGTTTTAACTTCTTCGGTCCAGCCAACACCGTCATAGAGGCTTTCTGTATAGCCCTCTTCGTTCTCGTAGAGTGTGTAGAGTAGGTCGTACATCCATTCTTTGAGCTTTTCTTGCTCTTCTTCAGGCAATTCGTTGAAACCGAGTTGGAATTTGTAACCAATGTAGGTCCCGTGAACGGACTCATCACGGATGATCAGTTTGATGATTTCCGCAACGTTAGCTAGTTTGTTGTTGCCAAGATAGTAGAGGGGTGTAAAGAAACCAGAGTAGAAGAGGAAGGTTTCCAGGAAAACGCTGGCAATCTTCTTTTCAAGGGGGCTACCATTAAGGTAGATTTCATTGATAATTTCTGCTTTTCTTTGTAGGTAGGGGTTAGTGTTGGTCCATTCAAAGATTTCTTCAATCTCAGCCTTGGTATTCAAGGTAGAAAAGATAGAAGAGTAAGATTTTGCGTGGACGGATTCCATGAATTGGATATTATTGAAGACGGCTTCTTCGTGGGCAGTACGGACGTCCTTACGTAGAGCATCCACACCAGATTCAGACTGGAGGGTATCCAGCAGGGTCAATCCTCCGAAGACCTTGCCGACCAAGTCTTTTTCCTTGTTGGACAATTTTCTCCAGTCATCCAGGTCATTAGACAAGGGAATCCGTGTATCCAGCCAGAATTGCTCCGTCAGCTTTTCCCAAGTTGATTTGTCGATGACATCTTCGATAGCATTCCAGTTTATGGCTTTATAGTATGTTTGCATGTTTATATTCTCTCGTTTTTTTGAATTCTTTTCTTAACTAAATACTTTCCAGCTACTGAGCTACCTTTTCGTAGTCCGTCAGAGGCTATTGTATCAATTTTGCTTTCTAAATTTATTTTATCTTCTTCCAAAATGGAAATCTTCTTTTTATCTTGTCGGCGTAGCTTCTTTAAAATTGCGTTCTGAAATTTTAACTCATTATTTTCTCGTTTTGTTTTACTAAATCCGAACATATTCTTCTCCTAATTAAAAGTAAGTTATAAATTTGATATTTTAGAATCAAAACTAGATCACACAGCTTTCACACTGATTTGCCCCAACTTCGCCGCCATCGTCAGTGAAGGTGCGGACGTAGTAGATGGACTTGATTCCCTTGTTGAAGGCGTAGTTACGCAGGATAGAAAGGTCGCGGGTTGTCTGCTTGCTTTCTTTTTTCCATTCGTAGAGGCCTTTAGGAATATCGCTGCGCATAAAGAGAGTCAGTGAAAGTCCTTGGTCCACGTGCTCAGTTGCAGCGGCATAAACATCAATTACCTTGCGCATGTCCATGTCATAGGCGCTGGTGTAGTAAGGGATAGTCTCAGTTGACAAGCCTGCCGCAGGATAGTAGATCTTACCGATTTTCTTTTCCTGACGTTCTTCGATCCGCTGAGTGATTGGATGGATTGAAGCAGAAACATCGTTGATGTAGCTAATAGAGCCATTTGGTGCAACAGCTAAGCGGTTTTGATGGTAGAGGCCGTCAGCCTTGACCTTGTCGCGTAACTCTGCCCAATCCTCTGCAGATGGGATAAAGATATCTTTGAAAAGTTCTTTGACACGATCAGACTTAGGTACAAATTCACCCGTCAGGTATTTGTCAAAGTAAGTGCCGTTAGCATAGTCAGATTTTTCAAAGTTATGGAAGGTCACGCCACGCTCGCGAGCGATATTGTTAGACTCAACTAAAGTCCAGTAGTTCATGAGCATAAAGTAGATGCTAGTGAACTCGACAGCTTCCGCTGATCCATAATCGATCAACTGCTGAGCCAAATAGCTGTGCAGTCCCATAGCTCCCAGACCAAAGGTATGCGCCAGACTGTTACCGTTGTCGATAGAAGGCACAGCTGTGATGTGTGAGCTGTCAGTGACAAAGGTCAAGGCGCGTGTCATGGTTCGGATGGATTTTCCGAAGTCAGGCGAAGTCATCATGTTGACAACGTTTGTAGATCCCAAGTTACATGACACATCTGTTCCCAGGTGGAGATACTCTTGTGCGTCATTCAAGAGGCTAGGCTCTTGAACTTGCAGGATTTCTGAGCAAAGGTTACTCATGATAATTTTGCCGTCGATTGGATTGGCACGGTTAGCTGTATCGATATTCACGACATAAGGATAGCCAGACTCTTGTTGCAGTTTAGAAATTTCTGTTTCCAAATCACGGGCCTTGATCTTGGTTTTGGTGATTTTAGGATTAGCAACTAGCTCATCGTATTTCTCTGTGATGTCGATATAGGCAAATGGAACGCCGTATTCACGTTCGATTGAGTAAGGGCTGAAGAGATACATATCTTCATTCTTGCGCGCTAATTCGTAGAATTTATCTGGAATGACAACACCGAGCGAGAGAGTTTTAACTCGAACTTTTTCATCAGCATTTTCTTTCTTGGTAGAAAGGAAAGCGATGATATCTGGGTGGAAGACATTGAGGTAAACAACTCCAGCTCCCTGACGTTGGCCCAGCTGGTTAGAGTAAGAGAAGCTATCTTCAAACAGTTTCATAACAGGAACAACTCCAGATGCAGCTCCTTCATAACCCTTGATAGGAGCTCCAGCTTCCCGCAGATTGCTGAGGGAAATACCGACCCCACCTCCGATACGAGAGAGCTGCAGGGCGGAGTTGATGGAGCGGCCGATTGAGTTCATGTCATCTGTTACTTGGATGAGGAAGCAGGAAACCAATTCGCCACGACGAGCTCGACCAGCGTTGAGGAAGCTTGGTGTAGCCGGTTGATAGCGCTGGTGGATGATTTCATTTGCGATATCTTTGGCAATGGCTTCATCTCCGTTGGCAAAGTAGAGGGCATTAAAGAGCACCCGATCTTCCATGCCTTCGAGATAATATTCACCATCATTTGTCTTCAGTGCATACTGGTTGTAGAATTTATAGGCTGCCATGAAAGATTTGAACTTGAAATCTTGAGCATGGATAAAAGCAGACAACTCTTCAATATATTCAGGAGAATAGAGTTGGATAAATTCTTTTTCCAAGTAGTTTTCTTCAATTAAATATTGAATTTTTTCAGTAATAGAAGCAAACTTCATCGTGTTTGGTTCAACATTTTCTTTAAAGAAGGCTTCCAAAGCTTCCTTGTCTTTGTGAAGCATGATTTGCCCATTGACTGGACGATTGATTTCGTTATTTAGACGGAAGTAAGTCACATCTTCTAAGTGTTTGAGTCCCATAATTTTCCTTTTTCTAAAATGTCTTTTGCTTTTACAAAATAAACGGCTCCTACGAATGATAGGAGCGGCAACAAAGCTCTAAATACTGGCGAGATTATGATAATTTTTTAAGTTTACCAGGCTGGAAACCAGAAAATGCTTCAGTTGGCGTTTGAATAACAGGCGCTGCATTGAAACCGAGGCTTTTAACATGGTCGATGTATTCTGGTTGCTCATCAAGATTGATTTCGCGATATTCCACATTGTTGGTATCGAGAAAACGCTTGGTCATCTTGCATTGAACACAATCGTTTTTAGAGTAAATAGTTACCATTAGATGATTCCTCTATACTTTCATTTTCTTAAATTTAAATCTGAAACTAGTATATCTAAAAGCGAATTCGATGTCAACAGTTTTGAACTAAATATTGTATGATATTTTCTTATAGCAACTATAGAGATACAATATATAGTGTATAAAACATCGAAACAAAGAGAAATAACCACAAGGAGTCACAGCGCTTACTGTACTTTAAGCGAAGCTAGAGCAAAAAGAATTCATTGTAAGGAAGAAAGCCTTGAAACGATTTCGAAAAGAGAGGGAGCTGACGATTGAATCTACTATTTTAAAACAGAATTCATTTTCAAACTCTAACGAAATATTTTGTAAGCGGGCTATAAAATTCTTGAAAAAGATTTCAAAAAGTGATATAATATCAATTTGTAAGGGTTATCACTTTAACTCAAAAAGAATTATTTTAAAGGAGAGTCTAACTATGGCTTCTAAAGATTTCCACATTGTGGCAGAAACAGGTATTCACGCGCGTCCAGCAACATTGTTGGTACAAACAGCTAGCAAATTTGCTTCAGATATCACTCTTGAGTACAAAGGTAAATCAGTAAACCTTAAATCAATCATGGGTGTTATGAGTCTTGGTGTTGGCCAAGGTGCTGACGTTACAATCTCAGCTGAAGGTGCAGACGCGGATGATGCTATCGCTGCTATCTCAGAAACAATGGAAAAAGAAGGATTGGCATAAGAAAATGACAGAAATGCTTAAAGGAATTGCAGCATCTGATGGTGTTGCTGTTGCTAAGGCATATCTATTAGTTCAACCGGATTTGTCATTTGAGACTGTTTCAGTCGATGATACGAATGCAGAAGAGGCTCGTTTGGATGCAGCTCTTGAAGCTTCACAGAACGAGCTTTCTGTTATCCGTGAGAAAGCAGTAGATAGCCTTGGTGAGGAAGCGGCTCAAGTATTTGACGCTCACTTAATGGTACTCGCTGACCCTGAAATGGTTGGTCAAATCAAAGAAACGATCCGTACTAAGAAAGTAAATGCGGAAGCTGGTCTGAAAGAAGTTACAGACATGTTTATCGCTATTTTTGAAGGTATGGAAGACAATCCATACATGCAAGAACGCGCGGCAGATATTCGTGACGTAACGAAGCGTGTTTTGGCAAACCTTTTGGGCAAGAAATTACCAAATCCAGCTTCTATCAATGAAGAATCAGTTGTAATCGCACATGACCTGACTCCTTCTGATACAGCTCAATTAGACAAGAAATTTGTTAAAGCTTTTGTAACTAATATCGGTGGACGTACAAGCCACTCTGCAATCATGGCGCGTACGCTTGAAATCGCAGCGGTATTGGGAACAAATAATATTACTGAACTCGTTAAAGACGGCGATATCATCGCAGCTAATGGTATCACTGGTGAAGTAATCATTAACCCAACTGAAGAGCAAGCAGCAGCATTTAAGGCAGCTGGTGAAGCTTATGCGAAGCAAAAAGCTGAATGGGCTCTCTTGAAAGATGCTCAAACAGTGACTGCCGATGGCAAACACTTTGAACTCGCTGCTAACATTGGTACACCAAAAGACGTTGAAGGTGTCAATGCAAATGGTGCTGAGGCCGTAGGTCTTTACCGTACAGAATTCCTTTACATGGATTCACAAGACTTCCCAACAGAAGACGAGCAGTACGAAGCATACAAGGCTGTACTTGAAGGAATGAATGGTAAACCTGTTGTCGTTCGTACAATGGATATCGGTGGAGATAAGGAACTTCCTTACTTCGATATGCCGCATGAAATGAACCCATTCCTTGGTTTCCGTGCATTGCGTATCTCTATCTCTGAAACTGGTGACGCTATGTTCCGTACACAGATCCGCGCTCTCTTGCGTGCTTCTGTACATGGACAATTGCGTATCATGTTCCCAATGGTTGCTCTCTTGACAGAATTCCGTAAAGCTAAAGCAGTTTACGAAGAAGAAAAAGCGAAATTGCAAGCTGAAGGTGTTGCTGTAGCGGACAATATTCAGGTAGGTATCATGATTGAAATTCCGGCAGCAGCAATGCTAGCTGATCAATTTGCCAAAGAAGTTGATTTCTTCTCTATCGGTACTAACGACTTGATCCAATACACAATGGCTGCCGACCGCATGAACGAACAAGTTTCATACCTCTACCAACCATACAACCCATCAATCCTTCGCTTGATCAACAACGTTATCAAGGCAGCTCACGCTGAAGGCAAGTGGGCAGGTATGTGTGGAGAAATGGCCGGTGACCAAACAGCTGTGCCGCTTCTTGTCGGAATGGGCTTGGATGAATTCTCTATGAGTGCGACTTCTGTCCTTCGGACTCGTAGCCTTATGAAGAAATTGGATACGAAGAAGATGGAAGAACTTGCACAGCGCGCATTGACTGAATGTGCAACGATGGAAGAAGTTCTTGAACTTGAAAAAGAATATCTTGACTTCGATTAATCTGAAAATTAAGATCAGGAAATTTTCCTGGTCTTTTTTTACTTTTCTTCAGTGTCCAGTGGACCTAGTGTAGAAAGTGAGAAGTGATAAAAAAGAGAGAAATATAGAGAGTTCATATGAACAAAAGAAGATGATTCATGAAATTTGTGAAAAATTTCTTTAAATTTATAAAATTTAGTTGAAATTTTCAGAAAATTTGATAAAATGATACTTAATAATATTTTGGAGGGGACACGTGACACAATATAAGAACTATATAAATGGAGAGTGGAGAGCTTCTGAAAATGAAATCACCATCTCATCTCCTATCAATAATGAGATTTTAGGAACTGTGCCTTCCATGAGTCAGGCAGAGGTTGATTATGCGATGGCGAGCGCTCGTGCGGCTTTGCCAGCTTGGCGCGCCCTTTCAGCAGTCGAACGTGCAGCTTATCTGCATAAGGCTGCGGATATTTTGGAGCGCGATCAGGAGAAGATTGGCGAAATCCTTGCAAAAGAAGTTGCCAAGGGTATCAAAGCGGCGATTGGAGAAGTTGTTCGGACAGCAGACTTGATTCGCTATGCGGCTGAAGAGGGCATCCGTATTCATGGCCAGGTTATGGAAGGAGGTGGCTTTGAAGCTGCCAGCAAGAAAAAACTGGCTATGGTCCGTCGTGAGCCTGTAGGAGTTGTCTTGGCTATCGCACCATTTAACTACCCAGTCAACCTGTCTGGTTCTAAGATTGCTCCTGCTCTTATCGGTGGAAATGTTGTGATGTTTAAGCCACCTACTCAAGGTTCAATCTCTGGTCTGCTCTTGGCTCAAGCTTTTGCTGAGGCTGGTCTTCCTGCTGGTGTTTTCAATACCATCACAGGCCGTGGTTCAGAAATTGGGGATTACATTATTGAGCATAAGGAAGTAAACTACATTAACTTTACTGGCTCCACTCCAATCGGTGAGCGCATCGGTAAGTTGGCTGGTATGCGTCCAATTATGTTAGAATTGGGTGGTAAGGATGCTGCAGTTGTGCTGGAAGATGCCGACTTGGAGCATGCAGCTAAGCAGATTGTTGGCGGAGCATACAGTTATTCCGGTCAGCGCTGTACGGCTATTAAACGTGTCATTGTCATGGAGAGCGTAGCAGATAAATTAGCGGCGCTGATTAAGGCAGAGGTAGAGAAACTGACGGTTGGGGATCCCTTTGATAATGCGGATATCACACCAGTCATTGATAATGCATCAGCAGATTTCATCTGGGGCTTGATTGAAGATGCTCAAGAAAAGGGAGCGTCAGCCTTGACAGAAATCAAACGTGAAGCAAATCTCATCTGGCCTGCCTTGTTTGACCATGTGACACTAGATATGAAATTAGCTTGGGAAGAGCCATTTGGTCCTGTTCTTCCGATTATTCGTGTGACTTCCCTTGAAGAGGCTATCCAGATCTGCAATCAGTCAGAATTTGGTTTGCAATCTTCAGTTTTTACAAATGATTTTCCGAAAGCATTTGAAATTGCTGAAAAACTGGAAGTGGGTACTGTACATATCAATAATAAGACCCAGCGTGGTCCAGATAACTTCCCATTCCTTGGTGTTAAGGGGTCTGGAGTCGGAGTGCAAGGGATTCGTTACAGTATCGAAGCGATGACACAAGTGAAATCTATCGTGTTTGATGTGAAATAATGAGAAAGGCGGCTTTGTGCGGCCTTTTTTCTTACCATAATGAACTTGTAAATCTAACAAGTGTTCGAACAATATAAAAATAAGCAGGCGTTGATATTTTTGATTGCTTATCATTTTAAAATGTAAATTTACATATTGGTCTAGATAAATTATTTTAGGAATCCTAGTACAGGGATTGATTTTTAAGTACAGATATTAGCCTCAAACTCTTTGAAATCACTATTTTATCAGATATTTTCCACAAAAACCTTGATATAGCAACTCATTCTTTTTAAGAAATTGGGCTTTTGAAATTTTTGAGATAGTTTTTGGAAATTTACTTGAAAAATATAAGAAAATGGGGTAAAATAGAAACATAGAAAACGCTTACAAATAGAAAGGTGACTAAATGGACAAAAAAGAAGCATTAAGAACCTTTACAACAGGTGAAAACTTTCATTTGCAGCATTATTTAGGAGTGCATCAGGATGTGGTGGATGGCAAGGCTGGCTACACCTTTAGAGTCTGGGCTCCAAATGCGCAGAATGTGCATCTGATTGGAGATTTCACCAATTGGTATGGAGAGCAGATTCCTATGACTCGCAATGAAGGCGGTGTCTGGGAAGTCTTCACGGATTTGCCTAAGGAAGGAGATATTTACAAGTACAATATCAAACGCAGTAGTGGTCAGGAAATCTTGAAAATTGATCCGCTGGCTATCTATTTGGAAGAGCGCCCAGGTACGGGAGCTATTGTTCGGACTATTCCAGAGAAGAAGTGGCAAGATGGGCTTTGGCTGGCTCGGAGAAAGCGTTGGGGCTTTTTCTCAAGACCGGTCAATATCTATGAAGTACACGCTGGCTCTTGGAAACGAAATCCTGACGGCAGTCCATATTCTATGGCTCAGCTTAAGGAGGAGTTGATTCCTTATCTGGTCGAAATGAACTATACACACGTTGAGTTCATGCCGCTCATGGCCCATCCTTTGGGACTCAGCTGGGGCTACCAGCTCATGGGTTACTTTGCCTTTGAACATACTTATGGAACGCCAGAGGAATTTCAAGACTTTGTCGAAGAATGTCACTTGAATAATATTGGTGTCATTGTGGACTGGGTTCCGGGTCACTTTACCATCAATGACGATGCCTTGGCCTACTATGATGGAACACCAACCTTTGAGTACCAGGATCATGACCGAGCTCACAACTATGGCTGGGGCGCCTTGAATTTTGACCTAGGAAAAAATGAAGTGCAATCTTTCTTGATTTCTAGTATCAAATTCTGGATTGATTTCTACCATCTAGATGGGGTTCGTGTGGATGCAGTTAGCAACATGCTCTACCTAGACTACGATAGTGGTCCTTGGCAGCCAAACAAGGATGGCGGTAATCGTAACTATGAAGGCTACTATTTCTTGCAACGTTTGAACACAGTCATCAAGCTATTTCATCCAGATGTTATGATGATTGCTGAAGAGAGCTCGTCCGAAACCAAGATTACAGGCATGAGAGAGATGGGCGGTTTGGGCTTTGACTTCAAGTGGAATATGGGCTGGATGAACGATATTCTGCGTTTCTATGAAGAAGACCCGATTTATCGCAAGTACGACTTTAATCTGGTGACCTTCAGCTTTATGTATGCTTTTTCTGAAAATTTCCTCTTGCCTTTCTCTCACGACGAAGTCGTTCACGGCAAGAAGAGCATGATGCATAAGATGTGGGGTGACCGCTACAATCAATTTGCTGGTCTCCGCAACCTCTTGACCTATCAAATCTGCCATCCAGGCAAGAAATTGCTCTTTATGGGTTCAGAATTTGGTCAATTCCTAGAGTGGAAGTCAGAAGAGCAGCTGGAATGGTCAAATCTGGACGATCAGATGAACAAGCAGATGCAGAGCTTCACTTCGGCCCTCAACGCCTTTTATCGAGATAATCGTCCGCTTTGGGAGATTGATCTTAGCTACGATGGCATCGAAATCATTGATGCCGACAATACCGATCAGAGCGTCCTTTCCTTTATCCGTAAGACGGAAAAAGGAGATATGCTGGTCTGTGTATTCAACATGGTGCCAGTAGAGCGCAAAAACTTTACCATTGGTGTGCCAGTGGCAGCCGTTTATGAAGAAGTATGGAATACTGAATTAGAGAAATGGGGAGGTGTTTGGAAAGAACACAACGAAACAGTTCAGTCTCAAGAGGGACTATGGAAAGATTATCCGCAGACCTTGACCTTTACGCTACCAGCTTTGGGAGCAAGTATTTGGAAAATCAAGCGTCGTGTGAATGTTCGTAAAAATGCTAAAAAAGATTCCACAAAGGAGTAGGATATGAAGAATGAAATGCTAGCTTTGATTCTTGCCGGTGGGCAAGGAACTCGTCTTGGAAAGCTCACACAAAGTATTGCAAAACCAGCAGTACAGTTTGGTGGTCGTTATCGTATTATTGATTTCGCGCTGTCAAACTGTGCCAACTCTGGGATTAATAATGTCGGTGTGATTACCCAGTACCAACCACTTGCTTTGAACAGTCACATCGGGAACGGTTCAAGCTGGGGCTTGGATGGTATCAACACAGGTGTATCCATTCTTCAGCCTTACTCTGCCAGTGAAGGAAATCGTTGGTTTGAGGGAACTAGCCACGCTATTTTCCAAAATATTGACTATATCGACAGCATCAATCCTGAATATGTCTTAATCCTATCTGGTGACCATATCTACAAGATGGACTATGATGATATGCTCCAATCCCATAAGGATAACAGCGCTAGTTTGACGGTTGCAGTCTTGGATGTACCTCTCAAGGAGGCCAGCCGTTTTGGTATCATGAATACCGACGCTAACAATCGGATCGTTGAATTTGAAGAAAAACCAGAAAATCCTAAATCTACCAAGGCTTCTATGGGAATCTATATCTTTGACTGGCAACGTCTCCGCAATATGTTGATTGCTGCTGAAAAGAGCAATGTAGATATGTCCGACTTTGGTAAGAATGTTATCCCTAACTATCTTGAATCTGGCGAAAGTGTTTATGCTTATGAATTTAACGGCTACTGGAAAGACGTTGGTACGATTGAGTCACTTTGGGAAGCTAATATGGAATACATTAGTCCAGAAAATGCTTTAGACAGTCGTGATCGTCAGTGGAAAATTTACTCACGCAACTTGATTTCACCACCCAACTACCTTGGTGCAAATGCTCATGTTGAAGATTCTTTGGTAGTTGACGGCTGTTTTGTGGATGGAACTGTTAAGCATTCTATTCTTTCAACAGGCGCTCAAGTTCGTGAGGGTGCAGAAGTTATTGATTCTGTCATTATGAGTGGCGCTATTATCGGTCAGGGAGCTAAGATTAAACGTGCGATCATTGGTGAGGGCGCTGTTATTTCTGATGGTGTAGAGATTGACGGAACAGATGAAGTGCAAGTAGTCGGATATAATGAAAAAGTGGGGGTACCAACAGATGAAGATTGATAAATATTCAGCGATTTTAGGAAATACGGTCGGTTTCCACGACATGTCAACCTTAACAGAACATCGTCCAGTTGCCAGTTTGCCATTTGGTGGGAAATACCGCTTGATTGACTTCCCACTTTCTAGTCTTGCTAATGCTGGTGTTCGTAGCGTCTTTGGTATCTTCCAGCAAGACAATATCAGCTCTGTATTTGACCATATTCGTTCAGGTCGTGAGTGGGGCTTGTCTACACTTTTGAGCCACTACTATCTAGGTATTTACAATACTCGTGTAGAAAGCAGCACAGTTGGTAAGGAATATTATGAACAGTTACTGACTTATCTGAAGCGCTCAGGCTCTAACCAAACTGTAGCCCTGAACTGTGATGTGTTGATCAACATTGACCTAAATCAGGTCTTCCACTTACATAACACAACCCAGCAACCGATGACAGTGGTTTACAAGAAATTGCCATCTAAGGACATTTCAGATGTGAATGCAGTTCTGCAAGTCAGTGAAACAGACCATGTCCTAGGACATAAACTGCATAGTGATAGAGACGAGGGCGAGCTCTTCAATATGTCTACAGATATTTTTGTAGTAGATACGCCTTGGTTGATTGAAAAATTGGAAGAAGAAGCCCAAAAAGAATTCCCACAAAAACTGCGCTATGTTCTTCGGGACTTGGCAGCTGAAGTTGGAGCTTTTGCTTACGAGTATACAGGCTATCTGGCAAATATTTACTCTGTTGAATCATACTATAAGGCCAATAAAGATATGCTTGATCGGCAGAAATTCTACTCCCTCTTCTCACCAAATCAAAAGATTTATACAAAGGTGAAAAACGAAGAGCCGACTTACTATGCAACAGGATCGAAGGTAAATCGCTCTCAGTTTGCCTCAGGTAGTATTGTAGAAGGTGAAGTTGTAAATTCTGTTATTTCGCGGAATACAAGAATTTTAGCAGGTAGCAGTGTCAAAGACAGTCTCCTCTTCCCACGCGTTGTCGTTGGAAAAAATGCAGTGGTAGAATATGCAATTGTGGACAAGGGCGTTGAGATTGCTGAAGGAGTTGTTGTTCGAGGGACAGCTGAACATCCAGTTGTACTGAAGAAAGGTCAAAAAGTTACAGAGGACATCGTTTCATGAAAATTTTATTTGTAGCAGCAGAAGGGGCCCCTTTTTCCAAGACGGGTGGTTTGGGGGACGTTATCGGCGCCCTCCCCAAATCCTTGGTCAAAGCTGGTCATGAGGTTGGGGTTATTCTGCCCTATTATGACATGACGGATGCTAAATTTGGTGATCAAGTTGAAGATCTCTTCTCCTTTGAAGTCAGTGTCGGTTGGCGTCGGGAATATGTCGGTGTCAAAAAGATTGAGTTGGAAGGTGTGAACTTCTACTTTATCGATAATCAGCATTATTTCTTCCGTGGACACGTCTATGGTGATTTTGATGACGGCGAACGTTTTGCCTATTTCCAATTAGCAGCAATTGAGCTGATGGAGCGCATTGACTTTATTCCAGATGTTCTCCATGCGCACGACTACCATACGGCTATGATTCCTTTCTTGGTCAAGGAAAAATACCGCTGGATTCAGGCCTATAACAACATCAAGACAGTACTGACTATTCATAATTTAGAGTTTCAGGGACAATTTCCGGATAGCATGCTTTGGGAACTCTTTGGTGTCGGCTATGAACGTTATGCGGATGGCACTCTCCGTTGGAATGACTGCCTCAACTGGATGAAGGCGGGCATTCTCTATGCAGATCGCGTGACAACTGTTTCACCGAGCTATGCCAACGAAATTCGGACAGCTGAGTTTGGCTGCGGTCTGGATCAGATTCTTCGGATGGAGTCAGGCAAGCTGGTCGGCATTGTCAATGGTATCGATACAGATATCTACAATCCAGAAACCGATAAATTGCTGGCTTACCACTTTAATAAAGACGATTTGACCGGGAAATTAGAAAACAAACGAGCTCTTCAAGCAAAAGTAGGCTTGCCAGTTCGGGACGATGTTCCTGTCGTTGGTATCGTCTCTCGTTTGACTCGTCAAAAAGGTTTTGATTTGGTGGTGGAAGAGTTGCATAATCTGCTTCAGGAAGATGTGCAAATTGTCCTTCTTGGAACAGGAGATCCTGCATTTGAACGTGCCTTCGCTTGGTTTGGCCAGGCTTATCCTGAAAAATTATCCGCTAATATCCTTTTTGATGTTACTTTGGCTCAGGAGATCTATGCAGCCAGTGATATTTTCCTTATGCCGAGCCGCTTTGAACCTTGCGGTCTATCTCAGATGATGTCTATGCGTTACGGGACACTGCCACTGGTTCATGAGGTTGGTGGTTTGCGTGATACGGTTGAACCTTTCAATGTCTATAGTGGACAGGGAACAGGCTTTAGCTTCAATAACTTCTCTGGTTATTGGCTAACATGGACTTTCAAAGAAGCCCTCAATCTTTACTGGCATGACCAAGAAGCTTGGCATAGTCTGCAAATACAGGCGATGGAAAGAGATTTCTCTTGGGATACAGCCAGTCAAGCATACAGTGATTTATATGAGTCACTACTCTAGTATGTTGCATTAGAACAGCAATCCTCTCTTGTTTCTGACAAGAGAGGATTTGTCGGGTAAGTGGTCTTTCTCATGTTGACATCTTATCCAGACGGATGCTTTTCCCTAAAAGAAAGGAAGTTGATTCGTAAAAATGGAATTAAATAAAGAACAGTTTATCCGAGATTTCAAGGATACTTTGCACGAACGACAGCTTATTAAGATTGCGGATGCTACACCTGCCGAGCTTTTTCAAGCCCTCGCTAGTACCATTCGTAAATATATCACGCCACTGTGGCTGGAGCGCCGCAATAAACTCGTGGAACAGCAGCAAAAGACAGCATATTACTTTTCTATTGAGTTTCTTCCAGGGCGCATGCTGGAAACCAATCTGCTCAACTTAGGTATCCTCGATACGGTTAAGGAAGGCTTTGCCGATTTGGGCGTTGACTTTGAAGATGTCAAGAATGCTGAGTATGATATGGCCTTGGGCAATGGCGGTCTGGGCCGCTTGGCAGCAGCCTTCATGGACTCGCTGGCAACCACTGGCTATCCAGGTTTTGGAAATGGGATTCGCTATCGCTACGGTCTTTTCAAGCAGAGAATCGTAGATGGCTATCAGGTGGAAATTCCAGACGATTGGTTTGGCAGTCTGGGCAATGTCTGGGAAACCCGTAAGGATCACGGCATTGTGGATGTTAAAATCTTTGGTAATGTCTACTTGCGTGCCAATGAAGAAGGCCGCATTGTACCGGTTTATGAGCATTCTAAAACTTTGCGTGCTGTGCCTTATGACGTGCCTCAGATTGGCTTTGGCAATGACAATATCAACAATCTCCGTCTTTGGGATGTTGAAATCCCAGAAGAATACGAACTGGACTATCCAACTATTGAAGCCCGTCGACGGGTGCAGGACATCACTGCCATTCTCTATCCAGACGACTCTAGTTACAAAGGAAAAGAACTGCGCCTGATTCAGGAATACTTCATGACCAGCGCAGGGCTGCAAACCATTATCAAATCTTATCTCAAGCAAGGTCGACCGCTCAAGAATATTCATGAGAAGGTTTCCGTCCATATCAACGATACCCACCCAGCAGTTGCGCCAGCTGAGTTTATGCGCCTTTTGCTGGATGATTATGGTCTCGAGTGGGCAGATGCTTGGAATGCGACGGTCAAGACCATGAGCTACACCAACCACACCATTTTGTCAGAAGCCTTGGAAAAATGGGATGCAGAGCTCTTTAAGAATGTCCTGCCGCGGGTTTATCAAATCATCCTAGAAATCGACAACCGCTATGTAGCTGAAATGGCTGGACGTGGACTTGATCCGCAGGTCATCGAAAACACTCGGATCGTCAAGGACAATCAAGTCCACATGGCTCACTTGGCTATCATCGGTGGTCATTCAATCAATGGTGTTGCCAAACTCCACACAGAACTGCTCAAAGAAGACACCTTGCGTGATTTCTACAGCATTTATCCAGAGAAGTTTAACAATAAGACCAATGGCATTATCCAGCGCCGCTGGCTGCAAATTGCGGATGAGCCTTTATCAGCTGAGATTGATAAGCTAATTGGTAAGGGCTGGAGAAGTGATATCCATGAGTTGCGCAAGCTTTTGGAATTCAAGGACAATCAGCAAGTGCTGGGTGATTTCTACCGAGTGAAGCAGGAAGCCAAGGCTCGTCTGGCTGACTTCATCAAGGACTCAACAGGAGTAGAAGTTTCTACAGAAGCTATCTTTGATGTACAGGTGAAACGGCTCCACGCCTACAAGCGTCAGCTGCTCAATCTGCTTCATATCATCAAGCTCTACTGGGACCTCAAGGACAATCCTGACAAGGATATGGTGCCACGCGTCTTTATCTTCGGTGCCAAGGCTGCTCCAGGCTACCACTTTGCTAAGTCGGTCATCAAGCTAATCAATGAAGTAGCCAATCTGGTTAACAAGGATGAAAGTCTGCAAGGCAAACTCAAGGTTGTTTTTCTGGAAAATTATCGGGTCAGCTTGGCTGAGCTCATCATTCCAGCAGCAGATGTATCTGAGCAGATTTCCCTAGCTTCCAAGGAGGCTTCTGGTACTTCCAATATGAAGTTTATGATGACAGGTGCCATTACCCTAGCTACTCTGGACGGAGCCAATATCGAAATCAAGGACGAGGTCGGTGACGACAACATTGTCATCTTCGGGATGGACAAGGACCAAGTTTACGAGCATTATGCCCGCCACGATTATTACTCACGCGGTGTCTATGAAAGCAATCCAGACATTCGCCGAGTGGTCGACACCTTTGTCAATGGCACCATTCCAAATGTTCGTGAAGAAGGATCTGAAATCTACGAAGCCCTTATCACCCATAATGACGAATACTTCCTCTTGGAAGACTTCCATGCCTATGTAGAAGCTCAGGAGAAGATTGATGCCCTCTATCGTGACAAAGAAAAATGGGCCCGCATGAGCTTGATTAACATCGCTACATCTGACAAGTTCACCTCAGATGATACCATTGAGCAATATGCCAAGGAAATCTGGAATCTGGAGAAATAAACCTCTTCAGAAAACATGAATACTAAGAGATTGGGGCTGGGGTCTCAGTCTCTTTTGCTATCCATCTACCATCTTGTCTAGAAATATGCTATAGTAGAGAAAGTATGAGAATTCAACTTTTTAAAAAGCAGGATAAGCAAGTATGAAAGACTATACGATTTTTTATCAACAATTAACAACTCCTTTTCGCAGTCGTCCTAGGATAGTGAAAGGAATGACCTATTTTAATAGGGGGATGACTGTTTTTATGCCTCTGGTGTATGGAGTGGTCTTGACTGATGCCTTTCTGACAGAGGGTTGGAAAGGGCTGCTTGCTTTTTTTCTCCTTCCAGCTATCGGATTTGCTCTCTTGTCAGCGATTCGTAAACAACTGAATCAGCCACGCCCTTACGAGAAATGGGCTATTCAACCCTTGCTGGCCAAGGATACATCAGGCAAGTCCATGCCCAGCCGCCATGTCTTTTCGGCGACAGTGATTTCTATGTGCTTGCTCTACTTTTTCTGGCTGCCGGGGCTTATCTGCCTCTTGCTTTCGGCAGGGTTGGCAGCAGTGCGCGTGATTGGCGGCGTGCACTATCCAAAGGATGTAGTGATAGGATACCTTTGCGGAATTTGCTGGGGAGCTTTAATCTTTTTATTATAAAGGTCTGGCGAGAGCCAGATTTTTCTTTGTAAAGTAAGTTGAGGAGTAGACAAAGTGCCCGAATCTATATTATAATGTAAGCAGTACCAAACTTTTATCATCAAGGATGCCTGATTTTGGAAGATGAAAAATATGTAAGGAGACTATTATGTCAGAACCGTTATTTCTAGAGTCTGTGATGCAGGAGAAGATTTGGGGCGGCACCAAGCTGCACGATGTCTTTGGCTATGAAATTCCCAGCGACCATGTGGGCGAGTATTGGGCAATTTCGGCTCATCCGAATGGTGTTTCAACCGTCAAGAATGGCCGTTTTGCAGGTCAGAAGCTAGATGCGCTCTATGCCGAGCACCGTGAGCTCTTTGGCAATCGTCCAGAGCCTGTCTTTCCACTTTTGACGAAGATTTTGGATGCCAATGACTGGCTTAGCGTACAGGTCCATCCAGATGATGCCTATGGACTAGAGCACGAAGGAGAGCTTGGCAAGACTGAATGCTGGTATGTTATCGCTGCAGACGAAGGGGCAGAGATTATCTACGGTCACAATGCCAAGAGCAAAGAAGAATTGCGCCAGCAAATCGAGAGCAAGGACTGGGATCATCTTTTGACCAAAATTCCGGTCAAGGCTGGTGACTTTTTCTATGTGCCAAGTGGCACCATGCATGCTATTGGCTCAGGCATTCTGATTTTGGAGACTCAGCAGTCTAGCGATACCACTTATCGGGTCTATGACTTTGATCGTAAGGACGATGCTGGCAATCTTCGTGAGTTGCATTTGGAGCAATCGATTGATGTTCTGACTATCGGCGAGCCTGCTAATAGCCGTCCCGTTACCATTCAGGCAGACGATTTGACCTCTACTCTTTTGGTGGCCAATGACTTCTTTGCTGTTTACAAGTGGGACATTGCTGGTTCTGTTGAATTTAAAAAGACAGTAGATTACAGCTTGTTCAGTGTCTTGGAAGGTGCTGGCGAGTTGACAGTGGATGGGCTAGTGTATCCTATCAAAAAAGGATCTCATTTCATCCTACCGAGCGATGTCACAGAGTGGACCTTGTCTGGCGACTTGCAACTGATTGTTAGCCATCCATAGTGAAAAAATACATAGACTGAGTGCTCATCTCGGTCTATGTTTCTTTATTTTCGAAGAATGAATAGAGAAAACAGGACTTTAACTTCAATCGGTGAAAAAGTCCAATAAATAAGGTATTTCATCATGGTTGCTTGAAGATATTTTTTCTGAAAAATGGTACAATGAAAAGGAATATCCAAAGGAGTTGAATATGGAACACAAAGAAAAAGATTTTAGTTTGTCCTGGTTTTTTAGATGGTTCTTGGATAATAAGGCCATTACCGTATTTTTGGTGACCTTACTCATCGGTTTGAACATTTTTATTCTTAGCAAAATTAGCTTTATTTTTACACCGGTGATTGAGTTTATTGGTGTCATTATGTTGCCAGTGATTTTGGCTGGGCTGCTTTACTATCTGCTCAATCCCATTGTCGACTGGATGGAAAAGCGCAAGATTAACCGTGTGGCCGGGATTACAATTGTCTTTGTCTTGATTGGTGTTTTGATTGTGTGGGGCTTGGCGGTTGCTATTCCTAACTTGCAGCATCAGATAGTGAGTTTTTCAAAAAATGTTCCCGCCTATCTCAAGCAAGCCAATAAAATGATTGATGATGTTTTGACCAATCATATTTCAGATGATTTGAAGCCACAAATCGAGCAAGTTACGAATAAGCTTTCGACTCAGATTACTTCATGGGCCAGCAATTTTTCATCTAAGGCAGTCAATTGGGCCAGCAATTTGATTAGTACGGCTTCACAAATCATTGTGGCTATTATCATCATGCCTTTTATTCTTTTCTATTTACTGCGCGATGGGAAAAATCTCAAAGGCTATGTGGTTCAGTTCTTGCCAACGAAATTCCGCGAGTCATTTGGTCAGGTCATGACGGATGTGAATACCCAGTTGGCCAATTATGTTCGAGGTCAGGTGACTGTAGCAATCATCGTGGCTCTTATGTTTATGATCTTTTTCAAGATTATTGGTTTGCGTTATGGTGTGACTCTAGCCGTTGTGGCAGGAGTTTTGAACTTGGTGCCTTATTTGGGAAGCTTCCTTGCCATGTTGCCAGCCTTAGTTCTTGGCTTGATTGCTGGTCCGATCATGCTGTTGAAAGTCATTATTGTCTTTATCGTGGAGCAGACCATTGAGGGGCGCTTCGTGTCTCCATTGATCTTGGGAAGCCAATTAAGCATCCATCCGATTACGATTTTATTTGTTTTGCTGACTTCAGGAACCATGTTTGGTATCTGGGGTGTCTTACTGGGAATTCCAGCTTATGCATCAGCCAAGGTTGCCATCACAGCGCTCTTTAAGTGGTACAAGAAGGTTAGCGGTTTGTATGAAGAAAGTGTTCAAGAATTAGGAGAAGGCAGTGAGTAAGAGTGAACAAATGTTAACAGCTCTGCAAAATCAGGATTTAGCACAGGCTGAGAAGTATTTTGAAGAGGCTTTGAGCCAAGATACCGATCAAGAGTTATTAGAATTCGCCGATTACTTAGAAAGTATCGGCTTTTTCCCGCAAGCCAAGCGAATTTATGAAAAATTAGCTCCGCTTTTCCCCGAGTCCTATATCAGTCTGGCAACGATTGCTGCTGACGATGGTGACTTGGAAGAAGCTTTTGCTTATTTAGAGGAAATTGACTCAGAAAGTGAATGGTATGTGGCCGCTCTCTTGGCCAAGGCTGACCTCTATCAGCTAGAAGGATTGCCAGATGTGGCAAGGGAGAAATTACTGGAAGCTGCCAAACTGTCGGACGAACCTTTGGTGACTTTTGGTTTGGCAGAAATTGAGTTTGAATTGGAAAATTTTGCTCAGGCTATCAAGGAATATGCTCAGCTAGATAATCGCTCTATCTACGAGCAGACAGGGGTGTCCACCTACCAGCGGATCGGTCTTTGCTATGCCAGTCTGGGGAAAATTGAAGCTGCCATAGAATTTTTGGAAAAGGCTGTGGAGCTGGAGTACGATGAAGAGACGGTCTATGAATTGGCAGCTATCTTGTACGAACAAGAGGAGTACCAAAAAGCTAATTTGTACTTCAAGCAGCTGGATACGATTTCGCCAGATTTTGAAGGCTATGAGTATGCCTATGCGCAGTCTCTCCATGCGGAGCATAAGACCGAGGAAGCTTTGGCAATGACTGAGCAAGGCTTGACCAAAAATCCTTTCGAGACTCGCCTTCTGCTCCTTGCTTCCCAACTATCTTACGAACTGCATGATGTGGAAAAATCCGAGGATTACCTGCTAGCGGCTCAGGAAAATGCAGATGATGTAGAGGAAATTGCTCTGCGACTGACCAATCTCTATTTGGAGCAGGAGCGCTATGATGAGGTCTTAGCTTTTGAGGAACAAGAGCTAGACAATGTCTTAACCCGCTGGAATCTGGCGCGGGCTTATCAAGCCTTGGAAAATCTGGAAAAAGCTGGGGAGCTTTATCAGGAGCTGGCACTTGACTTGCAGGAAAACCCTGAATTTCTGGAAGAATACGTTTATCTCTTGCGCGAATTAGGGCGTGTGGAAGAAGCAAAAATACAGGCTGGCAAATATCTGCGTTTGGTTCCAGATGACACTGCTATGGCAGATTTGTACGAAAGTTTGTAAAGTTCTCTTGAAAAATCTCTTGCCTTGCTAGTTTTCGATTATATTAGGAAGAGGCTTGTTTTTGCTGACACGATAGTTTGATTAAAGAAGGAGTGGAGATAATGTCCCAATTGAAACGAATCCAAGAAATGGAAGAGCATTTGAATAAATATTCTCAGGTCTTAGCGAAAGCTCAATCAGCTTTGGCTGAGCTGGAGGCCAGCCAGAAGAATTATATCCAGCTCCGAGATTATTACACCAGCCAGGTTTTCTTTGACGATTTGGAATTTTCCAATCGACCAGACTTTCCTGAGGATGTGGCCTGCGGTGTTCTGAGCGAAGATGCTGTCTACGATCTCATGGGAGAGCACTTTGAGACGGCGCTGCAGCTGCTAGACCTATCCAGTGCTATGCTGAAAGAAAGGTAGAGGCCTAGGAGGATTTTTGAAATAAAATGGCTTCTGTCGAAAGGCTAGAGCATGGACAACGTCAACGAAAGGATCGGAAATGTGGGAAATCTAAAACAAAGGCCGACCAACCGTTGACATTATTAAAGGAACATAAGATTTGCAGAAAGGCGGCAAGCATGCGCGACAACCATCTTCATACCTATTTTTCCTATGATTCTGAGGCGGATTTTTCTGACTATCTGGACCATTACGAGGGCGAGATTGTCACTACCGAGCACTATGACCTGTCCAATCCCTACCCTTACCAAGCTACCTCGCCCCATGATGATGTGCCTGACTATGCGGCCTATTCGGCAAAAATTGCAGAGCTGAACCAGCAATATGGCAACCGCATCAAAAAGGGGATTGAAATTGGTTACTATGCTCCGCGTAAGGCTGATATTTTATCATTCCTAGCCGATAAGGAATACGATCTGAAACTCCTATCTGTCCACCACAATGGTAGTTTTGACTATCTGGAAGAGCCTGTCTTGCAGCTGGATAAGATGGAGTTAATTCCTCGTTACCTGAGAGAGCTGGAAGAGGCTATTGAAGCTGTTCCGGCGGATGTCCTAGCTCACTTTGACTATGGCTTTCGGAAATTTGAGCTTACCGTAGAGGAGTTAAAAACTTTTGAGCCTCAGCTGCGACAGCTTTTTCAAAAGATGATTGATCATGATCTGGCCTTTGAACTCAACTGCAAGTCCATGTATTTATACGGTCATGAAGACCACTATATCTACGCTCTTAGTCTTGTCAAGGAGCTTGGTGGTCAGCGCTTTTCAGTTGGCTCCGATGGCCACAAACTAGAGCATTTTCGACTTAAGTTTGACCGAGTGGCTCAAATCCTCGCTGATGCCGGTATTGAGGAAAGTCAGTTGATTTAGGGTATCGGAATTACATTTTGATTGTCCATTAAACGATTTTTTTGAAATTCGACCAGAATATGATATACTTAATTATCTTAGAAAATACAGAAGTTTGTTGATATAGGAGAAAAAATGGCAGAGCCAGTGAAATTATTTCAGTATAATACCCTAGGAGCCTTGATGGCTGGACTTTATGGTGGGAGCATGACGATTGGGGAGCTCCTGAAATACGGCGATTTGGGGATTGGTACACTGGATTCCATTGATGGGGAGTTGATTGTTCTTGATGGTAAGGCCTATCAGGCTAAGGGATCTGGCAATGTGCCTGAAGTTGTAGAAGTTTCAGATGATGTAACAGTGCCCTACGCTGCAGTTGTTCCCCACCAAGCGGAGGTCATTTTCCGCCAACGCTTCGAAATGACAGATGAAGAGCTGGAAAAGCGAATTGAATCCTATTACGATGGGGAAAATCTATTTCGCTCCATCAAGATTCATGGAGAATTTTCCCACATGCATGTGCGAATGATTCCAAAATCGACTTCAGAGAAGAAGTTTGCTGAAGTAGCCGTAAGTCAGCCTGAGTACCATGCTGATAATGTCTCCGGCACCATTATTGGCTTTTGGACACCCGAAATTTTCCACGGTGTCAGTGTAGCCGGCTATCATCTTCACTTTATTTCAGACGACCATACCTTTGGTGGTCACGTTATGGACTTTGTTATCAAGGAAGGGATTGTGGAGCTAGGTGCTGTCGATCAGTTGGATCAACGTTTTCCAGTTCAAGACCGTAAGTTCCTCTTTGCAAAATTCAATGTCGATGAAGTAAGATCGGACATGGATAGGGTTGAGTAGTCAATTACTGTGACAATAGTCTATTTCTGATAAAAAAAGAGGCTAGGACTCTGCTGTCCCAACCTCTGAAAGATAACTAGAATTTTTAATTTAGTAAGTTTGAGGAGCCGAGGCTCCTCTTTTGTTTTTCAATATCCGCCAAATCCATATTTTAGAAACGGATTAGTTTACATTTTCATGCTTTTAATCTTTTCTTCATCAGGTGTGACGCGCAGGGTTTTCTGGCCTGTATAGGTGACAAATCCTGGCTTGCCACCGGTTGGTTTATTGAGTTTTCTGACTTCAATCATGTCCACTTGGACCAGATTGGAGAGTCTGGCCTTGGAGAAGTAGGCCGCTAGCTCGGCAGCGTCTGTCTTGACTTCATCGCTGGGCTGGAGATTGCCGGTGATGACCACATGGCTTCCTGGGATATCCTTGGCGTGGAACCAAAGCTCGTCCTTCTTAGCCATCTTAAACGTCAGTTCGTCATTTTGTAGGTTGTTGCGGCCGACGAGGATAATGGTTTGACCGTCAGTTGCCAAATATTTCTCCGGTTTCTGCCTTTTCTGGATTTTCTCTCTTTGGCGTCGTCGGATAAAGCCAGTCTGAATTAGTTCCTCTCGGATTTCCGCAACTTCAGTTAGGCTGGCCTGAGCAAGGGCGGTTTCCACGCTCTCTAGGTAGAGTATGGTAGCCCGAGTCTCCTCAATCAAACTGGTCAGATGTTTGACGGCTTCCTTGAGCTTCTGGTAGCGTTTGAAATAGCGCTGGGCATTTTGGTTTGGGGTCAGGGCCTTGTCAAGCGAGATGCTAATCTTCTCACCTGTGTAGTAATTGTCCAGCTCTACCTGATCTTGGTCGTTGGGCACCTGATGGAGAAAGGTGGTCAAGAGTTCCCCTTTTTGGCGGAATTCTTCTGCATTCTCCGTTGCTAGGAGCTCTTCCTCTTGCTTGCCCAGTTTTTTCCGGTTCTTTTCCAACTCATTTTCTACCCTGCGGATGAGTTCGCTGGCCTGCTGGTTGACCCGATCGCGCTCAGCCTTGTCCTTATAGAAAGTATCCAAAAGCTCGGATAGTGTGGACATTTGGGTCTTGCTGTCAGAAAATAGCAGAGCAGAGAAGGATTTTTCGGTCAGGCTTGGCTGAGTCGGACTGGCAAAAAATGCTCGAAAGTTTTTGAGCTTGTCAGCTGTCAAACGGCCACTGAGTTCAGTAGCTGTATCCCGACCCAAGCCCTGAAAAATCTGCTGCAGGCGTTTGGGCTCTAAATTCTCTGTCTGTAGGATTTGGAAGAGCTTTTCATCACCTACAGTGAAAGGATTGAGACTACCTGTTTGAGGCGGTGCGACATAGGTTGAGCCCGGCAGGATAGTGCGATAGCTATTTTGCGAAAATCCGACATGTTTGATGGCTTCAATAATCTTACCGCTGGCCTTATCCAAGAGAATGATATTGCTGTGCTTGCCCATGATTTCGATAACCAGAGTCACAGCCACGCTATCTCCGATTTCGTTCTTATTGGAGACGCTGATTTCCAAAATCCGGTCATTCTCCACTTGCTGGATCGCTTCAATGACAGCACCCTGTAGGTATTTGCGCATGACCATGATAAAGGTATTAGGCACTGCTGGATTTTCAAACGTGGTATCTGTCAGCTGGACGCGCCCAAAGACCGAGTGGGCTGATAGGAGCAGCTTGTGGCTTTTACGGTTGCTGCGAATCTGTAAAACCAGCTCCTGTTCAAAAGGTTGATTAATCTTTTGGATGCGGCCGCCCAGCAGTTCGCGGCGCAGCTCCTCTGTCATATGGTGTAAAAAAAATCCGTCGAAAGACATGTTTTTCTCCTTGAAAGTTGCTAAAGAAGATTATAACAAAAAACCAAGCCAAAAGCTTCTAAAGTCTCATCAAAAAGAAATTTATTTTTTTCAATGATTATCGATATAAACAAAAACCGAACATTTTATAAAAATTTTCAAAAAAGCCTTGACATCCCTTCAGGAAAAAATTACAATATAGGAAATTAGAAAAGTAGTAGATGCATTTGTTTTTAGCGAGCTTGTGGTTGGTGGAAATGAGCAGCAAATCTTTACGAAATTGGGCTAATTGATAAAATGAATTTGAAACAATAAGAATTCGGTAGGCACACCTTACAGTGCAGCTTGTTTGATGACAAGACAGAGATATGGGGAAATACTAGCTATTTTTACATAATTGAGGTGGCACCGCGATTTACGCCCTCACACAGAATATCTGTGTGAGGTTTTTTTGTTGCTTATTATAAAAAATAAGGAGAATTGCCCATGTTTAAACGATGGCGTCCCTAGGGATTGAATAGCAAAAAATGAAATAAAGAAATGGAGAAAGAATATGAAAAATAAACATTTAATGACTATTTTAGGCCTCTTGGCTGTTTTGGTAATCGGTGGGATGGCTTATTCCAGCTTGAGCGGAAAGAGCAACGGATCTAAGACTGGCGACGATAGTAAGACAGCCAAGGTTGGTGTCTTGCAGTATGTTAGCCACCCTTCCCTTGATTTGATTTACAAGGGAATTCAAGATGGTTTAGCTGAGGAAGGCTATAAGGGCGACAAGATTAAGATTGATTTTATGAATGCTGAAGGCGATCAGAGCAAGGTTTCTACCATGAGCAAGCAGCTTGTTGCTAATGATAACGATGTGCTGATTGGGATTGCGACTCCGTCTGCGCAAGGACTAGCTGCGGCTACTAAGGACAAGCCTATCGTCATGGGAGCTATCACAGATCCAGTCGGAGCAAATCTAGTTAAAAATCTGGACAAGCCAGGTGGTAATATCACAGGTGTTTCTGACCACAATCCAGCTAAGCAACAACTAGAGTTGATTAAAAAATTAACGCCAAATGTGAAAACAATCGGTGCCCTTTATTCTAGCAGTGAAGACAACTCTAAAGCTCAGGTAGAAGAGTTCAAAAAATTGGCCGAAGAGGCAGGCTTCAAGGTAGAGGAATACTCTGTTCCTTCAACCAATGAAATTGCTTCAACTATGAATGTCATGACTGGCAAGGTTGATGCTATCTGGATTCCAATTGACAATACCATTGCGTCAGCATTTGCGACAGTTGTGTCCAGCAATAAAGAAGCTAAGAAGCCGATTTATCCAAGTGCGACGGCCATGGTAGAAGAAGGCGGTCTTGCCTCTGTCGTTGTAGACCAGTATGACCTCGGTGTTGCGACTGGTAAAATGGCTGCTAAAGTTCTTAAAGGTGCCAAACCTGCTGATACTGCAGTAGATATTTTTGATAAAGGTAAATCTGTTATCAATACTAAAAATGCCAAAGAACTGGGCATTACTATCCCAGAAGATGTCCTCAAAGAAGCAGGACAAGTGATTAAATAAAAGAAAAGAAGTCTGTTGCTCAACGGACTTCTTTTTCTTCTTGTAAATTCTATAACTGAGCTTGCGAAATGTTTAGAAATCTGTTAGAATGAAATATAATTGAATAGCAATCCGCAAGACCAGTAACCTAGGGGAGGTTTGACAGGGAGGGGAGCCAGCGACTGAGAGCTCTCTAGATGAAATCTAGGCGAATTCACTTGCTTTGGGATTGGTAATTAAGGTCTGGCTTGCCAGATAAAAAACGGATGGTACCGCGTGTCAACGCTCCGCTTCGGTGTGAGTGAGACCGCGGTTTTTATTTTGGAGGAACTATGTCAACAATTGAAGAACGATTGCAGAGTCTGCGTGAGGAAACTTTAGCCCAATTGCAGACCATTACTCTGGAAAATGCTAAGGATATGCAGGAGCTGAAAGTATCTGTCCTAGGGAAAAAAGGGAGTCTTACTGAGATTCTCAAAGGGATGAAGGATGTTTCTGCTGAGATGCGTCCTATTATCGGGAAGCACGTCAATGAAGCACGAGATGTGCTAAATGCAGCCTTTGAAGAAGCAGCTCAAATCTTGGAAGAGCAGAAAGTTGCAGCCCAGCTGGCCAATGACGCCTTGGATGTGACCCTGCCTGGACGTAAGATTCCGGCTGGAAATCGCCATATCTTGACCCAAACAAGTGAAGAAATCGAAGATATCTTTATCGGTATGGGCTATCAGGTTGTGGATGGTTTCGAGGTTGAGTCAGATTACTATAACTTTGAGCGGATGAATCTACCTAAGGACCACCCAGCACGGGATATGCAGGACACTTTCTACATTACAGAAGAGATCCTCTTGCGTACTCACACTTCTCCTGTCCAAGCTCGTGCCATGGATGCTCATGACTTTAGCCAAGGGCCACTCAAGATGATCTCTCCGGGACGTGTTTTCCGTCGTGATACAGACGATGCGACTCACTCTCACCAGTTTCACCAGATTGAAGGTCTGGTCGTAGGGGAAAATATCTCTATGGCTGACTTGCAGGGAACTCTGCAGCTGATTGTGCAAAAAATGTTTGGTGCGGATCGTAAGATTCGTCTGCGTCCATCTTACTTCCCATTCACAGAGCCATCTGTCGAAGTGGACGTATCTTGCTTTAAGTGTGGTGGGGCCGGCTGTAATGTCTGCAAGAAGACTGGCTGGATCGAAATCATGGGAGCTGGAATGGTGCACCCAAGTGTCTTGGAGATGAGTGGCATCGATTCAGAGAAATATTCTGGCTTTGCCTTTGGACTTGGTCAGGAGCGGGTAGCTATGCTTCGCTACGGTATCAACGATATTCGTGGCTTCTACCAAGGCGATGTACGTTTTTCACAGCAGTTTAAGTAAGAAGTCAGTAGAATAGGACTTGATTTGAACAATCCCATCACGACAAGCCTGATTAGCAATGTTTGCGAGCTTGAAATGCGTGGCATAGATGTTCATCAGTTTAGCTGCCTCTATAAGACATTTTTAGCTGGGAAGTTTATTCTAAGCCGCTTCTGGGAAAGGAGTGCCCTATGTTAGTTAGAGTTCGGCCAGAGGATCTGGATATTTTGCGGGACTTGGAAGTGCAGACCTACCAAGAAACTTTTGGTCCTTTCATCAAGCAGGAAGACTTGGAGCATTATTTTGCCCATGAGCTGGCGCGTGAAAGGCTGGAGCGGGAGTTGGCGAATCCTGAGTCTGAGCATTATTTTGTACTAGACAAGGAGCAAAAGATTGCTGGTTTTCTCAAGTGTAATTGGGGTCAGGCTCAGACAGAGCAGGAGTTAGAAGATTCCTTTGAAATTCAACGGATTTATGTGCTTGCCTCCCATCAGGGTCTCGGCTTGGGCAAGGAAATGTTTGAATTTGCTCTAGAAGAAGCCCGAAAACGTGGCTTTAGCTGGGCTTGGCTAGGCGTTTGGGAAAGAAATTTCAAGGCTCAGAACTTTTATTTTAAATATGGCTTTGAAAGATTTAGCCAGCATGAATATATCACTGGTGACACAGTCGATATTGACTGGCTTTTAAGAAAGAAATTAAATTAAAAAGACGAGAGTATCGCTACTTATTAGGCTTTTAGTGAAAACAGAAATTTATAGAGAGGAATCAAATACGACCGAAGATAGAACGGACTGGCTTTGTCTATGAAATCAAAGTTAGTTTTGGTCGGTCGTAAAATCATAAATATGTTAGTTAGTTATAAATGGTTAAAAGAGCTGGTTGATTTGGATGTGACAAGCGCTGAGCTGGCGGAGAAAATGTCCACAACTGGTATTGAAGTAGAAGGAGTCAGCTCGCCAGCTGAAGGTCTTTCGAAAATTGTTGTCGGAGAAGTTCTGAGCTGCGAGGATGTTCCAGATACCCACCTGCACCTCTGTCAAGTCAATGTTGGTGAAGACGAGCCTCGTCAGATTGTCTGTGGTGCACCGAATGTTCGCGCTGGGATCAAAGTTATGGTGGCTGTACCAGGCGCTCGCATTGCAGATAATTATAAGATTAAAAAAGGGAAAATCCGTGGCTTGGAGTCACTGGGTATGATTTGCTCTCTCAGTGAGCTGGGGATTTCTGATTCGGTCGTGCCAAAAGAATTTGCGGATGGTATCCAAATTTTGCCAGATAGTGCTGTACCAGGAGATGAGGTCTTCCCTTATCTGGACTTGGATGATGAGATTATCGAGCTTTCCATCACGCCAAACCGGGCTGACGCTTTGTCTATGCGTGGGGTGGCACACGAAGTAGCAGCTATCTACGATAAGCCTGTTCATTTCAAAGAATTTCCTTTGACTGAAGGGGATAAAGAGGCTGCGGCTAGCTTATCTGTAGCCCTTGAGACTGAAAAAGCACCGTTTTATGCCGCTCGTATTTTGGACAATGTGACCATTGCTCCGAGTCCTCAGTGGCTGCAAAATCGCCTCATGAACGAAGGAATCCGTCCGATTAATAACGTAGTGGACGTGACTAACTATATCTTGCTCTACTTTGGTCAGCCCATGCATGCCTTTGATCTGGATACATTTGAGGATGACCAGATTGTCGTCCGAGAAGTGCGTGCTGGTGAAAAACTGGTAACGCTGGACGGCGAAGAGCGGGAGCTGGAAGTTGGAGATTTAGTTATCACTGTGGCAGATAAGCCAGTGGCCCTTGCAGGCGTTATGGGCGGAGCAGCCACCGAAATCTCTGATAAGTCGACTCGTGTCGTTCTGGAAGCAGCTGTCTTTGATGGCAAGTCAATCCGTAAGACAAGTAGCCGTCTGGGCTTGCGTTCTGAGTCTTCTTCACGCTTTGAAAAAGGAATTAACCTTGCAACAGTAACTGAAGCTCTAGATGCTGCTGCAAGCATGATTGCTGACTTGGCAGGTGCAACTGTTCATGCTGGCATTGTCCAAGCAGGACAGTTAGATACGACTGACAAGCAGGTTTCGACTAGCCTTTCAGATGTCAACCGAGTCTTGGGAACAGATTTGACTTATGCGGATATTGAAGATATTTTCCGTCGTCTAGGCTTTGGTCTTAGCGGATCTGCGGACTTGTTCACAGTCAGCGTGCCTGCTCGTCGTTGGGATATCAGTATTCCAGTAGATCTTTACGAGGAAATTGCTCGTATTTATGGCTACGACCGCTTGCCAGTTTCCCTGCCTCAAGATGCTGGAACGGCTGGCGAATTGACGGCCACTCAGAAGCTACGTCGCAAGGTTCGGACGGTGGCTGAAGGAGCAGGTCTGACCGAGATTATTTCCTATGCCTTGACCACGCCAGAAAAAGCTGTCGAATTTACGCTTAATCCTACAAATCTAACGGAGCTTATGTGGCCTATGACAAGGGAGCGCAGTGTTCTTCGCCAAAATGTGCTCTCAGGCATGTTGGATACTGTCAGCTACAATGTTGCTCGTAAAAATAAGGATTTGGCCCTTTATGAAATTGGGAAAATCTTTGAACAAACAGGCAATCCGAAGGAAGAATTGCCTAATGAAATCAATAGCTTTGCCTTTGCCCTAACTGGCTTGGTAAGTGAAAAAGATTTCCAAACGCCAGCGACTCCTGTTGACTTCTTTTACGCTAAGGGAGTGGTTGAAGCGCTCTTTGACCGCTTGGGATTAGAAGCTGATTATCAAGCAACTGACCAGCTTAAGAGTCTGCATCCAGGTCGGACAGCGCTGATTTTGATCAAAGGTCAGCCTGTGGGCTATGTCGGGCAGGTTCATCCAGTGACGGCTAAGGCTTATGATATCCCAGAAACCTATGTGGCAGAGCTCAATCTGACAGCTATTGAGGCGAGTCTTGAGCCAGAACAGCCTTTTGCAGAAATCAACAGATTCCCAGCTGTTACTCGCGATGTGGCCTTGTTGCTCAAAGCAGAGATCAGCCACAGACAGGTGGTGGAAGCGATTCAAGCTGCCGGAGTGAAACGTTTGACAGATATCAAGCTCTTCGATATCTTCTCAGGTGAAAAGCTGGGTGTCGGCCTTAAGTCTATGGCCTACACACTGACCTTCCAAAATCCAGAAGACAGCCTGACTGACGATGAAGTGGCTAAATACATGGAAAAAATTGAAAAATCCTTGGAAGAAAATGTCGGCGCAGAAGTGCGCTAGTATATACAAAGAGAAGCAGTCCTTAAGGGCTGCTTTTATCTAATAGTAGGACTTTATAAAAAACTTGATTTATGGTATCCTAGTCCCAATAAAGATTTTACAGAAAGAATATTTTAATGGGATATAAAAGAAGTTATGCAGCTGAAATTGTAGCTATTATTATTGTTATTATTGGAACCTTCATATTCATTGGAGTAATGCAATCACCAAATAGTAGTGGTGGGAACCACAGTGATCGCTTAGAACAGCTAGAGTCTGAACGAAAAGATGCAAAGTTGAATGAAAGCCTGATGACTATTGAAAAAGCCAAAACCTTGGTTAATTCGGATTTTGCACCTGAGAATGAAACACCAGAAGAAGAGCAAAAAAGACTGCAAGCTTTTGTAGAGACCTATAATAAACAATTAGAGTCCGAACAAGCTTCTATCCGAAGAGAAAAGGAATCTGAGCAAGAAATTCTCAATCAAAATAATAAATATGTGGGCCCAATTCTAATTGGTGCAGGTATTATAGTTACTATTTTAGGTGTTTCGGCTTATAAGAAAGCTCATGAGCCTGCAGCTTTTACTATTTCTGATGATAAGATTGATGTTAAACCCTCTGTTTTCCAAGATATAAATCACATTAATTTAACAAATATTAAGCAAATAGAGTATGAAATTAGACGTGCTTATTCTAAAAATTCGAGATCAACTTATCGCATACTTTATTTTAAAGACGAAGAAGGAAAAACACTGGAAGAGATTGACTTGAATGATCTTGTTGATGCTGATTTCAATACCATTCATAGAGAAATTAGTGAGCGAGCTCCACATATTGAATGGATTTTTCCGAAATAAAAGGAAAAATTGTAGGAAAAGTAATTATGGAAAATTCAAACCAAATATCCCAATGTCAGACTCTTTGGGCTAGAAATAAATATCTGGTTCTCAGTCATTCCAGTAAGATCTATCTGGAAATCCGTCAGTATCTGAAAAGTGACTTGGTGGAAGCAACACATGTCCAAGACTTGATTGATCAGGCGGTAGCCCTGCCTGAAAACCGAGGTCAGGTCTGCAATGCCTTTCAGCATGTTTGGGGTTATTTTAAGAAAAAAGCCAGCCCCGCTGAAAAAGAAAATTTTATGCTTCTTTTAGATCGATACCAAGTAGGTCAGGTGGAGCAGAAGGTTTTGGTAGAAGCTGTGAAAGATTTGCTTAGAAAGTACCCCAATCCCTATCTGCAGAATTCCACTCTGTTATTTGGGGATAAGGCATAAGGCTCGGCCATCAAGGATGACTAGCTTTGATCCTCTAGAAGAAGCAAGAAATTCTACATCTCCAGTCAAGTTAGGCTGGAGAATTTTCTATTTTTAGATAAAAAATGCTATATGATTGACAAACAAAACAGACAATTGTAGAATACAATTATAAACTACAAGTGTAGAAAAAGGAGAAAGCAATATGACTATTTCGAAAAAAGCCTTTACTGGAATCTTATCATTGACAGTCGCAGTTCTATTGACTGCTTGCTCAGGCAATGCTAATCAGGGAGGAAATGCTAACTCATCACAAAATACCCAAAGCCAAACATCACAGCCTGCGCAAGAACAGGCTTCTTCATCCAATGCAGGTCAGACCAGCAATATAAACGGACGCTACCAAGCAACCGACCATGATGGTGACCAGCATGTCCTAGAAATCAACGGTAAGACTGGCACTTGGACTGAGACCGAGGTCGATGGCAGTAAGGAAATCAAACAGGTACAAGTAGATGCAGCGAAGCAGAGACTAATTGTCGGTGACGATGTCAAAAGTTACCGACAAAATGGCAATCAGCTGATTGTGAACGAATTGGATGATGATCCAGACACTCTGACCTTTACCAAGCAGTAAAGTGTTTCTTAATCTGCTCAGAAAAAGTGTGTGCGAAGCGTAAAGAAAAAGAAACAAGAACGGTTTCAGTATATGAACTGAAGCCCTTGTTTCTTTTTATTTTATGAATTTCTTTTAAGGAAAGTTTCTTACTTAGGGAACCGCTATACGACTTAGTGATTTTCGTGTGAATCTGGTTGCCATTAGTCTCATATGTTTTTCTAGCTTGCTTCTTTATGATATAATGATCTTTAACATCTCAAAGGAGGATAGCTTTGTTTTTAGCTTTTAAAGAGATTATCTACAGCCGTGGACGCTATCGTTTAGTGGTTGCTGTGGTCTTTCTCATTACCTATATGGTTTTCTTTTTGTCTAGTCTTTCTGTCGGTTTGGCTAGGCTCAATCGCTTGGCTCTGGACCAATGGCAGGCTGAGTCAATTGTCTTGTCGGAGTACGCCAATAAGAATCTAATCGCTTCGACTCTCAAGGAAGAGGAGTACAGTAGCTTGCTTCAAGGGGACTCAGTCGCTGCTTTGGGACAAACGTCAGCAGTGGCCAATTATGAAGATGGGACTGATAAACTCAATGCTCAAGTTTTTGGTCTCTCTTGGGATAGTTTTCTAGCGCCTGACATTATTGAGGGACGTCCTGCTGAGAATGCTCATGAAGTCATTGCGGATAAGCGCCTGCAACAAAAAGGTGTCAAACTAGGCGACCAGCTCCAGCTCAATGGCAGTGAGCGCCTCTATCAGGTTGTTGGCTTCACAGAAGATAATAGCTTCTTTACGCAACCTGTAATTTTTATGGATTTAGATGATTTCAGGGAATTAAAGTACGGCTCTAGTCAGGTTAAGAATATCAGTGCACTTGTGGTCAAAGATAGTCAAAAGATTGAAGAAACTGGGCTTAGTCAGCTCTCTATGAGTGAGTTTATAGAAAATATCCCTGGTTATCAGCCTCAGGTTCTGACTTTTTCCTTTATGATTGGGGCCATGGTTCTGATTACCTTTTTAGTATTGGGGATTTTCATGTACATTATCACCATTCAGAAGACCCAACTTTACGGTATTATGCGTGCCCAAGGGATTGCCAGTGGGAAGATTATTGCTTCTATTTTCTGGCAGATTTTCATCCTATCCACTCTGGGAATCAGCTTAGCTGTCTTGGCTCTTTTGGGAACCCAGCTAGTCTTGCCGGCCTCTATGCCTTTTTACAGTGATTGGCGAGCTTATGCTGGCTTGATTGTCCTGATTGTTTTCATGTCGCTGGCCGGTGGACTCTTGTCTATTCATCGGGTTCTGAAAATTGACCCTATCACAGCGATTGGAGGTGAGTAAATGCCAATCATAGAACTAAAAGGGGTTACAAAAGAATATGGTCAGGGGCATACGCTGGTCCAAGCCCTGAAGCCAACGGATTTCCGCTTGGAAGCTGGGCAGTTTGTAGCCATTATCGGGCCGTCAGGATCAGGGAAAACAACCTTTCTTACCTTGCTGGGCCATTTGCAAACTCCCTCAAAAGGACAGATTCTCCTACGTGGGAAAGATACTTCCCAGCTCAAGGAAAAGGAAAGGGCTGCTCTACGCTTCAATGATTTCGGCTTTATTTTGCAGGCTTCCAATCTCATTCCTTTTTTGAAAATCGAAGACCAGTTCCAGCTAATTGATCGTTTGTCTAAAAAAGAAAGGACAGATCTGGACAGTTTGATTGAGCTGCTAGATCTAAAAGACACGCTCAAGCAGTATCCCAAAGAATTGTCTGGCGGGGAACGACAGCGAGCTGCTATCGCCAGAGCGCTTTACAATAGCCCAGATATTATCTTGGCTGATGAGCCGACAGCTAGTCTGGATACGGAGCGGGCTAAGCGAGTGGTCCATCTGCTCAAAGAAGTGACTCAAAAATTTAACAAGAGCGTGGTCATGATTACCCATGATAACCGCCTACTGGACGAGGTTGACAAGGTCTATGAAATGCAAGACGGAGTGCTGACTCAAGTCCGATGAAGATGTAGCCAAACAAAAAATAGTTTGGGACAAGGAGAGTGCCACGATTCATGATCAGGGAAATCTTTAGCTGGATTGAATAGACAAATAAACACGGTTCTATTTTTCAAGAACCGTGTTTCGTTTTCTTCATTTTTTGGTGATTTTCAGGATTTATTTTGGTGGTGCGGGCTTTGTGGAGGAGAACCTCCAACCAGCTGCGTTTTTGGATGCGTTCTCTGACGTGCTCATTCATTCGGCTTTCTAGGTATTCGCCCAGATTTTTTGCTTTGATAAATTCTGTGACTCCCATATTATTTTCCTAGGCAGAATTGGCTGAAGAGCTGGGTGATAAGCTCGTCTGGCGCTGCATCTCCAGTGATTTCACCAAGGATTTCCCAAGTACGAGTCAGATCGACTTGGAGGAGATCTACAGGCATGCCTAGTTCCAGTCCCTGATTGACGGCTTGCAGGCTTTCGACAGCCTTTTCGATGAGAGAGATGTGGCGGGCATTGGACAGATAGGTGGCGTCTTGCTCGACAATTCCAGCATTTTCAAAGAAGAGCTGGTTGATACGATCCTCGATTTTATCAATATTTTGGTTGTGGAGAACGGATATCTTGATAGCATCTGCTGGCAGCTGATCCAGTTCAATCCTCTCTTCAAGGTCAGTCTTGTTCAGTAGGACGATGCGATTGCTGTCTTGGCTGATTTCAAGCAATTGTCTGTCTTGGTCAGTTAGTTGCTCGCTGGCATTGAGAACCAAGAGAACCAAGTCAGCTTCCTGTAAGGCTTTTTTAGAGCGCTCAACGCCAATCTGCTCCACAAGATCATCCGTTTCCCGAATCCCTGCGGTATCAATAAGCTTGAGAGGTACGCCGTTGATATTGACATACTCCTCGATCACATCACGAGTTGTCCCCTCGATATCGGTCACAATAGCCTTGTCCTCACGCAAAAGATTGTTGAGGAGGCTGGATTTACCAACATTAGGTCGACCGATGATAGCAGTCGAAATACCCTCGCGAAGAATCTTACCGCGTCGCGCAGTTTTGAGAAGCTGTGTCAGAAGTTGCTCAAATTCTAGCGTTTTTTCGCGAATGATTTCTGTCGTTGCTTCCTCAACATCGTCGTACTCAGGATAGTCAATATTAACCTCGACCTGAGCCAGTGTGTTGAGGATTTCCTGACGGGTGCTGTTGATAAGGTCAGAAAGAGAGCCGTCCAGCTGCTTGACAGCATTGTTCATGGCTTTATCTGTCTTGGCGCGGATGATGTCCATGACGGCCTCAGCCTGAGTCAAATCCACGCGCCCATTGAGAAAGGCCCGCTTGGTAAACTCGCCAGGCTCTGCCAGTCTAGCCCCCTCGCGGATAGCCAGCTGCAGGATTTCATTGGTGACCGCAATTCCGCCATGGGTGTTGATCTCGATGATATCCTCGCGCGTGAAGGTCTTGGGAGAGCGCATAGCCCCGACCATGACCTCATCCAGAATCTCTTGATTTTGAGGGTCGATGATATGGCCGTAGTTGAGTGTGTGGCTGGCAACTTTGCTTAGGTCCTTGCCTTTAAAGATTTTTTGGGCAATAGTAAAGCTGTCAGTCCCGCTTAGTCTGACGATACCGATGGCTCCTTCCCCAAGAGGGGTCGAAATCGCAGCGATGGTATCAAATTCTCGTGTTATCATGTATATCCTTTCTGAAAATCTATTTTGCAAACATCTGTCCCAAATTCATCCAAAAAGTTTTTGAGATTTGTGCATCATTTTGTTCTTGCTTTGCATAATTGATAAGTATAATGGGAAAGTGGTAGTTAAATCCTTGTGTCTTAGAAAATGCGACTGACGGCTAGAGTTCTTTCCAATATTGGTAGAAGATAAATAGCTGTCGGGTAGGAAATTTATGTTATTCTAAACCTGTTCCTATCTTGCTAGTCAGTAGGAAAGAACCGTCTTCGTTTTTTGAAAAAGTTAGGATGACAGCTTGATATTTACTTCCTTCTGGTAAGTAGGTGATGGTTTTTATTTCAGATCCGCTGACAGTAGAAGTAGTTTCGTCAGTTGGTTTGCCGTGGTCGCGAATGACATCGTCGTATTTTGTTCCGCCGGCACCTTTTTTCAAAATATCTCCCTCTTTGAGTGCATCAAATTCTGCTTTTGTCCATGTAAACGTTGTACTTTCTTCTTTTTCCTTTTCTTCTTCTCTTTCTGACGAATCAATATAGGAACGATAAGAGCTCGAAAGAGTATCAAACCTTTTTCCCATCTCATTGAACATACGGGAATAGAATGATAGAGTGACCAGTGCGATGATTAAGGAGAAAAAGGAAATGACAGAGCCAATTATAGCCAAAGTTTTCTGTTTCTTTTGGTTAATAATGAGACCGATAATAGCAAGGATAAGAGCAATAGTACCGATAAAAAAAGATAGATAATTGATGATTGGTATCCAGGAGCCAAGTAAAGCGATTGCTCCAAAGACTATGGCTAAAATACCTAAAACTTTATTTTCTTGCTGCATCATAACAACCTCCTCAAATTTTCTATAGCTTACTACTTGAAATATGTATTTCTTTTAGTAATTTGCCTATCTTCATTGTAGCGTAAAATAGAACTAGGAGCAAGATTTTAAGGAGATTTTCGTGAAATGGAGCACTGTTAAAACGTGAAGAACCGTTTAAAGAGCTGAAAACACTTTCAAATTTCAAAGAATTGTGATATACTAAACATAGTTGATTTGAGGAGGTGCTATGGAAACTCTAAAGAAACTAGCAGGCATCAAGGCTGCTGAATTTGTCGAAGACGGGATGGTGGTCGGTCTGGGAACAGGTTCGACTGCTTACTATTTTGTCGAGGAAATTGGTCGACGTATCAAAGAGGAAGGCTTGCAGATTACTGCAGTCACAACCTCTAGCGTGACTAGCAAGCAAGCAGAAGGCCTGGGCATTCCGCTGAAATCCATTGATGAAGTGGATCAGGTCGATGTGACCGTTGATGGAGCTGATGAAGTGGATCCTCAGTTCAACGGCATCAAAGGCGGAGGAGGAGCCCTGTTGATGGAGAAAGTTGTCGCGACACCTACCAAGGACTACATCTGGGTGGTTGATGAAAGCAAATTGGTTCAAAAGCTAGGTGCTTTCAAGCTGCCAGTCGAAGTAGTGCAATATGGTGCTGAGCAAGTTTTCCGTCGTTTTGTAGAGGCAGGCTACAAGCCAAGTTTCCGTGAAAAAAATGGCCAACGTTTTATCACGGATATGCAGAACTTCATTATTGATCTAGATTTAGGTTTAATCGAAAATCCAGTCGAATTTGGCCGAGAATTAGATCATATCGTGGGCGTTGTTGAGCACGGCCTTTTCACCCAAATGGTCAACAAGGTGATCGTCGCTGGTCAAGGTGGCGTGAACATTTTAGAAGCAAATAACTAGAAAAGAGGTTTTCATGTCAAAATTTAATCGTATTCACTTAGTCGTTATGGACTCAGTCGGCATTGGGGCAGCACCAGATGCTAACAATTTTGTTAATGCAGGGGTGCCAGATGGCGCTTCCGATACGCTGGGACATATTTCTAAAGCAGTCGGTCTAGATGTGCCAAATATGGCTAAGCTAGGCTTGGGCAATATCGAGCGTGAGCAAGCCTTGAAAACTGTGCCAGCTGAGGAAAATTCAAGTGGTTACTATACTAAATTAGAAGAAGTTTCTTTAGGCAAAGACACGATGACAGGCCACTGGGAAATCATGGGCCTGAACATTACTGAGCCTTTTGATACTTTCTGGAATGGCTTCCCAGAGGAAATCTTGACTAAAATTGAAGAATTTTCTGGCCGTAAAGTTATTCGTGAGGCAAACAAACCTTATTCTGGCACGGCAGTTATTGACGACTTCGGACCTCGTCAGATGGAAACTGGCGAATTGATTATCTATACTTCTGCAGATCCAGTGCTTCAAATCGCAGCTCATGAGGAGATTATTCCTTTGGAAGAGCTCTATCGTATCTGTGAATTCGCTCGCTCAATTACCTTGGAACGCCCTGCACTTCTGGGACGGATCATCGCTCGCCCTTATGTAGGTGAGCCAGGCAACTTCACTCGTACAGCTAATCGCCATGACTATGCAGTCTCTCCATTTGAGCCAACTGTTTTGGACAAGCTCAATGAAGCTGGCATTGATACTTATTCAGTTGGTAAGATTAACGATATTTTCAACGGTGCTGGGATCAACCACGACATGGGGCATAACCAGTCCAATAATCATGGCGTAGACAATTTGGTTAAGGCTATCCAGTCTGAGGACTTCAAGTATGGCTTCTCATTTACCAACTTGGTAGACTTCGATGCTCTTTATGGTCACCGTCGTGATCCGCATGGCTATCGTGATTGTCTGCAAGAATTTGACGCTCGCTTGCCAGAAATCATTGAAAACATGCGGGAGGACGACTTGCTCATGATTACTGCTGACCATGGTAATGACCCAACCTATGCCGGAACGGACCATACTCGTGAGTACATTCCACTCTTGGTTTTTGGTAAATCCCTCAAGGGGAATGGTCACTTGCCTGTTGGACATTTTGCGGACATTTCAGCAACCATCGCTGACAACTTCGGTGTCGACAAGGCTATGATCGGTGAAAGCTTCTTGGACAAATTGGTATAAGTATAAGAGAGTGAGGAAAATATTTTATGACAACATTATCTGAGAAAATTAAAGCAACGGCCGCCTTTCTGAAAGAAAAAGGCATGGCAGAACCTGAGTTTGGTCTGATTTTAGGCTCTGGTTTGGGAGAATTGGCTTTTGAAATCGAAAATGCTGTTAGTCTTGACTATGCGGATATTCCAAACTGGGGTCGCTCAACTGTCGTTGGTCACGCTGGAAAATTAGTCTATGGAGACTTGGCAGGCCGCAAAGTCTTGGCACTGCAAGGCCGTTTCCATTTCTACGAGGGAAATCCATTAGAAGTCGTTACCTTCCCAGTGCGCGTGATGAAGGCTCTTGGTGCGACAGGTGTTATTGTGACCAATGCTGCCGGTGGTATCGTTTATGGTCCTGGTACGCTTATGGCCATCACTGACCACATCAATATGACGGGCCAAAATCCTTTGATCGGTGAAAACTTGGATGAATTTGGTCCACGTTTCCCTGACATGTCTAAATCTTATACACCAGAATATCGTGCAACTGCTCATCAAGTCGCTGATAAGCTTGGCATTAAGCTGGATGAGGGTGTTTATATCGGTGTAACTGGACCAACCTATGAAACACCAGCAGAAATCCGTGCTTATAAGACGCTCGGAGCAGATGCAGTTGGCATGTCTACTGTTCCAGAAGTCATCGTGGCTGCCCACTCAGGATTGAAAGTTCTCGGAATTTCATGCATTACCAATCATGCTGCTGGATTCCAAGAAGAGCTTAATCACGAGGAAGTGGTTGAAGTGACAGAGCGTGTCAAAGGTGATTTCAAACGATTACTTAAAGCCATTCTTGCTGAATTGTAAGAAAATAAAATATTAAACGAAAGAAAGGTAGAGCGTGTGTTTTGATTTGAACACAAGCGGAAAACTATCTTTCAAAAAAATACAGAAAGGAAGGGCTAACTGTATTCGCTGAACTGAATACGGGCGGAGAACTGTGTAAAAAGATAAACTTTCTAGCATCTGCGATGCGTCGTCAGTTTCCTATTTTTACTTGGTTCTCTGTCGCCCTTTATATCTTAATTTATGTCTATCCATATTGCTGCTAAACAAGGTGAGATTGCTGATAAAATTCTCTTGCCAGGTGATCCGCTTCGTGCTAAGTTTATTGCGGAGAATTTCCTAGAAGATGCCGTTTGCTTTAACGAAGTGCGGAACATGTTTGGTTACACTGGTACTTACAAGGGTCAGCGGGTTTCTGTCATGGGAACTGGGATGGGAATGCCGTCTATTTCTATCTATGCGCGTGAGCTGATTGTGGACTACGGTGTGAAAAAGCTGATCCGTGTTGGAACGGCTGGCTCGCTCAATGCAGATGTTCACGTTCGTGAATTGGTTCTGGCTCAAGCGGCTGCGACCAACTCAAACATTATCCGCAACGACTGGCCACAGTATGATTTTCCGCAGATTGCCAGCTTTGATTTGCTGGACAAGGCTTATCATATCGCCAAAGACTTGGGCATGACGACCCATGTTGGAAATGTTTTGTCATCAGACGTTTTCTATTCGAACTATTTTGAAAAAAATATCGAGCTGGGCAAATGGGGTGTGAAAGCTGTTGAGATGGAAGCTGCGGCCCTTTACTATCTGGCTGCCCAGCACCAAGTAGATGCCCTAGCTATTATGACCATTTCTGATAGCTTGGTCAATCCTGACGAAGATACGACAGCAGAGGAACGCCAAAATACCTTCACTGATATGATGAAGGTCGGTTTGGAAACCTTGATTGATTAAGCATGGATCTAGATTTAAAAGAGGAAATTCTCTTTGCGATTTCCCGTTATGACTATGCTTATGCCTATAAACTGGCGCAGAAGTTGATGGGAAGTTTCTCGATTGTAACTAGCCTATTGGCTATTCTGGCAGAGCGCAGAGAGCTTAATATTCTGCCAGCCATGGATGAAGAGTTGAAGACTGCCTTGCAGACGCAAAGCGGTTTTCAGCTTTTTTGTCATACCGATTTGGCTGACGAGCAGTTGGCCAACTATCTCTATGATTTGGAAGCCAAGCTGCGCAATGAGCAGATTATTGATTTCGTTCGAGCGGTCAGCCCAGCGATTTATCGGATTTTCATGCGCTTGATCAAGCTGGAAATTCCTGATATTGAGCACTTTATCCATAATTCTCGTGAAGCCAGCTATGACCGTTGGAAGTTTGAACGGATGCGGGAGTCGGATTATGCTGCCTTACAGGTCTTTCATGCGGAAAGCACGGTCAATTCATCCAGTCTGACAGAGCTGATTTTGCATTTGGATCTGCCAGAGTCTGTTAAGGAAGAGGTCAGGCAGCTGCGAGAATTGGAGAAGTCAGTCCGAAATCCGCTGGCTCATCTGATTAAGCCCTTTGATGAGGCAGAATTATATCGGACAACGGGTTTTTCATCCCAGTATTTCATGGAGATTTTGGTGGACTTGGCACGTTTCACAGGTATTGTCTACGATCGGGAACATTTTTATTTTGATGAGGCAAATCGCTTGGTTAGAGCTTTACTGACAGGAGAGGAAAATGGATAAAATACAGCAGTTGCAAGACATGATTGACCAAAGTCAGAATATTGTCTTTTTTGGTGGAGCAGGTGTCTCGACCGAGTCTAATATCCCTGACTTTCGTAGTTCGAATGGAATTTACAGTGTCAAGTTAGGTCGGCATTTTACGGCAGAGCAGCTGGTTTCGCATACTATGTTTGAGCGCTATCCGCAGGAGTTTTTCGACTTTTACAAGAAATACCTGCTCTATCCAGATGCTAAGCCCAATGCGGCTCACGCCTATCTGGCTCATTTGGAGAAGACAGGTAAGCTCAAGGCTGTGGTGACGCAAAATATTGACAGCCTGCACGAAATGGCTGGCTCAAAAAATGTCCTCAAGCTGCACGGCAGTGCGGATAGAAATTTCTGTCTAAACTGTCAGCGATTTTATGATTTGGAGGCATTTCTAGCTCTGCCTGAAACGGTGCCCTACTGCCCTGATTGTGGCGGCGTGATTAAGCCTGATGTGACCCTCTATGAAGAGCCCTTGGATATGGAGACCTTCCAGCAAGCCGCGCAGGCCATTCATCAAGCCGACCTGCTGATCATTGGGGGAACTTCCTTGGTGGTCTATCCCGCAGCCAGTCTCATCCAGTACTTTGCTGGCAAGCATCTGGTCGTTATCAACAAGACCAGCATTCCACAGGACAAGCAAGCTGACCTCGTCATCGAAGGTAGGATTGGGGAAGTTTTGGGCAAATTACGACAATAAAAAGAACACCTGAGGAGGGCTGCAAAAGCTTTATCAGGTGTTTTCTGCATTAGAGCGATAGGAAGCTTCTATATAAAATCTTTTGACTATGCTATAATAAGATATAGAACTCAGGAGGTTTTAATGAAAAGATTAAAGAAAAAGCACCAGTTAATCCTGATTGTAATAGCTTGTATCTTAGTTTCATATCTTGGTTTGCGTTATTATCTCAAACCAGGGTGGTTTGATTGGGGAAATACTTATTATCCAGTATATAACTATAAAGTAAAGCATATTCAACCTAAGAAAAAAGTGATTAAGGATTTGAATATTGAATTTGTACATAAAGAAAATGAAGAGCTACTTCAAGGTCAAGAGTGGACCGAGGGAATCTTATCGAATTGGGATGAGTACAATGAACAACAAATTTTGCATGTTACTTTTACCGACGGTAGTAAGTCTGATATTCCGTTAAGAGAGCCTATTGGAATTGGTCCATCATTTAGTAATAATTTGTTAAATGATTCCATTTATCAAAAGTTAAGCTTTCGTTTTCCAGAATTTAAGTCACCTAATATCAAAGAAACTAGAAAAGTCATTGATAGATTATTGTTTCTTTATGCGGGGGATACTCTTTATCAGGTTCCAGAAGCTAGCAGTGAAATTTCTTATCAGTTAAAAAATCCTAAAACAGGTGAAATGCAGACCTATTATGAATATGGGAACAAACCCGATTTTAGTTGGACCCCCATTTTCTTTACGAGTTCGAAAGAACCTTCAGATAACGAATTAGATTTTTTTGAAGATTATCAAAAACGATCTAGGGGTAACTACTGGGATAGATACTATCATAATCTTTATAACAATCGGTTAACTCATAAATCCCATCGTTCTTACTCCAGGATATTTTACTCAGACGACTTGACTAATCTGCCTCTAAGTGTTAGCACGACAGGGAGCCAGTTTAAAATGACCATTACGCATTCTTATATTGTCGAACGTATTGACAATAAGGACTATAAGGTTAAGTCAACTTCAAAAACCTATACAGATAAAAATAAAGCGGAATACATAACTGAAGTTTTAAATCAAATTTAAAAAGAATCCAGATAGCTTAAACAAGCATCTGGATTTTTTCGCTTTAAGGATATAGTTTTGATAGAGTTTCCTTGAATTCATTAGGGATCCATAGAGTTCCACGGTAATATGTGCCATTTCTGAGATTCTGCAACTCATCTTTATATAAGTATATACGATTAGTTTTTTTCTCCTTATTTTTTTCAGGAGGCGTATTTTTTATAATCGTTGGTATTTCAGCAATTATTTTCTGAAATACTGCTTTGTAATTATTACCAAGCTCTTTTTTTAATTGATTTTCTCTTTCATCAATTTTTCTATTTAGTTCTTCCATGTTTGGTTCATCCCAATGATAAGTGATCGTGAAAGAATGGCTAGAAGAACCAGCTTCGGTCATTTCAACTTTCCAATCTTTCCAATCCTTTATATAAGTATCCCAAAAGGCTTGAAAAATGGCTTTCTTCTCTTCATCCGAAGGAGTGTAGTATGGTTTTACGTTGGAAAAAATATCAGTGGTGAGAGAGGACTGGTTGATAATATTATCGTAGAGTGCTGCTGTAACATCGTCTTGTAGGTGTTTCTTTATATATGTTTCAACAACTTGGCTTGGATTTTCAGTGTCTGAATTCTGGGTAGGAGTATGAAAGTCAACACTGTATTCCTTATCGTTAGTTTGGTTGTTATATACAAGTTGATATTTTTTTGCTGCTTCTCCTAAAAACCAGACCTCGCAAGTCCCATCCGAGTTCTTTTTGAATTCTTTAATAGGTATTTGTGAACCTTTGTCATCATACAACTCAAAATCTACTCCAGAATAAAGGTCATTTTCCTTTATATTAAATTTCACATAGTAACTATCTCCAGCTTCTTCTAAGCTTTTCACAGAATTTTCAGTGTTAGACAAGCCACTGTTGCTATCAATAATAGCGATAGTTGGGACAGACTTAATCAAAGTAGGGATAGGATGAATATTGAAATAGACAATGAATGTAAGGATAAGAAATGTTAAAACTATCTTAACTGTATGCTTTGATTTCATTCCTTCTCCTTGCTTCTTGTTTTATTATAGTATCTGGGCTTATTTATCAAACTGTACTTCCTCAATCAGGTACTCGATAAAGCGCTCGCCCATCTTGGACAGGCTGGCTTTTTCGTGCTGGATATAGACCAGCTCGATCGGGTCATCGATGTCCAGTGGGATGGAGACGATATTGTCTCCGTTGAGGTTGCTGTTGAGAATACCAGTTGCAATCGTGTAGCCATCCAGACCGATCAAAAGGTTAAAGAGGGTTGCACGGTCGCTGACGACGATAGATTTTTTATGGTGCTCCTGAGAGAGAATTTCCTCAGAAAAGTAGAAGGAGTTGTGAGTACCTTGGTCATAGCTGAGATAAGGGAAATCTTCCAAGTCTGACAGTTGTACCAGCTTTTTCTTGGCCAGCGGATTGGACTTGCTGACAAAGATATGGGGCTGTGCTGTGAAGAGGTGGGTCGCAATCAGATGGCTATCATCCAGCATTTTAGAGAGGACATCACGGTTATAGCTGTTGAGGAAGAGGACGCCGATCTCGCTGCGGAAGTTCTTCACGTCATCAATGATTTCCCAAGTCCGAGTTTCCCGCAGAAAGAGCTCGTATTTCTCCATGTCGCTTTTTTTAAGCAGGGAAACAAAGGCATTGACTACAAAGGCATAGTGCTGGGCAGAGACGCTAAAAAGCTCGCGGTGGGCGACAGGATTTTTGTATCGCTCTTCTAAAAGCTGAGTCTGCTCCACCACTTGGCGGGCATAGGAAAGAAACTCCATGCCGTCCTTGGTCAGGGTAATGCCCTTGGGATTGCGAATGAAAATCTCGATGCCCATTTCATTTTCCAAATCCCGCACAGCGTTGGATAGACTTGGCTGGGTGATAAAAAGTTGCTTAGCAGCCTCGTTCATGCTGCCTGTCTCGACGATTTTGATAATGTAGTGTAATTGTTGAATTCTCATAGGTCTATTTTATCACAAACTGGGGATTTTTTCCTGATAAATCAGAAGTTTAGAAAATGTTTGCTTGCTAAAGTTTCCTATGCTAAAATGAAGGAAATAAGGAGGGCGATATGGCCAAAAAGGATGACTATAAAAATCGTTCGGTAGGACTACCCATTACTATTTTTATAGTATTTTTGACAATTTGCTTGATGCTTCCACTTGGGAAGGTGATAGTCATGTGGGGGATTAAATCTGCTTATGAGGGACTTGAGCGAAGCAGCGTGTCTTCAACTGTTCGTCAAAAGTCATCAGAGGAGCCTGAGCTAGAGGAAAAAGTTTTAGAGAGAGGCAACCATCGTTTTAAATGGACAACGGATGAAATCATCAATCTGCAAATAAAGGATACTTCTGCTGGCCAAAACGGAATTTCTCTGGATCAAATCCTTGAAAAGCATGGCAAGGCTTCAAGCTTTTTTTATACTGAGAGCAATGGAAATATTGAATTAAACTATACAAGTGAGATTATTCAAGGCCATCATAGTAGTTTAAGGTTAACATTTGAAAAAGATGGAGCAGGTTATCATCTCATTAGCAAGATCGCGAATATTCTTGATGAGGCTTATCCAACTTTGCCTCAGGGAGATAGTCCCCATCTCTGGACAAAGGATGAAATTGCTGGTTTACAAGTTCGTGACGAGAGTACAGGCAATCCTGGCATGTCCTACGAAGAAATCATTCAATTATTTGGTCTACCTAGAGAATCAGAAGTTGTTATTTCGCGCTTGGACGCGGCAGATAGCCAGCATATTGGCTTGGAACTCAAATACTTAACATCAGATCAAGTCTATGATAATGAATGGGTTCATTTAACTTTACACCGTCAAGAAGATGGCGTCTTTCGGTTGACGACAGTTACTAGTCATATCGATAGAAGAGAAAGATAGGGAGATTGATGGTCTCCTTAGGTAGTCAAAGCAAGCAGAAAAGACGGGAAATTTGGGCTTTCTTCTGTATAAACAGACTGAAGTACATTTTGCAATCTCGATCTATTCATGATATGATAAGTTTTTAGACTGATAAGGAGCAGTGATGAAGAGACAAGAAGATTCGTTTGAAGATATTGCTTTTGAGCTAGAAAAGCAAACCTATAAGTCCAAGTTTTTACCATTCATGATAGTAGCTATTGTTGTATTTTCTATCATTGGAACAGCTTTTTTGACACTTTCTCTATCTGGAAAAAGCAAAGCCAAGCAGACGCCAACTCCGTCTAGCCAGATTAGTTCGTCATCAAATAGTTTGGAAGATGAGAAAGCTGAAGCAGAACAATTCGCTAAAAGTCTTATTGTTTCTCCAGAAAAAAGCGGTCCCTTTCTTTGGACAGTTGAAAAGGCAGTCGCGCTTCCCATAAACAAATACAAAGGCGGAGCCGTCTTGGAAGATGTTTTAAAGGAATTTGGGAAACCAGTTCAAGGTGGGGCCTGGATTGATTTTTTGCCAAATCATAAAGTTCAAAAACATATTCGGCTTGTCTGGGAATCGAAAAATGGTAGTACGGGCTATATAGCTTTAACCTTTGCTGAATTTGATGGTGTCTATAAGCTCATTTCAAAATACCACTTTAGCCTTTCAAGTGATAAAATTCAGGTGGATAACAATCCTAAAAGATCCTTTTTATGGACGCAAGCATACATCGATAGTCTTGTTATTGGTGCTAGAGAAGGAACAGCTAAAGGTACACCATATGATGAGATTGTTTTAAAAGTCGGCTTACCTCTATATCAGACGATTACTGGAGACGACAATCAACTGAAGATGCGGGTTGATTATGTTAATCCAGATTCTTGGCAAAATCCAGAACAATTGAAAAGAGTTCATTTAGAATTCTACAAGCAAGAAGATGGTAGATGGCGTTTGGTGTCTAAAGAAAGTGAGTAAACTAAATCGATAAGAAAGAGGAGGAAAATGAGGAGAAGTAGCAAGAAAAAACGTGATCTTCATTCGTTTAGAGAGATCAAAAGAGACCTTTATCGTCAACAAAAGCTAAAACGAGAAGAGCTCAGAATGATGACGATGAAGGAGGAGAAAAAAAGAATTAGCTTGGCTTTTACCCTTCTTTGTTTGGCAATCTCTTTTGCTTTGTTCTTTGGCTTCTATTATTTATCGCAACAGGTTCCTAATAAAGCTGAATTGAAGTACAAATATGACGATAGAGCTTCGTCAGTTAGTGGAGACAGCTCGGCTAGTCAGCAAAATGATGATGAATCAAAATTGACCCAAGAACAAAAGGAACTGAAAAAGAAAATTGTTGAGGAAGATGAAGAGAAATTTGCTTTTAATTGGACATTAGATAATTTTGTAGAACTCAAGGTGAAAAATGGGGGGACTAATAGCCCAACTTTAGAAGAAGTCATTGCGAAATACGGTAAGGCTTCAGATGTGAGTTTTGCTAAAAAAGAAGTGACACTGACTTATAAGACAAGAATTATAGATGTTCCGAGATATGGCGCGTCGGGACATCCTCAGGAAATCAGTTTGAGCTTTTATGACCCTGATTCAAATGGGAAGACCTACTATTTGATAAATAAAAGTGCAGTATATTTAGATGACAGTAGATATCTTCCAGCGACAAAAGATGAATTTGTCTTTAAGTGGAAATCAGAAGATATGGATACATTAAAAATAGGTGATTGGCGGTATGGCAAAGGCGGGATGACTTATCAAGAGGTTGTTGAGCGTTTTGGATTGCCTTCACATACAAATATTTCGGGAAGTGATACAGATTATAGTCCGTTAACATTGCAAGTGAATTATATTAATATTCGTCGTTCAAATACAGAACGGAAAAGTGACAGGGTGTCCTTGAATTTTAGAAGACAGGAGGATGGCAGTTTTTGTTTGGCAGATGTAACAAAGCGAATTTGACAAGAGCTGGTAAGACTGTAATTCCTTGGAGAAAATTTGAAAGTTCTAATGTTTTTTCTATCTTGACAATCCTTATCGCTAACGATATAATGTTTACAATTTAACCTTTAATCAAGTCCAGTGAGGCTGCAAGGTAGGAAAAACGGTATAAGGGGCAATTTGACTGCCTCGTTTTTTGCAAAACCTTGCTGTGGCGAGGTTTTTTCTTGTAGAAAGTGAGGTTGTCATGGTTAGTGATAGTTGTAAAAAGAGATTTGGCAAGATTATGCTGGAGCAGATGGAGCTGCTGGAGCAAGTAGAAATTGCGCCTCAGATTTTTTCGATGCGCCTGAAAGGCCAGATGGTGAGCCAGATGCAGGTCGGGCAATTCCTGCATATCCGAGTGCCAGATGATAGCAAGCTGCTGCGGCGTCCGATTTCTATATCGGAGATTGACCGAGAGCAAGGTATCTGCCGGATTATTTATCGGGTCGAAGGTGGCGGGACGGCCATTTTCTCTCAGCTTCCTGTCGGTAGCTATCTTGATGTCATGGGGCCTCAGGGTAATGGCTTTGATTTGTCTCCGGTAGAAAAGGGCGACAAGGTCTTGATCATTGGTGGTGGTATCGGTGTGCCTCCTCTCTTACAAACGGCCAAAGAACTGCATGCTAAGGGTGCCCAGGTTACAGCAGTATTAGGCTTTGCCAATCAATCTGCTGTTATTTTGGAAAAAGAATTTCGTGAGTGCAGTCAGTTGTTTATCACTACAGATGATGGGACTTACGGTCAAAAGGGCTATGTATCAACGATTGTCGACGAGTTGACAGATGAGTTTGCTGCGGTATATTCTTGTGGAGCGCCCGGTATGCTCCAGTATGTGGATCGGAAATTTCATGACCATCCCCATGCCTATCTATCGATGGAGTCTCGGATGGCTTGTGGTATGGGTGCCTGCTATGCCTGCGTCGTTCATGTAGCAGGTCAGGATGAAGCAGTTAATAAGCGGGTCTGCGAAGACGGACCAGTTTTTGAGACTGGGACCATCGTGCTGTAGGAGGATAAGGAAATGACTGAAAATCGTTTGAAAATTTCTCTGCCAGGCTTAGAGCTGAAAAATCCAATCATTCCAGCTTCAGGTTGTTTTGGATTCGGTCAAGAATATGCCAAATACTATGACTTGGATCTACTGGGCTCTATCATGATCAAAGCGACGACGCAACATCCCCGCTTTGGCAATCCAACGCCCCGTGTGGCCGAGACGCCAGCTGGTATGCTCAATGCTATCGGTCTCCAAAATCCAGGGGTCGATGCCGTTTTGGCTGAAAAACTTCCTTGGCTGGCTCAGCACTACCCAGATTTGCCAATTATTGCTAATGTGGCTGGTTTTTCCAATGAAGAATATGCTTATGTATCTGGAAAAATCTCTCAAGCTCCCAATGTCAAGGCCATTGAGCTCAATATTTCCTGCCCCAATGTGGACCATGGCAATGCGGGGCTTTTAATCGGACAAGTCCCTGAGCTAGCCTATGAAGCGGTAAAAGCAGCAGTTGCTGCCTCTCAAGTTCCAGTCTATGTCAAATTGACTCCTAGTGTAGCAGACATTACCCAAGTGGCCAAGGCGGCAGAAGATGCGGGTGCGAGCGGTCTGACCATGATCAATACCTTGGTGGGAATGCGTTTCGATCTGAAAACGAAGCGGCCGATCATTGCCAATGGAACAGGTGGCATGTCTGGTCCAGCTGTCTTTCCTGTAGCACTCAAGCTGATTCGTCAGGTCGCTCAGTTCACCAAACTACCAATCATTGGCATGGGGGGAGTTGACTCGGCAGAGGCAGCGCTGGAGATGTTTATCGCTGGCGCATCAGCTATCGGCGTCGGAACAGCGAATTTTACCGACCCTTATGCCTGTCCTAACATTATAGAAAACTTGCCGCAAGTCATGGATAAATACGGCATTGAAAGCTTAGAAAGCTTGAGAAAAGAAGTCAGAGAAAATTTACTTTAAGCTTGATTTTCTCTTGACAAACTTCCCAGTAAATTATAGAATGTTTAAGACTAAACCTTTAAAGAAGTCCAGAGAGGCTCTAAGGCGCATACGTTTAAAATGGCAGATTCTGCCACATTTTCGTGTAACCTTGCTCTCGGGCAAGGTTTTTTCTATGATTATAGTAAGTAAAAAGCAAGGAGAAGAACCGCATGCGTGAAGAACGTCCTATTATCGCCCTAGACTTTCCATCTTTTGATGATGTCAAAAACTTTCTGGAGCATTTTCCTGAAGATGAAAAACTGTACGTCAAAATCGGCATGGAATTCTTTTATGCCATTGGTCCAGAAATTGTGCATTATCTGAAAGGCTTGGGACATAGTATTTTCCTCGATTTGAAATTGCACGACATCCCTAATACCGTGCGTTCAGCTATGTCTGTTTTGGGAACATTTGGCATTGACATGGTGACGGTTCATGCGGCTGGCGGCGTTGAGATGATGCGGGAGGCTAAAAAGGTCCTCGGTGACAATGCGAAGCTAGTAGCGGTGACCCAGTTGACTTCGACCAGTGAAGAAGATATGCGCGACTGCCAAAATATCCAAACAACTGTGCAGGAGTCGGTTGTTAATTATGCCCGTAAGGCCAAGGAAGCTGGGCTGGATGGGGTTGTTTGCTCAGCTTTGGAAGTTGAACTCATCAAGACAGCTACGGCGGACGATTTTCTTTGCGTAACACCGGGTATACGGCCGGCCGGTGCTGAAATCGGTGACCAAAAGCGGGTCATGACACCGCAGGAAGCCCACCAAATTGGCAGTAATTATATTGTGGTTGGTCGCCCGATTATTCAGGCTGAAAATCCTTGGGACGCCTATCACGAAATTAAGAAACAGTGGAATAGCTAAGTAAGAATTTCAAATGAAACCGTCAACGAAACGAATAGCTTAAAAACAGATTTATAAGGAGTGAAAAATGACTTTAGCCAACGATATTGCACGTGACTTGTTGAAAATCAAAGCAGTTTACTTGAAACCGGAGGAGCCTTTTACTTGGGCTTCTGGGATTAAATCACCGATTTACACAGATAACCGAGTGACTTTGGCCTACCCAGAAACTCGGACCTTGATCGAAAATGGCTTTGTCGAAAAAATCCGTGCGGAATTTCCAGATGTGGAAGTGATTGCGGGCACGGCAACGGCGGGTATTCCTCACGGGGCTATCATTGCCGACAAGATGAATCTACCTTTTGCTTATATCCGCAGCAAACCAAAAGATCACGGGGCGGGCAATCAGATTGAAGGTCGAGTGGCTCCTGGTCAAAAGATGGTTGTGATTGAAGATTTGATTTCCACTGGTGGCTCTGTCTTGGATGCTATTGCGGCAGCTAAGCGTGAAGGAGCAGATGTGATCGGTGCTGCAGCTATCTTCACCTACGAATTGCCAAAAGCGGATAAGAACTTTGCGGATGCAGGCGTGAAGTTGGTGACCTTGTCTAACTACACAGAGCTTATCCACCTAGCTGAGCAAGAAGGCTACATCAATGCAGAAGGATTGACTTTGCTGAAGAAGTTTAAAGACGATCAAGAAAACTGGCAAAATTAAGAAGGTACGAGGAGGCGGGACTAGCATGTTCCTGTCTCCTTTTTAGGATTGACTTGGCCTCTGCTCACTTTTTAAAATAGCAAAAAGTGCCTGATTTTGTTATAATAAAGCCATGTCTAAGATTTATCATATCACTTTTTTGATTCTACAAAAAATCATGCTGGTATTGAGTCTTCATTGGCTGTTTACAGCTATTTTTCATGTGTCGCAGTTGAGTAGCCTGGCTCTGATTTTGTTTGGAGTCTTGGCGATCTTAGCGAATCGCTATCGGTTTCAGCTTAAAAAGTCTTATCATTTTCTCATGAGGCACAAGCTGGCCATTGCTTTAGCAGCTCTCCTTTTTCAGCTCATCATGCTCCTATCGGCTGAGCTTTTGATTCGACGGGATGCAGCGGTAGTTTTCACAGGGGCTTTTAAGTACCTGAAGGAGTCCTCTATTTCCAGCTACCTGACGCGCAATCCTAATAATCTGCCCCTCTTTCTCTATGAGCGTTTCTTCTTTAATCTCTTTGGCGAAGCAGCTCTCTGGATTATGCAGGGACTCAATCTTTTTTACGTCAATATTGCATCTTGTATCCTCTACAAAGGCTGTCAGCGGTACTTTTCGCAGGCTACAGCCGATGCGGTTTTTAGTCTTTATGTGACCTTGGTCGGATTTTCGCCTTACTACATGTCTATGTACACGGACATTCCTCCCTTGCCTTTGATTAGTCTACAGATTTTTCTGGCTCTCAGTCTGTTGGAAAATAAGGGAGATAGGCGCCAAATCATTGCTAGAAGTCTTATATTAGGGATTCTGACTAGTCTTGCCTTTTTGATTCGTCCGACAGTGATGATTCTGTTGATTGCTCTTTTTGGAGTTTTGTTTTTGAGACAAAACTGGCAAAAGTTTTTCTTGACTGCTGCAGTCTTTACTTTAAGCTTTTCAGCAGGCTACCTTCCGCTTCATTATGGTCTAGCTCACCAGACAGAAGTGCCGATTATCCAAGGCCAAGGGCTGGCCAAAGGGCCACTGCTTTTCATCAATCTGGGCCTAACCAATATCGGTCACGATCAGGAAGACATGAAGGAAGGGCTCTTGCAATACGTGGAACCTGATAAGCGGGCTGACTACAATAACGGTATGTTTGCCAAGGAAAATGTCATCAAAGAAATCAAGCGTCGTCTGAAAGAATACACTCCGCTGACCTTTCTACAGCACCTGTATTATAAACACTCTTTGACGGTTGCTGAAGGAAACTTGGGTTGGCTCTATCGCAGTGTTGAAAATGAAAAGACGCCTTATATTTCACCACTTTATGAGTTTACAAAAGACAATGCATTCGCCCAGTTTATCCGTGATTTCTTCCTCAATTCTGATAAGGACAGTTTTCGATTTTATTCGCTGATCAAGCAGGCAGTTTGGATTGTCATGGCTTTGGGGCTGGTCTTTGCACTTTGGAAATACCGACCAAACGATTCCTTGAATTTCTTAAGCTTGGCAGTTTTCGGTGGCCTGCTCTTTCTGCAGATTTTCGAAGGAGGCAAGACCCGTTATCTGATTCAGTTTTTGCCACAGATTTTGATTTTGTCAGCTGTGGGATTGACTCAATATCCACAGGCTCTAGGAAAATATTATTTTTGGACTAGAAAGAAGGACTCTTTGAAATGACAAGACCTGTTCCTATCTATGAACCGCTTTATACCTTGAAGCCTATTGCCGAGAATATCTGGATTGTCGACGGTGATTTGATTGAGATGGATGCGGTGCTGACAAAGTTGCCTTTTTCTACCCGCATGACGGTCATCAAGTTAGCAAATGGCCAGCTCTGGTGCCATTCACCAATCCAACCAAATCAGGCTTTGTTTGACCAGTTGGACGCTTTGGGACCAGTTGCACACCTTGTTTCGCCTAATAAGATTCACTATGCTTATATAGCTGACTGGAAGAAGCGTTATCCGGAGGCGATTGCTTGGTCTAGCCCAGGTGTTGAAGAGAGAGCGGCCAAGCAGAAAATCCCAGTCTCTTTTGATGAAAAGCTGACGGATGAGGCTCCTGAAGCTTGGGCAGGCCAGATAGAACAGTTAGTTTTCAAGGGAAGTACTTATATTGAGGAAGTTGTCTTTTTTCACAAGGACAGTCAAACCTTGATTTTGACAGATTTGATTGAGAATTTTGAAACAGACCGTTTTCCAAGTCAGATTCGCGGCAAGGCTTATAAATTAGTTCGTGTTGCAGCTCCGGATGGCCAGACGCCTATTGACTACCGTATGACCTTTATCGGTCATCAAAAAGAAGCCAAAGAATGTCTAGAGCAGATGCTGGCTTGGAAACCGGAGAAAATCATCCTAGCCCACGGTTCTTGTTTTCTGGAAAATGGCACAGCTGAACTCAAAAGAGCGCTTAGGTGGATTAGGTAAGAGAATTTTATCGTAGGAAATGAGAGGAGACATGTATGCAGCATTCAGCTTGGCACGCTTTGATTAAGGAACAGCTGCCGGAAGGTTATTTTGCAAAAATCAATCATTTTTTAGATGAAGTGTATGCTTCGGGGACCATTTACCCACCTCGGGACAAGGTATTTAATGCGATTCAGACGACAGATTTAGCGGATGTTAAGGTGGTTATTTTAGGGCAGGATCCCTACCACGGACCAAGACAGGCACAGGGCTTGAGTTTTTCGGTCCCTGATGACATTCCAGCTCCGCCTTCTTTGCAGAATATTCTCAAAGAACTGGCAGACGATATCGGAGTGAAAGAGTCGCATGATTTGACTTCCTGGGCTCAGCAGGGTGTTCTCTTACTCAATGCTGGTCTGACAGTGCCTGCTGGCCAGGCCAATGCGCATGCCGGCTTAATCTGGGAGCCATTCACAGATGCGATTATCAAGGTAGTCAATGAGAAGACTGATCCAGTTGTCTTTATCCTATGGGGGTCTTACGCTCGTAAGAAAAAAGCCCTGATTAGCAATTCCAAACATTTGATTATCGAGTCAGCGCATCCAAGTCCGCTGTCTGCCTACCGTGGCTTCTTTGGCAGCAAACCCTTTTCACGGACCAATGATTTTTTAGTGGCTAAGGGCTTGGAGCCAATCGATTGGTTAGCATAGGAGGTAGTATGGTTCAGTTAGCAACGATTTGTTATATCGATAATGGGCGGGAATTTCTCATGCTGCACCGCAACAAAAAGCCCAACGATGTTCATGCTGGGAAATGGATTGGAGTCGGTGGTAAGTTAGAGCGAGGAGAAACCCCGCAGGAATGTGCGGCACGCGAGATTCTAGAGGAAACAGGACTAAAGGCAAAGCCTGTCCTAAAAGGTATTATTACTTTTCCAGAATTCACTCCCGACTTGGACTGGTACACTTATGTTTTCAAGGTGACTGAGTTTGAGGGGGAACTGATTGACTGCAATGAAGGGACTTTGGAATGGGTGCCTTACGATCAGGTTTTATCTAAACCAACTTGGGAAGGAGATCATACCTTTGTTGAATGGCTGCTGGAGGATAAGCCCTTCTTTTCAGCTAAATTTGTTTATGATGGTGATAAACTGCTCGACACGCAGGTCGATTTTTACGAATAAAGGAGATAGAAAATGCTACTAATCAAGAATGGCCGTGTAATGGATCCTAAGTCTGGTCTGGATCAAGTGTGCGATGTGCTGGTGGAGGGCAAGAAAATTGTCAAAATCGGCCAAAATCTGGAAGCGGCTGATGCCCAAGTCCTAGATGCTAGTGGTTTGGTCGTTGCCCCCGGTCTGGTCGACATTCACGTTCACTTCCGGGAGCCAGGTCAGACTCATAAAGAAGACATTCACACGGGAGCCTTGGCAGCGGCAGCGGGCGGTTTTACAACGGTTGTTATGATGGCCAATACCAATCCGACCATCTCTACAGTTGAAACCCTGCAGGAAGTGCTGGAGTCGGCTAGTCGTGAAAATATCCATATCAAGTCCGTCGCGACCATTACTGAGAATTTCGATGGTCAGCATTTGACAGACTTCAAAGATCTCTTGGCAGCTGGTGCAGTAGGTTTCTCAGATGACGGAATTCCGCTGACCAACGCTGGCATTGTCCGCCAAGCCCTGATCGAAGCATGTAAAAACGATACTTTTATAAGCTTGCATGAGGAAGATCCTAATCTCAACGGCATCCTTGGTTTCAATGAGCATATTGCCAAAGAGCATTTTCATATCTGTGGCGCGACAGGTGTGGCCGAATACAGCATGATTGCTCGCGATGTCATGATTGCCTATGATGCCAAGGCTCATGTCCATATCCAGCATTTGTCCAAGGCTGAGAGTGTCAAGGTTGTCGAGTTTGCCCAAAAACTAGGCGCTCAAGTCACTGCTGAAGCAGCACCTCAGCACTTCTCTAAGACAGAAGCTCTGCTATTGACCAAGGGCAGCAATGCTAAGATGAATCCGCCGCTGCGCTTAGAATCGGACCGTCTGGCCGTTATCGAAGGGCTCAAGTCTGGTGTTATTTCTGTCATTGCAACGGACCATGCTCCACATCACGCTGATGAGAAAAATGTTGAAGACATCACTAAAGCACCTTCTGGTATGACTGGTCTTGAGACCTCGCTTTCTCTGGGGCTGACCTACTTGGTTGAGGCTGGTCATCAGAGCTTGATGGAACTTTTGGAGAAAATGACGGTCAATCCAGCTAGTCTCTACGATTTTAATGCTGGTTTTCTAGCCGAAGAAGGCCCAGCGGATATCACTATTTTTGATCCTAAAGCTGACCGTCTGGTTTCCGACCATTTTGCCTCCAAGGCAGCCAATTCGCCTTTTGTTGGCGAAGAGCTGAAAGGCCAAGTCAAATATACCATCTGCGATGGAGAAATCGTCTTCCAAGACTAGTAGATATTCATAGAAAGTCAACGTTCCATGTTATTTTGGAACGTTTTTCGTATTAAGAGGAAAGATTCTTTGAAAGGGCATTCCCTTTTTACAATAAAAACAGTATAATAGTAGAAAAAACATAGACTGGAGCTTTTATTTATGAAAAAGAAGCATCTTATTTTACCTGTTTTGTCTACGGTTCTGTTGGCACCTGCCTTTTTGGACCATCAAGTTGCTGCGGATGAGGTTCAGCCAGCAACTGCTGTGGCAAATGTGAACGAACCAGCTCAAAAACCGGTTGAAACGGATTTGGCGCAAGCAGGTGGAGTTTCTGCCGATGAAGCTAGTGTTAATGCGGCCATCGCAGCTAATGCTCAAGATGTATCAGGAGCGTCCGACGCAAGCTTGCCTGAAGCTACCATTCTTCATACAAACGATGTGCACGGTCGTATCGTCGAAGAAAAAGGTGTTATCGGTGATGCCAAACTTGCAACGGTTATCAAGGAAGAACGTGCGAAAAATCCTCAAACGCTGGTTGTAGATGCAGGAGATGCTTTCCAAGGTCTGCCAATTTCTAACAGCTCCAAAGGGCAAGAACGCGCGAAGATTCTCAATGAAATCGGCTATGATGCTATGGCGGTCGGAAACCATGAATTTGACTTCGGTTTGGATGAGGCTAAAAAATACAAAGAAATACTCAATTTCCCACTTCTCAGTGCTAATACCTATGCCAACAATGCCCGTGTGTTCCAAGCATCAACTATTGTGGACAAGGATAAGAATGTAGAAGGTGATGAATTTGTCGTGATTGGGGTGACCACTCCTGAGACAGCTACAAAAACGCACCCAAAAAATATTCAAGGTGTGACTTTCGCGGATCCAATCACAGAGGTTAATCGGGTGATTGACGAAGTTGAAGCGCGTGCAGCAGCTGAAGGCAAGACTTACAAAAACTATGTCGTTCTGGCTCACTTGGGTGTGGATACTACGACACCAGTTGAATGGCGCGGTTCTACCTTGGCTGAAGCCCTTTCTAAAAATGCTAAGCTGAAGGGCAAGCGCGTTACAGTGATTGATGGCCATTCTCATACAGTAGAGTCCACTACTTACGGTGAAAATGTGACCTACAACCAGACTGGTAGCTATTTGCATAATATCGGTAAAGTTACTTTCAAGGCCAACCAACTTCTGGGCGATCCTCAGCAAATCCCTGCTGAAACAGCTAAAAAAGCTAGTCCAGACCCAGTTGTAGCAGAGATGGTCAAGAAGATCAAGGAAAAATATGATGCAGAAAATGCCAAGGTAATCGTGGCCAATAGCCCTGTTGAGCTTAACGGTGACCGTGAAAATGTCCGCGTTCGAGAAACCAATCTGGGGAATGTGGTAGCCGATGCCCTTTACAAATACGGCCAAACAGGCTTTGCCAACAAAACAGACTTGGCTGTGACCAACGGTGGCGGCCTACGGGAAACCATTGCTAAAGACAAGCCGATCACAAAGGGAAATGTCATCGCTGTATTGCCTTTTGGAAATACCATTTCACAAATCAAGGTAACAGGTCAGAATATCGCAGATATGTTTGCCAAATCTTTGGGCTCAATCCTGCAAGAAAAAGATGGAAAACCTGTCTTGGATGAAAACGGCCAACCATTGCTCGAGCCAAGCGGCGGTTTCTTGCAAGTCTCTGGTGCCAAAGTTTACTATGACACAACTCTGCCAGCAGAGAAAAGGATCCTCCGCATTGAAATCAAAAACAAAGAAACAGGTGTTTATGAAGCCCTTGACTTGGCTAAGACCTATTACCTGACAACCAATGACTTCCTAGCAGCAGGTGGTGATGGTTATACCATGCTGGGTGGTGCGCGTGAGGAAGGTCCATCTATGGACGTGGCCTTTGCAGAATATCTGGAAAGTGCAGATTTGACAGCCTATGCAGCAATTAATCCAAATTCTCGCACGATTTCGATGTCTGCTAGCAAGGATACAGATGGAGATGGTTACACAGATATCGAGGAAATCCAGCAGGGTACTAATCCAAAAGATGCCGCTTCTAAGCCTGGACAAAGCAATCCAGCAAACCCAACCAATCCTACCAATCCTACCAACCCAACTAATCCAACAGTTCCAACAAGACCAAGCAATCCAGTAGTTCCTAGCCAACCCAATCATCCAGTTGTGCCTGAGACAAAACCACAAGAACAACCTGCTGTTGAGAAGCCAAATACAGCTCAGCCAGTAGCAAATAAGGCAACTTATCAAGCTCCAGCACAGGTTCGTCCGACAGAAGTAGCAAGCAAACAAGGAATTCTTCCGAAAACAGGAAGCAAGAATCCTTTCCTTCTTTCTATGTTTGGCTTAGTATTCGGAATGCTGGGTGCAGCAGGCCTGAAAAAAACTCAAAAAGATTAAAAAAATGAGGCTGGGACAAAAGTCCTAGCCTCTCAATTGTTTTTTTTGGATTGTCGAGCAAGACGCAGTGGTTAAGTGGGCTATACTACGCTGATTTCATCAGCATTTACAGCCCTACTCAACTGTGCGGAGGTGAGACGACGAAATCGAATTCTAACGAATTACCGATTTCTGTCCCACTCTCATTTTTTTGGATTTTGCTTGGTCAAGTTGATGCCCCAAGGGATTAGGTTTTCAGTTTTATTTCGAATCCGTTGGATATTGTCCCGATGACGAAGGATGATAATAGCTGCTAAGAGAATGATAATCAGGGTAAAGAGGAAATCATAGCTAGGTAGGATAAAGCCTAAAGCAGGAAAAATCAAGACAGACAGGATAGCCACGCTTGCAGAAACCACGCTGGCTAGAGAAATCATACTTCCCAGATAGAGGGTTGTCACAAAGACCAATATCAGATAGACAAAGAAAGCGGGTGAGAAGCCTAGAACAGCTCCTGCACTAGTCGCCACGGCTTTTCCGCCCTTGAAGCCAGCAAAGATTGGAAAGGTATGGCCAATCACGGCCAAGAGACCAAAAATCAGTGGTGAAATCCCATCAATATGCAGGAAAAGCGGCAGCAGCGTTGCCAGTGTACCTTTGAGAAAGTCGATAGCAAAAGTAGCCGTCCCTGCCGTCTTTCCCAAAATACGGAAAGTATTGGTCGTGCCAGTATTGCCACTGCCGTATTCGCGGAGGTTCTTTTTAAAGAAAATCTGTCCAATCCACAAACCTGTCGGAATGGAGCCCAGTAAATATGCTAGTAATAATCCAATTATCGTGTTCATCATGATTTTATTATACCATGATTTGGAACTTGGACAAAGGACTATGATAAGAATATTTTAAGTGAATTGTCTAGTCTGACGCTTGCAGCTAAGCTGCCTTTCTCCAAAATCACTTAAAATCCAGATTCTATCAGCCTTTAAAGGGTATTTTGTAGAAAAAAACTTTGCAAAATTTACCAAAAACTTGTAAGATAATAAGGATGACTATCATGCAGGAGGTTCCTTGTGGCAAAAAAGGAAATCAATATTAACAATTACAATGACGATGCCATTCAGGTATTAGAAGGGTTGGATGCGGTTCGCAAACGTCCGGGGATGTATATCGGATCGACCGACGGAGCGGGACTTCACCATCTGGTCTGGGAGATTGTGGACAATGCTGTCGATGAGGCCCTGTCAGGCTTCGGTGACCGAATCGAGGTTACCATAAACAAGGACGGCAGTTTGACTGTCGCAGACCACGGACGCGGTATGCCAGTCGGCATGCACGCGATGGGTATTCCCACGGTTGAGGTTATTTTCACCGTTCTCCATGCTGGAGGGAAGTTTGGTCAAGGTGGTTATAAGACCTCGGGTGGACTCCACGGTGTAGGATCCTCTGTTGTCAATGCCCTGTCCAGCTGGCTGGAAGTGGAAATTACGCGCGACGGAGCTGTTTACAAGCAGCGCTTTGAAAATGGTGGAAAACCAGTCACTACGCTCAAGAAAATCGGCACCGCGCCTAAGTCCAAGTCTGGAACCAAGGTGACCTTCATGCCGGACGATACGATTTTTTCAACGACAGACTTCAAGTACAACACTATTGCGGAGCGGCTTAAGGAATCAGCCTTCCTGCTCAAGAATGTCCGTCTGTCGCTGACTGATGAGCGGACTGGCGAAGAAGTAGAGTTTCACTATGAAAACGGGGTTGAAGACTTTGTCAGCTATCTCAATGAAGACAAGGAAACCCTGACGCCTGTCCTCTATTTCGAGGGCGAGGAGAGCGGCTTCCAAGTTCAGGTGGCTCTCCAGTACAACGATGGCTACTCGGACAATATCCTGTCCTTTGTCAATAATGTCCGCACCAAAGACGGTGGTACCCATGAGACGGGACTCAAGACAGCCATTACCAAGGCCATGAATGACTATGCCAGAAAGACAGGTCTGCTCAAGGAAAAGGACAAGAATCTGGAAGGCTCGGACTACCGTGAGGGTCTGGCTGCTGTCCTGTCCATCCTCGTACCAGAAGAACACCTCCAGTTTGAAGGACAGACCAAGGACAAGCTGGGCAGCCCTCTAGCTCGTCCGGCCGTGGACTCCATCGTCTCTGACAAGCTGACTTTCTTCCTCTTGGAAAATGGTGAGCTGGCATCTAACCTTATCCGCAAGGCCATCAAGGCCAGAGATGCTAGAGAAGCGGCCCGCAAGGCGCGTGACGAAAGTCGGAATGGCAAGAAGAATAAAAAAGACAAGGGCTTGCTGTCTGGTAAGCTGACTCCGGCCCAGTCCAAGAATCCAGCCAAGAACGAACTCTATCTGGTCGAGGGTGACTCTGCCGGTGGCTCTGCCAAGCAAGGCCGTGACCGTAAGTTCCAAGCTATCCTGCCCCTACGTGGTAAGGTTATCAATACCGCCAAGGCTAAGATGGCTGACATTCTCAAGAACGAAGAAATCAACACCATGATTTACACGATTGGAGCTGGTGTTGGGTCAGACTTTACCCTTGAGGATGCCAACTATGACAAGATCATCATCATGACCGATGCGGACACCGACGGTGCCCATATCCAGACCTTGCTGCTGACCTTTTTCTATCGCTATATGCGCCCGCTGGTCGAGGCTGGCCGCGTCTATATCGCCCTGCCGCCTCTCTACAAGATGTCCAAGGGTAAGGGCAAGAGCGAAGTCGTCGAGTATGCCTGGACCGATGGCGAACTGGACGACCTGCGCCGCAAGTTTGGCAAAGGAGCTACTCTTCAACGCTACAAGGGGCTCGGTGAAATGAATGCCGACCAGCTCTGGGAGACGACCATGAATCCCGAAACCCGCACCCTCATCCGTGTCACTATCGAGGACCTGGCCCGCGCCGAACGCCGCGTCAATGTCCTCATGGGCGACAAGGTCGAACCACGCCGCAAGTGGATTGAGGACAATGTCAAGTTTACTTTGGAGGAGCAGACAGTTTTTTAACGGAGTACTTTTCATTGGAGCAAAAGCTCCTAATGAAAAGACGCTTGCCGCTATCAGGCGGACAAGCTAACTCCCTTACTAGCTCGAAAAGCAAAAAATAACGTTTTGCTTTTCTCACGTCGTAGGAGGAGAAGTGTATGGCAAATAAAAAGAAAAAACAAAAGAGTATTCCAGAAAAAGATATTAAAAAAGAATTTGTTGCGAAGGTTAATCTATCTAGTAAAACTAATCAGAAAAAGGGAAATACAAATGATATTGAAAACAAAACTGATAACGCAAGTTTCACCATTCCTCAACCTTTACTTATAAAAAATCAGAATAATGATAAAACTGTTTTTGATAAAATTATTCAGTTTTTGCCTTTAGTGATTTCTATAATATCGTTAGGCTTTACGATGTTTCTAGGATTTAGGACAATTGAAAATAATGAAAAGAACCAAGAGAATAATATCAAAAATCAGGAAAATAATAAAATTAACCAGGATAGAAGCAAATATCTTGATACAACAAATTTTAATATTGTTCAAAATTTCTGGCAAGAGAATCCAAGCTATACATTGTATAACGAATCTACAAAACCATTAACTATACCGCCCAAACCGTCTTACTATATGTATATCCCTGCTAAACTATTTTGGATTTTTAAAGACGGTAGGCGTTTCTCGAATTTAATTTTATTACCTGTATCTTATGATAATGTTATCAGTCAATCAAGTACAGGTAAAACTATTGACGAAATTACTACCTCAGTTCTTCCGAAAAATTTTTATGGAAAACTAGGAGCCAGGGATTTAAGGTCTAGATTTTATGGTCGTCCCGGTATTGATAATATCGCTTATGAGTTACGAGTATATCCGTTTTTGGCTATAGCTACAAAATTAAATTATTCTTACAAAGATAAACCGGAAAAACCTTTATCAGAGAATTTTGTGACTACTCCGTGGAGTAAGGAGCCTCTTTCAGATACTAGATATAATGATTTAGAAAATTATACAAGAAATATTGCTCATTTTCCTGAGAACGAAATAAAAATTGTTGGAGATGATAATATTTATGATACTGCTTTTGCATATTTAGATTCACAAATTTCTAAATTCATTCCAATGTTAAAGGAGGGGTTTAAGAACAATGAAGAACAGCAAAGGTTTTATACTCTTATGGGAAATCGCTGGGATATGAAATATGATCCCCAAAAGGATATTCTTGATTATGCGAAGCCGAGTGAGGATAACTTTTATTCTCTCGGTAGGGAACTTTCTGATAAGGTTATCCCTGCTAAAGATCCTCTTTACCCTGACTATTAGAGGAAAGAATTCACTAAAAAAGCCCCCCCACCCCCTCATCGGGAAATCCGCTGATCTATTTTAAGTGGTAGGGAGCTTGTCGGAATTTCCGACGACCTCCCTATCATTTGAGAAGTCTCTTCGGAAATTCCGATGAGCTGCCTGGCTGACAGGGAGAAGATCGGAAAATCCGACATCAACACTGCCAAGTGGACGACCTTCCACCAAAATTATGAGAAACAATTTAATAAAATTTTAGGAGAAAAAAATGAAATATAAGATTACAAATTTAGATATGACCAGATTGGAAGGAAAGAGTTTCTTCCAACTGCTGAGCGATAGTCTTGAGGCTGTCAATGCTTTTACAAAAGCAAATAAGTCTGAGCAGGTTTATGCAACGAAGCTTGGGGATATGGAGAAACTCCTTGAGACCTTGCAAGCTGGTTTGCACCGTTCCAAGGCCAGTCAAACGGTGGCTAGTCTGGAAGCGTCTGATCGTGAGCGTGATGATGCGCTTTCTACCTTGTCTGGTTTGGTCAAGGCCTTCTCTCGTGTGAAAGAGGCAAGTAGCAAGGAAGCTTACGACAAACTCAGCAAACTTTTCAAAAATTATGCTGGGCTAACGAGTATGAGCTACGAAAAAGAGACAGAAGCTATTAACCATTTGCTCAAGGAGCTAAAAGATAGTGACTACCAAACTGCCCTTTCAACTCTGCATTTGACAACTCATGTAGAAACCTTGACAAAGGCGCACTCTCAGTTTGAAAAAGTCTATAAGGAGCGCTTGGCTGAGCAAAAAGGCAAGGCACCTAGTCAAAACAAGGAAGTCCGTGTGAAACTGCAAGAAATCTATGACTTCCTTGTGGACTTTACTGCAATCAACGCCTATGCTTATCCAGATAAAAAGCAGTATGCCGATCTCCGTGACCATCTCAACGCTATCCGTAGTCGCTATAAAAAATTAACACCAAAGAAAAGCAAGCAAGAAGCAGTAGGTGAGGAAAAGTAGCTTTCTTCTGAAGAAGTCCCTCACAGATAGACGAGTTTTTGCAACATAAGGCGAAGTTTTGAAGTTCTAAAAAGAATAGAAATGGGAACAAACATGGTATTGGAAAATAAACTAGACATTACAAACTCAGGCCCGTTTCTTTAAGGGTGTGGATGCTTCATATTATTACGAAGGGTACAGCTTATATAAAGCTGAGGAGTTGTTAGGTAAGAAAGTTTGTAGAGGAGTGTTTAGATGACTATTCTTGAAACAGACCGTCTCATTATACGGGACTTGCAGGAATCTGATTTGCCGGCTTTGATCGCTATGAATCAGGATCCGGAGGTCATGCAGTATTTCCCAAAGCCATATAGTCAAGCGGAGTCCTTGCGGCTTTATCAGGGCATTCAAGATGAAGTTAAGGCTTATGGATACAGTCTTTGGGCTGTTGAAGAAAAGGACAGTCAGGAGTTTGTCGGCTTGGTAGGTCTGCACCATTCGGATTTACGGATTTTTGCTGGAAAAGAAGCTGTAGAAATCGGCTGGCGTCTGCGAAAAGAGTTTTGGAATCGTGGTTATGCGACGGAGGCTGCCCAAGCCTGTCTAGACTTCGCTTTCCAGCAAGCTGGCTTGTCAGAAGTTTACTCTTTTACATCCTTGCTCAATCTCCCTTCGCAAAAAGTCATGCAAAAGCTAGGCATGGAATTTGTCAAAGAATTTGATAATGAAAAAGTTCCAGCAAACAGTCCCCTTTATAGACATACCCTCTACAGAATCGAGAGTTTCCACTAAAAAGGTAGGTGTTTCCATGAGAACTGAACCCAAAATGCTTGATTTAATTTTACAAACCGCAAAAACTCTAAAAGTCGAGGCTGTCGCTATGTCTGGTTCGCGGACAAATCCAAAGGTTCCCAAGGACGAGTTCCAAGACTATGATGTGGTCTACATTGTGGAGAATTTGGACACTCTGGCGGCTGACCTTGCTTGGTTGGAAAAGTTTGGAAAGCGCATGATTGAGCAGCATATCCTACTAGACCATCGCCGCCTCTATCTCATGCTCTTTGAAGATGGCAATCGGATAGATTTGACTCTTTGCCCAAAGGAGCACATCAAAGAGTGGGTGAATAGCGAAGCGGATTTCACGGTGCTGGATGACCCGCAGGGGCTGTTTGCTTCTTATGCACCGACACCTGAGCGCTATTGGACGGCACAAGCCAGTGAGACTGACTTTGATAAATCCTGCAATGAATTTTGGTGGGTATCAGCCTACGTGGTTAAGGGGATTCATCGCAAGCAACTCATCTATGCGACTGACCATCTCTACGGTATTTGCCAACAAGAACTCTTGAAGGTCTTGGCTTGGCAGGTCGCAGGTGATCGGGGGACTGTCGACGTCGGCAAGAACTACAAGTATCTCTTTCAGTATTTGCCTGCTGAGAAAGAGAAAGAATTTTCAAATTTGCTTGAATTTTCAAATATAGAGAAAATCACTCAGTCTTTGTTTGCTACGATGCAACTTTTCCACCAAGAAGCTCAAATCCTTGCTCAAAAGATGGGATTTGATTACGATAAGGAAGTAGCTGAGAAGATGATTGAGTATGCTGAGGAAAGACTAGAAACAAATGAAACATTTACAAAATAATAAGATAACAAAATTTTTACTGATTAGTTTTCTCATTTCTTGGGGGCTTGGTTGGGGATTGCTCGCTTTTCTGACGCAAATGAGCCTCTTAAGTCTAACAAGTCCACTAGGAGTTTTTCTCCATTTACTAGGAGGTTTCGGTCCAACCATTGCAGCCATTTCTTGTTTGCCTCAAAAATCCATTAAAAGCATAGTCTCTTTTATCTTAGGGGACTCAAAGAAATATATTTTGTTATTTCTTTTACTAATTTTCGTGCAGACAGGTGTCATTGCTTTCTCATCTAAGGAGCTTAATCCGGCTTTTCCACTAGGAAATTTGTTTGTTGTTTTTTTAAGTGCAGTCTGTGTTTATGGTGGCGAAGAAGAATTGGGATGGCGAGGCATCTTGCAACCAACTTTGGAAACTAGATTCTCCTTTTGGATTTCCGGTTTGATAACAGGTTGTATTTGGGCAGTATGGCATGTACCTTTATGGTTTGTGATTGGAAGCTCTCAAAGTAGGATGCCTTTTATATTATTCAGTCTATTTGCAATTTATCTCAGTATTCTTCTAGCAGCTGTTTTCAAAAAGACTAAGTCGATCCTTTATTGCGCCATTTTTCACGGCTTAATTAATACCCTACTTAGCTTATTTGTTATTAAAATTAATCTTTTATTTATTATAGGATTAGTAGGATTGCTCTTCTTTTCTCACTACCTACAAAGAAACAGTTAAATTTATAAAATATAGATTTACTTTACAATAAAACACTAAAAAGAGAATTATTATGTCCAATATTCAAAACATGTCCCTTGAGGACATCATGGGAGAGCGCTTTGGTCGCTACTCCAAATACATCATTCAAGAGCGGGCCTTGCCGGACATTCGCGATGGCTTGAAGCCTGTGCAGCGCCGTATTCTTTATTCCATGAACAAGGACGGCAACACCTTTGACAAGGGCTACCGCAAGTCTGCCAAGTCTGTCGGGAACATCATGGGGAATTTCCACCCTCACGGTGACAGCTCCATCTACGATGCTATGGTCCGCATGTCTCAGGACTGGAAGAACCGTGAGATTCTCGTTGAGATGCACGGTAACAACGGTTCCATGGACGGTGATCCACCAGCGGCTATGCGTTATACTGAGGCGCGGCTGTCTGAGATGGCTGGTTATCTTTTGCAGGATATCGAGAAAGATACCGTTCCTTTTGCTTGGAACTTTGACGATACCGAGAAGGAGCCGACTGTTCTGCCGGCTGCCTTTCCTAACCTCTTGGTCAATGGAGCAACTGGGATTTCAGCTGGTTATGCGACGGATATTCCGCCTCATAATCTAGCAGAAGTGATTGACGCGGTTATCTATATGATTGACCATCCGTCTGCTAAAGTGGACAAACTCATGGAGTTTCTGCCTGGTCCAGACTTCCCGACAGGAGCTATTGTCCAAGGTCGTGATGAGATCAAGAAAGCCTACGAGACTGGTAAAGGTCGCGTCGTGGTGCGCTCCAGAACTGAGATTGAAAAGCTGAAGGGCGGTAAAGAGCAAATCGTCATCACCGAGATTCCTTACGAGATTAATAAAGCGGTCTTGGTCAAGAAGATTGACGATGTGCGGGTCAACAATAAGGTGGCTGGCATTGCTGAGGTGCGGGACGAGTCTGACCGAGACGGTCTTCGTATTGCCATCGAACTCAAGAAAGACGCCAATACCGAGCTGATTCTCAACTACCTCTTTAAGTACACCGATTTGCAAGTTAATTACAACTTCAACATGGTGGCGATTGACAATTTCACGCCTCGTTTGGTGGGGATTGTACCAATCTTGACCAGCTATATTGCCCATCGCAAGGAGATCATTTTGGCTCGCAGCCGTTTTGACAAGGCCAAGGCTGAGAAACGACTTCATATCGTGGAAGGACTGATTCGGGTTATTTCCATCTTGGACGAGGTGATTGCCCTGATTCGTGCTTCAGAAAACAAAGCAGACGCCAAGGAAAATCTTAAAGTTAGCTATGATTTCACTGAGGAGCAGGCTGAGGCTATCGTCACTCTCCAACTCTACCGTTTGACCAATACAGACGTAGTGGTTCTGGAAGAGGAAGAAGCAGAGCTGCGCGAGAAGATTGCCATGCTGGCTGCCATTATCGGCGATGAGCGAACTATGTATAACCTCATGAAGCGGGAGCTCCGCGATGTCAAGAAGAAGTTTGGCAATCCGCGTCTCAGTGAGTTGCAAGATACAGCAAACGCTATTGAGATTGATACGGCTAGTCTCATCGTGGAGGAAGAAACCTATGTTAGCGTGACACGTTCTGGCTATATCAAGCGTACCAGTCCGCGTTCCTTCTCAGCTTCTACCCTAGAGGAGATGGGCAAGCGTGATGATGACCGATTGATTTTCGTCAGTCCAGCCAAGACGACTCAGCATTTATTGATTTTCACCAGTCTTGGAAATGTTATTTACCGGCCTGTTCATGAACTGTCAGATATCCGCTGGAAAGAAATCGGAGAACACCTCAGCCAGACCATCAATAACTTTGATACCAAAGAAGAGGTTATCTATGCAGAGTTGCTGGACAACTTTGAGGAGGGGACCTACTTTGCAGCGACCAAACTGGGACAAATCAAGAGAGTGGAGCGCAAGGAGTTCAGTCCTTGGCGGACCTACAAGTCCAAGTCGCTCAAGTTTGCTAAACTAAAAAATGAAGACGACCAGGTCATTGCTCTGGCGTCGATTAAGCTGGATGATGTTATGCTCGTGACCAAGAATGGCTATGCTCTTCGCTTCAATATTGAGGAAGTTCCTGTGATCGGAGCTAAGGCAGCTGGGGTTAAAGCTATCAACCTCAAGAAGGACGATGTCTTAGCAGCAGCCTTTATTGCCAATACTGACTCGCTTTACATCCTGACTCAGCGCGGTTCGCTCAAGCGTATGGCAGTCGCAGACATTCCTGTTACTAGTCGAGCAAATCGCGGTCTTCAAGTTCTGAGAGAGCTTAAGACCAAGCCACATCGAGTCTTTGCGGCTGGACCAGTCTATGACGAAGCAGCAGACTTTGAACTCTTTACAACAGAAGCTGAAGCCAGTGAGGAGCAGATTTTGCAGGTGCTTTCTAATAAAGGAACGGCCTATGAAATCAATCTGGCCGACCTCAGCCTGTCTGAGCGCACCAGCAACGGTAGCTTCATTTCTGATTCTATTTCAGACGAAGAAGTCTTCTCAGCTTATATCAAGTAATCAACAAGCCAGTTCACACGAACTGGTTTTTTAAAAAATAAATTTTCAGAAAATTGAAAATAATGATTGAATTTTTCAGAAAAAGGTGTACAATAGGGAGTATCTATAAATTGAAAGATAAGGAAAAGAGGAAAAAGACTATGACAGTAAATCTTGATTGGGAAAATCTTGGCTTTTCATATATGAAATTGCCTTATCGCTATATCGCTTATTATCGAAATGGTCAGTGGGAAGAAGGCAAGCTGACAGAAGATGCGACCCTGCATATTTCGGAGTCTTCACCAAGTCTTCACTATGGCCAGCAGGCTTTCGAAGGTCTAAAGGCTTATCGTACCAAGGATGGCAGTGTCCAGCTTTTCCGTCCAGATGAGAATGCTAAGCGCCTGCAACGCACATGTGATCGTCTCTTGATGCCACAAGTTTCAACTGAAATGTTTGTGGAAGCGTGTAAGGCTGTTGTCCGCGCAAACGAAGACTATGTACCGCCATATGGAACAGGGGGAACTCTCTACCTTCGTCCCCTTTTGATTGGTATCGGAGATATCATCGGTGTAAAACCAGCAGAGGAGTACATTTTTACGATTTTTGCTATGCCAGTTGGAAACTACTTCAAGGGTGGCTTGGTTCCAACCAACTTCTTGATCCAAGATGAATATGACCGTGCAGCTCCACATGGTACGGGTGCTGCTAAGGTGGGTGGTAACTACGCAGCTAGTCTCCTACCAGGTAAGATGGCTAAGTCTCGCAACTTCTCTGATGTTATCTACCTAGATCCGTCAACTCATACCAAAATTGAAGAAGTCGGATCAGCCAACTTCTTTGGAATTACAGCAAACAATGAATTTGTGACTCCGCTTAGCCCGTCCATTCTGCCGTCCATTACCAAATATTCTTTACTTTACTTGGCAGAACACCGCTTGGGCATGACTCCGGTTGAAGGTGATGTTCCGATTGATAACTTAGATCGCTTTGTCGAAGCAGGAGCTTGTGGTACGGCAGCAGTTATCTCACCAATTGGAGGAATCCAGCACGGTGATGATTTCCATGTGTTCTATAGCGAGACAGAAGTCGGTCCAGTGACTCGCAGACTCTACGATGAGCTGACTGGTATCCAATTTGGTGATGTGGAAGCCCCAGAAGGTTGGATTGTAAAAGTAGACGAATAACTTTAAGAGCCCTTTGAGGCTCTTTTTATTGAGGAAATCACTTGCCAGCTTTGCTATTTTTGTGTAAAATAGAAACTTGAAAGAGGTAGAAGAATGAGTAAAAAAGATAAAAAAATTGAGATTCAGATTGCGGATAGTAAGGTGACACTTGGTGCGGATCAATTTGATGGCTACACACTTTCTATTGGGAAAAAAGTCATTGGCGAGATTGCCGAGTTTGACGGTCAGTTTGCTATTATCAAGAATGGAAATGTTGAAAGTTTATATAAAAAGCTTGAAAAAGCGGTGGAAACTTTGATTGAAACCTACAATTTAGGAAAATAAGGGCTTGCGCTTTTATTAGATTAATGATATAATTGATATCGTTGATTGTCGGAGAGATAGCGAAGAGGCTAAACGCGGCGGACTGTAAATCCGCTCCTTCGGGTTCGGGGGTTCGAATCCCTCTCTCTCCATTTCATCATTGGGGTATAGCCAAGCGGTAAGGCAAGGGACTTTGACTCCCTCATGCGTTGGTTCGAATCCAGCTACCCCAGTTCTTAGGTAATATATCAGATAAAGGATAAAATATCGTCGGATATTTTATTTCTTTATAGGGTGGAAAACGGTAAAGATAAATCAATGTCGTTTGCGGGTGCTTAGGAAAATAATTATAAGTATGTCAAGTAGTATACTTGATTGTTGGAGGATTTTTTTAGATGAATGAATTTGAAGATTTGCTAAACAGTGTTAGCCAAGTCGAGCCAGGTGATGTCGTTACTGCTGAAGTATTGACAGTGGATGCTAACCAAGCTAATGTTGCCATTGCTGGTACTGGTGTTGAAGGGGTTTTGACTCTGCGTGAGTTGACAAATGATCGTGATGCTGACATCAATGACTTTGTAAAACCAGGTGACACACTTGAATTGCTTGTTCTTCGTCAAGTAGTAGGTAAAGATACAGATACAGTTACTTACCTAGTATCTAAAAAACGTTTAGAAGCTCGCAAAGCATGGGACAAATTGGTTGGTCGTGAAGAAGAAGTTGTTACTGTTAAGGGCACTCGTGCTGTTAAAGGTGGACTTTCTGTTGAGTTTGAAGGACTTCGTGGATTTATTCCAGCTTCAATGCTCGATACTCGTTTCGTTCGCAACACTGAACGTTTTGTAGGTCAAGAATTTGATGCTAAGATCAAAGAAGTAGATCCAAAAGAAAACCGCTTCATCCTTTCACGTCGTGAAGTTGTAGAAGCAGAAGCTGCAGCAGCGCGTGCAGAAGTATTTGGTAAATTGAATGTTGGTGATGTTGTGACTGGTAAAGTTGCTCGCATCACAAGCTTCGGTGCTTTCATTGACCTTGGTGGTGTTGATGGTTTGGTTCACTTGACTGAACTTTCTCACGAGCGCAACGTTTCACCAAAATCTGTTGTTTCAGTTGGTGACGAAATCGAAGTGAAAGTTCTTGATTTGAACGAAGAAGAAGGCCGCGTGTCTCTTTCACTTAAAGCTACAACCCCTGGACCATGGGATGGTGTTGAACAAAAACTTGCTGCTGGCGATGTAGTTGAAGGTACAGTAAAACGTTTGACTGACTTCGGTGCTTTCGTTGAAGTATTGCCAGGTATTGACGGACTTGTTCACATCTCACAAATTTCACACAAACGTGTTGAAAATCCAAAAGATGCTCTTAAAGTTGGTCAAGAAGTAACTGTTAAAGTTCTTGAAGTGAATGCTGCTGCTGAGCGTGTATCACTTTCTATCAAGGCTCTTGAAGAGCGTCCAGCTCAAGAAGAAGGCCAAAAAGAAGAAAAACGTCAATCTCGTCCACGTCGTCCACGTCGTCAAGAAAAACGTGACTTCGAGCTTCCAGAAACTCAAACTGGATTCTCAATGGCTGATCTTTTCGGTGATATCGAATTGTAATTTACTTAAGAAGAGGCTGAGTTTCTCAGCTTCTTTTTTCGTCTTTTCAAGTGGGAGTTTACATCCGAGTCATTTATTGCGATACTTGCTCTTTATGCATATTCAGTTTTATTTAAGCGAAAGATGCTAGACTAAATCTCTCGTGCATTCTATGAGAAAGGAGCTTGCCGTGAAGTTTATTTTTAATTCTATTAGATTTATAGTCCGCTTTCTTTGGCGGCTCATCTGGGGACTTATTTGGTCTGTGGCACTCAGTTTCCTTGTTCTTGTAGGTGTTTTTTATTTTACTACTTCGACAGAGACGGGGGCAGAGGGATTATCGCAGGCTCTTCGAACTACTGTTACTCAAGTGGATCAATTCTTAACGCATCAAGGACTTTCCACTGGTTTTCAGACTAGTGAGGGAATTCAGTCCCATCAGCTGACAGATGAGCATGCAACAACAGGGGCTCGTTGGGATCAGCCAAGCGCCACAATTTATATCGATACAAATAATGAAACCTTCCGTTCAGCCTATCAGGAGGCCATTGATTCTTGGAACCAGACAGGTGTCTTCACCTTTCAAATCATCAATGACAAAGACAAGGCGGATATTGTTGCGACGGAGATGAATGATGGCAATGTCAGTGCAGCTGGCGAGGCAGAGTCCAAGACCAACCTGCTGACCAATCGTTTCACCCATGTGACTGTTCGCCTTAATAGTTACTACTTGTTGGACAGACGCTATGGTTATTCTCATGAGCGGATTGTCAATACAGCAGCGCACGAATTGGGCCATGCTATCGGATTAGACCATAATGAGGAGGAATCAGTGATGCAGTCGGCAGGCTCATTTTATAGTATTCAGCCAGCAGATATCCAGGCTGTAAAAGACTTGTATCAATCATAAAGGTATGCTAAAAACGATTTTTAATTTTATTAGACGCTTCCCAGAGCAAGTTTTCCTCTTTCTTTTTAACTCAGGAATTTTTGCTTGGCTGTGGAAAAGCGGCAGCGACATTGCTAACCAGCTAGGCGTGACAGCAGCTTGGGAGACTCATGTTCCAGCGCCTATTCAGGCCTTCTTTGGCGAGAATGTGGAGACAGTTCAAGGATTTTTCCAGCATTCAGCCATTATGTGGCTGATTGGTTCCATGATTATTCTATGGATTGTTCGTTTTGTCAAAGGGATGATAAAGCTAAGTCTTTTTGTTTTGATTATTTTGCTGGGCATTTACTTGGTCATGCAAAATCAAGAAGTTCTAGGGAGTTTTCTGTAAACTACAAGCAATTTTTTATAGAAGAAAAAAACTTATGACATGAAGAGCCTTAATCGAGTGAGAGCAAGTCTTTCATGGCAAGTTCAGTGCAAGCTTTCCAAGAAGTTTTTAGAATGCCTTGTACTCTTTGATATTTATTACATATATATTAATGTAATGAGTTTTCGTGTGGACAAGCTTGCAACAGTGCTAAATCTTTAGTAAAAAAGTGGACTTCTAAAAAATATTTAAAAAAAACAAAAGAAAGGGTTTACATTCACATTTTGATGTGCTATAATGAAACCATAAATTGAATAGGGTGAGCGTTACTAAGTTGGATTAGGCGTGACCGCAAATGAATTGGAAGAGGCAAGTGCTCTTGTGTTTTTCCGTTTGTTTGCGGTCATTTTTATTTCACGAAGGCTCAAGAAAATGATAAGGAGGGAACTATGTATCGAATCATACTTCCTATGAATAACAATGTTGCTCTAGCCAAACATGAAAATGGTGAAGAGGTTGTTCTGATTGGTAGTGGGATAGCATTCAATAAGAAAAAGGGTGATCCTGTTCTGGAAAGTAAGATTGAGAAAGTCTTTCGTATGAGAACGGAAGAGTCCAAGGAAAACTTTGTAGCCTTGCTCAAAGATGTGCCGCTGGACTTTATCACAGTGACTTACGATGTGATTGACACGCTTTCTAAGAAATACCATTACCCAGTCCAGGAGTATATTTATGTCACACTGACGGATCATATTTACTGTTCTTATCAAGCGCTCCAGCAGGGACGGTACAAGAGTAGTGATCTGCCAGATGCTTCAGATAAATATCCCATTCCTTATCAAATTGCTCAAGAAGCAGTAGCTATTTATCGGGAACGACTCTTAGAAGCATTTCCAGACGATGAAATAAACAGAATCGCCTATCACTTTATCAATGCAGAAGGGGTCTCCAGTCCAGCAGGGCAAGGTCATTTAGATCAGCGGAAGGAAATTCTAGCGGCTGTAGAAGAAGAGCTGAGAAAGCAGGGAATTAAAAGAACATCGGAGAATAGCAACTTCTATGACCGATTTATGATTCATCTCAATTACTTCTTAGATTACTTAGACAGAAGCCGAGATGATAATGTTTCACTGTTAGAAATGGAAAGTCAGATTAAACTGACCTATCCCAAAGCTTATCAAATCGGAAGTAGTCTTTATGAGATTATTGCTCAGAAAACTGGAATAGACTTGTATCATAGTGAGCGAGTTTATCTGGTTTTACATATTCAACGATTACTATAAGGAACATTAAAAGGAGGATCTATCATGAATAGAGAAGAAGTAACATTACTTGGTTTTGAAATCGTAGCCTACGCAGGTGACGCTCGCTCCAAGTTGCTGGAAGCACTAAATGCAGCTCAGGCTGGAGAATTTGACCGCGCAGAAAGTTTGGTGGAAGAAGCAAATGCTTGTATCGTCGAAGCGCACCATGCTCAGACCAGTCTTTTGACCAAAGAAGCTGCTGGTGAGGATTTGGCCTATAGCGTGACCATGATGCATGGTCAAGACCACCTGATGACAACCTTGTTGCTTAAGGATTTGATGAAACACATGATTGAACTATACAAAAGAGGAGTAAAATAATGAATAAACTCATCGGACTTATTGAGAAAGGAAAGCCTTTCTTTGAGAAGATTTCTCGGAATATCTATCTCCGTGCTATTCGGGATGGCTTTATCGCCGGTATGCCAGTCATCCTCTTCTCATCTATTTTTATCTTGATTGCCTATGTGCCAAATGCTTGGGGTTTCCATTGGTCTAAGGACATTGAAACTTTCCTAATGACTCCTTATAGCTATTCGATGGGGATTCTGGCTTTCTTTGTTGGTGGGACCACTGCAAAGGCTTTGACAGACTCTGTCAACCGCGACTTGCCTGCGACAAACCAGATTAACTTCTTGTCTACTATGCTGGCTTCTATGGTCGGCTTCCTCCTCATGGCTGCTGAGCCTGCCAAGGAAGGCGGCTTCCTAACTGCCTTCATGGGAACCAAAGGTCTTTTGACAGCTTTCATCGCAGCCTTTGTTACGGTTAATGTCTATAAGGTTTGTGTAAAAAATAATGTCACCATCCGCATGCCAGAAGAAGTTCCACCAAATATTTCCCAAGTATTTAAAGACTTGATTCCATTTACTGTATCAGTTGTTCTGCTCTACGGTTTGGAACTGCTAGTTAAAGCAAGTCTGGGAGTAACCGTTGCAGAATCTATCGGAACACTTCTTGCTCCGCTCTTCTCAGCGGCAGACGGCTATCTGGGAATCACGCTTATCTTTGGTGCTTATGCCTTCTTCTGGTTTGTAGGAATTCACGGTCCGTCTATCGTTGAGCCTGCCATTGCTGCCATTACTTATGCCAATATCGATGCCAACTTGGCCTTGCTTCAAGCTGGTCAACATGCGGATAAGGTCATCACTTCTGGTACTCAAATGTTCATCGTTACTATGGGTGGTACTGGTGCGACCTTGATTGTTCCATTCCTCTTCATGTGGATCTGTAAGTCTGAGCGTAACCGTGCGATTGGACGAGCATCTGTTGTCCCAACTTTCTTTGGTGTTAATGAACCTATTCTCTTTGGTGCACCAATCGTACTCAATCCGATTTTCTTTATTCCATTTATCTTTGCGCCTATCGCAAACGTATGGATTTTCAAATTCTTTGTTGATACCTTAAACATGAACTCCTTCTCAGCCAACCTTCCTTGGGTGACACCTGGACCTCTGGGAATTGTGCTGGGTACCAACTTCCAGCTTCTGTCCTTTGTTCTTGCAGCCCTTCTTGTCGTAGTGGATGTGATTATTTACTATCCATTTGTCAAGGTTTATGACGAACAAATCCTGGAAGAAGAACGTTCTGGCAAAGCTAACGATGCTCTTAAAGAAAAAGTAGCAGCTAACTTTAATACTGCTAAAGCAGACGCTATCCTTGAAAAAGCAGGAGTGGATGAAGAAGCTCCAGCGCAAAACAATATTAGCGAAGAAACCAATGTTCTGGTGCTCTGTGCAGGTGGTGGTACTAGTGGATTGCTGGCCAACGCTTTGAATAAAGCAGCAGCTGAATACAATGTTCCTGTCAAAGCAGCAGCGGGTGGATACGGTGCTCACCGTGAGATGTTACCTGAATTTGACCTGGTTATCCTTGCTCCTCAAGTTGCCTCCAACTTTGAAGACATGAAGGCGGAAACTGATAAATTGGGTATCAAGCTGGCTAAGACTGAAGGTGGCCAATACATCAAACTAACCCGTGATGGCAAAGGAGCACTGGCCTTTGTTCAGGAGCAATTCAAGAACTAAATCTGTTTATGTGAGATGAAGCAACTTGATAAGAATATCATCAAGCTTGCCTTCATCTCAAATGCTATTGAAAGGAAAATAAGATGACAAAAAGCTTACCTAAAGATTTTATTTTCGGTGGTGCAACAGCAGCCTATCAAGCTGAAGGGGCGACTCACACAGATGGAAAAGGACCTGTTGCCTGGGATAAATACCTAGAAGATAATTACTGGTACACTGCGGAGCCTGCCAGTGACTTTTACCACAAATACCCAGTGGATCTGAAATTGGCTGAAGAGTATGGCGTCAATGGGATTCGGATTTCTATTGCTTGGTCACGGATTTTCCCGACAGGCTATGGCGAGGTCAATCCAAAAGGTGTAGAGTTTTACCATAATCTTTTCGCAGAATGTCACAAGCGGCATGTGGAACCCTTTGTGACTCTTCACCATTTTGATACGCCAGAAGCTCTCCACTCAAACGGAGATTTCCTGAATCGGGAGAATATCGAGCACTTTGTAGACTATGCGGCTTTCTGTTTTGAAGAATTTCCAGAAGTTCGCTATTGGACGACTTTCAATGAAATTGGCCCCATTGGTGATGGTCAGTACTTAGTCGGAAAATTCCCGCCAGGTATCCAGTATGACTTAGCCAAGGTTTTCCAATCCCATCACAACATGATGGTCTCCCATGCCCGTGCCGTTAAGCTTTATAAGGACAAGGACTACAAGGGTGAAATTGGTGTCGTTCATGCACTTCCGACAAAATATCCTTACAATCCGGAAAATCCAGCAGATGTCAGAGCGGCAGAGTTGGAAGATATTATTCATAACAAATTTATCCTAGATGCGACTTATCTGGGACACTATTCAGATGTTACTCTGGCAGGAGTGAATCATATCCTTAAGGTCAATGGTGGCCAGCTGGATCTACGAGATGAAGACTTTGCAGCTCTAGAAGCAGCTAAAGACCTCAATGACTTCCTTGGCATCAACTACTATATGAGTGACTGGATGCGCGACTTTGACGGTGAAACTGAAATTATCCATAACGGAAAAGGCGAAAAGGGAAGCTCCAAGTACCAAATTAAGGGTGTAGGGCGCAGAGAATCTCCAACCCATATACCAAAAACTGATTGGGATTGGATTATCTATCCGCAAGGTCTCTATGACCAGATCATGCGGATTAAGAAGGATTATCCCAACTACAAGAAGATCTATATCACTGAAAATGGTCTCGGTTATAAAGATGAATTTGTGGACAATACAGTTTACGACGATGCTCGGATTGACTATGTCAAGCAGCATTTGGAAGTTTTATCCGATGCGATTGCGGATGGGGCTAATGTCAAGGGCTACTTTATCTGGTCTTTGATGGATGTCTTTTCTTGGTCTAACGGTTATGAAAAACGCTACGGCTTATTCTACGTAGACTTCGAAACGCAGGAGCGCTATCCGAAGAAATCCGCTCACTGGTATAAGAAACTAGCTGAGACACAAATGGTTGAATAAAAGATAAAGTCGTTAGAGTTGAGCTCTTTCGGCTTTTTTGGGTATGCCAATAAATTTAAAGTCTGATTTGATGGTAGGGAGAGCTTGGTGCTCAATCACTATACAGGATATTCTGGTCGGAGTGCTTGCGAAAAAATTTAAAATTTTTCTTTGAATTGGCTTGAGAGACAGATAGTTTGGATTGCATTTTTTATGACAGCCAATGGCTCTGTACTTGGAAATCTGCTATAATGGTCTTATGATTATTTTACAAGCAAACAAGATTGAACGCTCTTTTGCAGGGGAGCTACTTTTTGATAATATCAACCTGCAGGTGGATGAGAGTGACCGGATTGCTCTGGTCGGTAAAAACGGAGCTGGGAAGTCAACCCTGCTCAAGATTTTAGTGGGCGAGGAAGAGCCGACTTCTGGTCAAATCAATAAAAAACGAGACTTATCCCTGTCCTATCTGGCTCAGGACAGCCGCTTTGAGTCGGAGAATACTATCTACGACGAGATGCTGCTGGTCTTTGATAGCCTGCGCCAGCAGGAGAAGCGCTTGCGTCAGATGGAGCTGCAAATGGGAGAATTGTCAGGGAAAGACCTGACGGTTCTCATGACCCAGTATGACCAGCTGTCAGAGGACTTTCGCCAGAAAGGTGGTTTTACCTACGAGGCCGATATTCGAGCTATTTTGAATGGCTTCAAGTTTGACCAATCCATGTGGAAGATGAAGATTTCTGAGCTTTCGGGCGGGCAGAATACCCGTCTGGCTCTGGCCAAGATGCTTTTGGAGAAGCCAGAACTGCTAGTCTTAGACGAGCCAACCAATCACTTGGATATCGAGACCATTGCTTGGCTGGAAAATTATTTGGTAAATTATAAAGGTGCCCTGATCATCGTCAGCCACGACCGCTATTTCCTAGACAAGGTTGCGACCATCACGCTGGATTTGACCAAACATTCCTTGGATCGCTATGTGGGCAATTACTCTAGCTTTGTGGTCCAAAAGGAGCAGAAGCTGGCCACTGAAGCCAAGAACTACGAAAAGCAACAGAAAGAAATCGCTGCGCTGGAGGACTTTGTCAATCGCAATCTGGTCCGGGCTTCTACAACCAAGCGGGCTCAGTCCCGTCGTAAGCAGCTGGAAAAGATGGAGCGTTTGGACAGGCCGGAGACCGGCAGTCGATCGGCTAATATGACATTCAAATCTGATAAAGTTTCGGGCAATGTTGTGCTGACCTTGGAAGATGCAGCTATTGGCTACGGTGAGGAAGTCCTGTCGGAGCCGATTAACCTTGACATTCGCAAGTTTAATGCGGTAGCTATTGTCGGACCAAATGGGATTGGGAAGACGACCTTGATTAAATCACTAATCGGACAAGTGCCCTTCATCAGAGGCAAGGAGCAGCTGGGGGCTAATGTGGAAGTGGGCTACTATGACCAAACCCAGAGCAAACTGACTGCCAGCAATACGGTTCTTGATGAGCTATGGAATGACTTCAAGCTGACGCCAGAGGTCGAGATTCGCAATCGCTTAGGCGCTTTTCTCTTCTCGGGAGACGATGTCAAGAAGTCTGTCGGCATGCTATCAGGTGGAGAGCGGGCGCGGTTGCTTCTAGCCAAGCTGTCTATGGAAAACAACAACTTCCTCATCCTCGACGAGCCGACTAACCACCTGGACATTGACAGCAAGGAGGTGCTGGAAAATGCCCTGATTGACTTTGACGGCACCCTGCTCTTTGTCAGCCATGACCGTTACTTTATCAATCGCGTGACCACACATATCATCGAGCTTTCTGAGACAGGCTCCACCCTTTATTTGGGTGATTATGACTACTATTTGGAGAAAAAGGCAGAGCAGGAAGCCTTGCGTGAGGAGTCGGAGCAGGTCGATTCTGACAAGCCAGCACCTGCCAATGACTATGACTATCAGCTTCAAAAGGAAAATCAGAAAGAACAGCGTCGGCTGGCCCGACGCTTAGAGCAATTGGAAGCGCAAATCGAGGACTTGGATAGTCAGATCAGTCAGCTTCAGGAAGCCATGCAAGCTACCAACGACGCCAGTGAACTCATGGAGAGCCAGCAGCAAATCGACCAGTTGATCGCCGCCCAAGAAGAAGCTATGCTAGAATGGGAAGAACTAGCGGAGAAGGTGTAGGAAGAAATAGAACAGCTACAGGAATGCCTAGTTTCCTAGAGTTCAAGATACTTAATTTCACATGTGAAATCAGTTCCAAAAGAATAAAAAGCGAATTTTAATATGTGGAATTTCTGATTTTGTGGCAAAAAGGAAGATTCTTCATGAAAGATTTTTTCCTTGAGAACAAGAGACGAATTTTTACATGTGTTCTGAGATTTTTTCGAGAAAAATAAACTATTCTTCATGTAATCTAAGTTTTTTTAAAGAAAAGTCAGCCCGTCAGATTTTCTGAGAAGCTATTTTGGAGCGAAATGACTCTGTCAGATTTTCGGACGGTTAGTCTGAGAGCAAATCCCGAACGTTCTATTTTCGGACGAGTTCTTTTTGTAGAATTTGCCTTTTCCGATTTTCGACCGATAAGATTTTGATGAAATAAGTCTTATCTGAAAGTAAAATCCGAATAAAGAGCGACTAGGGAAGCGAAACAGCAATTAAAGGAATTTAAGTGGTAAACAAATGGAAGATTTAGGTAAAGTTTTTCGTGATTTTCGTTTAAATGGGCATTATTCTTTAAAGGAAGCGGCGGATCAGGTTTGCTCGACTTCTCAGCTGTCTCGTTTTGAGCTGGGTGAGTCGGATATGACTCTCTCGAAATTTTTAGCTCTCTTGGATAATATTCATGTGACCCTTGAAAATTTTATGGATAAGGCAAGGAATTTCCAGCAGCATGAGCACGTGGCCATGATGGGTAAGATTATCCCTCTTTACTACTCAAATGACATCAAGGGATTTCAGGACTTGCAAGCGGAGCAGTTGGAAAAGGCCAAGGCCAGCAGTGCGCCTCTTTACTATGAGCTGAATTGGATTTTGATGCAGGGCTTGATTTGTCAGCGAGACAGCCAGTTTTGCATGAGGCAAGAGGATTTAGATAAGGTGGCTGATTATCTTTTCCAAGTGGAAGATTGGACCATGTACGAGCTGATCCTCTTTGGCAATCTCTATAGCTTTTATGATGTGGACTATGTCTACCGTCTGGGCAAGGAAGTTATGGAGCGGGAGGACTACTACAAAGAAATCGGTCGCCATAAGAGACTGGTCTTGATTTTAGCCCTCAATTGTTACCAGCATTGTTTGGAAAGTCGTTCTTTTGATAAGGCTAGTTATTTTGAGGTTTATGTAGAGAAAATCATTGGCAAGGGCATTAAACTCTATGAACGCAATGTGTTCCTCTATCTCAAGGGGTTTGCTGCTTATCAGAAGGAGCAGAAGAAGCAGGGCATCACGCAAATGCAGGAAGCCATGCACATCTTTGAAGTGCTGAATTTACCTGAGCAAGTCGCCTATTATAAAGAGCATTTCGATAAGTTTGTAAAAGTATAATTTCCTAAATACGGGAAAAATAAAGAACCTCCCTCCATTCCTGATACAATAGTTTCAGAAATGAAAGGAGGTGTTTTTATGAATCGACAGGCAGCACAGCTGATTACACGGGCTGCTATTAATAAAATTGGGAATATGCTTTATGATTATGGGAATAGCATCTGGCTTGCTTCTTTGGGAACTCTGGGACAGACTGTCTTGGGCATTTATCAGATATCTGAGCTAATCACTTCTATCTTATTCAATCCTCTGGGTGGGGCCATTACGGATCGCTTTTCCAGACGGAAGGTGCTGATGGTAACGGACTTGATTTGTGCTGGACTTTGTCTGCTGATTTCCTTTATATCTAATAACCAGCTCATGATTGGAGCGCTGATTTTGGCCAATGTGGTACAGGCTATAGCCTTTGCTTTTTCTCGGCCGGCTAATAAATCCTACATTACAGAGATTGTGGACAAGGATGACATTGTGGCCTACAATTCTCATCTGGAACTGGCCTTGCAGGTTATCAGTGTTTCAGCTCCAGTTTTGTCTTTTATCGTGATGCAGTATGCAAATCTGCGCATGACTCTTCAGCTGGATGCTCTTAGCTTCTTTCTGGCTTTTGCCTTGGTTTACTTTCTGCCTAATCATGAGCCAGGCAAGCAGCAGTCTCCCATCAATCTTGGCAATATCCTGAGAGATATCAAGGAAGGTTTAGTTTATATCCGTCAGCAAAAAGAAATTTTCTTTCTGCTCTTGGTAGCTTCAGCAGTTAACTTCTTCTTTGCGGCCTTTAATTATCTATTGCCTTTTACCAATCAGCTCTACGATAAGACCAGCTCTTATGCGACCATTTTGAGTTTGGGTGCTATAGGCTCAATCATCGGAGCCATTCTAGCTAGCAAGGTTAAGGCCAGTATGGGAAATCTACTCCTAGCTCTGCTATTGACTGGTGTCGGAGTCGCAGTCATGGGCATCTCTGCCTTGCTACCGGTTCATCCATATTTTTCTTATTCTGGTAATCTTATCTGCGAGCTCTTTATGACTGTTTTCAACATTCATTTCTTCAGCCAGGTTCAGACCAAGGTGGACAAGCAGTATCTAGGTCGCGTTTTCTCAACGATCTATACGCTGGCAATTCTTTTCATGCCTCCTGCGACTTTTCTGATGACCCTTCTGCCGAGTGTCCGCACAGCCACCTTTCTCCTACTTGGTCTAGGCGTAATGGGGTTAGCTTTGATTTCCTACCTTTATCAAAAGAAAATAGAAACAAACTAGGTTGAGGAGATTTCCAATCTAGTTTAATGTTTTGTCTTGCAAATCTTCAGCTGAGAATTTTTAGATTCATTACCAGCCTAATTTGGTTTAGAATTTTATTTCCAAGCTACCAGCCCAAATTGGCTGATAAATTAGTAGTGCGAGGTGTTTGAATAGCTGGTAGAAAAATTTTTTCCATTGGAATGTACATATAATCATTGTTCCTTGCTAGTAAAAGTAGTATGATGAAGTATAAGCAAAATTAATGGAGTGAGGAATGAAAGATTTTCATTTTGATGCGATTTCAGCATTTGAAAACTATAAAATTGAGGAGGCCAAAGATGGCCATGTTTTAGTAACCACAGAGGTCGTCCCCTCTTCTCTAAACTATTATGGCAATGCACATGGAGGCTACTTGTTCACCTTGTGCGATCAGATAAGTGGTTTGGTTGTCATTTCACAAGGAGCTGACGCTGTGACCTTGCAATCTTCCATCAATTATCTAAAAGCAGCCAAACTAGGCGATACTCTGAGCATTGAGGGGAACTGTATCCATGCTGGTCGGACGACTAGAGTGGTGGATGTGGATATTGTCAATCAAGATGGGAAGAATGTCTGCAAGGGGACCTTTACCATGTTTGTCACTGGCGAAAGGGGCGAAAATGCACAAGTTAGAATATAAACATTATCTTTTTGACTTTTACGGAACACTAGTAGATATCCGGACTGACGAAGATGATCCGACTTTATGGTTGTATCTTTCCCGCATCTATGCAGCATATGGAGCAGATTATCAGCCAGAAGACTTGAAAAAGAAATATGGACAATTGGTAGCAGAGCAGGAAAAAAAGATAGCTCAAGAGAGAGGCCTTGCCTATCCAGAGGTTGATTTGGTGGCAGTTTTCATTCAGCTTTTGCAGGAAGCTCCAACTAAGCATGAAACCCAGACTCCGCTTCCAGATGTGCAGGCTTGGGGAGAGCAGCTGGCCGTAACGTTTCGGAGTTTGTCCCGTCGTCAGCTCCATGCCTATCTAAATACCCTGAAAGTTTTAAAGGCCATTAAGGACCAGGGAGGCGATGTTATTTTGCTCTCTAATGCTCAAAAGGCTTTTACAATGCCAGAAATTGAATTGACGGGTTGTGCTGCTTATCTGGACAAAGTTTATATTTCTTCGGATTATCAGATAAAAAAACCACAAGCAGAATGGTTAGAACTCGTACTGGAGGAGAATCAGTTCAATCCAGAAGCTACGGTGATGGTTGGCAATGATTTTTCTACGGATATGGCTATTGCTCAAGCTGTTGGGATTGATGGCGTTTTGCTGAACACCTTTCCATACTCAGCTGCAGAGATAAATAAGCTTAATAAAATGCAGGCCAGAGTCATTACGGATATAGAAGAACTGCTGGAAAATAGAAAGTAAAAGACGACTTCGAGGTCTTTAAATGGTTTATTCACAGCCAAAACTGTGGATAACTCCTGGAAACATTACGATTTGATGAAAAATTGTGGATAACCTTTATTAATTTGCTTACTTATGATATAATAGCCCATATAAATAAAAATAGAAGAGGTATGTGAAATGTCACGTAAACCATTTATCGCTGGTAACTGGAAAATGAACAAAAATCCAGAAGAAGCAAAAGCATTCGTTGAAGCAGTTGCATCAAAACTTCCTTCATCAGACCTTGTTGAAGCAGGTATCGCAGCTCCTGCAGTTGATTTGACAACTGTTCTTGCTGCTGCAAAAGGTTCAAACCTTAAAGTTGCTGCTCAAAACTGCTACTTTGAAAATGCAGGTGCTTTCACTGGTGAAACAAGCCCACAAGTTTTGAAAGAAATCGGTACTGACTACGTTGTTATCGGTCACTCAGAACGCCGTGACTACTTCCATGAAACTGACGAAGATATCAACAAAAAAGCAAAAGCAATTTTTGCAAATGGTATGCTTCCAATCATCTGTTGTGGTGAAAGCCTTGAAACTTACGAAGCTGGTAAAGCAGCTGAATTCGTAGGTGCTCAAGTATCAGCTGCTTTGGCTGGCTTGACAGCTGAGCAAGTTGCTGCATCAGTTATCGCTTATGAGCCAATCTGGGCTATCGGTACTGGTAAATCAGCTTCACAAGACGACGCACAAAAAATGTGTAAAGTTGTTCGTGACGTTGTAGCTGCTGACTTTGGTCAAGAAGTTGCTGACAAAGTTCGCGTTCAATATGGTGGTTCAGTTAAACCTGAAAATGTTGCAGAATACATGGCTTGTCCAGATGTGGACGGAGCTCTTGTTGGTGGAGCGTCACTTGAAGCTGAAAGCTTCCTAGCTCTTCTTGATTTTGTGAAATAAGAATAACAATAAATGGCTTGTTGCCTTAAAGGCGGCAAGCTTTTTAAGAGTTTGGAGATAAAAGGTGAAATCAAAGGAACTTATCTATTTGGCCAGCACAGCTATATTGCTAGCAGCAACGGCTAACGTAGTACAGGCAGAAGAAAATGCGCCGACAACCACAGACCTTGAAGTAGCTAAGTCAGAACTTCAAGTAGAAAAGGATCATCAACCTCAGAAGGGCACCTTACCAGAAGTGGTGCCTACTGACCGTCAAGTTAAACAAGAAAGTTCGGTCGCAAAAGCGGAAGCTAGTCCAGTATACAAGGCACCAGAAAATCTGGCACCTGCTGCTAGTCTGGTCAAGGAGAATGTACCAGAAAATAAAGCGAGTGAACAAGCAAAGGCAGCTGCTTCTGAAGCGATTCAGAATCCAGTAAAGGCTGAGCAGACTTCCCCAACGATCAGCGCCAGTCCTGTATCTAAAAAAGGAAGCACTTCTTTTTATAATGCAGCTTCTTCAGCAGGACAAACAGCGCGTGGCAATTCACAAGCAGAAATCAAGGGCTCTACCTTTGTGGATGTGAGTAGTCATAACGGCCATATTAGCGTAGAAGACTATCGCCAATTAGCATCCAAAGGTGTCGGCGGTGTCGTTGTCAAACTGACAGAAGGAACCCACTATACAAATCCTTATGCTGAGTCTCAGGTTCGAAATGCGCAAGCAGCTGGTTTGCAAGTATCAACCTATGCCTTCTCGCATTATACAAATGATGCAGAAGCGAGAGCAGAGGCTCGTTACTATGCTGCTTTTGCTAATAAACTGTCCTTGCCTAAAAATACAGTCATGGTCAATGACATGGAAGACCCTAAAATGCAAATGGGGATTAACCAGCATACTCAGGCTTGGGCAGATGAAATGCGCAAGCAGGGATATGCAAATCTGATGTATTACACGAGCGCTAGCTGGGTTGACCAGAACAACCTACGCCACAAAGGTCCAATCAATACATCTCTCTTTGGCCTTGATAATTTTTGGATTGCTCAGTATCCAGCACCGAAGCTAAGTGCAAATGATGCTAAAAATTTGAAGTACAATAGCAGAGCAGGAGCTTGGCAATTTACTTCTCAAGCGCAGCTGCTTTCTGGTAAGCATGTTTTTGACCAAAGTATTGACTATTCTGGAAGATTTACAGCTAGAGCTACTTTGGTTAAACAACCGCTGACAGGTAAGATTAGTATTCAAAATAATAATCCAAAAACTGGTACATTTGATGTTGTTGTTTCCGAAGTTTCCGCACCACATGGAGTTCAGGAAGTCAAACTTCCGACTTGGTCCAGTGAGCGCGGGCAAGATGATATTGTTTGGTACACTGCAACGAAGCAAGCTAACGGGACTTATAAGCTGACAGTGAATGCTGCCAACCATAAAGGCTCTACGGGCGAATACAATGTTCATTTGTATTACGTTCAAGGTGACGGTAAGTTAGTCGGTGTCGGTGGCACAACGACTAAGGTTTCAGTTGCGAAGCCAGAAGGCAAGCTGACTATTGCCAACAACAATCCCAAGACGGGTACATTCGATGTGATCGTGTCTGAGGTTTCTAGTCCACAAGGCGTTCGTGAAGTCTTGCTTCCAACTTGGTCGCATGAACAGGGACAAGATGACATCATCTGGCACAAGGCACAAAGACAGTCAGACGGTACATATAAATTCACCGTCCGTTCTAGCGAGCACAAAAATTCTGTCGGCGACTACAGTGTCCACTTGTACTATATTCAAAATGACGGCAAGTTGGTTGGCGTTGGTGGTACAATGACTAAGGTCTCCGTTGCGAAGCCAGAAGGCAAGCTGACTATTGCCAACAACAATCCCAAGACGGGTACATTCGATGTGATCGTGTCCGAGGTTTCTAGCCCGCAAGGGGTTCGTGAAGTCTTGCTTCCGACTTGGTCAAATGAGAATGGTCAGGATGACATCATCTGGCACAAGGCTCAAAGACAGTCAGATGGTACATATAAATTCACCGTTCGTGCCAGTGAGCACAAAAACTCTGTCGGCGACTACAGTGTCCACTTGTACTATGTCCAAAATGACGGTAAGTTAGTCGGTGTCGGTGGCACAACGACTAAGGTGTCCGTTGCGAAGCCAGAAGGCAAGCTGACTATTGCCAACAACAATCCCAAGACCGGTACATTCGATGTGATCGTGTCCGAGGTTTCTAGCCCACAAGGGGTTCGTGAAGTCTTGCTTCCAACTTGGTCAAATGAGAATGATCAGGATGATATTATCTGGCACAAGGCACAGAAACAGTCAGACGGTACATATAAATTCACTGTTCGTGCTAGTGAGCATAAGAACTCTGTCGGCGACTACAGTGTCCACTTGTACTATGTCCAAAATGACGGTAAGTTAGTCGGTGTCGGTGGCACAACGACTAAGGTGTCCGTTGCGAAGCCAGAAGGCAAGCTGACTATTGCCAACAATAATCCCAAGACCGGTACATTCGATGTGATTGTTTCTGAGGTTTCTAGCCCGCAAGGCGTTCGTGAAGTACTGCTTCCAACTTGGTCACATGAGAATGGTCAGGATGATTTGATTTGGCACAAGGCACAGAAACAGTCAGACGGTACATATAAATTCACCGTCCGTTCTAGCGAGCATAAGAATTCCGTTGGTGACTACAGTGTCCACTTGTACTATATCCAAAACGACGGCAAGTTGGTCGGCGTCGGTGGTACAACGACTAAGGTTAATCTTGCTTCAGCTGCGAAACCAGAAGGCAAGCTGACTATTGCCAACAACAATCCCAAGACCGGTACATTCGATGTGATTGTTTCTGAGGTTTCTAGCCCGCAAGGCCTTCGTGAAGTCTTACTTCCAACTTGGTCACATGAGCAAGGTCAGGATGACATCATCTGGCACAAGGCACAGAAACAGTCAGACGGTACATATAAATTCACGGTTCGTGCTAGTGAGCACAAGAACTCTGTCGGCGACTACAGTGTCCACTTGTACTATGTCCAAAACGACGGCAAGATGGTCGGTGTTGGTGGTACAACGACTAAGGTTTCCATTGCGACAGAGGAGAAACCACAGGGAAAAATCAGTATCCAAAATAAAAACAATGAAACTGGTGAATTTGATATCGTCGTTTCTGGTGTTGTAGCTCCAGAAGGTGTCAAAACTGTCTATTTGCCAACTTGGTCCAGTCAAAATGGACAAGATGATATTCAATGGTATACGGCGGAACGCCAAGCTGATGGTACTTATCGCAAGCATGTTTATGCAAGAGACCATAAAAATAGCCAAGGCGAGTACAATGTTCACCTATATTACTTGAACAATCGCAATCAGCTGCAAGGAGCTGGTGGAGAGAAAACTACGGTTTCTATTAAACATCCTCAATCGCCTAGCAGTCAGCGTGATCGTGTTCTTGCAGCAGCAGCAGCGATGGTTGGCGTCAAGGGGGGCAGTGCTGAGCACCACCGTCTGGTCAATGACTATAATAGCGTTAGACCTCTACCAGTCGGTTATGCTGTGAAGAATTCAGATGACTGGTGCGACATTTTCACGACAGTTATTTTCCAAAGAGAAGGCTTGAGCGATCTTATTGGTCGTGAATGCGGTGTTGAGCGCCATATTCATATCTTTAAACGTCTAGGTATCTGGAATGAAGATGGTAATTCTACACCTAAAGCGGGCGATATCATCACCTTTAACTGGGATCAAAATAGCCAGCAAAATGATGGCTGGGCTGATCATATCGGTATTGTCGAAAAAGTCGAAAATGGTATCATTCATACGATTGAAGGTAACAGTAACGACGAAGTTAAACGTAATACTTACCGTATTGGTCATGGAAATATCCGTGGTTTTGCGACACCTCGTTATAGATAAACATACAAAAAAACCAAGGGAAACCTTGGTTTTTTAACGTCTTAGAATTTTCTTTATGAGCTGAAGCAGCTTAAACTTGAGTGGGTTAGGATAATAACGGAAAGTCCCCATTTTTCGGACGATGAAGCCGTTGAAGTTCTGCTTGAAGCGCAGAACACCGTCAGAACCGTCGAAAATTCCCATGATTCCGAGAAAATTATAAAATGGAATGCCTCTCTTGATGCTTTCGGTCATAACGTATTCCTGCAGCAGCGCAGGGGCGTAGAATTTATTAAACTCAGGATAGGATCCACTGAAAAGATAGGTCGCTTCCTGAGGGGTGTAGATAAAGAGACTGGCAGCCAGGACTTGGTCTTGGTCGCCGTACTTGTCGATTAGCTCTTGAGCCTCTAGCTTGCGGGTTTCAAAGCTGTCAAACTGGCTGGAAAGCTCCCGCAGCTGATTTTGCTTCTTTTCAGATTGAGGATTTTTCTCCAAGTCAGCCTGCAATTTCTGAATTTTTTGGCCTAGTTTCTCTTGGTCCTTTTGTAAGTTCTGAAGATAGTCCTTAAAGTTGAGACTGGCTGTCATAAAGTCAGCCTGTTGACCAAAGCTATCATAAAAATCTTGATAGTAGTCTAGTGGCTTGTCATCATATTCCCGCCTGTCAGAAGTGGCAGCTGTGATGTCTTTGAAAACGCTGAGTTGGTCGCGATCTAAATTTTTTAGTTTGATACCAAAGGTATTCGCCTTTTTGACGGTCGCCTTTCCATTTTTACTGAAGGATTTGAGTAGGTCTTTCTCCGTCAGACCAGCTAAATCTTTGACATAATGCCAATCAGGCTCCCCGCCTGGATAGCCTGTCTGTAAGCCATCAAAGTCAAAGCCCAAGTCAGTCAGTTGCTGGATAAGCTCGCCTTTTTCATCAGATGTGGGATGGCCATTGCTGTCAAAGGCCTGATACGTCTCATAGGGCTTGATGATGAGCTCTAGGGCACCTTCTTTTTTAGCATAGACTTGCAAAGCTTGATAGAAAGGAGTCAGGTATTGAGCATCAGTAGAGACAGGACCGCAGTTGATTTCCATATGAAGGCCGCCAGTCATAGGCATACTATAGAGGACAGCTGACACCACGACCTGTCCCTGCGGGTCAGTGTAGCCGACATACTGGGTACTGAAGCCCCGCTTGCTCAGCAGCTCTGCCATTTCCACGGTCTGCATAAAAGAGCGTTGGGAGCTAGCTGAGGTATGCTGGATGAATTCTTCTTGACTGAGAAGTTTAAAGGTCATAGGCTTCCTTTCTTTTAATGCTTGCTGCGCAGTTTCTTTCTGATAGTGTAGGCCAGATTGGAGAGGTGGTAAAGAGGATTAGTTGGCAGATTAAACTCACCAGCAAATTCCTCAATGGTCGGATTGAACTTGGATTTAAAGCTGTAGAGACCGCCCTTGAGGTCGTTTTCAATTCCGCCCATATTTTGCCAATCAGCTCCGCGCTCAAAAGCATGTTTGGCTGTTTCGTACCAAGTGATGATGGCAGGCTGATAACGACGGTATTCCTCGTCCATTCCGGCATAGATATTTTCCGAGGTTTTGCCGTATTCCAAGACCAGTGTGCCAGACAGGGGAACGACAGTAGCACCTTGGCTGATTTTGTCCTGCAGAAAGTCAATCTCTTCTTGGAGGCGTTTCTGTTCTTGCTGGTTATTCTCAATCTTGCCAGGCTTGGTTTTTTCGGTAAATTTCTCTGCTTCCTTGAGTGTCTTGGTCAGCTGAGCCTGCAAGTCATCCAAGCGTGCCTTTAGATCAATGCTGGATAAGGTGATGTAGGAGTGGTCAGGATAAGTGTCCAAGAGTTTTTGGTAATAGTCTTTGCCACGCAGGTGGATGTTTTTTCTATTTTCCGTTTTCTTCATCAGGGCTGAAAAGTAGTCCAGTAATTCTGCTCTGCCAAATTGGATTTGAATGCCTTTGTTGCGGGCCGTACGAATAGCCTGACGTGTGCTTTTAGAAAGCAGTTCCTCACTAAAATCTTCTTTATGGATATTGGCCTGCAAGCGAGGCTGGATGGTTTCGTCCAGAGACTCAGTCCGTCCGACCCAGACAGCTCCTGCTTGTTGCAGATCTTGAATCAACTCAATCGTCTCTGTATTGTCTTGCAATTCAGCACCCATCTTGCTTTCTGCCAGAAAGAGGCTAGGGTCAAACTTGACAAAGAGCGCTTTTTTCTCCTTGGCAAATTTCTTGAGCGACGCCAAAACAAAGGTCAGCAGCTCCTTGTCACTATAGTCCATAATAGGACCGCGAGGGATATAAAGCATGGTCATCCCCAAGGGCAGTGGTTTAATCAGGACACTGGCTGCAGCAACCAAGTGGCCGTCTTTGTAGAAGCCCAAGCGTTCATTTCCCCAGTTGTCCTTGATTTGAGCCCAAGCAGAGCTCTGCAGGAGATTGGCCTGCGGATGAGCCGTGACAAAATCATCGTGTTCCTGAGCTGAAATTCCAATTTTGTAGCTAAACATTATTTTAAAACCCACTCTCTAATAGCGTGTGCTACGCCGGATTCTTCGTTCGACTTGGTGATGTATTTGGCGATTTTCTTGAGTTCTTCTCTGCCGTTTTCCATGACAACAGGAGATCCGACTGCTTCCAGCATGGCACGGTCATTTTCTTCATCACCAATAGCCATGGTCTGCTCCTTGCTCAAGCCAAGTTTTTCAGCTAGATGGAGGATAGCAGCTCCTTTATTGACAGTTTTTTTGACAATTTCCAGATAGAAAGGAGCTGATTTTACCAGTGTATATTTTTCGGCTAATTCCGGTGGCAGCTTGGCAATGGCCGCATCCAGAATTTCTGGCTCATCAATATACATGCACTTGACGATTTCTTTATCAGTCATTTCTTCAGGCGTGCGGTAGAAGATCGGCATGTTAACAAGATTGGACTCGTAAACAGTGTACTTGCCGATGTTGCGATTGGCTGTATAAATGCCGTCCTTGGTGATGGCATGCATGTGGACACCTAATTTTCGCCCGAGCAGTTCGATATCGAGATAGTCGTCATAGGTCAGTGTTTCCTTGATTAATTCTTGACCTGTAACAGTATCCTGCACCAGTCCGCCGTTGAAAGTAACGACATAGTTGTCTGGCTGATTAAGCTCTAGCTCCTCGAGAAGCTTTTGAACTCCTGCAATAGGACGGCCGGTCGCAATGACAATCTTGACGCCAGCAGCCTTGGCATCCTGAACAGCGCTGAAGACTTCAGGAGTGATTTCTTTTTGGTTATTTAAAAGGGTGCCGTCAATGTCGACGGCAACTAATTTGATAGACATATTTATTCTCCGTAGGTAAATTGGTCGTTTTTGATATAGTGCATAAAGGCCTGGTTTTTTTCGCTGAAAAGTCCGGTCTCTGCTAGCATTTCCTTGGGGAAGTAGAAGCGATTATCGCCTTGTCTAGTTCCGGCTAGCGAATGAACGATAGGAGACAGGCTGGACAGTTCTGCTAAGCAGCCATCTTTTTGCAGAATTTCTATCTGAGTCCGAGGTTTTTCAACGTCAGGCCGGTAGAAATCATAAGGCAAATCAAAATTACGATGAATAGCAGTGTAGTAATTAGGGTCAAAACCAACCTGTCCAACTAGGTCTCGCATGATATCCAAATGCGCTTCGTTTTCCTGAGAGAAGACGATAGACTTAAAGACCTTGCGGTTGATAAAACGCTGAGCCAAGTCAGATAAAATCTTGTCTGGACTAGTCATCCAAACTTGGAAATAGGTATTCATAACACCATCATCCAAGGCCAGATAATCCTGCAGGGTCACTCTATTTTCAAAGAATGGAATGAGACTGGGAGATGACAGCGCAAAATAATCCTTCTGAGCCGGATAGAGGAACTTAGCCCGCTTGAGCAGATTTTGCAGCAAAACTTCCATAGCTCTGCTGGCCGGGTGGAAATAAACCTGCATGTACATCTGGTAGCGGCTGACTACATAGTCTTCTACCGCATGCATGCCATTGCGCTTGAAGGCGATGCCATTTTCTACTGGACAAATCACTCGTAAAATTCTGGTTAAGTCAAATTGCCCATAGGAAGCACCAGTAAAGAAGGAATCCCGCAAGAGATAATCCATCCGATCCACATCAATCTGGCTGGAAATCAGCTGAACCACCTGTTTATTAGGATAGGTATGATTGATGACGCTAGCCACCTTTTCTGGAAAATCTGGCGAAACCTGCACCAAGGCCTGATGAATCTCTGTTTCAGGACTGGTGATGATTTGCCGCGTAATGTCCTCATGATCGGTATCAAAGAGACGCTCAAAAGTATGTGAATAAGCGCCATGTCCCAAGTCATGCAGGAGAGCGGCTGTCATGGTTAGCAGGCTTTCGTGACTATCCCAGACATCGCTATATTTTTCATTGAAAATCTTGGTGATGCGTCGGGCAATCTCGTAAGCTCCCAGACAATGCGAAAAACGGCTGTGCTCCCCGCCGTGAAAAGTATAGCCAGAAGTGCCCAGCTGTTTGATGCGACGCAGCCGTTGAAATTCTTTGGTATTGATTAAATCATAAATGACCTGATGATCCACATGCACATAATTATGGACGGGATCTCGAAATACTTTTTCAATCATAGTCCTATTATATCATAAATGCTCAGTGGGCGAAATTCAAAGCCTGAAGTAGAAAGGAAGAATTCTCAAGAAATTTTTGGTAAAATAGAGGAAAGAAACAAGGAATGTGAGAAAATCATGAAAATTAGAATGAGAAATCAAATCAAATTAGATGAACAAATGGAGTTGATTGACCAGGTCTACGATGTAGAATGGACAAAAAAAGGAAGCAATCACTATTTGATTTATCAGAGCGAGGAGCAGGAAAAGGTCGTTCTGAAATTTAATGAGGACAAGCTGACTATGACCCGCTTTTCTGAGCCGAAAACCATTCTTCATTTTATCAAGAATGGTCAGCATTTAGTATCTATCCCGACTCCGCTGGGTGCTCAACAGTTTGTGACGGATACTCAGCACTATCACTTAGATGCAGAAAATCAGGTTTTGGAACTTCACTATGATTTGAAAAGAGGCGACGACGATCAGCTTTTTGCTTCCTATCAGATGAAAATAGAATGGAAGGAAGAAAAGTTTGAAAAATAATAGCTCTGCCTTGAAAAATACAAAAATTTTGGTATAATAAATACACTCAAGGGAGTAGCTAACGGTTTTACCGTTACAAGGTCGTCAATACGAAAGAAATTTCCGGCCTTGTATGAAATAGCGAGACTTGTTAATAAACAGGTCTCTTTTTTGTTTATTTTGAAAGAGGCCCATCAAAAGGAGGAGACATTTTGTCAAAAGAACAAAAGCGCCAAGCTTTTTATACGCAAAGTCCTGAGGAAGTTTTGCAAGCTATGGAAGCTTCCGAACAAGGGTTGACCAGCAGCCAAGCCCAGCAACGTTTGGCGGACTACGGTCGCAATGAATTGGAAGAAGGAGAGAAAAAGACTCTCTTGATGAAATTCATCGAGCAGTTCAAGGATTTGATGATTATCATCTTGTTGGTAGCGGCGGTCTTGTCTGTCGTGACGTCAGGTGGTGAGGATATTGCGGATGCTGTGATTATCCTAGCCGTTGTCATCATCAATGCTATCTTTGGTGTTTATCAAGAAGGCAAAGCTGAAGAAGCCATTGCGGCTCTCAAATCTATGTCCAGCCCAGCTGCGCGTGTCCTACGTGATGGTCATGTCACAGAAGTGGATTCTAAGGACTTGGTACCTGGTGATATCGTCAGACTGGAAGCCGGTGATGTTGTCCCAGCAGATATGCGACTTTTGGAAGCTAATTCCCTGAAAATTGAAGAAGCCGCTCTGACAGGTGAGTCTGTGCCAGTTGAGAAAGATTTGACTGTCGACGTAGCTGCAGATGCTGGTATTGGCGACCGGGTCAATATGGCCTTCCAAAACTCCAATGTCACTTATGGACGAGGAGTGGGGGTTGTTGTCAATACAGGGATGTACACTGAAGTCGGTCATATCGCAGGTATGTTGCAAGATGCAGATGAGACTGATACGCCACTTAAGCAAAATCTCAATAACTTGTCTAAGGTTCTGACCTATGCGATCTTAGTGATTGCTGCGGTGACCTTTGTAGTCGGTGTTTTCATTCAAGGAAAAGATCCGCTTGGTGAATTGATGACATCTGTAGCCTTGGCAGTGGCAGCTATTCCAGAAGGTCTGCCTGCTATCGTTACTATCGTCTTGGCTTTGGGAACACAGGTTCTGGCTAAGCGTAATTCGATTGTCCGTAAATTGCCAGCAGTAGAAACGCTTGGCTCAACTGAAATTATCGCTTCAGATAAGACCGGTACCCTGACCATGAATAAGATGACGGTCGAAAAAGTTTTTTACGACGGAGTCCTGAATGAAGCTGGCCAAGATATTGAACTTGGATTGGAGCTGCCGCTCTTACGTTCTGTTGTCTTAGCCAATGATACCAAGATTGACCAAGAAGGCAAGCTGATCGGTGACCCAACGGAAACAGCCTTCATCCAGTATGCTTTGGACAAGGGTTATGATGTCAAAGGATTTTTAGAGAAATATCCTCGTGTAGCTGAGCTGCCATTTGACTCAGACCGTAAGCTCATGTCTACCGTTCACCCATTGCCAGACGGGAAATTCCTCGTGGCAGTCAAGGGAGCTCCTGATCAACTCTTGAAACGTTGTGTTGCGCGTGATAGGGCTGGAGATATTGCAGCGATTGATGATGCTACTTCACAGTTGATCAAGTCTAATAACTCAGAAATGGCTCACCAAGCTCTGCGTGTCTTGGCTGGTGCTTACAATATTATTGATGCAGTTCCGACTGACCTGACGTCTGAAAATCTAGAAAATGATTTAATCTTTACTGGTTTAATCGGTATGATTGACCCAGAACGTGCCGAAGCAACAGAAGCGGTTCGCGTAGCTAAGGAAGCTGATATCCGTCCGATTATGATTACCGGTGATCATCAAGACACAGCAGAAGCCATTGCTAAGCGCCTAGGAATCATTGAGGCAGGAGATACGGAAGACCATGTTCTGACAGGTGCTGAGCTCAACGAACTTTCTGATGCGGAATTCGAAAAGGTTGTTGGTCAATACTCTGTCTATGCCCGGGTTTCTCCTGAGCATAAGGTTCGTATCGTGAAAGCATGGCAAAACCAAGGTAAGGTCGTTGCCATGACAGGTGACGGTGTTAATGACGCGCCAGCTTTGAAGACAGCTGATATCGGTATCGGTATGGGAATTACAGGTACAGAAGTTTCTAAAGGAGCTTCTGACATGATTCTGGCGGATGATAACTTTGCGACAATTATCGTTGCAGTCGAAGAAGGACGGAAGGTCTTCTCAAACATCCAAAAGACCATTCAATACCTTCTTTCTGCTAATACAGCTGAAGTGCTGACTATTTTCTTGGCAACCCTCTTTGGTTGGGATGTCTTGCAACCAGTTCATCTGCTTTGGATCAACTTGGTAACGGATACTTTCCCAGCTATTGCTCTGGGAGTTGAGCCTGCTGAGCCAGGTGTCATGACTCACAAGCCTCGTGGCCGTAAGTCTAGCTTCTTCTCTGGTGGTGTCATGAGTTCCATCATCTATCAAGGACTGCTGCAAGGTGCTCTAGTGTTGGCAGTTTATGGCTATGCTATTGCTAATCCTGTACATATTGGTGATGTAAAAGCGATCCATGCGGATGCCCTTACCATGGCTTTTGCGACCCTTGGACTTATTCAGCTCTTCCATGCTTACAATGTGAAATCTGTTTACCAATCTATCTTTACAGTTGGGCCATTCAAGTCTAAGACATTTAACTGGTCTATTCTGGTTTCTTTCATTCTATTGGTTTCAACCATTGTGATTGATCCGTTGGAAAAGATTTTCCATGTGACCAAGTTAGATGTGACTCAATGGGCTGTTGTCCTGATCGGCAGTTTCTCAATGATTATAATTGTTGAAATTGTTAAGTTCATCCAACGTAAATTAGGTATGGACAAGAATGCTATTTAACAGCAAAAAGTCATCTGCGGATGGCTTTTTTACGTACAAGGCGATATAATCAAATTCAAAGAAAGCAACTCGAAAGGACGGTGAAAGTATGTATCAAAACTTACGAAAGAAGTTGGAAGAAGCTTCTCCTTTATATTATGAAGAAGAAATCTTATGGTTACTGGATCATATTGGTCATCCAGAAGCGACAATCCGTGATAAGTTAGTCTTTTCGTCCTTAGCGAGGGGACTTCAGTCTGAGCTGTTTTCAGCTGAACAGTTTCGTTTCTTGGCTCAAGAAGCAGTCAAAAGGCAAGGACTTTTTTACAAGAGTGACGAAAATGGTCAAGCAACCTTAACACGTTCCTTCACGGCTTTGCTTTATGCTAATCTCTTAAACTGTGATGGTAATCCAAACTCTTTGTATTATCAGGCTTTATCAGTACAAGAAAGAACCTATTTACTAGATAAGGGGCTAAGCTATTTGTCAGTAGAAAGAGACACAAGGGGTTACTCCAGGAAATACGGTTGGGTTCATGCCTTCGCTCATGGAGCAGACTTATTGACAGAAGTGGCTTGTCATCCGGACTTTCCCTCCAGTAGGACGCCAGAGATTTTAGAGGTCCTTCATCAAGTGTTTAAAAGAGTTCCAGTCCGTTTCGGAAATGATGAGGATTGGCGCTTAGCTCAGGTGCTCTATCAAGCCGTCCTGAGAAAAAACTGTCCCAGCATGAATTGAGACTGTGGCTTCGATCACAGAGTTTTCCATTGGATAGCAACCAAGACTTCCTTGCTTTTTCCAATTTTCGCTCCTGCTTATTAGAAGTCTATGTGCAGTTGGACAGTAAAAAGCAGCTCTCAGATGAGCTGAGAACTGCTATTCAACATTTCCATTACTGAACTTCAATCACCGTTAAAGCATCTCGCAATTCGTCTGCTAGGTGTTTTTTCTTATAGTCTCGAAATTCGACTAAATCTTTAACAGCATTATAACGCTTGTGCAGGCGGTACATCTGGGGAATCTGATACTGAGGAAAGTCATTAAAAAAGTTCCGAGTTAGTTCCCATTCACGGATGTAGCCCAGAGGACGCATATGATAGCAAACACTTTCGATGACACGGCTTTGGTGGCGGTGATGAAGATGGCCGAAAACAACCTCTTTCACCTTGTATTTGATAAAGAGCCGATGAAAAGCTTGGCTTCCTAGGAAGGCGTTGAAGCGCTGGAAGTAGGGATGGTCGTATAGAAAATCTTGATGGGGGACAAAATGCAGAGCAACAATAATGGGACCATCTAAAGTCATCAGCAGTTTTTCTAACTCTTGTAGCGTCTGAGCTGTAATGCTAGGGTCGTCGAGTTGACGCTTCAATCTGCGGTCAAACCAGAAATTAGTCTTGGTTCTCAGATGCTCTTCCTTGCTTTTTTCTGGAACAAAGCTATAGTCGTACCAGCCAGAAAAGCTGACGAGCTTGGTTTGGCCAAACTGCTGGACCTGAAAATCATAGTTTGAAATTTCTCGCTCAGAAAGTCCCAGCATATCGTGATTTCCCAGATTAAAAGAAAGGGGAATCTCTTGCTTCAAAGTTTCAAGAAAGGGCAAACTGATCTTGGTCAGGTCGTTGGACAGGTCCCCAGCGATGTGTAGGTGGTCAATCCCTTCCTCTTTTAAAAGCTGGCGAAGAGCTTGGTGCTCAAAATCCCCAAACTGATTGGAGTCCAGATGGAGGTCGCTCATAAATCCGATTCTTGTCATGATTTTAGTCTAGCATATTTTGCAAAACTTGGAAATATTTAAGCGTCTTATGGAGAGCCTTACCTCTATTCGAATACCTAATAGATTATTAAAACCTTGTAATCCAGGATAATTCTTCCAATCCCATGTCATTATATTACTTTTTTAACAATTCCGTAACAAGCCGCTCCCATTCTTGCCTATCTACTAAAAATTGTATAAAATGAAGGTGCTTCATTATCGGATTAGGCAAATGTCTGAAAATGTGTTATAATAAAACGATATATGAAAAGAGGTATTTATGGACATTTCAGAAATTCGTCAAAAGATTGACGCAAATCGTGAAAAATTAGCTTCTTTCAGGGGGTCTCTTTGACTTAGAAGGTCTGGAAGAAGAAATTGCCATCTTAGAAAATAAGATGACGGAACCCGACTTTTGGGATGATAATATTGCAGCCCAAAAGACATCTCAAGAGCTCAATGAACTCAAGCAAACCTATGAAAATTTTCATCAGATGACCGAGCTTTTTGATGAATCGGAAATCTTGCTTGATTTTCTGGCTGAGGACGACTCGGTTCAGGAAGAGCTGGAAGAAAAGTTGACCGAGCTTGAGAAAATGATGACCAGCTATGAGATGACTCTCTTGCTGTCAGAGCCTTATGATAATAACAACGCCATTCTTGAAATTCACCCAGGATCTGGTGGTACAGAGGCTCAGGATTGGGGCGATATGCTGCTGCGGATGTACACGCGCTTTGGTAATGCCAAGGGCTTCAAAGTAGAAGTCTTGGATTATCAGGCTGGTGATGAGGCGGGTATTAAGTCAGTGACCCTTTCCTTTGAAGGGCCGCATGCTTACGGTCTACTCAAGTCAGAAATGGGTGTTCACCGCTTGGTTCGGATTTCGCCATTTGACTCGGCGAAACGCCGTCATACTTCCTTTACCTCAGTAGAGGTTATGCCAGAGTTGGATGATACGATTGAAGTAGAAGTCCGTGATGATGACATTAAGATGGACACTTTCCGTTCGGGCGGAGCCGGCGGACAGAACGTCAATAAAGTATCAACTGGTGTGCGATTAACCCATATTCCTACAGGAATTGTCGTACAGTCTACCGTTGACCGAACCCAGTATGGCAACCGTGACCGAGCTATGAAAATGCTGCAGGCTAAGCTCTATCAGTTGGAGCAAGAGAAAAAAGCGGCAGAAGTCGACTCACTCAAGGGAGATAAAAAAGAGATTTCTTGGGGCAGTCAGATTCGTTCTTATGTCTTTACTCCTTATACCATGGTCAAAGATCATCGAACTAGCTATGAAGTAGCTCAGGTAGATAAGGTTATGGACGGAGACTTAGACGGATTTATTGATGCCTATTTAAAATGGAGACTCAACTAAAAACAGAGTGAAATCGCTAGATAAAAACTCTGATGAAAGGAATTGTACTAATTCATGTCAATGATTGAAATGAAAGACGTTGTTAAAAAGTATGACAACGGGACAACTGCTCTACGTGGTGTATCTATACATATCGAACCAGGTGAATTTGCCTATATTGTAGGACCATCAGGAGCAGGTAAATCAACCTTTATTAGACTCCTCTATCGTGAAATTAAAATCGATAAAGGAAACCTTGCTGTAGCAGGTTTTAACTTGGGAAAAATCAAGAAACGGGATATTCCAATGCTACGCCGTAGAGTCGGTGTGGTTTTCCAAGACTATAAACTACTTCCTAAAAAGACCGTTTATGAGAATATTGCCTATGCTATGGAAGTTATCGGTGAGCATCGTAGAAATATTAAGAAACGCGTCATGGAAGTTTTGGATCTGGTTGGCCTTAAGCACAAGGTTCGTTCCTTCCCTAATGAGTTATCAGGGGGAGAACAGCAACGGATTGCGATTGCGCGTGCCATTGTTAACAATCCCCAGGTCTTGATTGCTGACGAGCCGACTGGTAACTTGGATCCAGATAATTCATGGGAAATCATGAATTTGCTGGAGCGCATTAACCTGCAAGGAACTACAGTCCTGATGGCGACTCACAATAGTCAGATTGTAAATACCCTACGTCACCGCGTCATTGCTATCGAAAATGGTCGTGTGGTGCGTGATGAGGCGGAAGGAGAATACGGATACGATGATTAGAAGGTTTTTCCGTCATTTGATTGAATCGCTTAAGAGCCTTAAGCGGAATGGTTGGATGACAGTCGCAGCTGTGAGTTCAGTTACGATTACTCTCAGTTTAGTTGCTATCTTTGCCTCTGTTATTTTAAATACCGCAAAGCTAGCGTCTGATATTTCAAACAACGTTCGTATTGTTGTCTATATGCGCAAAGACATCGCTGACAACAGCAAAACAATCGTTAAAGAAGGTCAGACAGTTAAAAATAATGATTACCACAAGATTTATGACGCCCTAACTTCGATGGATCATGTCTCAAAGGTTACTTACTCAAGTAAAGAAGAGCAGTACGAAAAGCTGACAGAGACGATGGGAAGTGAATGGAAGGTTTTTGAGGGGGATTCAAACCCACTTTATGATGCTTACATTGTCGATACGACAGAGCATAAATATGTAGATTCCGTTGCGGCAGAAGCCAAGAAGCTGGAAGGTGTTTCGGAAGTGCAGGATGGTGGAGCTAATACGAAAAAACTCTTTGCCTTATCTGATTTTATCCGAGTATGGGGACTGGTCGGGGCAGGCTTGCTCATCTTTATTGCAGTCTTCCTGATTTCCAATACTATTCGGATTACGATTATTTCACGGAGTCGTGAGATTCAGATTATGCGTTTGGTAGGGGCAAAAAATAGCTATATTCGCGGTCCCTTCCTCTTTGAAGGTGCTTGGATTGGCTTGCTAGGTTCAGTTTTACCAGTAGCCTTAGTTTATTTTGGTTATAATATGGCCTATCAAACCATGAATAAAAATCTTGTTGCGCAAAATCTTTCCATGATTGAGCCACACTTGTTTGTCCCAGCTATGATTGGAGCTGTGTCAGTCTTGGGAATCTTAATTGGTTCACTTGGTTCATCCATCTCCATGAGACGCTTCTTGAAGATTTAATAAAAAAACAGCCGTGTAGGCTGTTCGGATTGAAAACAAACATCATTTGGTGTTTGTTTTTTTATTGTGTTAAAAATATAAATTATTGTTATCGCTTTGTTTTCGATAGGCTGAGTCTGATTATAATGAGGGTCAAAAAGAATGCAGACAGGAGGCCTTTTGTGGTACTGTTTAGAAAAGGCTTGTCAAAAACATAAAAATTATAAGCAGAAAAACCTAATCCAAGGAGAGTTAGTATAGCTGAAATAGCCAGCAGAATTAACCAAATTTTTCTTTTCTCCATTATGAAGACCATCCTTTCTTTTCTATGAACTAAGTATATCATAATAAGCAAAAAGTGACATGACATGGAAGTCCGATTGTAGAGCCTATTTCCTGACTTTTCATTCTAAATTCATCTGCAGATGTAGAAATAGTCATTTACTAGATAAAAAATGAGGCAGTCTTGATTTCTGCCTCGTTATTAGTTTATTAGAAAAATGGATTGAAATTCTTTTCGTGGCCAATCGTTGTGTCATTTCCATGGCCGGGATAGACACGATAGTCTTTGGGCAAGACAAATAATTCTTCGCGGATGCCAGCAAGGAGCTGGTCCATATTACCAGTCGGTAGATCTGTACGGCCGATGGTTTCACGGAAGAGAGCATCACCAGTCAGAACGACCTGATCTTCTGGGAAAATAATGGAAACTCCTCCGATAGAATGACCAGGTGTCTGCACAGCATAGAAATGAAAGTCGTCCAGTTGGTAGTCTTGGTGATAGGTGAAATAATGTTCGGCAGGTCTGAGAATGACATCTTCCAAATCTGCATGGCGGTCAAGACCAGATAGATTATCAGTAGGAGTATAGAGCCAGCTTGCTTCGCTCTCCGCTACATAGACGGGCGGATTGGCAAAGTTATCTCGGACCTTATCCAGACTCATGATATGATCGTAATGCGTATGAGTCAGTAAAATAGCTGTGATGGGCTTAGCAATTTCTTCTAGCTTGCGTTGGATTTTTCGCCAGTCGCTGCCGGGGTCAACTACGATGACATGACGGTCATTTTCAAGGATATAAGTGTTTTCAAAAGCGATGAGATTGACAATTTTGTGAACTTTCATTGGGCTTCCTCTGTGTATGTTTTCTCAATAAAGAGTGTAACAAAAAAGCAGAAATTTTGCACAAAATTTATTTTGAGGCTCAGCTTATTTTCAGATGTCTCAGGCTGGCATTTGTGATATAATCATAGCAGTATGACACAATCGAACTATAAATATGCTGTCATCGACTTGGAGGCTACAGGTGCGAACAGCAATGCAAAAATTATTCAAATCGGCATTGTCATCATTGAAAACGGGGTGATTTGCCAAACGTATGAAACAGATGTGAATCCGCATGAGGACTTGGATGAGCATATTAAACAGCTGACAGGATTGGATGATCAGCGCTTGCGCCAAGCTCCTGATTTCTCGCAGGTTGCCCGTGAGGTTTATGAGCTGATTGAGGATGCGATCTTTGTCGCCCATAATGTCAAGTTTGATGCCAATCTATTGGCGGAAGCTCTCTTTTGGGAAGGTTTTGACCTGCTGACTCCAAGAGTAGATACGGTGGAACTAGCTCAGGTTTTCTATCCGACTTTTGATAAATATGCCTTGGGGAACCTGTGCGAACTTCTGGAGATTCCTCTGGAAAATGCTCATACCGCTTTGGCAGATGCTCAGGCGACAGCTCAGCTATTTCTAAAAATCCAGAAAAAGATGGCAGGACTGCCAAAAACTTTGCTAGAGAAGGTTCTGGAATTTTCCGATAGTCTCATCTATGAGTCACGGCTAGCGATCGAAGAGATTTTTCAGTCGATGCCAGACTATTCTGGTCAGGCTTTGCAGGAGACGTACGGTATCTTTTTGAAAAAGCCGAGAATCCTGCCGCCTGAAAAGAAACTTTCTCAGGACTTTCTGACCAACCTTTATCTGCTGGGATTGGACGAGCGCCCTGAGCAGTTGAGATTTGCGCAATATGTGACTGAGGCGCTTAGTCAGACTGCGGCTAGCTTTTTGGAGGCCCAGACAGGGCTTGGCAAGACCTTTGGCTATTTATTGCCTATTTTGGCTCATGGTCGGGAAAGAGTCTTGGTGACCGTTCCAACGAAGATTTTACAGGATCAACTGATACAAAAGGAAGGTCGACTCTTAGAGGAAGTCTTTCATATCTCCTTTCATAATCTCAAAAGTCCCGAAAATTATCTGAAATTAGATTATTTTTATCAAAGTCTCTCGGTCTTGGATGATAATCGACTTGTTAATCGTTGTAAAATGCAGCTTTTGGTTTGGCTGACAGAAACGGAGACGGGTGATTTAAATGAAATAGGCCAGGCTTACCGTTTCGAGTCTTACTTTAGCCAGATACGCCATGATGGGAAATTAAGTAAGCATTCGCTCTTTTATGAAGAGGATTTTTGGCGACTGGGGCAGGTCAAAGCAGCTAGCAGTCGTGTCGTGATTACCAATCATGCTTATCTTTTGACACGCCTTGAAGATGACCAGTCTTTGCTGGACAATCGGATGCTGGTGGTGGACGAGGCTCAAAAAATGTTTTTTGCCTTGGAAAGTTTTTCGCAGGCCAGTATCAATTTGACCAAGCAATTGCAAACTATCAGCCAAGCTCTGCAGACAGAAAAACGGATTTTACAAGAAAGACTCTTGCAAAGCATCCAATTTGAATTGGCAGATGCTGCTGAAAAGCATCGGGGCAAGACCAGTGAATTGGATTCACAGAAGATAGCCAAGCTGCGTCAAGATGTGTCTGAGCTGGATGAAAGCTTGCTACCAGAGCTCAGGGAATTGTTTTCAACCAAGTACCAATACTACTGGCTAACGGAAGAACAATTTGCAGATCATCGTGTGACAAGGCTTCATGCTGGGCGCTCAGAACTCATGAGATTTAAGGATTTCCTGCCTGAGACAGTTAAGGTTATCTTAGTCTCCTCTACTTTAGAGATTAATTCCAAGGTAAATTTGCCTCAGTTATTGGGCTTTGAGGATTATCATTTTTATAAACTTCCTCAGCAAAAGAAGCCCCTGCAGAAACTTTTCTTAGATCTAGATTTTCCAGATGTGGTGGAGTTATCAACGCAGGAATATGCTGAGAGGATTGTCGCAAGCTTAGAGAGCTTAGCTCCACTGAATTTGCCGATGGTGGTTCTCTTTACCTCCAAGGATTTATTGCTGGCCACTTCAGACCAGCTGACCATGCCGCATTTGGCCCAGTATAAGAACGGCGAGCCAGCCAATATCAAGCGGCGCTTTGACAAGGGAGAGGCCTCTGTCCTACTGGGAGCTGCTAGTTTCTGGGAAGGAGCGGATTTTGCTCAGCAAGAGCAAATCATTCAGCTCATCACGCGGATTCCTTTTGATAATCCCAAAGATTTCTTTGTGCAAAAAATCAATCATCATCTGAAGGCAGAAGGCAAAAATCCTTTTTACGATTATCAGTTGCCGTCAGCTATTTTACGATTGAAGCAGGCCATGGGGCGAACCCGTCGCAATGAACACCAGAAGTCGGCGGTTATTCTTCTGGACAATCGTATTTCAACCAAGCGCTACGGTCGGCAGATCCAGCAAAATCTAAACCAGCTGGCATCTCTAGAAATGCTGTCGCAGCGGGATATTGTAAAGGAATTAAAAGAATTTTTCGACTAAAACTGCTTGAAAACAGTCAATTTTATCTGGCTGTTTTTCTAAATGATTGCAAATTTTCTCAGCTACTGATGCCAAAAATCTGCTATAATGAAAAGACTAGGAAGAAGGTTGTGACGTGAAAAAGAATCTACTAGGAATTGCTCTATCGTTTGCGATAGCAGCTATTTCCATTTGTTTAGGAAATTGGTTTCCGCTGATTGGATCCAGTGTGTTTGCTATTGTCTTAGGAATTTTGCTCAGTAATTTATGGAAACTTCCAGTTGCCTTTCAGCCGGGCTTGACTTATTCAGGAAAGAAACTGCTTCAATATTCTATTATCTTTTTAGGTTTTTCCATGTCCATTGGCAAGGTCTCTGCAACGGGCTTGTCCTCTCTGAAGATTAGTATTTTAACTATTTTGATTGCTTTCTTGGCGGCCTATGCAGCTGGAAAGTTCTTTAAGATGAGACGCGTTTTAACCATTTTAATTGGCTTTGGAACAGCAATCTGCGGTGGTTCGGCTATTGCAGCCGCTTCGCCCATTTTAGAAGCAGAAGAAGAGGATATTGCACTTTCTATTTCAACCATCTTCTTTTTCAATATTTTAGCTGTTTTCATCTTTCCTTTTTTAGGGCATCTCATGCAAATGTCCGATGGATATTTTGGAACTTGGGCAGGTACGGCTATCAATGATACTTCGTCAGTCGTTGCGGCAGGTTATACTTACAGTCAAGCGGCGGGAGATTTGGCAACCATTGTCAAACTGAGCCGAGCCTTGATGATTGTACCCGCCTGTCTCATCTTTGCAGGCTATCGATATGTCCGAGATAAGCGGTCGGCTCAAAAAGTAGACCTCAAGAAGATTTTTCCTTGGTTTATTTTGTGGTTTGTCTTGGCTTCTGTAGTGAGTAGTTTGGGAATTTTCCCATCAAATCTAGTTCCTTACACGAAGCTGTTGTCCCAATGGCTGATGGCTATGGCCTTAGCCGGGATTGGAGCCAAGGTTTCATTCAAACAGTTCAAGGAAGCTGGAGCGGGTCCTTTATTAACCGGAGCTTTTGCTTGGTTCTGCGTCGCAGTTTCTAGCTTGATTATCCAATATTTTTTGTAAGAAAGGAAAATTATGCCTTCACAGCAAAGAACATTTGAGTCTCGGATTGATTACAGCTTGCTTTTACCTGTCTTGCTCTTACTATCAATCGGAGTTACGGCTATTTATATAGCGGTTAGTCATGATTATCCAAATAATGTCTTGCAGATTGTTGGTCAGCAAGTTGTTTGGATTTTATTAGGCTTTCTGATTAGCTTTATCGTTATGTTTTTTAACACTAAGTTTCTTTGGAAGATGACACCTTTTCTGTATATTCTAGGCTTAGGACTTATGGTTCTTCCGCTTGTATTTTATAGTGAGAGCTTAGTGGCTTCTACAGGGGCGAAAAACTGGGTATCTATTCGCGGTGTTACTCTCTTTCAGCCATCTGAATTTATGAAAATCTCATATATTTTGATGCTTTCGAGAGTTGTAGTGAAGTTTCTGCAGCAAAATAAGAACTATGAGCGGACCATTGCTTTAGATCTCTTTTTGATTGTAAAATTAGCATTATATACCTTGCCGGTTTTGTTGCTTTTGGCCTTGCAGAGTGATTTAGGAACAGCCCTAGTATTTGCTGCAATTTACTGCGGCATTGTTCTCTTATCTGGTGTTTCGTGGAAGATTATTCTACCGGTTTTCTTGACAGTATCCCTTCTTTTTACTGTCTTTATGTTGATCTTTATTTCAAATGGTGGCCGCGCTTTTCTCCATGGTTTAGGGATGCCGACTTACCAGATTAATCGGATCTCAGCCTGGCTCCATCCGTTTGAATATGCTCAGACAGTAACCTATCAGCAGGCACAAGGACAGATTGCTATTGGAAGTGGTGGTTTGCTAGGTCAAGGATTTAATGTCTCAAATCTTCTAGTACCTGTCCGTGAAAGTGATATGATTTTCACCGTGATTGCGGAGGATTTTGGTTTTCTTGGTTCGAGTTTGGTGATTGTTATTTATCTGTTCTTGATTCATCGTATGCTTCAGATTACTATTAAGTCCAACAATCAGTTCTACACCTATATCTCGACCGGTCTCATTATGATGCTGCTCTTTCATATTTTTGAAAATATTGGTGCTGTGACAGGGATTTTGCCTTTGACAGGGATTCCTCTTCCTTTCATTTCTCAAGGTGGCTCCTCCATCGTCAGCAATCTCATCGGAATCGGTCTCCTACTGTCTGTCTCTTATCAAAATAGCTTAGAAGAGGAGAAGCATGCGGTGACTCCGCCTGTTCGTAAAAAAATTGTACTTAGAAAAATAAAATAAGAAGTGGATACCTTGTATCCTAGAAAGGTGTTGTACATGAAAAAAGTAGCTCTCATGTTAGCCAATGGCTTTGAAGAAATTGAAGCCCTCACTGTTGTCGATGTCTTGCGTCGCGCAGGCTTTATCTGTGATATGATTGGTTTTGAGAAGTCTGTGACAGGCTCTCACCAGATTACTGTCAAAGCCGATCAAGTCTGGAATGGGGATTTATCCGCATATGATATGGTCGTTCTTCCGGGTGGTATGCCAGGATCAACAAATCTGCGTGATGACGACCGCTTGATGGCAGTTCTGCAGGAATTTCAAGCAGAAGATAAATTTGTCGCAGCGATCTGTGCGGCTCCTATTGCCCTTGATCGCGCAGGGCTCCTGAATGGCAAGAACTTCACTTGCTACGATGGAGTGGAAGCCAATATTGAGAACGGTAGCTATCAGAAGCAGACCGTTGTCGTAGATGGCAAGCTGATCACCAGCCGTGGCCCATCCACAGCCCTGCCTTTTGCCTATGAGTTGGTTCACCAATTAGGCGGAGATGCGGATCAATTGGCAAGTTCTATGCTTTTTAAAGACGTTTTTGAGAAGTAAAAAATTCACTCGATTTTCGAGTGAATTTTTTCTGTCTAAGTTGGATGAAAAATCTATGAAAATATGCTATTTCATCATAAATAAAAGCCCTTTTTTTCAAAAAATATGATATAATAAAGGGTATGAATTATCAAGATTACATCTGGGATTTGGGTGGGACTCTCTTGGATAATTATGAGACTTCAACCGCAGCTTTTGTCCATACCTTGCAGGATTTTGGTCTGACTGGGAGTCATGATGAAGTTTATAAGGCTCTCAAGGTCTCAACAGATTATGCGGTCCGCCAGTTTGCCCCTGGAAATAAGGAATTTTTAAAGGCTTATAAGGCAAATGAGGCCAAGGAATTGGAGCATCCGATCTTATTTGAGGGGGCCTCAGAATTATTAGCGCAAATTATCCAGCAGGGTGGCAGAAATTTTTTGATTTCTCACCGAGATGATCAGGTGTTAGAGATTTTGCAGAAGACGCAGATCAGTGCTTATTTTACAGAAGTAGTGACGGCTACTAATGGTTTTAAACGCAAGCCAGACCCTGAGTCTATGCTGTATTTAAAAGATAAATACCAGATTGAGTCTGGATTGGTTATAGGAGATCGGCCGATTGATATCGAAGCTGGTCAGGCGGCAGGATTTAGCTGCTATCTCTTTGATAATATGAGAAATCTTGAAGAATTTGTAGATATTGAACTAGAAAAGGAATAACATGACAGAAGAAAAGCAACAAGACATACAAGCGCAAGAATATGACGCCAGTCAGATTCAGGTCTTGGAGGGCTTAGAAGCCGTTCGGATGCGCCCTGGTATGTATATCGGTTCGACCTCCAAGGAAGGTCTGCACCACTTAGTATGGGAAATTGTTGACAACTCGATTGATGAGGCCTTGGCTGGCTTTGCCACTCACATTCAAGTTTTTATTGAAAAAGATAATTCGATTACAGTTGTTGACGATGGTCGAGGCATTCCGGTTGATATTCAGGAGAAGACAGGCCGTCCGGCTGTAGAAACCGTCTTTACTGTCCTTCACGCAGGAGGAAAATTCGGCGGTGGCGGCTACAAGGTTTCAGGAGGTCTGCACGGTGTAGGCTCTTCCGTTGTAAATGCCCTGTCCACTCAGCTGGATGTCCGCGTTTATAAAAACGGCCAGATTCATTACCAAGAATACCGTCGCGGTCAAGTCGTTGCTGACTTAGAAATCATTGGTGAGACTGACCGTACAGGTACGACCGTTCACTTTACGCCAGATCCAGAGATTTTCACTGAAACAGTAGAATTTGACTTTGAAAAGCTCAATAAGCGGGTACAAGAACTGGCCTTCCTCAATCGTGGTCTCCGAATTTCCATCACTGATAAGCGAGATGGAATGGAGCAGGTCAAGGATTACCACTATGAAGGTGGGATTGCCAGCTATGTTCAATACATCAATGAAAAAAAGGATGTAATCTTTGAAACGCCGATTTACACTGATGGCGAAATGGACGACATTACGGTTGAAGTGGCCATGCAGTACACGACCGGCTACCATGAAACAGTCATGAGCTTTGCCAATAATATCCACACCCATGAGGGTGGAACGCATGAGCAAGGTTTCCGGACCGCCTTGACACGGGTCATCAATGACTATGCCAAGAAAAATAAACTTCTCAAAGAAAATGAGGACAATCTGACTGGGGAAGATGTGCGTGAGGGACTGACAGCAGTTATCTCTGTTAAGCACCCCAACCCTCAGTTTGAAGGTCAGACCAAGACCAAGCTGGGCAATAGCGAAGTAGTCAAGATTACCAATCGCCTCTTCAGTGAAGCTTTCTCAGATTTCCTTTTGGAAAATCCTGCGGTGGCTCGAAAAATCGTTGAAAAGGGAATTTTGGCTTCTAAGGCTAGAATTGCTGCCAAGAGAGCTCGGGAAGTAACCCGCAAGAAGTCTGGTTTGGAAATCTCTAATCTGCCAGGGAAATTGGCTGATTGCTCGTCCAACAACCCACAGGAAACAGAACTCTTCATCGTGGAGGGGGACTCAGCGGGTGGTTCAGCTAAATCTGGGCGTAACCGTGAATTTCAGGCTATTTTGCCGATTCGCGGTAAAATTCTCAACGTTGAAAAAGCCAGCATGGATAAGATTCTGGCTAATGAAGAAATCCGCAGTCTCTTTACTGCTATGGGAACTGGTTTTGGGGCTGACTTTGATGTCAGCAAGGCTCGCTATCATAAATTAGTCATCATGACCGATGCGGACGTGGACGGAGCTCACATTCGGACTTTGCTCCTGACTTTGATTTACCGCTACATGAAGCCAGTTCTGGAAGCAGGCTATGTCTACATCGCCCAACCACCCATCTACGGTGTCAAGGTCGGCAGCGAGGTAAAAGAATACATCCAGCCAGGTGCTAACCAAGAAGAAGAACTGCAAGCTGCTCTTGAGCGCTATAGCGAAGGTCGCTCTAAGCCGACGATTCAGCGTTACAAAGGTTTGGGAGAAATGGATGACCATCAGTTGTGGGAAACGACCATGAATCCAGAACACCGTCTAATGGCGCGAGTTTCTGTCGATGATGCAGCGGAAGCTGATAAGATTTTTGATATGCTGATGGGAGATCGTGTAGAGCCTCGTCGTGACTTTATCGAAAAAAATGCAGTATATAGCACACTTGATGTCTAAAAAGTTAGAAAAAACAACCATTACAAATGAATTTGTGATATAATCAATATGTTTGCTTTTTAGTAAAAGAATGAAGGAGTTTTATATGTCTAATGGACTGATTATTCTCATTATTGTAGTAGCAGCACTATTAATTTTAGGCTATTTTACTGCTATCTATATGAGAAAACGAAATGAAGCGAAGCTTCGAAGTTTGGAGGAGAAAAAAGAGGAGCTTTACAATCTTCCCGTGAATGATGAAGTGGAAGAAGTTAAAAATTTACATTTGATTGGGCAAAGTCAAGTGACTTTCCGTGAGTGGAATCAAAAATGGGTAGACCTCTCTTTAAATTCATTTGCTGATATTGAGAACAATCTCTTTGAGGCAGAGGGCTACAATAATTCTTTCCGTTTCCTCAAAGCCAAGCATGCGATCGAAAATATTGAAAGCCAAATTGATTTAATCAGTGAGGATATTCATGCGATTCGTCAAGCTTTAGAAGATCTTAAAAAACAAGAATCTAAAAATAGCGGACGAGTTTTACATGCCCTAGATCTATTTGAAAATTTGCAGCATACTGTGGCTAGCAATCCTGACGCTTATGGACGAGCTCTTGCAGAAATTCAGAAGCAAATGGAAAATATTGAGTCTGATTTCTCTCAATTTGTTACTCTTAATTCTTCAGGGGATCCTGTGGAAGCGGCAGAGATCTTAGACAAAACAGAAGATCGCATCTTGGCACTAACACAGATCGTCGAAAAAGTTCCAGCAATTGTAGAAGACTTGACTGAGAAATTACCAGATCAATTAGAAGATTTGGAGTCTGGCTACCGTAAATTATTGGAAACCAATTATCATTTTATTGAGACTGACTTAGAGGCGCGTTTCCAACAACTTCGTGCTAGTTTGAAACGAAATGAAGAAAATATTGCGGCTTTGGAGTTGGATAATGCCTTGTATGAGAATGAACAAATTCAAGAGGAAATCGATGCTCTGTATGCTATCTTTACTCGAGAAATTGAGGCTCATAAAGTCGTTGAGAAGTTGGTGAACTACCTTCCTGACTATTTAGAACACACTAAAGAGAATAACCAACAGCTTCAAAGTGAAATGGAACGTTTATCACATTCCTTCTTGCTACCAGAACCTGAAATAAATCATATCAAGGATTTGAAATCTGAATTATCTGCTCAAGAAGCAGTGGTACACTCTTCACTTGAAGATACAGCTGAAATGAAGAAACCTTTCTCATTGGTTAGAGAAGAGTTGGAAGCTATTCAAGATCGATTGAAAGAAATCGAAGATGAACAGATTGAACTTGGTGAGCAACTAGAAAAGATCGAAAAAGACGATGTCAATGCCCGTCAAAAAGTTACGATTTACGCCAATAAATTGCATACGATTAAGCGATTTATGGAAAAACGTAACTTACCGGGTATTCCAGAGTCCTTCTTAACAATTTTCTTTGGAGCAAGCGACTATATTGAGGAGCTGGCTAGAGAGTTGGAGGCAACTCGTGTGAATATTGAATCTGTTAACCGTTGGTTAGAGATTCTGGCAAATACAATGAATGAATTGGAAGAAGAGACATATCGAATTGTTCGAAATTCTACCTTAACAGAGCAGTTGCTACAATACTCTAACCGTTATCGTTCCTTCGATGATAATGTGCAGGCAGCCTTCAATGAATCCCTTCATGCCTTTGAAGTTGAATTTGATTATGCAAAATCTTTGGAAATTATTTCAAAAGCCTTGGATATTGTTGAGCCTGGAGTTTCAGCACGTTTTATCAATTCATATGAAAAAACACGCGAAAATATTCGCTTCTAAGAAAGTTCCTTCGGGAACTTTTTTCTTTGCAATCTAGCTTGTCTTGTCACTGAAAATCTTGTATAATACAACAAATCACAGAAAACATGAGGTGAGTAGATGGGTCAGGTCAAAGGTTTATTGGTTATGGATGTAGATAGCACTCTTATTATGGAAGAGGGCATTGATTTACTGGGCGAGGAAGCAGGAGTTGGGCAGCAAGTAGCTGATATTACCGAGCGAGCCATGCGCGGGGAATTAGATTTCGAGGCTGCCTTACGGGAGAGGGTTTTACTCTTGGAGGGACTTCCGGAAACTATCTTTTCTCGGATAGCTGACAAGATTCATTTCACGCCTGGCGCCAAAAAATTAGTAGATGGGCTGCATGCGCGTGGCTACAAGGTTGGTTTGGTGTCAGGTGGTTTTCATGAAACGGTGGATAGACTGGCTGAGGAGCTAGGAATTGACTATGTAAAGGCCAATCGCTTAGAAATCAAGAACGGCTTCCTGACAGGTCGTGTTTTAGGAGAGATTGTTAGCAAAGATACTAAAGTTCAGATGCTGAAAGAATGGGCTCAAGAAAACGATTTGGAATTAAATCAAACCATTGCTATGGGGGATGGCGCCAATGATTTGCCTATGATTCAAACGGCAGGCATTGGAATTGCTTTTAACGCCAAGCCAATTGTAAGAGAGCAAGCACCCTATCAAATCAATGTTTATGACCTCTATCAAGTAATGGATATTTTAGATGGGAAGGAAAAATAGGAGGCACGATGCATATCTTATTAGCACCAGATTCTTTTAAGGAAAGTTTGTCTGCCGTTCAGGTAGCAGAAGCCTTGAAAGAAGGTTTCTCCCAAGCCTTGCCAGAGGCGACTTTTGACTTACTGCCTATTGGAGATGGTGGCGAAGGGACTGTGGCTGCCTTGATTTCGGCTATGAAGCTAAAAGAGTTTCGTCACTGGGTGACTGGACCTTTCGGCCAGCCAGTCGAAATGAAATATGCAAGACAAGACCAGCTCGCTCTCTTTGAAATGGCAGATTTAGTGGGACTGGCTTTAATTCCTAAAGAAAAACGTGATCCCTTAGGCTTGGAAACGAGAGGTCTGGGAGAGCTGATTCTTCATTTAGCTGAAAATGGAGTCAGGAAGATTCTGGTCGGTGTTGGAGGATCGGCAACGAACGATGGAGGTATCGGTATGGCAGCTGGTCTGGGCTATGAATTTTTTGATGAAAACAATCATCAACTGCGGCCTGTCGGCTCTTCTCTAGGGAGAGTTGTCCGAATTTCTGCGGACCGTGTTCCAACTTGTCTGAATGATATTGACATCGAAATTTTGACAGATGTGTCCAATCCTTTATGTGGCCATCAGGGAGCAACGCAGATCTTTGGACGGCAGAAAGGCCTGTCTGAATGGCTTCTTTCATCTGTCGATCAGGAAATAAAGAAGTTTTATGAGCTGGCCAATCCGCAGATTTTCATCCAAGCTGGTGCTGGTGCAGGAGGAGGCATGGCAGCAGGGCTGGTCACATTTGCCAAGGGGAAAGTCGTGTCAGGAATTGATACCTGCCTGGATTTGCTGGATTTTGACCGCAGGGTTAAAGAAGTGGACTTGGTTGTTGTTGGTGAGGGGCGCATGGATAAGCAGTCTTTGGCAGGAAAGGCCCCAGTTGGAATCGCAAGGCGGACACCAAAAGAGATTCCTGTTCTTGCAATCTGTGGCAGTTTGGCTGATGATTTGCCTCCATTTCCTAGGGAGAATATCCATGCAGCTTTTCCCATTATCTCGCAAGTGGTGGATTTGGACGTAACCTTAGCTCAAGCGAGGGAAAATCTGGTTCGTACAGCTCGCAATATTGGCAACCTATTAGCTATCAAAAAAGGCGGAAGTTAATCCGCTTTTTTCAGAAAATATTCGACTTCTTTGACGATTAAGCCGTTTGCAAATTCAAATAGATCGCAGGAAAGGTCTCCGTGGTCATTGACCAAAATTGTTAGAATCCGACTTTGCTCGGAATTGCTGTGATAGTATTGGCAACAAAACTGTGTGGAACTGTCCTGATAAGCCTCCTTTATCCTGTGGAGGTAGCCTTCTTTTCCTTGAATGATTTCTGGGGATTCTCCATGTAACTCCCAGACGGTATGCTCGTCTAAAAAAGTTTGATAAATGTCCCAGTCACGCTGATTTCCGCCTCGAAAAAGGTAAATAATTTCTCTAAATTTGTCATTTATGAAACATTTTTTTCCAAAGGGAGGTTTTCTTGTGGGTAGACGATTTACTCTCTGCTGGGTGGAGAACGTCGGCAAATTGCTTGCTTAAGTCCTTTTCTTCAACGGTCACAGGATGATCACTATGGATAACCAAACCGAAAGGAGAGGATTGGCAAAAAGCAGAGACGATAGTGGCCTCGCAGCCTGAGTCTTTGGCTGTTTTTAGGTAGAAAACTTGTTGGCTGGATATGACTTCAGGCGATATTTTGACTGTGACGGGCTGATAGTTTTCAGTGATCTTCTCAACTATTTCTTTAAAATGCTGCTTTAGAAGAGAGGAATTTGCATCTGTAATAGAGCAATAAGCAATCACCCGCTCTTCAAAAGTTTCCAGAAATTTACGCTGTTCATCAGGATTGAGCTTAGCATTCCCCTGAGATTTTTCCATGATAATGTTATTTAGATCTGTCATATTTCTAGTATATCATAAATAAAGGATTTCTGATTTTCAAACTGTTAAGAATAAGATAGGATGTAACCGATTGCATTTCAAAAATTGTGATTTTTCAAGCAAAGCTGCTGTTTTTCCTTGAAAAAAAAGTGCTTTTGAGGTATCATAGACTAGTAAATAATTTTAAACAATAAGGAGAGTCAAAATGTCAATTATTACTGATGTTTATGCTCGCGAAGTCCTAGACTCACGCGGTAACCCAACACTTGAAGTAGAAGTTTATACTGAATCAGGTGCTTTCGGACGTGGTATGGTTCCTTCAGGAGCTTCTACTGGTGAACACGAAGCAGTTGAACTTCGTGATGGTGACAAATCTCGTTACGGCGGTCTTGGTACACAAAAAGCAGTTGACAACGTGAACAACGTTATCGCTGAAGCTATTATCGGTTACGATGTACGTGACCAACAAGCTATCGACCGTGCAATGATCGCTTTGGACGGTACTCCAAACAAAGGTAAATTGGGTGCGAACGCAATCCTTGGTGTGTCTATCGCTGTAGCTCGTGCTGCTGCTGACTACCTTGAAATCCCACTTTACAGCTACCTTGGTGGATTCAACACTAAAGTTCTTCCAACTCCAATGATGAACATCATCAATGGTGGTTCTCACTCAGACGCTCCAATCGCTTTCCAAGAATTCATGATCGTACCTGCTGGTGCACCATCATTCAAAGAAGCTCTTCGTTGGGGTGCTGAAATCTTCCACGCTCTTAAGAAAATTCTTAAATCTCGTGGTTTGGAAACTGCTGTTGGTGACGAAGGTGGATTTGCTCCTCGTTTCGAAGGAACTGAAGATGGCGTAGAAACTATCATTGCTGCTATCGAAGCTGCTGGTTATGTTCCAGGTAAAGACGTATTTATCGGATTTGACTGTGCTTCATCAGAATTCTACGATAAAGAACGTAAAGTATACGACTACACTAAATTCGAAGGTGAAGGAGCTGCTGTACGTACTGCTGCAGAACAAATCGATTACCTTGAAGAATTGGTAAACAAATACCCAATCATCACTATCGAAGATGGTATGGACGAAAACGACTGGGATGGTTGGAAAGCTCTTACTGAACGTCTTGGTGGTAAAGTTCAATTGGTTGGTGACGACTTCTTCGTAACAAACACTTCTTACCTTGAAAAAGGTATCGCAGAAGGCGCTGCTAACTCAATCCTTATCAAAGTTAACCAAATCGGTACTCTTACTGAAACATTCGACGCTATTGAAATGGCGAAAGAAGCTGGTTACACTGCCGTTGTATCACACCGTTCAGGTGAAACTGAAGATTCAACAATTGCTGACATCGCAGTTGCAACAAACGCAGGACAAATCAAGACTGGTTCACTTTCACGTACAGACCGTATCGCTAAATACAACCAATTGCTTCGTATCGAAGATCAACTTGGTGAAGTTGCTGAATACCGTGGATTGAAATCATTCTACAACTTGAAAAAATAATTCATTCTAATGGAATGAAGCAAATCCCTTGAGGCTAACTCAAGGGATTTTTAATAAATAAGGGGAGACTTTTGGGATGTTTTATTTCATTTTGTATATCCTAAGCAGAGAGTGGCTAGCTCTTACTATTTTATTTATAGGCCTCTTTTTGGCTTATAAACGCAAATCATGCTCTCTGGCGCTTTTGGCAGTTCTTTTATTTCTTATAATCACTAGTATATTCTGGTATCTTCAGTTCAGCCCATGGTTTGCTTTTCCCTTTTTATTTCTTGTTTCCTATTTATTGGTAAAAAGATATAGGTGGGTTCTTTATCCCGCTCTTGCTCTAGGAGCATTGTTAGTGGCATTTTCTCCTATTCTTGGGATATTTTTTACGGTTTATGTTCCGGTGAACCATTATGCCTATCTTGAGGAAAAAGGGCAGACAGTAGTGGTTCGGGAAGATTACTATGGAGCATTTTTTAGTAAGAGCGATATAGAAATTATAACCTATGTAAATGGTCAACTTCCTTATGCAAATAAGATGGTTTATGAAAAGGTTGACTTACATGATTTTAATAAGGACAAAGATGTCGATAAGGATGTTTTTCTTGCTCAACCTTTGACAAGGGAGCGGTTGGAAGAATTAGAGAATTTTATGAATCGGAAATAGACTAATAAGGCTCGATCAAATATAAAAGCTGTTGGAATTTTATCCAACAGCTTTTTTTAATTAAGATTTTAGAAAATAGACTTAACTTTGTTGATGACGTCGTTGAGCCCTTTTGAATTTGCTACTAAATCTTTTGCCTTATCTAAGTATTCGCCTAGCTCATCTTTGTGATCTTCGACAAACTCCTTAGCTGCGTCAAAATCTTTCTTTTCGATCAATTCTTTGACTTGGTTAAACAATTCTACTGGATTCATCTTGAATGCTCCTTTGATAATTTTTTTGATTATTGGAAGGTCACGCAGACAGCTTCTGGCACATAGAAATCATGAGAAATTTCTGTTAATCGGCCTGTTTCAGGATCGCGTTTGAAGACAGTTGCGTTGTCCGAATCTTGGTGGACAGCGATGAGGTAGTTTTGGTCAGGTGTAATATTGAAATCGCGTGGATTTTTGCCCTTTGTTGGCGTGATTTCAATGAGCTGTAGACTTCCATCAGCTAGAATTTGATAAACAGCTATTGAGTCATGGCCGCGGTTAGAGCCATAGAGGAATTTCCCATCAGCAGAGAGACGGATGGCTGCTGTGCCGTTAAAATCTTCAAATCCGGCTGGGAGAGTTGAGATGGTCTGTAGGTGTTCAAACTGACCAACGCCATCATAAATCAATACTTCGATGGTAGAATTTAATTCGCAGATAAGGTAAGCAATTTTATAGTGGTTATGAAAGACAATGTGGCGTGCCCCAGCTCCAGCAGCACATGTGTAGGTGGCCAATTTGTTCAGTTGTCCGTCTTCCGTTACATCGTAGGTAGTGACTTGATCTGTTCCGAGGTCACAAGTAATCAGATATTGATCGGGAGTCAAGTCAGCATAGTGGACATGGGCAGAGGCTTGATTGGCGTGAGGTCCTTGCCCGACATGAGTGTCTGAATCACCCAGTTTTAGACTGCCATCTTCTTGCTGCTTGTAGACCAGCACTTGTCCCTTGTGGTAGTTAGCTCCGTAGACAAGACCTCTTTCATTATCTACAGCAACATAGCAAAGCGGAGCGCCTTCCTCAACCACGTGATTGAGCAGCTGCCCTTCTTGGTCATAGGCAGCAATCCCACCTCGTCCATCTTTTGCGCCAACGGTGTACAGATGCCCAGCTTGGTCAAAGGCTAGGTAAGTTGGGCTTGGCTCTTCAGCTACTAATTCTAAGTTTGAGAGTTGTCCCTTTTCAGTGTCAAAATCTGCCTTATAAATTCCTTTGGAATCTCGTCGGGTGTATGTTCCAAAATAAACTGTTTGAGTCATGTTTCCACCTCATTCTTTTAAAATCAATCTATTATACCATAAAACGACTTAAGAAGCTGTTTGGATAGGAAAAGTCCTGCATCTAGAGGAAAAGTCCAAATTTTATCAAAAAATAGATAAAAAACAGATGGTGGGTAGGAAGGGGATAGACCACTTTGATAGAATGGAATTGTTCAAAAAAACAAATACGATCAGGAAAGCTCAAAATTCCTGTTTTCTAAAACAAAGGAGAAATCAAATGAACGTAAAAAAATTCGCTATGCTTGTAACTCTTATCGGAATGTCTGTCTTCTTCCTAGCTGCATGTGGCTCTAAGAATGCTGATAATAAAGAAATTAGCGATGGGAAAAAAGTAGATTTTAAGAAAGATGCTGTTGATCAAAAAACGAAAACAGTAGACGGCAAGGAAGTGACAGAGTACACCATGCCGGACGGAAACGTGATTCAAATCCCAGCGGATGGAGAAGAATTACCAACAGATGAATCTGAATCAACTGATAAATAAAAGTTAGAACTTGTAGGTTGGAGGCAATATGTTTCAAATAAAAAAAATGAATCGTAAAACCATTCTATTGGGAAGCACGGTCATTCTTGCTTGTGCAGGGCTGGGAGGCTATGTACTTCTTCATCAGGTTAATCAACAACAAGCCATGAAAATGGTCGATAATAAGATTGATTCACTGACGGTCCAAGATGCTGTTAATAACAGTAAAAAAACAAGCCTGGTTTTATCTGGAGAAGTAGTTGCTAACAATAGTAGTAAGGTCAAGATTGACCCATCAAAAGGTGAAGTTAAGGAAGTATTCGTTAAAAATGGCGATACTGTTACACAAGGCCAGCCCCTCTTTTCCTATGTGACCTCTCAAGAATTGACAGCCCAGTCTGCTCAGTATGATGCTCAAGCTAAGGCCAATAGTATTACGGCTGCACAAACTAGCGCATCTATCAAATGGGAAACCTATAACCGAAAGCTAGCTAATCTCAATACTCTTAAGAATAAATACAATTCTAGTAAGGATGAGTCTTTGTTAGATCAGATAAAATCTGCTGAAGATGAACTGGCTCAAGCGCTAAGTGACGCTAAGACTGCTGACAATGAAGTAACGAATGCTCAGATTGAGGCCGAAAAGGCTCAGGTGACAGCTCAGACGGAATCAGACCGTATGAAATATGATACCGTGACGGCTGATACAGCGGGAACCATTACGTCGATGAACGAAGACTTGCCAACTCAGTCTAAAGCTAAAAAGGAAGAAGAAACCTTTATCGAAATCATGGACAAGTCCAAAACTTTGATCAAAGGGACTGTCAGCGAATTTGACCGTGAGAAGCTGAGCGTGGGTCAGAGAGTAGATATTGTAGACCGCAAGGATCCTAAGAAGCGCTGGAGTGGCACCGTCACTCAGGTCGGCACCTTGACAACTGCGAATGCTGGAAATAGCAATGGTGGAAATAAACAACAGGAAAACCCCAACCAAGGCAAGTTCCCTTATACTGTCGAGCTGGATCAGGGTGGTGAAATGCCACTTGTAGGCTCCCATTCTTATATCAATGTTGTAGAAAATGCTCCTGAAGCCGGCAAGGTTGTTGTCAATAAAGCCTATACTTTCAGTAAAAATGGTAAGACCTATGTCTGGAAGGTAGAGGGCAAAAAGGTGAAAATGAAGGAAGTTAAGACCAAGAAAGTTTCTGACCGTTTGGTAGAGATTACAGAAGGTCTGACTATGCAGGATACCATTTCGACGCCTAGAGAAGGCATGAAAGACGGGATGGAGGTAGGACAGAATGTTAAAGCTTAAGAACATCCACAAATCTTATCAACAGGGCAGTCAGGAATTTCCGATTTTGAAAGGAATTGATTTGCATGTGAAAGAGGGGGATTTTCTAGCGATTATGGGGCCGTCTGGATCAGGTAAGTCCACTTTGATGAACATTATCGGCTGTTTGGACAAGGCTAGCGCAGGTTCTTATCATATCGAAGGGACTGACGTCTCTGACTTATCCGACAACCAACTATCTGATTTGCGTAATCAGAAAATTGGCTTTGTTTTCCAGAATTTCAACCTCATGCCCAAGCTGACAGCCTGTCAGAATGTTGAACTGCCTCTGACTTACATGAAAGTTCCTAAAAAAGAGAGACGCGAGCGCGCTTTGGAAATGCTACGATTGGTCGGTCTGGAAGAAAGAAGTGACTTCAAGCCTATGGAGCTGTCCGGTGGTCAAAAGCAACGGGTAGCCATTGCGCGTGCCCTAGTGACCAATCCCAGCTTCATCTTGGGAGACGAGCCGACTGGGGCGCTGGATACCAAGACCAGTGTTCAGATTATGGAGCTGTTCAAGCAATTTAATGAACAAGGCAAGACCATTGTCATCATTACCCACGAGCCGGAAGTGGCTCAGCTTTGCAAGCAAACGGTTGTCTTGCGGGACGGTAATATAGAGACTCGGGCATTAGGATAGAAGGGGGCTATATGGAAGATATTTTTGTAGCTCTAAACTCCATCCTGTCCCACAAAATGCGCTCTATGCTGACCATGCTGGGGATTATCATCGGGATTGGCGCAATTATTGCTATCTTTTCCATCATTGAAGGAAATACAGAAAATACCAAGCGCCAGCTGATCGGTGGCACCAATAATACCATTAAGGTTGTTTACGATAAGAAGAGTTCGATTGACCCTTCTATTCCAGAGAAATCCCAAGCGCAGAAGCCTTCCTACATTCCCTTCATGGGAGAGGATGTCTTATCCAAAATCAAGGAAATTCCTGGAGTTAAAAATGCTTTGATGACCTATGGGGCAGACGAAAAGATTTACTATCTCAGCCAAAAGTCATCTAGCAAGGTTCAGGCAGTTTCCCAGTCAGTAGCTGATATCAAGCAGCAACGGCTGTTGGAAGGGGAAGGCTTTGACTCAGAAGCCTTCAAAAATCAAGAGCAAGTAACCTACCTAGAAAAGTCTCTTTATGATACTCTTTTTCCTAAGGGAGACGGCATCGGTAAGTATGTAGAAGTCAAGGGCAATCCTTTTAAAGTTATCGGCGTCTTTGAGTCTACTGAGCAGAGTGGCCTAACCTCTGGTTCGGAAAAGGTAGCCTATATTCCTCTGCAACAATGGCATCGGATTTTTGATACTATCAATGTCAGCCCAGAAGTCACCGTTCAGACCCACAAAGCCGATGATTTGAAGAAGGTAGCCAAGAAAGTTAGTGATTACCTCAATCAGCAGATGCCTCAGTCAGACTATATGTTTGGTGTGCTAAATCTGCAAGAATTTGAGCGTCAACTGGATAACCTCAACCAGTCTAACTTTGTCTTGCTAGCGGGTATTGCCAGCATCTCCCTTTTAGTCGGAGGTATTGGGGTTATGAATATCATGCTGGTCTCAGTGACAGAGCGGACGCGTGAAATCGGGATTAAAAAGGCTCTGGGAGCTCGGCGAAAAATCATTCTCAAGCAGTTCCTGATCGAAGCGGTCATCCTGACTCTGATGGGAGGAGTTATTGGTGTGGTAGCAGGTATCGCCTCTGGCTTTGCTATTACCCAGTCTCTGGCCTACCCATATATTTTATCTCTATTTTCGGTCTTTGTAAGTTTGCTCTTTTGTTGTATAATAGGAGTAGTATTTGGGCTCCTGCCGGCTGTGAAAGCATCCAAGCTGGATCCAATTGAAGCCCTGCGATTTGAATAAATAAAGGAGAATCAAGCGTATATGCACAAGATTTTAGTAGTGGAAGACGATACTACGATCAATCAAGTCATTTGTGAATTTTTAAAAGAAAGTAACTATGCAGTTACACCAGTCTTTGATGGAGGCGAGGCTTTGCTTCAATTTGAAGCAGAGTCTTTTGACTTAGTTATTTTAGACATGATGTTGCCAACCATGAGTGGACTGGATGTCCTCAAGGAAATTCGCAAGACTTCTCAGATTCCGGTCATGATCCTGACAGCACTAGATGATGAGTACACTCAGCTAGTCAGCTTTAACCATCTCATCAGCGACTATGTGACCAAGCCTTTCTCACCACTGATCTTAGTCAAACGGATTGAGAATATTCTGCGACGAAATACGGTTGCTTCAGAGATTACTGTTGGTGAATTGACCGTCTCTATCGATGATTGTACTGTTTATTGGCAGGAAGAAAAGATGCCACTGACCAAGAAAGAGTACGAAATCTTGCAGGCTCTAGCCAAGAGAAAGGATCACTTAGTGACCCGCGATCAGCTCATGAATACCATTTGGGGCTATAGCGAGCTGGACAGCCGTGTACTGGATAATCACATCAAGAACATTCGTAAGAAGATTCCAGGTATTCCTCTGAAAACCATCACAGGTATGGGCTATCAGCTTGGAGGAGAAGACACGTGAAGATTGTCAAAAAGAACTTCCTCTTAACGACTTTCATCATCTTTGTCGTTGTGACGATCGTTCTATCCACCCTTTATTTCGCCATGCCGGTTTATTACCAGCAGGTCAAGGGGGGAGAAGCCCAGCGTGAGTTTGCTCAGGTAGCCAAGCAGGTCAAGGGAAAGTCTAGCCAAGAAATTAGTGAGCTTTTGAGCAATTATAGCAAAAAAAACAATCAAATCTGGTTCACCTTGCTGGCTAAAGACAATACGATTCTTTATCCAGCGCTCGAAACGAATGGGGACAGCTCTCTCCAGCTGACCATTGTTCCGACCATTGCCAATAGCAATTATGAGAGTAAGACCCTGTCAGAAAGTTTTCGGACGTCGGATGGCAAAGAAGTAGTCCTGCGAGGGGAATACTCCCTACAACCCGTTTCGGATGCCAGTCGGATTTTACTCAATCTCTATCCCTTTGTATTATTCTTGTCGCTGAGTCTGGGTGGGCTTGCCGCCTATCTCTATAGTCGGACCTCCAGTCAGCGGATTAAGGATATCTCTTCTAGCACTCGACAAATGACGAGTCTGCTTCCAGACGTTTCCTGTCAGGTGAAAGGGCATGACGAGATTGCTGATTTGGCTCAGGATATCAATCACTTATATGCTAACCTCTTAACTAGTATGGAAGCCCTGCGCTTGGAAAATGAAAAAGTCGCAGAAAGCGAGCGTGAAAAGGCAGAATTTCTCCGAATGACTTCCCACGAACTCAAGACACCCATTACCAGTATGATGGGAATGATTGACGGGATGATTTATGGAGTTGGTGATTTTAAAGATCGGGACAAATACCTACAGAAGTGCCGCGAAATATTGGAAGAACAATCAGGCTTAGTTCAGTCTATCCTAGCCATTTCAAAACTGGAAATGACCATGGAGACAGAGCGAGAAATCTTCTCTCTCAAAGAGCTGCTTGAAGCAAATATCAGTACCTACAAGGTTCTGGCGGACCTCAAGCACTATCATTTTAATGTCCAACTCTCAGAAGCAAAAGTCCGAGGTAATAAGACTTATTTACTAAAGGCTATTAAAAATCTGATTGACAATGCCTTCCATTATACGGTGGAAGGTGGAGAAATCTTGGTTCGTTTAGAAGATGGGATGTTAATTGTAGAAAATGAAGCTGAGCGAGTGTTGGATGAGTCACAGATTCAGCAGATTTTCCAGCCATTTTATCGACCGGACTACAGTCGCAATCGCAAGGATGGTGGTACAGGACTGGGACTCTTTATCGTGCAGCAAATTTTGGAAAAGCACCATCTCACTTATCGCTTTGAAGCAGTTGAGAATAAGTGGATGCGCTTCACAATTTTTTTACCTCAAAGGGAACAGATATGAGGCTGGGCCAAAAGTCCTAGCCTCTCAATTGTCTTTGGATTGTCGAGCAAGACGCAGTGGTTGAGTGGGCTCTACTAGGCTGATTTCATCAGCTTTTACAGCCCTACTAAACTGTGCGGAGGTGGGACGACGAAATCGAATTCTAACGAATTACCGATTTCTGTCCCACTCTCATTTTTGCTTGGATTTTTATAGCATAAATGTTTGAAAAGCACTTTTATTCAAGTTTTGTTTTAAATTTAAAAGAAAAGTGCGAAAAACGCTTACAATATCACAAAATAATTGACTATTACCTTTATTAGGAGTAAACTAATGGGGTACATTTAAAAAATATAAAAGGAGAATTCATCATGAATTTAACATTTTTAGGACTTTGTATTGCCTGCTTTGGCGTCTCATTAGCTGAAGGTTTGATTATGAGTAATCTGTTTAAAGCAGCTTCACGTCAGCCAGAAATGGTTGATCAATTAAGAAGCTTGCTCATCATGGGTGTCGCTTTTGTTGAAGGTACTTTCTTCGTTACTTTGGTTATGTCTTTCATTATCAAATAGTTTTTTCTATTTTAGAAAAGGGGGTGTCAAACCTTGGAAGAGAGTCTTAATCCGACTATTCAGCTAGGCCCAATATCCTTTGATTTGACCCTGCTTGCTATGTCACTTGTGACCGTTTTGATGGTCTTTGGCTTTATCTACTGGGGCAGTAGAAAAATGTCCATCCGACCAAAAGGAAAGCAAAACTTACTTGAGTACGTCTATGATTTTGTCATTGGCTTTACTAAAGAAAATATTGGGGAACACTACATCAAAGATTATTCTTTGTTTATGTTTTCCTTGTTTCTTTTTATTGCAGTTGCCAATAATATCGGTTTGATGGCTAAAATTCAAACCACCAATGGCTACAATCTCTGGACCTCACCGACGGCAAATTTGGGCTATGACCTAGCCTTGTCCTTTATCATTACATTGATTAGTCATGTGGAAGGAATCCGTCGTCGTGGTTTTAAAGATTACTTAAAAGCTTTTGCAACACCTGGATTTATGACTCCAATGAATATCTTGGAAGAATTTACCAATTTTGCCTCCTTAGCTCTGCGGATTTTCGGAAATATCTTTGCAGGGGAAGTTTTAGCTGGCTTGTTGCTTACCTTGTCACAACAAGCATTTTATTGGTATCCAGCTGCTTTCCTAGGTAGTATGTTATGGACAGCCTTCTCGATATTTATTTCATGTATCCAGGCCTATGTCTTTACCATGCTGTCTTCGATGTATATCGGTAAGAAAATAAACGGTGAAGAATAGTAAGTAGAAAGGAAGAAAAGGAATGCACGTAACTATCGGTGCCATTATTGGTGACTTTATTCTCATCGCTGGTTCCTTCCTTTTATTAATTTTTTTAGTAAAGAAGTTTGCCTGGGGCAATATTACCAGTATCTTAGAAGAACGTTCTAAAAAGATTACGGATGATATTGACGGGGCTGAGTCAGCCCGCAAAAAGGCTGAGGAACTTGCGCAAAAACGTGAGAATGAATTAGCAGGAAGTCGTCAGGAAGCAACGACGATTATCGAACATGCTAAGGAAACAGCTGAAAAAAATAAGGCTGGAATTTTAGCGGATGCAGCTGAAGAAGCTGGACGTTTGAAAGCAAAAGCCAATCAGGAAATTGCTCAAAGCAAGGCAGAAGCCTTGAATAGCATTAAAGACGATGTGGCTGACCTAACAGTAAGTCTTGCAAGTAAGATCTTGAGCCAGCAGCTTGATACAAAAGCACACAGTGAGCTCATTGATCGTTATATTGATAAATTAGGAGATGCTTAATGGACAAAAAGCACTATGCGGTAATTGAAAAATATACCTTGCCTTTTGTTCAATTAGTATTTGAAAAAGGTCAGCAACAAGATGTTTTTGAAAAACTAAGCCAAATTAGGACCGTGTTTGAGGAAACAAATCTTGCTGACTTTTTATCACATATTGGCGTTGATGATGGAGAAAAGGAGAAGGCTCTTCGACTTTTTCAAAACTCAGATTCACAGCTGATTGATAACTTTATCGAAGTCGTTATTCTCAATCATCGAGCAGATTTGTTCTACGATATGTTGGTAGAAATTCAGCATCAGATTGAGAAACAAAGCAATGAATTTGAAGTGACGGTTAAATCTGTTCAAGCCTTGACAGAAAGTCAAAAAGACAGATTGAAACCAATGATTGAGCAAAAAATGGGCCTCAAGGTTCGCTCGCTCAAGCAGGAATTGGATGACAGCCTGATTGGTGGCTTCGTCATTTCAGCCAATAATAAGACAATTGATGCAAGTATAAAACGTCAATTACAACTCGTAAAAGAAAATTTGAAATAGAAAGTGGTGTGAATTTTGGCGATTAACGCACAAGAAATCAGCGCTTTAATTAAGCAACAAATTGAAAATTTCCAGCCAAATTTTGACGTCACAGAAACTGGGGTCGTCACTTATATTGGTGATGGAATCGCTCGTGCCCACGGTCTTGATAATGCCATGAGTGGCGAGCTCTTGATTTTTGAAAATGGTTCTTATGGTATGGCCCAAAACTTGGAGTCAACCGATGTCGGAATCATTATTTTGGGTGATTTTACAGATATTCGTGAGGGCGATACGATTCGCCGCACGGGTAAAATCATGGAAGTTCCTGTCGGAGATGCTTTGATTGGTCGTGTCGTAGATCCGCTTGGTCGTCCTGTTGACGGCTTGGGTGAGCTTGCTACGACTAAAACGCGTCCTGTGGAAGCGCCAGCTCCAGGAGTCATGGAGCGGAAATCCGTTTCTGAGCCTCTACAAACAGGTCTAAAAGCCATTGACGCACTGGTACCAATTGGTCGTGGCCAGCGGGAATTGATTATCGGTGACCGTCAGACTGGTAAGACCAGTATTGCCATCGATGCGATCCTCAACCAAAAAGGGCAAGATATGATCTGTATCTATGTTGCCATTGGTCAGAAGGAATCTACTGTCCGTACACAGGTGGAAACTCTTCGCCAGTACGGAGCCTTGGATTATACTATCGTGGTAACAGCGTCAGCTTCTCAGCCTTCTCCATTGCTTTTCTTGGCTCCTTATGCCGGTGTAGCAATGGCTGAAGAATTTATGTACAATGGCAAGCACGTCCTCATCGTTTATGATGACTTGTCAAAACAAGCGGTAGCTTATCGTGAACTTTCTCTCTTGCTTCGCCGTCCGCCAGGTCGTGAAGCCTTCCCAGGGGATGTTTTCTACCTTCACAGCCGTCTGCTTGAGCGTTCGGCTAAGGTTTCTGATGAGCTGGGTGGTGGTTCAATCACAGCCCTACCATTTATCGAGACACAAGCAGGAGATATCTCAGCCTATATCGCGACCAACGTGATTTCAATCACGGATGGTCAGATTTTCCTTAGCGATAGCCTCTTTAATGCAGGTATCCGCCCAGCTATTGACGCCGGTTCTTCTGTATCTCGGGTAGGTGGATCTGCACAAATCAAGGCCATGAAGAAGGTTGCAGGAACTCTGCGTATTGACCTTGCTTCATATCGTGAGCTGGAAGCCTTTACCAAATTTGGTAGTGACCTCGATGCAGCAACTCAGGCTAAGTTGAACCGTGGGCGCCGTACGGTAGAAGTATTGAAACAGTCAGTTCATGAGCCACTGCCAGTTGAAAAGCAAGTTGTGATCCTCTATGCGTTGACTCACGGCTTCCTTGATGCAGTACCAGTAGATGAGATTCTTCGGTTTGAAGCAGAGATTTTTGCTTACTTTGACGCTCATCATGAAGACATTTATGAAACCATTCGTCAGACAAAAGATTTGCCGAGTGAAGAAGTGCTGGACGCCGCTATTACTGAATTTATCAATCAGTCTAACTTCAAATAAGAATAGAGGTGTCAGATGGCAGTTTCATTAAATGATATCAAAAATAAAATTGCATCCACAAAAAACACCAGTCAAATCACAAACGCGATGCAGATGGTTTCTGCATCTAAGTTGGGAAAATCCGAAGAAGCAGCAAAGAACTTTCAAGTCTATGCTTCTAAGGTTCGGAAACTCTTGACCGACCTTTTGCATGGTCATGAGGCAGAAAATGTTAGCCATCATCCACTGCTCAAGAGCAGACCGGTTCAGAAAACGGCTTATATCGTCATTACATCTGATCGTGGTTTGGTCGGTGGCTACAATGCAACCATCCTCAAATCAATGATGGAATTGATTTCTGAATACCATGAAAAGGATGACTATGTCATTATTTCGATCGGTGGAATGGGAGCTGATTTCTTCCGAGCACGAGGTATTCAGCCGATTTATGAATTGCGCGGCTTAGCCAATCATCCGAGTTTTGATGAAGTTCGGAAAATCATTTCCAAGACTATTGAAATGTATCAGAATGAGCTTTTTGATGAACTTTATGTGTGTTATAACCACCATGTCAACAGTCTGACCAGTCAGATGCGGGTAGAGCAGATGTTGCCAATCGTCGATTTGGATCCTAGTGAAGCAGATGAGAACTATATCCTTAATCTAGAACTAGAATCCAGTCGAAATGCGATTTTGGATCAGCTTTTGCCTCAGTTTGCTGAAAGTATGATTTACGGGGCTATTATTGACGCAAAAACTGCTGAAAATGCTGCTGGTATGACAGCCATGCAGACAGCAACGGATAACGCAAAAAAAGTTATCAATGATTTGACCATTCAGTATAACCGTGCTAGACAAGCAGCTATCACGCAGGAAATTACTGAAATTGTGGCGGGTGCAAGTGCACTGGAATAGTGTCACAGAAAATAAATAGTATAAAGAGGAGAAAAGAATGAGCTCAGGCAAAATTACTCAGGTTATCGGACCAGTTGTAGACGTAGCGTTTGCAGCTGGTGACAAGCTACCTGAGATCAATAATGCACTTGTAGTCTATAAAAATGACGAAAAAAAATCAAAAATCGTCCTTGAAGTAGCTCTTGAGCTTGGTGATGGAGTGGTTCGGACCATCGCTATGGAATCAACGGATGGGTTGACTCGTGGCATGGAAGTGCTAGATACTGGCCGTCCAATTTCTGTACCAGTCGGCAAAGAAACACTTGGTCGCGTCTTTAACGTTTTGGGAGATACCATTGACTTGGATGCTCCTTTTGCGGATGATGCAGAGCGCCAGCCAATCCATAAGAAAGCTCCAACCTTTGATGAGTTATCTACTTCATCAGAAATCTTAGAGACAGGTATCAAGGTTATCGACCTTTTAGCCCCTTATCTTAAAGGTGGTAAAGTGGGACTCTTCGGTGGTGCCGGAGTTGGTAAGACCGTCCTGATTCAGGAATTGATCCACAACATTGCCCAAGAGCATGGTGGTATTTCCGTGTTTACCGGTGTTGGGGAACGTACCCGTGAAGGGAATGATCTTTATTGGGAAATGAAAGAGTCTGGTGTTATCGAGAAAACAGCCATGGTCTTCGGTCAGATGAATGAGCCGCCAGGAGCGCGTATGCGGGTTGCTTTGACTGGTTTGACGATTGCAGAATACTTCCGTGATGTGGAAGGGCAAGATGTCTTGCTTTTCATTGACAACATCTTCCGCTTCACGCAAGCGGGTTCTGAAGTTTCTGCCCTTTTGGGTCGGATGCCGTCAGCCGTTGGTTACCAACCAACACTTGCGACAGAAATGGGACAATTGCAAGAACGTATCACATCGACTAAGAAGGGTTCTGTAACCTCGATCCAGGCCATCTACGTGCCAGCCGATGACTATACTGACCCAGCGCCAGCGACAGCTTTTGCCCACTTGGACTCTACAACCAACTTGGAACGTAAATTGGTTCAATTGGGGATTTATCCAGCCGTGGATCCGCTCGCCTCAAGCTCTCGAGCTCTTTCTCCTGAGATTGTTGGTGAAGAGCACTATGCAGTGGCTGCCGAAGTGAAACGCGTATTGCAACGTTATCATGAATTGCAGGATATCATTGCCATCCTAGGTATGGATGAGTTGTCAGATGAAGAAAAGACTTTGGTTGCGCGTGCGCGCCGGATCCAATTCTTCCTGTCTCAAAACTTCAACGTTGCGGAGCAATTTACTGGTCAGCCGGGATCTTATGTGCCTGTAGCTGAGACAGTTCGTGGCTTTAAAGAAATCCTCGAAGGCAAGTACGATAAGTTACCAGAAGATGCCTTCCGTGGTGTCGGTTCAATTGAGGATGTCATTGCTAAAGCTGAAAAAATGGGATTCTAAGAGGTGAATGATGGCTCAAATGACAGTACAAATCGTTACACCGGATGGTCTGATCTATGACCACCGTGCTGCATTTGTTTCCGTAAAAACGATTGACGGAGAAATGGGGATTTTGCCTCGCCATATCAATACAATTGCTGTTTTGGAAGTGGATCAAGTCAAGGTACGCAGAATCGATGATGATAAGCATATTGACTGGATTGCGGTCAACGGTGGCATTATAGAAATCGCTGATAATGTGATTACCATTATCGCGGACTCAGCTGAGCGTGAGCGTGATATTGATATCAGCCGTGCCGAGCGAGCTAAGCTACGTGCTGAGAAAGAGATCGAAGAAGCCCAAGACAAGCATTTGATTGACCAAGAGCGACGTGCTAAAATCGCTCTCCAGCGTGCCATCAACCGTATTAACGTTGGAACAAGAATGTAGTGAAAAAAGAATGGAATTTCCATTCTTTTTTATTGTCCCATACTCCTTTCCGCTAGAAATAGCTCTTCTTATGGTATAATAAAATCTATGATAGAATTAATGTTTCGATTATGCAGTCATCTGCTCTTTATCTTTATGGCTTTTCATCTTTTGTCTACAGTGGTCTGTTGGGAAAGATTTCTAAAAGTAAATGCCGATAATGCCATCAAAATTCGTTTTTTGATTTTGTTGCTGAGTATTGCCTTGGGCTACATGGCTAGCCTGTTTTTTATTGGTATTTATGACATGAGTCGGGCAATTTTTAATGGAGCATTATAAGGTCAGATTGTTGATTTTATGATATGATAGTAAGGATGAATTTTTAAGATTTGGAGTAACTAGTTAGTATGGAAAAAATTATTATTCAGGGTGGAAATAACCGTCTGGTTGGCAGAGTTAGGATTGAAGGAGCTAAAAATGCGGTGTTGCCGCTGTTGGCGGCAACAGTCTTGGCCAGTGAGGGAAAAACAATACTCAAGAATGTGCCAGTCCTTTCGGATGTTTTTACCATGAACAATGTTGTTCGTGGCTTGAATACGCAGGTAGACTTTAACCAAGATGAAAATACTGTAGTTGTAGATGCGACTAAACCATTGACCGAAGAGGCTCCTTATAAGTATGTCAGCAAGATGCGGGCTTCGATTGTTGTATTGGGTCCCATTCTTGCTCGTAATGGGCATGCAAAAGTATCCATGCCGGGCGGTTGTACGATTGGTAGCCGTCCGATCGACCTCCATTTGAAGGGCTTGGAGGCAATGGGTGCTCAGATTACGCAGACTGCGGGTTATATCGAGGCCAAGGCAGACCGCTTGATGGGAGCCCATATCTACATGGACTTCCCAAGTGTTGGCGCGACACAGAATATTATGATGGCGGCAACTTTGGCTCAAGGTACCACTGTTATTGAAAATGCTGCTCGAGAGCCTGAGATTGTTGATTTGGCTTTATTGTTAAATAAAATGGGCGCTAAAGTCAGAGGGGCAGGAACGGAGAATATAACAATCATCGGTGTTGAAAAACTTCATGGAGCTGAGCACAATGTCGTGCAAGACCGTATCGAAGCTGGAACCTTTATGGTTGCTGCTGCCATGACAGGTGGTGATTTGTTGATTGAGGATGCGATTTGGGAGCATAATCGTCCGCTTCTGTCAAAGATGCAAGAAATGGGTGTAGAAGTGACGGAAGAAGACGAAGGGATCCGTGTTCGCTCGGATGTTTCAAAGTTAAAAGCTGTTTCTGTCAAGACCTTGCCCTATCCAGGATTTCCAACCGATATGCAGGCTCAGTTTACTGCCTTGATGGCGATAGCTCAAGGAGAGTCTGTCATGGTTGAGACGGTCTTTGAAAATCGCTTCCAGCACTTAGAAGAGATGCGACGGATGGGTCTTCACTCCGATATTATGCGGGATACCGCTCGGATTTGGGGTGGTAGCAGCCTGCAAGGAGCAGAAGTGATGTCGACAGATCTTCGAGCTAGTGCGACCTTGATTTTGATGGGCTTGATTGCTGAAGGGGAGACAAAAGTCAGCAAATTAGTCCATTTGGACCGTGGCTATTATAAATTTCACGAAAAGCTGGCAGCTCTTGGTGCTAACATCAAACGCGTAAAGGAAGAAGATGATGAGTGAAAATTGGAAATATTTGGCTAGACAACTAGGCATCATTGCCTTGGTGCTGGTAGTCGCTTTTATCATTTTTTGTCTTGGTCTGGTCATCGGATATGGTGTGATTGGAAATGCAGATAATCCTTGGTCTATCTTATCACCAGATACTTGGAAAGAGCTTATTTCTAAGTTTACTGGTCAGTGATCTGCCGAGAGTGTTCGTTAATTTACCGACTGTGCAGAATCTTTGCACAGTCCTTTTAAATGGATAGGAAAATATGCCAAAAAGAAAGAAATTACAAAAAAAGAGCACTAAATCTACTCAGACTATAGCTGGGCTTCTGGTTGCTCTGACGTTATCACTGGGAGCTTATTTTTTTGGAAATGGCACTCAGTCACCAGCGGTAAATACATCGTCAGTCATTAGTCAAAATAGGGATACCAGCACACCAGATCAAGCGCTGGCTGAGAGTGTTCTCACTGACTCAGTGCGTTCGCAACTCGGTGGAAAAATCGAGTGGAATGGAGCTGGAGCTTTCATTATCGATGGGAATAAAACGAACTTAAATACCAAAGTGTCGAGTGCGCCTTATGCGGATAATAAAACGAAGATGGTTCAGGGGCAGACGGTTCCAACAGTTGCCAATGCCTTGCTTGCCAAATCGACCCGCCAGTATAAATCACGGGAAGAAACGGGAAATGGTTCCACTTCTTGGGTTCCTGCTGGTTGGCACCAAGTCAAACATCTATCAGGTGAATACAACCATGCAGTAGATCGCGGGCATCTCTTGGCTTACTCTCTCATCGGTGGCTTAAAGGGCTTCGATGCTTCCACTAGCAATCCAGCCAATATCGCAGTCCAAACAGCCTGGGCCAATCAGGCCAATAAAGACAACTCGACGGGACAGAATTATTATGAAACTCAGGTTCGTCGTGCCTTGGATCAGAATAAGCGAGTCCGCTATCGTGTCACTTTAATCTATGTTTCGGAAAATAATCTGGTGCCATCAGGCTCGCATTTAGAAGCTAAGTCCAGCGATGGAAGTTTGGAATTCAATGTCTTTGTTCCCAATGTCCAATCAGGAATTGCCCTTGATTATCGCACTGGCAGAGTGAGCATTAGATAAATGTAATTTAAAAAATATTATCCATTTGAAGTTAGCAGCTAGGATTGATTGTAGATTTCAAATGGATTTTTCTATCTTTCTTCTAAGAATAATCTACATTTCTACTGTAAAATAATTTGACACTTCTTAAAATATTTGATATATTAAAAAAGAGTATATTAACATAAAATAAGAAAGGGATAGAAGGGGTTTATAACAGCCTAAAAATTTTAAGGTTTATTGTAAACGCTTACTATTGGTGGTTGTCAAATGGATAGAGATTTATTTGATAAAAGATGTAAGTTTGGGATTCGCAAGCTAACTTTAGGTGTTTGCTCTGTTATAATCGGAGCAATCTTGTTTGGGGTCAATCAAGTATCGGCTGACAGTCTAGCAGATACAACAACTAGCCCAGCAGGAGTAGTTGCGGTATCTCAACCAAGTGTGGCACCTCCTGCTACTGAAGTTACGGGAGAGACAACATCTTCTGAGGTAAATGGGAAAGTAGAAAACGAGGATAAGCCTGCAGCAGCAACTGCTACTGCACCAGTATCTACAGAAAATGTAGCTACACCCGTATCTCCATCAACAGATACAGGTACCACTTTAGAAAAACCTTCTGATGCAACTGCTGAGACAGAAGAAACGGTTGAAAGAGACTATTATTCCCGTTCTTTAAAGAATGTCAAGCCTGTCTTGGAAAAAGAAGATATTACGATTAACAAAACAGATCACGCCAAAGAGGATCTATCCAGCGAGCTAGATAAAGTAAAAAAATTAAAGAATGCAACGGTTCATTTGGAGTTTAAGCCAGATGCAAACTCACCAAAGTTTTATAGTGTATTCTCTGCTTCTAGCTCCTCGCATGTCAACGAATACTTTACTCTTGCGGTCAATAATGGAACAGCAGTTGTCGAAGGTCGTGATCGCAATGGGCAGCAATTCTATGAAAATTATAACAATGCCCCTCTGAAAGTCAATGCTGGTCAGTGGAACTCCATCACCTATACAGTAGAAAGACTAAAACCAGATTCGCCAGAGGGTCGCGTGCGCCTCTATGTCAATGGGGTTCTATCAAGAACCAGCTATCAGTCAGGGAAATTCCTGAGTGACATGCCGGATTTGACCAACATGCAGCTGGGTGCTACAGTGCGTGGTAAGCAAAACCATTGGCCAGGAACGTTTGCCGTTCGAAATCTAACTATTTATGACCGCGCTCTTTCGCCAGAGGAAGTAGCTCAGCGTAGCCAAATTTTAAAACGGAAAGAACTCGAAGGACAGCTAGCTCCTGGTGCCTCCCTGAGTGAAAAGGCAGATGTATTTGAGAGTGGAGCTGGCGGTCAGGCTAATAGTCAAGGAATTAAAAGCTATCGAATCCCAGCCTTGTTAAAGACTCAGAAAGGCACCTTGATTGCAGCTGCGGATCAGCGCCGCTTGCATGCGTCAGACTGGGGGGATATCGGCACAGTTATTCGCCGTAGTACAGATGGCGGCCAGACTTGGGGGCCAGAAAAGACGATTGTCAATTTGCGCAATAATCCCAAAGCAACGGATCCGAATCAAGGTTCCCCTGTAACCATTGATGTGGCTATGGTTCAGGATAAAGACGGAACCATTCATGCCATCTATGATATGTTTACAGAAGGGCGGGCTGTTTTTGACCTGCCTGCTAAAAACGAAGAAGCCTATACAACGGTTGATGGTAAGATTTATCAGATTCTTTATCACGAAAATGGTCAAAAATATACAATTCGTGAAAATGGAACAGTCTATGATGCAAACGGTGCAGCGACAACCTATCGTGTAGTGGTCAATCCACAGGAAAAAGACTATCGAGATAAAGGTGACCTTTATGACGGAGATCGCCTGATTGATAATATTTATTTCACGACTAAGAAAGATTCGCCTTTCCGTGTCGCTCGGACTAGCTATCTATGGACATCAGTGAGTAAGGATGATGGACTGACTTGGTCTGCTCCGCGTGATATTACTCCTATGGTCAAGGAAAACTGGATGAAGTTCTACGGGGTCGGCCCTGGTACAGGCATTCGTCTTCATACAGGCCCGCACAAAGGACGTTTAGTTATTCCGACTTATTCGACTAACGAATCTTCCCATTTACATGGTTCTCAGTCTTCTCGGGTTATCTATTCAGATGATAATGGACAAACTTGGCATTCTGGAGCAGCAGTTAATGATGGTCGCAGAGTGAATAATACAGAGATTCAATCCAGCACCATGAATCATCCTTCGGCTCAAAACACTGAAGCAACCATCGTGCAGTTAGCAAACGGCCAGCTAAAAATGTTCATGCGTGGATTGACGCGAGACCTGCAAGTTGCAACCAGTGAAGATGGAGGTGCTACTTGGCTTCCTGAAGTGAAACGCTACAAAGATGTGCCTGATGTCTATGTACAAATGTCAGCGATTAGCACAGTCAAAGATGGACAAGAATATGTGATTTTGGCGAATGCAAGCGGGCCTGGCAGAAATAATGGTCATGTTCGAGTTGCCAGAGTGGATCAGGCTGGCAATCTGACTTGGATTGCTCATCGGGAAATCAATAAAGGAAAATTTGCCTACAACTCTCTGCAACAAATCAATGATCAAGAGTTTGGCTTGCTCTATGAAGGAGCGGAAGGGAATAAAAATGACTATACTCTCTCCTTCAAGAAGTTTAACTGGGATTTCTTACTGAAAAACAGTGTTTATCCTACAGAGGCTAAGGTAGTCAGCGCGAAATACACAGAAGAAGGACTCGTTGCCCTGCGTTTTGATCACGAAGTGATTGTCAATGAAGCGCCAGTATTTGAGCTAGAAAACGGCAAGGAAGCTACCTTTGTTACTCAGGCAGACAGTAAGACACTCCTGTTTTACGCAGATGATGATTCGGCTGGTCAGAAGATTACTAAGATAAAATCAGGCAACATCGAAAGTATTCATAATTTGGCTGTTTCTGTAATCGGAACGAGACTTCCAGCCGCAGGTTCGGCTCCAGAAGCAGTCACACCTTATATTGCACCAACACCAACAGTTCCAGATCCTGATTTAGTTGCAAGATTTGCAGCTAAGAAGACAGCTGAGTGGACTCCTGTCGGAACAACAGAGCAGCATGGAACAGTCACTACGGTTGAGAAGAACGGTGTACGTTATAACCAACTCTCCTCAAAATCTACTCATGATAACAACCAAAACCCAGCTCTCTTCCAGAAAGAAGGCTTGCAGGTAGATCAAGAAGGAAATGCTAGCGTCAACTTAACTTTTGTAGAAAATTCTGAAACAAACCACGGCCGCTTTGGTGTCTTTATGAAATATAAAGATACATCAAACAATGTCTTTGTCGGTTATGACAAAGAAGGCTGGTTCTGGGAATATAAAACGCCAGGCAATGGCAATAGTGCTTGGTATCGTCAGACTCGTGTACCAGCACCGAAAAAAGGTTCAAGCAATAACTTGGTGGTAACTCTGAAAGCAGATGGTCAGCTCAATGCGACCAATAATGGCGAGCAACTCTTTAATACAGTGACCTTACCAGCTGCAGTCAAGGAAAATCTCAAGAATGAGCGCAAGATTTTGGTCAAGGCCGGTACTTATCAGGGCACTGAACTGACTTCTGTTTTGATAAAGACAGATAACCAAGAAGGCATGACCCCAACTCAGCCGACAGGAGAAAAGGAAACAGGTCCTGTTGTAGATGACTCTAAAGTCACTTATGATAAGATTCACTCAGCAACGATGGAAGTTCTGATTGATAAGGCGTTCCCGCGTGTCAAGAGCTACACAGTCAACAAGCACACACTGACAGGTCAAGTCAAACAGCTGGATCAAGTCACTATTAACTCTCATGCTATCAAGCCGAAAGTGACTTACCGCAAGGTTGATGAGCAGACAGCTGAGTATGATTTGGTCTTGAAGGATCCAGAGCATTTGATTGATGCAGAAATGACCGTTCGCTTGAAAGTAGTGGACAACCAGTTGCACTTTGATGTGACAAGAATCGTCAACCACAATCAAGTCGAGGCTGGTAAGCCAGTCGATGATGTTAGAAAATTAATTTCTTCTATCAACTTTGCAGATAATGCTTTAGTATCTGTATCTAGCGAGCAGGCAGGTGCCAAGTTTGATGGAGCGACCATGTCCAACAATACCCATGTCAGCGGAGATGACCATATCAATGTGACCAATCCGATGTCGGATTTGCGCAAGGGCTACATGTACGGATTTGTCTCAACAGACAAGCTGGCGGCTGGTGTATGGAGTAACTCTCAAAACAGCTTTGGCGGTGGATCAAACGATTTTACACGCTTGACTGCTTACAAGCAAACAGTGGGTAACGCTAACTATGTCGCAATCAAGAGCTCACCATGGCAATGGCAAAAAGAGCATAAAGGAATCGTTTACCCAGATTATACTTTGGAATTGCCAAGTGCTAAGGTGGTCGTGACCGAAGACGCCAACAAGGATAATCAAGTAGACTGGCAGGATGCTGCTGTAGCTTATCGTCAAATCATGAACAACCCGCAAGGCTGGGAAAAGGTTAAAGACATTACCGCTTATCGGATTGCCATGAACTTTGGCTCTCAAGCACAAAATCCATTCCTGATGACTCTGGATGGTATTAAGAAAATCAATCTTCATACCGATGGACTTGGCCAAGGTGTCCTCTTGAAGGGATATGGAAATGAAGGGCATGACTCAGGTCACTTGAACTATGCAGATATTGGTAAACGAATCGGTGGAGTTGAAGATTTCAAAACTCTGATCGCCAAGGCTAAGGAATATGGTGCTCACATAGGTATCCACGTCAACGCATCAGAAACCTATCCAGAATCCAAATATTTCAAAGAGGAAATCCTACGCAAGAATCCTGACGGTAGCTATAGCTATGGCTGGAACTGGCTGGACCAAGGTATCAATATTGATGCTGCCTATGACCTCGCTCATGGTCGACTCAAACGCTGGCAAGATTTGAAAGAAAAACTTGGCGAAGGATTAGACTTTATCTATGTTGATGTCTGGGGTAATGGTCAGTCAGGTGATAATGGTGCTTGGGCAACTCATGTCTTGGCAAAAGAAATCAACCAACAAGGCTGGCGCTTTGCGATTGAGTGGGGCCATGGTGGTGAGTACGACTCTACCTTCCAGCATTGGGCAGCTGACTTGACCTATGGTGGCTATACCAACAAGGGGATTAACAGTAGCATTGTCCGCTTTATCCGCAACCACCAAAAAGATTCTTGGATTGGTGACTACCCGTCCTATGGCGGCGCAGCCAACTATCCGCTGCTTGGTGGTTACAGCATGAAGGATTTTGAGGGCTGGCAAGGACGGAGTGACTACAATGGCTACGTGACCAACCTCTTTGCTCATGATGTCATGACCAAGTATTTCCAACACTTCACTGTCACAACATGGAAGAATGGTAATCCGGTTACCATGAATGATAATGGCGGTAGCTACAAGTGGACACCAGAAATGGAAATCGGTCTAACAGACAAGGACAACAATCAAGTTACTATTCGCCGTAAATCAAACGATGTGGCAAATCCAGGCTACCGTGAGAGAACAGTTACACTTAATGGTCGCGTGATTCAAGACGGCTCAGCTTATCTAGTACCATGGAATTGGGATGCCAACGGTAATAAGCTGGAAAAAGCTCAAGAAAAGATGTATTATTACAATACAAAAGCAGGCCAGACAACTTGGACCCTGCCGAGTGATTGGAATGATAAGGTTTACCTCTATAAGCTGACCGACCAAGGTAAGGTTGAAGAGCAAGAGCTGACAGTGACGAATAATCAGCTGACGCTGGATCTTTTGGCAAATCAGCCATACGTTCTCTATCGTACAAGACAGGTCAACAAGGAAATGTCTTGGAGCGAAGGAATGCATATCTATGACCAAGGCTTCAACAGTGGCAAGCTGGATCATTGGACAATTACAGGCGACAAGTCTAAGGCTGAGATTGTCAAGTCACAGGGTGCCAATGATATGCTCCGTATTCAAAACAATACAAGCACTGTGACTCTGACTCAGAAATTAACGGGTCTCAAGCCAAATACTAAGTATGCTGCTTATGTCGGAGTGGATAATAGAAGTGATGCTAAGGCAAGTATCACAGTCCAATCAGGTGGTAAGACAATCACCAACTATACTAATAAATCTATTGCTCAAAACTATGTTAAGGCATATGCTCACAATACAAATCGTAGCAATGCGACAGTGGACAACACCAGCTATTTCCAAAATATGTATGTTTACTTCACGACAGGTGATGACGTGTCCAATGTGACTCTGACCCTGAGCCGTGAAGCAGGTGAAAAAGCAACTTACTTTGATGAAATTCGAGTCTTTGAGAATAATTCTACAATGTATGCCGGCGGTCATGATAACCAAAAAGGTGTCTTCAAACAGAACTTTGAAAATGTCGGTCAAGGGATCTTCCCATTTGTTATCGGTGGTATCGAAGGTGTTGAGGACAATCGGACTCACTTATCAGAAAAGAACGCACCATATACACAACGTGGCTGGAATGGTAAGAAGATTGATGATGTTATCGAGGGCGACTGGTCACTCAAGACCAATGGTTTAGTTAGCCGTCAACGCATGGTTTACCAAACTATTCCGCAAAACTTCCGCTTTGAAGCAGGTAAGACTTACCGAGTAACCTTTGACTACGAAGCGGGCTCTGATGGCACTTACGCCTTTGTCAGCGGCAATGGTGAAGTAACTTGGAAGCAAGCAGGTAACCAATGGACTAGTGATTTGGGCAATGCACAAGTGCATGAGCTACCAAACACTTGGAAAGGCCCTCAAAAAGCCAAAAGAGCGACCTTCCTCGTTACGGGAGCGCCAGATGGCAATACTTGGATTGGTATCTATTCTACTGCTAGAGGTGGGAATACAAATGGTGATGCAGGCGGAGATGCAAACTTCCGTGGCTACAATGACTTTGTAATGGATCGTCTACAAATTGAAGAAGTCGAGCTGACAGGTAAGATGCTGATTGACGAAGCAGTGAACAACTACCTGCCACTAGTTGCCAGAACGAATTACACTACTGAGTCTATGAATGCGTTGAAAGATGCGGTTTATAATTTGACTCAGCAGGATGATGACATCTCAGTTGATGTTGCTAGACAGGCAATCGCTGCAGTGGATCACCTCAAGGCTGCCTTGGTAGAGAAGAAGACTTCCCTCAAAGCAGCAGACTTTGAATCTCTGGAAGCACCTGCACAGCCAGGAGAAGAGTTAGCTAAAGCCTTTGATGGTAACCGCTCTAGCCTGTGGCATACACCGTGGTCTGGTGGTGGTGCTAATAAACCGGCTACTATGGTCTTGAGAGAACCAACTGATTTGACAGGTTTGACTTATGTACCACGTTCTTCAGGATCAAATGGTAATCTCAAAAATGTAACTCTGGTGGTAACGGATGAAGCAGGTCAAGAACACCGTTTCTCAGCCAATAATTGGCCAAATAATGCAGCAACTAAAACTATTGACTTTGGTCGGGTTATCAAGGCTAAGAAGATTGTCTTGACAGGTACTCAGACTTATGGCGATAGCGAAAATGAATACCAATCAGCGGCGGAACTAGTCTTTAATCTACCAACAACAAGCGAGGCTGCTCTGGACACAAGTGCTTATGATAAGGCTCTTGCGCGTGCTAAGATGTTGACAAGTCAGGCTAATCGTGAAGCAGTAGAAGAGTTCTTGCAGGTGGCTGCTTACGTGACAAATAACCACTTGTTAACTCCGACTCGCTTGGCAGAATTTACAACTTATCTCAATAGTTTAGAAGATACACCAGCTACACCGCCAGTTCACAAGACGACTCCAGACGAAGGAGTTAAGATTCCAGTTGTCGAACAGCCACGCTTGGATGTGGTAACTGAAGCTCTACCGTTCAACACCGTTGAGCGCGAAAATCCACAATTGCCTAAGGGCACACGAAAAGTTGTCCAAGAAGGCAAGAACGGCGAAAAGACTACGCTTGTGGAAGTGACGATTGAGAATGGCCAAGAAACTGGTCGTGTGACTCGCGATAGCTTTGTTTCCAAAGCCCCAGTCGACAAGATTGTGGAAATTGGCAAGCCAGTTGAGCAAATCACTCCAGCTGAAGGCGTTAAGAATCTGGTTGTCGAGCAACCACGACTTGATATCGTGACAGAAGTTCTACCGTTTAATACCGTCGAACGTGAAAACCCACAATTGCCGAAGGGCACCCGAAAAGTTGTCCAAGAAGGCAAGAACGGCGAAAAGACTACGCTTGTGGAAGTGACGATTGAGAATGGCCAAGAAACTGGTCGTGTGACTCGCGATAGCTTCGTTTCCAAAGACGCAGTTGATAAGATTGTGGAAGTTGGCAAGCCAGCTGAGCAAGTGACACCAGATCAAGGTCTTAAGAATCTGGTTGTCGAGCAGCCACGCCTATATATTGTGACAGAGACTCTGCCGTTTAATACTGTTGAACATGAAAGTGCTCAATTACCTAAAGGTACCCGAAAAGTTGTCCAAGAAGGCAAAGCTGGCGAAAAGACCGTGCTTGTTGAAGTGACGATTGAGAATGGCAAGGAAAGCGGTCGTGTGACTCGCGATAGCTTTGTTTCCAAATCCCCAGTCGACAAGATTGTGGAAGTTGGCAAACCAGTTGAGCAAGTTACACCAGATCAAGGCGTTAAGAAACTGGTTGTCGAGCAGCCACGCTTGGATGTGGTGACTGAAGAGGTTGGCTTTAATACCGTCGAACGTGAAAATGCTCAATTGCCTAAGGGCACCCGAAAAGTTGTCCAAGAAGGCAAGGCTGGCGAAAAGACCGTGCTTGTTGAAGTGACGATTGAGAATGGCAAGGAAAGCGGTCGTGTGACTCGCGATAGCTTTGTTTCCAAATCCCCAGTCGACAAGATTGTGGAAGTTGGTAAACCAGTCGAGCAAATCACTCCAGCTGAAGGTGTTAAGAATCTTGTTGTCGAGCAGCCACGCTTGGATATTGTGACAGAGACTCTACCGTTTAATACTGTCGAACGTGAAAACCCACAATTGCCGAAGGGCACCCGAAAAGTTGTCCAAGAAGGCAAGGATGGTGAGAAGACCACACTTGTAGAAGTGACCATCGAAAATGGTCAAGAAACCGGTCGTGTGACTCGCGATAGCTTTGTTTCTAAAGATCCAGTAGATCAAATCGTGGAAGTTGGAAGCAAGGAAGAGAAACCAAACAAACCAACTACACCAGAGAAGCCTGTAGAGCCATCTAAACCATCTAAGCCAGAAAATAACTTGCGTATCTTGACGGATGAAGCTACCAAGGTTCAAGTGATTGGCATGAAGTCTACGCTTGATCAAGTTGTAGCCTTGAAGGTCAAGAAAGTAGCAGCTCAAAGCCTAGAAGGTAAGCTCTACGATGCTTATGACATTAGACTAGAAGACCAATTTGGCAAAGCTGTTCAGCCTAAGGGCAAGGTCTTTGTCAGCCTTCCAGTTGCATCTAATAAAGATGTTGAAAATGTCTTCTTTATGACAGCGGCTAATCAGCTTGATGCGGTATCCTTCCAGCAAAAAGGTCATTATATCGAGTACATGACAGATCAGCTAGGTGTTTATGCGGTTGTTTACAAGTCAACTGCAACCCCGCAGATGCAGGAACAAGTGCACGGAGCTAAAGGAGCTAGTCCGAGTCAAGGTCCAGCCACTAAGTCAGCAACCTTACCAAGTACAGGCACAGCAACAGATTCAGCCTTCCTTCTCGGCCTTCTGTTAGCATTGACAGGATTATTCCTGATGAAGAAGAAGGAAAATATGTAAAAAAACATTTCCGACACAAAGTTTGGTACATAGCCATTAGTCTATGTACCAGCGATTTAAGGGCGGAACATGGCTTGAGAAAAGATATAGTGTAAGTTATGTTCCGTCTGTTTT
>NZ_RJPU01000005.1:0-105771 GCF_003943535.1 Streptococcus cristatus
TATTAGCTATCGTTTCCAATAGTTATCCCCCGCTACCAGGCAGGTTACCTACGCGTTACTCACCCGTTCGCAACTCATCCAGAAGAGCAAGCTCTCCCTTCAGCGTTCTACTTGCATGTATTAGGCACGCCGCCAGCGTTCGTCCTGAGCCAGGATCAAACTCTCATTAAAAGTTTGAGTTCTCACTCATTTCTGTCACTGACAGATTTATTGTTTTTTCTTTGTTCAGTACTACAACAGATGTTGTAGTGCCCTGCACATTGGTTCGTCTTGTTCAGTTTTCAAAGGTCTTTATCGCTCTCTCAAGCGACAACTATATCAGTATATCACCTATCCACTCCCTTGTCAACACTTTTTTTGAATTTTTTTTTATCTTTTTTTCATCTTTTCTTCCAACCCCTCTAAAATCACCTATAACTCAATAAATTAAAAGGGAAAGATAAACTATACTTACCTCTCCCTTATTCTTCTCTATATCACCGTGCTGCTAAAGTCGCTTAAATATTCCTCTAACTCTCGCAACAGTCTTTTACGCCCCTTAAACCGTTCGTCGCCTAGTAAAAATTTGTATCCACAGACTCTATCTTAAACATGATCAAAATTATAAAGTTGAGGATAGTGTTCGCACTCTGGATTTTTGGGATGGCAAATAGCCCGACCAAAGTAGATCATAGCCTGATGGGCAGCTAGCCAGCGTTCAGGTGGGAGAACATCCATAACACGTTTTTCAACTTCTAAAGGACTTGCTGACTTTTTGACAATATCGTGGTGTTTACAAATGCGTTCAACATGCGTATCAACGGCAAAAGCTGGAATACCAAACCCTACACTCATGACCACGTTAGCTGTCTTACGCCCCACCCCAGCTAAACTTTCTAATTCTTCCCGAGTCTGAGGCACCTGTCCATTAAAATCGCTCAAGAGTTGTTGGGCGCATTTTTTTAGAAACTTGGCCTTATTTCGATAAAGTCCTAAACGCGAAATGTGCTTGGCAATATCTGCCTCGGATGCTGCTGCCATAGCTTCTGGAGTAGGATAAGCTAAAAATAGATTCGGTGTAGCTTTATTAACTGCAGCATCTGTCGTTTGAGCGGATAACATGACTGCCACGAGTAGCTCAAAGTGATTTCTAAAATCTAAACTCGGTTTGGCATCAGGAAATAGGGCAATGATCTCCTCGATGACATGGCGTGCTCGTTTTTTTGATAAAACCATCAGTATACAATCTCCTTTGCTTGTTCTATATTATAGCATAAATTGATAAAGAAAAAGCCGAGCGTGCTCGACTTTTCTTATACTGTTTTTTCAACTTTTAGGATTTTGACGTCATAACTGCCAACTGGTGTTTCTACTGTTGCAATATCACCGGTCTTCTTACCAATCAATGCTTGACCAATTGGGCTTTCATTTGAAACTTTTCCAGCAAAGGCATCCGCACCAGCTGAGCCAACGATAATGTATACTTCTTCTTCAGTCTCACCGACTTCTTGAATAGTAACAGTTTTACCGATGGCAACTTCATCTTTAGCAACTGAATCACTATCAACAATCACAGCATAGCGAATTTTCGTCTCTAGACTTGAAATTTGTCCTTCAACAAAAGCCTGCTCATCCTTAGCCGCTTCATATTCACTATTTTCTGATAAATCTCCGTAAGAACGAGCAATTTTAATGCGTTCTACTACTTCTGGACGTCGAACCAATTTCAATTCTTCTAATTCTTGTTCTAATTTTTCCTTTTCTACAAGGGTCATAGGATAAGTTTTTTCAGCCATTACTTTATTTTCTCTCTTCTTTCTATTTTTTGATAAAACAAAATTATGTGGAAAACCACATAATTTAGTTAGAACTTTCACCTGATTGGTTTAATTTGCTATTAACGTGTTCTTCCACATTTTTAGCGTGTTCTTCATAGGTATTTGCAAAATATACAGCCCCTGTCTCCACATTTGCTACAAAATACAAGTACTCTGTCTTGCTTGGAATAATGGTAGCTTCGATAGCAGACAGGCTTGGACTATCTACTGGACCAGGCATCAAACCTTGCTTCTTGTACACATTATAAGGCGAGTCAAGATTTGTATCAATTTCAGCATCTTCTTTAAGAGTTGTCTTTTGACCAAGTTTTCCTTGAGCATAAAGAAGCGCAATATTGCTCTGAAGTGGCATAGCTTGGTTCAAACGATTATAAAAGACGCTCGCAATATCTTTGCGATCCTGATCAGTTGATCCCTCTTTTTCAACTAAAGAGGCGAGGGTCAAAACATCATTGACCGTCAGATTCTTAGACTCAATTGTTGAGTAATACTGCGATAGATTGGTATTCATAGCAGCCAACATTTGGTCAATTAGTTCTTCAACCGTGGTTTCTTTTCCATAATCATAAGTAGCCGGGAAGAGATAACCTTCCAGACGATATTTAACACCACTATCCTTGCTCGGCAAAGTAGCTAGAAGCTGCGGATATTTAGCTGCCATTTTTGCAATAAAGTCTTCATCTTGAGCTTTATTTAGAAAATCTTCCTTACTGAATGGTGTTTTTGTATTCTTGTTCGCAGTTTTTGCAGCATTGACAGTAGTTGCTTCGGCAATTTGCTCCAAAGTGTATCCCTCAGGAATTGTTATCTTACCAAGAACTGGAGGCTGTGGTGTATCTGTGCCACCTTCTTGTAATTGCTTAGCAATCGTGTCTAAGTCCATACTCTTTTGAAGATTATAGTAGCCAGATTGGAAATTACCATAACTTCTGATTTTTGAATAAAGATTAAAGACTTGAGCGTTCTTAATCAGGCCTTTCTTTTCTAAAATCTCTCCGATTTGTTTGGTACTAGAACCGGCAGGAATCTCCACCGTCACATATTCTGTCGATTTGGCATCTACTGGCTTCAGCGCTGAAGAGACATAATTGTATCCTACAAAACCAGTAATACCAAGGCCCAATAGGAAAAGCACCAAGACTGTCATCACGATTCGATTGGCTAGGCCGTTTTTACGTTTTTTCTTTTTACTACTATTGGTACGATCTGCACGTGAACGTTTCTTTCCATGAGCAACATCTCTACGACTTAGCGTTGGTTCTGCAGTAGAAAAGTCTTTTTTAGCTTCTCTTTCATCTGTAGTGTTTGAATCAGGTAACACTGTTTCTTTTATCTCACCTGCAACAGGCGCTACCTTTTCTTGATAAGCTTCCGAATGAGCCACAGAAGTTTGAACCTCTCCAGATTCTATACTTTCCTTCTTAGCAACATCAGCTTGTCCTGGCCCATCAACATTTGATGGAACTTCCGAAATCGTAGAATTACGAACTATATTTTCTAGCACATCTGCCTGAGTATGAACAGTAGGCTCGCTTTGTCCCATTGGCTCTTCTACTTTGATCTTATTAGGTTCTTCCTCTACTGAAGTATCCTTCTCTAGAACCTCATGAGATTTTTCAACAGCAGAAACGAGAGATTCCAAACTCTCCGCCAATTCCATTTCTTTACCTAAAAGAGGCTGCGCTTCTTCCTGAACTGAGTGATTTTGGGTACCATTGGCTGCTGCCAACTCATTCAAAATTTTCTCTTTAAAACTCAGCGTCTTTTCGTTATCCTGTGAATTTTCAGTCAAAAACTTGATCTCCTTCTTCATAATCCCTAACATTATATCTTAAAAGTCAGATAAATGCAATCATATCCGACTTTTAAAACTATATTATTTATGAAAGTTATATCTGGGGATTTTCCCAAACCATATCAAACCATACTTCATCTGCATACGTTGAGGCTGAACGGCCTTCGTTGACAAAGTCATGTTGCTCATAATAGGCTATCAAATAATCATGACAAGTGAGATTGATACCGTGGCGTTCATCTGCAATCGCAATTTCCTTCATAGTGTCCAACAAGGCTTTTCCTACACCTAACCCCTGTGCTTCTTTAGAAATGGATAGACTGGTCACAGAGATAAATCCACCAGCCAGATAGCTATAATCTTCAATGTCCTCCGTAAAGGAAATATCTTTTAAATAGCGTTCTGGTCGGACAGGACCTTCTAAATAGCCCAAAATCTTGCCATTTTTTTCTGCAACCAAAAATGTTGAAGGAATCGTTTCAATATGCTTTGCCAATATTTCATGACTAATAGCCTCTTCTGGACTAAAATTTTCCAATTCGATGGCATAAATGGCATCTAAGTCAGCCGTTTGAGCTTGACGGATAATCATTCTTTCTCCTTGAAATCAGGATTTTCCCATACCATATTTGACCAGATAGTCCCACCGTGAGTTGAGTCAGAAATCCCTTCGTGGACAAAGCCATTCATCTCATAATAAGGTATCAGCTCATCATGGCAGGTTAGGCTAATGCCCCGCCGGTTTTGCTGAACAGCTGTCTCCTTGAGAGCTGCAAGCAACAAGGTTCCGACACCCTGCCTCTGAAAATCCGGATGGACGGACAGACTTTGGACGGCAATGAAGCCACCTTCTGAAGGATTAACACCCACCTTGCTAAAGAGATCATCTGTCAAATATCGCGTCTGAACAGCTGGTCCAACAATATAACCCGCCAGCTGACCATGCAGCTCTGCCAGCAAAAAAGTATCCGAGATGCATTCAATCCGCTCTTTGAGAACTTCTGCACTGGCTGCTTCTGCTGCTGGAAAATTCAGCTGCTCAATTGCAAGAATTTCCTCCCAGTCGCTCAATTCAGACTGTCTGATTCGAATCGGTGCTTCCATCCAGGCGCCTCCTACTGAACGTTGCTGGTAAGATTGGACAGGAGACGTTCAAAGGAATATTCATAGGTCTGGATGTCACCAGCTCCCATAAAGACATAAACGGCATTATCGTGGTCAAGAAGCGGAGAAACATTATCCACGTCAATGACCTTGGCCCGCTTCACAATCTTTTCAGCCAGATCTTCGACCTTAACATCGCCTTTGTCCACCTCACGCGCAGATCCGTAAATCTGGGCTAAATAGACTGAGTCAGCCTGATTGAGGGCTTCCGCAAATTCGTCCAAGAGAGCAATCGTCCGAGTGAAGGTGTGCGGCTGAAAGATGGCCACAATTTCCTTGCTTGGATACTTCTGACGAGCTGCATCCAGAGTCGCGATAATTTCCGTTGGATGATGGGCAAAGTCATCAATAATGACTGTGTCGTTGACAATCTTTTCTGTAAAGCGGCGCTTGACCCCACTAAAGGTCTTGAGATGTTCCCTTACTAGATTCAAGTCAATACCTGCAATGTAGAGGAGACCGATGACCGCAGTCGCATTCATAATGTTGTGACGGCCAAAGCTTGGAATCTGGAACTCACCCAGCTCTTGCCCACGGAAGGAAACTTTAAATCCTGAACCACTAGTAGAACGCAAGAGGTCGTGAGCAACAAAGTCGTTGCCTTCTTCCTTGAAACCATAGTAGTAAATCGGCGCATTTGAAGTAATACGGCGTAGTTGCTCGTCTTCTCCATAAACGAAGAGTCCTTTGGTAATCTGCTTGGCGTAATCATTGAAAGCATTAAAGACATCTTCCAAGCTTGTGAAATAATCCGGATGATCAAAGTCGATATTGGTAATAATCGAATATTCCGGATGATATGGCATAAAATGACGCTCGTACTCGTCTGATTCAAAGACAAAATACTTAGCATTGGCAGAACCACGGCCTGTACCGTCACCAATCAGATAGCTAGTATCCGTGATATTGGAGAGAACATGGGAGAGAATCCCCGTTGTAGAGGTCTTCCCGTGGGCACCAGCCACTCCCAAGCTAACAAAGTCACGCATAAAGCCACCTAAAAATTCATGGTAGCGCTTGTAGCTAATACCATTGGCATCTGCATAGGCAATTTCCACATTGTTATCTGGACGGAAGGCATTACCGGCAATAATTTCAAAATCTGACTGGAGATTTTTTTCATCGAAAGGTAAAATGGGAATCCCAGCCTGCTCCAGACCACGCTGAGTGAAATAATATTTATCAACATCGCTTCCTTGAACCTTATGGCCCATCTGATGCAACATCAAAGCCAAAGCGCTCATACCTGAGCCCTTAATTCCGATAAAATGATAGGTTTTCGTCATGATTACTCCTTAAATCTTAAACAACTGAAGCCTTATTGCCCTTGGGCATCTGAACTCAACTTGGTGATGTCCAATTCCTGTGCTTTTTTATGCTTATTGTGTTTTTCTCGCTTCTTGCCCTTGTTATAGACTTGGCTGGTTTTGAGAAAATCGTAGTTATTCTTTTTCTTTTTTTCTGGATTCGTTGGTACTTCTATGAGAGGTTGAGACTGAACATCTGCTAATATGTAGCTATCTTGCTTTAGCTTATCACTGAACTTCGTTAACTCACCCGGATTTTCCTTTTGGAAAGGGGCTGTTGGTTTAACTGGATTTCCCTCAAAAGGAGGTACCACCTTCCGACTACGAACCTTATTTGGGAGCTTGCTTGTCAAATAAGCAGCCGAACGTTTTTTCCTCAGATCAGCCCGAGCTTCCTCTCGTGCTTGCTCAGCATAGCGAATAGCTGGATCCTTCTTATCAATCGGCTTTTTAAAGTCCGTAACTGGAGCTTGCTTCTTTCTAGCTTTACTTACAGTTTGACTAGGAGCAGCATGAGCAGGATTTTCTGGCTTAGCAATCGGCATCCATTCTAAATAATTACGGTCCTGATAGTCCCCTTTAATGTTGCTAATCAGATCCAACTCATCGTACAAATTCATGTGCGGCATTTCTGTCAACATGATTTCGTCATCAGCAATTATAGGAAATTTAGTATTTGTCATAGCATGTCCTTTCAACTCTTCATTATTATAAACTATTCAAACTATTTTTCAAGCGATTCAGATGAAATTCCAAGAATTTCTCGAATTTCTTCCATCGAAAGACTGGAGCGAGACTCAACGCCATCCAGAATTGTTGAAACCAGATTTCGTTTAGTGTCCTGTAATTCCTGAATTTTTTCTTCTATAGTTCCCCGTGTAATCATACGATAAACTTTTACATTCCGTTCCTGCCCGATGCGATGAGCTCGACCAATAGCTTGGGCTTCTACTGCCGGATTCCACCAAAGATCCACTAAAATAACCGTATTTGCACCAGTTAGATTGAGACCCACACCACCAGCTTTAAGAGAAATCAGAAAGGCAGATCTTTCTCCTTGATTAAAGGCTTTGGTCATCTCCTGACGTTCTTTTGCCGGAGTTGAGCCTGTAATTTTGAAGGACTCCATTCCCATATGGCTCAGTTCTTGCTCGATAATATCCAGCATGCCACGGAATTGTGAAAATATCAGAACACGATGATCGCCGTCTTGGATCTGCTCTAACAGCTCCCGCAAACTTTCCAGCTTGCCACTTTCCCCATCATAATCATCCATAAAAAGCTTGGGAGTATCACAGATTTGACGGAGTCGCATAAGACCAGACAAGATTTCAATTTTGCTGCGATTGATTTCTTCCTCCGTTGCATGGAGAATTCGCTCCTGCATTTGCTTGAGCAGGGCTAGATAAATCGTTTTCTGGCTGTCTGCAAGTTCGTTACGGTAAGAAACCTCAATCAAATCAGGAAGTTCTTGCAAGACTTCTTCTTTCTTACGCCTCATGACAAAGGGTTTAATATAGCGCGCAACTGTTTCTGCCGGCATCTTCAAAAAAGCTTTCTTGCTCGGTAATAAGCCCGGAAGGACGATCTGAAAAATTGACCAAAGTTCACCGAGATGATTTTCAATCGGCGTGCCAGACAAGGCATAAGTCCGCTCCACCTCAAATGCTCTCAGATATTGAGCAATCTTGCTCTGATCATTTTTCATGACCTGTGCTTCGTCCAATATCAAATAGTCAAAATGAAGCCCTTGATACTCTTCCACATCTTGTCTGAAGGAAGCATAGCTGGTAATGGTAATCTGATGGTCTTCTGCAATCACAGCATCTCGAACATTTTTCAGTCCATACACAACAGCGACATCTAAGTCTGGAGCAAATTTGGCAAACTCATCACTCCAGTTGTAAATTAGACTCGACGGCGCCAAAATCAAAACTTTCTTAGACTTGGTCAAATGAGCAGTCAAGAAAGAAATGGTCTGAAGAGTCTTTCCCAAGCCCATGTCATCAGCTAGAATACCACCAAATCCATATTTATTCAGCATGGATAGCCATTTCACACCCGTTTCTTGATAATCTCGAAGCTCTGCCTGAACTTTCAGCTTAGGCAGAGGAAAATTCTCAGGATGTGTCAAATCATAAGCCAGCTGGCGAAAATCTTGCGACAAGTCAACTCTTTCCTGATCTTTGAACAATTCAGAGAGTTGATAGGCAGCCAAGCTATGAGTTTGGATAACCCCATTTTTAGAATGTTTGCTTCTCAATTGTTGCAAGGTCTGGCTGATTCGCTTACTATTCTCATCAAAAATCACAACTTGACCCGTCTTGCTGATAAAGTAATCCTTTTGGCTCATCAGAGAATCTAGAACATCATCTACCTCAGACTGGTCGATACCAGTAAAGTCAAAGCCAATATCTAAGAGCCCACCATTCATACTGATGGAAACCTTCGGAGGTTCTGTTTGTGATAGACTCTGCAGCTCATCTGACAAGTAGACATTGCCCAATGCTCTAAAGCGCGGAATCAAGACAGAGAAGAAACGGTAAATTTCTTCTGGTCGTAAAGGGGGACGCTGGCTGATAAAATCATCTGCAAAACCTGCCTCCAGCATTGCTTTAAAAACTTGCTGTTCTCGCTCAAAATTACTGGCAAAGGGTAGGTTTCTCAGCTCTTCACGACTGGTGACAGTCTGACTACCATAATCAAAGATAAGATCCAGCAATACTTGCTTGTCAGTCCCTAAATAAAAATTGAAATTCACGGTAAAATCATGAATGAACAGTCGCTCAGGTGCTGTCACACGGCCAATTTTTTTGAACTCGAGCAAGCTTACTGCTAGTTTGGACTGCTCAGACACATCAAACTGCAGGCGCTTGGCGCGCTCATGCTCAATCGGCAATTCCTGTAATGCCTTGACTAACTTGGTCTGCTCAGTCGTCAGCTGATAGAAGGTCTGATTATGAAAAAGAAATTGACCTCCATAGAGCAGCTTATAATTCTTTTCAGATATCAGCAGCTCAAAAAAGTTTTCACGCTCTTGCACCTCAAACTGATAAATTCCTGCTTCTTCATGCAAGTCTTGGAAAAATACCTCAGCATAATCATAAAAGCTATATTCCAAACGAAACGAAGTGAGATTCATCAAGCGAGTCACGCCTTCCTCAAAAAGACTGGCTGGAAAATAAAGGTGCCGCCCAGCATTGGGAAAGACCAACGAAGAGTCCTGCCCCTTATAATCCGTCACCAAGCCTCGTAAAAATTCTAGTAGGTCTTGACTGGCCTCATCAAAATTCTCCATTCGGATAGGCTCATAGTAGTTCTTACCGATTTGATAATGCCCACCCTTATTCAAGGTTCTCAAAAAGGACAAAATATCACGCACTACATAAGAACGCTCATCCGGCAGCCGGCTAATCCGCAGGCTCCATAAAAATTGTCCTGTGTAAGTATCTTCCTGTCCAGTCGCTGATAGCTCATAGCGCATTTGTTGACTGGATTTATCTAGCAAAATCTTATCCAAAAAAAGGCTACCAAAAGAAACCAATTTCTGGGCTTCCTGACTAGAAGACTCTTTTTCTGTCATCTTCGCCAGCAGATCTTTACCCGCCGAATCATTTTTCAAAAAATATTCCAAGGCAGCCAGATGGGCACAGTACTTCTTCTTTTGGAAAAAGTCACAGGAGCAGAAAACTGCATCATCATCTAGACTATAGCGCAGATTGTACTGGTCCACGCGAGTGTATAAAAAGGAATCTTTGACGTCAAGAATTTCGACTTTTTTGCTGTCACAGAGGGCAATTCCTTCCGTTCGAATTTTACCAGGAATTAATTTAGCCATACCTACCACCTAACATTTATCCCTTTATTATACCATAGGACAGCTATAAAAACGAAATAGAATTTCTTTATTTGCAAACATTCTTTGAAGTAGAATGAGCGAGAGCTTTCTCTACAACAAAAAGCCGTCCATTAGACGGCTCTTTTACATTATTTTACTTCTAACAAACCGATATCTCCATCTTCACGACGATAGATAACATTCGTTGTACTATCTTCAACATCTATGTAGATGAAGAAGTCGTGTCCCAATAAATCCATTTGCAAAATCGCTTCATCTAGATCCATTGGTTTCAAATCAATATGCTTAGAACGTACTACTTTTGAAGATGCTGTATCAGCGTCTTCTACTAAAGCATCAGTGAACAACTGGCTAGTTGCAACTTTGTTCCGATTTTTCTTTTCAATCTTTGTCTTATTCTTACGAATCTGACGTTCAATCTTATCGACAACTAAGTCAATAGATCCGTACATGTCTTGTGAAACATCTTCTGCCCGAAGGGTAATTGAGCCAAGAGGAATGGTTACTTCGACTTTCGCCGTCTTCTCCCGGTACACTTTCAAATTTACCCGTGCATCAAGTTCTTGCTCTGCTTGGAAATACTTCTCAATCTTCTCAAGTTTAGAAACTACGTAGTCACGGAGAGCATCAGTTACTTCTAGGTTTTCACCACGGATACTATATTTAAGCATATAAGTACCTTCTTTCTAAACATAAATGTTTTATTTACAATATCATTATAACGCTTTCATTCCTTTTTTGCAAATATTTTCTTATCTTGCGAGTGAAAATGTCAAAACTTCTTTCACACCTGCTTCCAGCAATAATTCTCGAGCTAATTGCAAGGTTTTTCCAGTCGTGTACACATCGTCTATCAGAAGAATTTTTTCTGGCAGAAGGACATCTTTTACCAATGTAAAACATTGCTGGCTTTTTAAACGTTCTTCGCGATTTTTACTGGATTGGGCAAGCGCATCCTGCTTTTCCAGCAAATGTTTATAAGGTAAGCCAGCTGCTTGCAAGAAGCCTTCCACCTGATTAAAACCTCGACTTTGGTATTTTTCATGGCTGACTGGAATAGGAACCAGAGTATATTTTTTGAAGTTTCTGAGGCTTTTTTTGAGAACTCCTGCAAAAACAAATCTTAGAAGATAATCCCCTTGAAACTTGTATTTGCTGAAGAAATCCTTCATTAAATCATTATAAAGAAAGCAAGCTTGATGCTTCACCAAATAGCCTTGCGCTTCCCATATTTGACAATCCGAGCAAATTTCCGTTTCTCCCTCCTTCCAGCAACGTGGGCAATGGATAGAGGAAATAGCTTCAAATCCTGCTCGACAATGTTTACAAATTGTATTCTGCTCTTTTTGTAATAAAATCAAGGAAGAAAAAGTCCTATTTTCTTCGACTACTTGGCTACATAACAGGCAATTTCTCATAGGCCAGCCTCCTTGTTCATCAGTTTGATTTCACGAATCGCTTTTTCGATTGAACGTGTAGTGCCGTCGTGAAAAAAGAATAAATCTCCCGTCGGTCGCTCCATACTACGTCCCACTCGACCAGAAATTTGCACCAAGGCACTACGGCTAAAGAGACGATGGTTGGCCTCTAGAACAAAGACATCTACACAGGGAAAGGTCACACCACGCTCTAAGATGGTTGTCGTGACTAGGATAGTAATTTCTCGCTTGCGAAACTCTTCAACGATTTCTAAACGATTTTCAGTTGTCGAAGCGACAAAACCGACTCTTTCCGCTGGAAAGATCTCCTCTAAAACTTGTGCAAATTCTTGACCTCTTTTGATTTCCGAGGCAAAGATCAGTAAAGGAAAGCCTGTTTTTCTCTGTCTCTCGATATATTTCTTCAATTTAGGCGGTAGTTTCTTTTTGGCTAGATACTTTTGAAAATCCGTCAGCCAAACTTTTTGGGGCACAATCAAAGGATTGCCATGGAAGCGACGAGGAAGGCTGAGTCGTTTTAATTCTCCTTTTTGAACTTTTCTATCTAGCTCATCCGTCGAAGTGGCAGTTAAGAAAATTGTCGTTCCCTCCTCCTTGACCGACTGCTCCACGGCATGGTAGAGCACAGGATTGTCCACATAAGGAAAAGCATCTACTTCATCCACAATCAGCAAATCAAAAGCTCGATAAAATTTAAGAAGCTGATGGGTAGTAGCAATGACCAAGGGACTGCGAAAATACGGCTCGGATTCGCCATGCAAAAGTGAAATGAGGCAAGCAAAATCCAGCTTGAGCCGGCGATAAAGCTCCAAGCAGACATCAATTCGAGGGCTAGCTAGGCAAACGGCACCTCCACGATCAATCACTTCTGCAATCACCTGATAAATCATTTCCGTTTTGCCCGCCCCAGTCACTGCATGGACTAGGCTATTCTGCTTTTGAGCAACTGACTCTAACAGTCCCTGAGAAACTTTCTCTTGAAAGGTCGTTAATTGCCCCTGCCACTTGAGTACCTGATTTTCTGGAAAATCTTCCTGTGGAAAATAGTAGAGTTCTTGATCACTCCGAACTCGCCCCAAAATCAAGCACTCTCTGCAATAATAGGCATTGACAGGTAGCTGGTAGTTCTCCTTGTCTACTTGAGAGCCACAGCGGCCGCAAAACAACTTCTTCCTTTCCTCTCGCATACTGGGTAGCTGCTGAGCCTGCATACGCAGTTCAGGACTGAGCTGATCTTCTGTAAATATTCTACCTAGGCAATCTTTTCTTTCTAACATACTTTTTTATTCGTAAAACTTTTGGAAAAATCTATTTTTTTGTGTACAATAAAACTATGGAATATAGAACAATTAGACAAGACGGCCAAGCCCAAGAAGAAATTAAAAAATCTCGTTTCATTTGCCACGCCAAGCGCGTTTACTCAGAAGAGGAAGCTCGGGATTTTATTGCTGCCATCAAAAAAGAGCACTATAAAGCCACTCATAATTGCTCTGCTTTTATTGTAGGAGAAAAAAGTGAGATCAAACGAACCAGTGATGACGGTGAGCCCAGCGGTACAGCGGGCGTTCCTATGCTCGGTGTCATGGAGAATCACCAACTGACCAATGTCTGCTTTGTGGTCACGCGCTATTTTGGCGGGATTAAGCTAGGAGCTGGTGGACTCATTCGGGCTTATGCAGGCAGCGTCGCTTTGGCAATTAAAGAAATTGGTCTCATCGAAATCAAAGAACAGGCGGGCCTGCGCCTCAAAATGTCTTACAGCCAGTACCAAAACTTCGATAACTTTTTAAAAGCTGAAGATCTGATCGAATTTGATACAGAGTTCACAGATCTAGTTGCTACAACCATCTATATTGACAAACAAGAGAAAGGAATGCTAGAGCAGAAATTAATCGAGTTTTTCAATGGCAAAATCCAAATTGATGATCAAGGTTTGCGCGAGGTTGAAATTCCTTTAACAGTTGAATAATCTTAACAGCTAGGCCTAGTGATAAAGAATTTTTATCGTAGTCATAGCTTTTTTATATTTTACAAAGTGCCACTTTCAGCTTATACTAGTCTCATTAAAGTATTGAGGTAGGAAAAATGGCAAACATTTATCAAAATATCACAGAATTAGTTGGAAGAACGCCAATTGTTAAACTTAATAATATTGTTCCAGAAGGAGCTGCTGAGGTTTATGTCAAGTTAGAAGCCTTCAACCCTGGCTCTTCTGTCAAAGACCGGATTGCTCTCAGTATGATTGAGGCCGCTGAACGCGATGGCCTTATCAAGCCTGGCGACACTATTGTGGAAGCAACCAGCGGAAATACTGGCATTGGCCTTTCATGGGTTGGAGCAGCTAAAGGCTACAAGGTTGTCATTGTGATGCCAGAAACTATGAGTGTGGAGCGCCGCAAGATTATCCAAGCTTATGGAGCGGAGCTAGTTTTGACTCCGGGTAGCGAAGGAATGAAAGGGGCTATTGCCAAGGCAGAAGAAATTGCTCAAGAGCGAAATGGCTGGTTGCCACTGCAGTTTAACAATCCGGCTAATCCAGAGGTTCACGAACGAACAACAGGAGCAGAAATTGTCGCTGCCTTCGGTGAAACTGGACTGGACGCTTTTGTCGGTGGTGTCGGAACTGGTGGGACTATCTCTGGTGTCTCTCATGCTCTTAAAAAAGCGAATCCAAATGTCCAAATCTATGCGGTTGAAGCAGACGAATCTGCTATCCTTTCTGGTGAGAAACCCGGTCCTCACAAAATCCAAGGACTTTCAGCTGGCTTCATTCCAGAGACCTTGGATACAGCATCTTATGATGGCATTGTCCGCGTGACTTCTGATCAAGCGCTAGAGTTAGGACGCCATATTGGTGGTCAGGAAGGTTTCCTAGTCGGAATTTCATCTGCTGCGGCTATTTTTGCAGCCATCGAAGTTGCTAAAAAACTAGGAGCTGGCAAGAAAGTCCTTGCCCTAGCACCTGATAATGGTGAACGTTACCTATCTACCGCTCTCTACGAATTTGACGCTTAATTGTGAAAAGAGTTAACAAAATTCCTACCCGTTTGGGTAGGAATTTTTTACTCTTTTTGTTCTTTCAGAAAAGCTTTGGCTTCCCTTATCCAGATTGGCAATTGCTTACCTAAGGGCGCAAATCCAATTTTACAACGATCATTTGAAAAGCGATGTCGTCTCGGTAAACGATGTTTTTCCTCCTCCAAGGTTCGCATCGATAAGCTGGCCTTACCAGAAAACTCATCGTAATCCACCACTTGCACGAGGACCTGATCCCCGATTTTTAAAATATCGTGAATATTGTCAATATAGCCCGTCCGAATCTCGGAAATATGAATGAGCCCGATCAGACCGCTTTCTAGTTCGACAAAGGCACCGTAGGGCTGAATCCCTGTAATTTTGCCCTTTAACTTATCTCCGATTTTCATTAGTCTATAACCTCAATCGTCTCAATGACAACATCCTCAAGTGGTTTATCCATTGAAGCTGTTTCAACCGCTGCAATTTTATCCAAAACTTCATAAGATGCCTCATCCACCAGTTGACCAAACACAGTATGTCGACGGTCCAAATGCGGTGTCCCGCCCTTGCTAGCATAAACTTCAGCGATCGGCTTCGGCCATCCTCCCCGAGTCAATTCCTTGGTTGAATAAGGAAGACTGCTATTTTGGACAATAAAGAACTGACTGCCATTGGTATTCGGTCCAGCATTCGCCATGGAAAGAGCCCCACGAATGTTATAAAGTTCCGGTGAAAACTCGTCTTCAAAGCGTTCGCCGTAGATGGACTCTCCGCCCATACCAGTACCTGTCGGATCGCCACCTTGAATCATAAAATCTTTGATAACTCGGTGGAAGATTACTCCGTCATAGTAGCCATCCTTTGATAAGGCGATAAAGTTGGCAACTGTTTTGGGCGCTTGCTCTGGGAAGAGTTGAATCTTCAGTTCACCATGATTTGTCTTGATCTTTGCCACTGGTCCTTCAAGCGCGTCAAGATGAAGCTGTGGGAAGGTCAATTCTTTCTCCACCATGCCCAATTGCTCCAAAGCATCAAAGATGCCGTCTTCTTCGACCGTTTTTGTGACAAAATCAGCCTTTTTCTGCAATTCCTCATGGGAAACTCCCATAGCAATGCTGAGCCCTGCATAGTCAAATAATTCTAAATCATTGAGTCCGTCGCCAAAAACTAAAACATTTTCTGGCTTGAAACCTAGGTGTTCCACGACCTTGGCAACGCCAGCTGCCTTTGAACCTTCTTTTAGTACGACATCCGATGAATGCTCATGCCAACGTACCATACGGAGAGACTTGGCCAAATCTTCTGGCAACTGCAAACTGTCACCTACATCCTCAAAAGTCCACATTTGATAGATTTCATGATCTTGATAAAAATCAGGATTGACAGCTAGATCTGGATAAATGATATCAATTGCTGACGAAATCATAGGATTGCGAACAGACAAAGCCGCTTCGTGACTACTTACCAAACCGTACTCAATTCCCACTTCCTTGGTCCAGGAAATGTAGGATTCCACGCATTCTTGCGGAATGACCGTTTTCGCAATGACTTCGCCCTTTCGATTTTCAACATAAGCCCCATTCAAGGTAACAAAAAAATCAGGATCCAAGGCACGAATTTCTGGAACGACTCCAAAAATGCCACGACCAGAAGCAATTCCTGTCAGAATTCCCTTTTCTCTCAGCTGCTTAAATACAACTTTGATCGATTCTGGGATGAAGCCCGTTTCCTTGACCCGCAAGGTATCATCGATATCAAAGAAAACAATCTTAATCTTTTTCGCCTTATATTTTAATTTTGCCTTCATATCTTCCTCTTTCAATTTAATCTTCTCTATTATATCATTAAAAGTCGTCTTGCGGAACAAGGTGATGCTGAAAAGCATAGACGACTGCCTGGGTCCGATCGCTCACTTCTAGCTTAGACAAAATATTGGACACATGCGTCTTGACCGTTTTCAAGGAAATAAAGAGCTCGTCAGCAATCCGCTGGTTTTCATAACCTTTGGCTAAAAGCCCCAAAATATCCCGCTCCCGCGCTGTCAAATCCTCGTGAAGCTCTATATGATTCCGATGGTATTCGACCTTCTTACTGACTTCTGTTTCAATGGCAAATTCACCCTTTGCAACCTTTCTGACGGCATGGAGAATTTCATCCGCACTAGAAGTCTTCAACATATAGCCACGAGCACCCGCATCCAAGACAGGATAGATTTTTTCATTGTCCAGATAGGACGTTAGAATCAAAATTTTTGCCTCTGGCCATTCTTTCAAGATAGCCAAAGTAGCATCAATGCCACTCATCTCTGGCATAACAATATCCATCATAATCACATCTGGACGGCTTTCCAAAGCCTTTTCGACACCTTCTCTACCATTGGTAGCCTCTGTCACTTCTTCAATATCGTCCTGTAATTCAAAAAAGCTTTTCAAGCCCAATCTGACCATTTGATGATCATCCACTAGTAATATTCTCATCCTTTTCCCCTTCTAACAATGGAACACTGATTTCAATAGAAACTCCTTTTTTGGGAGCCGTCAGAATCTTCAAGGTGCCAGCCATATCATGCACTCGATCTTCAATATTTTTCAAACCATAACTCATGTCAGCCAAGCTAGCTGGATCAAAACCGATTCCGTCATCAGAAACCTTGAGTTTGAGTCTATTTGGCGTCTGATAGAGATAGATGTCCAGACGACTGGCCTGAGCATGGCGCAAGGTATTATTGATGATTTCTTGGATAATCCTAAAAATATGCTCCTCTATCTGCTTGGGCAGGCTGACCACCTCATGCTTAAACTGGACAGTCAAGTCCGACTTATCTGTCAATTCTTTGATTAAGACACTCATGCCCTCTACCAAGGTCCGATTTTCCAATTCTGTCGGCCGTAAATGTAAGAGCAAGATCCGCAAGTCTTTTTGTGCCGTATCTAGAATGTCTGCAATTCCCTTTAACTGCTGCTGGAGATTGTCTTTATCCAGACGCTCCACGTTTCCAGCGACACCTGAGAGAATCATATTAGCAGCAAATAGCTCCTGACTGACCGTATCATGCAAATCGCGAGCAATCCGCCTGCGTTCTTTTTCAATAATCTTCTCTTCAGCCTGTAAAGCCTGATTCTCAGATTTCTGCAAATTTTCGGTTAGACTATCCAACTTTTCTTTCAAGTGGACGAAAGAATCATCTAATTCTGCCTGCCCGGTTTCTTGTATGCCCCTGCCTTCTAAAATAGCTTTTAAATTCTTTTGAACTTGAGAAAGGGACAGATGCTGAAGGAAGCGCGCAGCAGCGGCCAAGAAAATAGTTAGCGCTAAGCCCAGAACCAGAACAAAAAAGGCAAAGGACTGGAGTAGTTCCAGATTATTCAGCAGCTTTTGCCATTCTAAATTAAAAAGATTAAAAATGTAATGAAAGATAATTCCTAAAACAAAGAAGGTATAGAGAAAAATGACCAAATAACTTGTTTTTTTCACTTTCTAACAACCTCCACATTTCCTAAAAAGCTGACCAAAACAATTTTTACAGTTTTGCTGGCTCGCTTATAGTCAGGCGTTGTCAGAGAAATCGTTTCATTGCGCAGCTTGCGTGGCGGATGATTTAAAAAATTCAAGTCTCCGTATAAGGTATTGATCTGAAGCTGAATTTCCACATCCAAAGGAATGACGATCTTGGTATCCCCAAAGCCCTTGCGAATCACAATCACATTATCATGATTGACCACAATGACATCCTCTAAATGAATGGTATCCTTTCCCATCATTCTCAAAAGGTTGATATCATGAAACTGGCAGTCATCCTTTGAGAAATGCTGTAAATCTCTCAACCAACGATTTTTTTCAGCTCGAACTTCGGTCGCATCTTCAAAGAAAAGATGGGTCTCTTGATTTTCCTTGTACAGATAAGGATAGGCCACAATCATGCCGTAAATCAAGGCAAAGAGCACAGCGGCTATAACGTAAGGATTGAGCATGACAATGAAAAAGAAGACAATCATAGTCGCGACTAACAGCGAATTGCCTCTCTGCTTGCCGAAATAATAATATAAAAACAAGAGAAAGAGTAGCATGATGAGAACAACACGCGAAAAATCGGCAGCCAGCATGGTAACCAGCGCCATTGATAATAGAATCGCTTCAACAAAGATGAATAATTGAACTTTCCACATAGCTATTCCCTTCCTTACATCTCTATTGTAACAAAATTAAGCAAAAAAACCTCCGTCTGAGGCATGAAATGGAAAGATTATCCTATCTTTAGCAGCATCTCCTTTAGGTGCTAGACTTCTTTGCACTTTTCCTCTAAAAAGTAAAAAATCACTTCAAATGCTGTTTAAGCAAAACAAACATTTAAAGCAATTTTTTAGTTTATTTCTATTGTTCAGACAAGCTTAGAAATGGACTTGTGCTTCCAAGCCAAAATGGTCACTAACGACTGGACCACGTTGCCCATCAAAAACAACAGCAGATCTTTCAATATTGAAATCTTTACTTGTAAAGATATAATCAATTTTTAGAGCATCTTTGTTTCCTGCCCATCCAGCAATATCGCCTTCAACCGTCGCTGTACCAATCGTTTGGTCAGCCACCTTATGGCTGTCTTGGAGAGCAAGTGGACTTTGGATAATGTGCTGATAGCCTTCGTAATCAACGGGATTGTTAAAATCACCCATGAGAACTAGCGGAGTCTCAACTTGCAAGAGCTCAGATTCAAACTTAGCCCACTCTCCTTGGAAACCTTTATCCCACCAAGACAAGTGACAAGAAGCCACCGTGATGAGTTGACCATCAAGCTCTGTTTCTGCCAGTAAGACTTTACGCGTATGGTAGTCACTTGGATCATTGACATCAGACACCAAGAGTTCTCTTGCCTTCAGAGGCTTTCTGGACAGAATTGCAACCCCTTCATTGTAAATATCAAAACCAATATGGTTATAAGCCCAAGACCAGTAATAGTCCAGACCTGCCTCAGCTAGCTTTTCAACCAGACGTAGGGCATAGTGGTCCTGGTGAATCGGAATAGCGCCATCTACCGCATAATAGAAGGGAGCCTGAACAACCTGTTCAGACTCCACTAATTGATTGACTTCCTGCAGGCAAATGACATCATATTTTTCTTGAAGAATCCGCTCTGCTAGCTGCTTTAGCTTGCTTTCTTGCTCTTCTTCCATCCAACTATGAGTATTTAAAGTCAGGAATTTTGCCATGATTTCTCTTTTCTATCTTACAATTCTACTTTAGCCACAACTGTCTTAGGAGCGACTTTACCGAATTTCTCAACTGCTACTGATTTGATTGCTGGAGCATTTGTGAAGACAACGATAGTGGTTGTTTCACGACCCGCTTCTTTAATAGCCGCCAAATCTGCTGTTACCAATAGATCACCTGCAGCAACGGTTTGCCCTTCTGCTACATGTACTTCAAAAGGTTTGCCTTCAAGGCTAACAGTATCCAAACCGATATGAACAAGAACTTCAAGACCAGCTTCAGTCAAAAGACCAAGAGCATGTTTTGTAGGGAAGACACTTGTCACTTTACCAGCTACTGGAGAATAGATCTTGCCATTTGCTGGTTCAACCGCAAATCCGTCACCCATCATTTTTTGTGAGAAGACTGGATCCTTAACATCTTCCAACTTGACAACTTCACCATCAGCAACTGTTTCGATTGCTTCTGTCACACCTTTATAGCTAACTGCTGCAGCTGCAGACTCAGCTTTTTGACTTGGTAGAGTTTCAGGAATTACTTCTCCTGAATCCAACAAGTCTTGGATATCCGATTTAAGAACGTCAGCTTTTGGTCCGTAGATAGCTTGAACGCCTTGGCCTTTCATAACCAAGCCCATAGCGCCTTCAGCTTTCCACTGCTCTGCTGTTCCAACTTTTTCAGCATCTTTGACAGTTACACGCAGACGTGTCATACATGCATCTACATCAACGATATTAGCGCGACCACCTAGAAGATTGATAACATTAACGGCTTGAGAAGCTGCAGCAACTTTACCATTACCAGATTCTGATGAAGAAGCTTCATCTGAACCTTCTGCTGTTTCATAGTTACCGTTACGTCCTGGAGTTGCATAGTTGAATTTCTTGATCATGAAGTTAGAAATGAAGTACATGATCACTGCAAAGAGAACTGTAACCCAGATAAAGTTGATGACATCCATACCCAAACCAGCATTGATTGCCATTGGAGTACGAGTCAAGAATTCGATTGATCCGAATGAGTGTACACGAAGGTTAACGATGTCAGCCATTGCAAATGCGGCACCTTGTACAAAAGCATAGATGATATACAGCGGTGTTGCAACGAACATGAACATGTACTCGATTGGTTCAGTAACCCCTGTCAAGAAGGTTGCCAAAGCAGTCGCAATCATCATACCTTTGTATTTGTGTTTCTTGTCAGCATCTACATTGCGGTAAATAGCTGCGGCAACCCCCATAAGGATACCAAATGAACCGATCATTTGTCCAACTTTGAAGCGAGCTGGGTGGAATGTGTCAAGCAAATATTGGTACTTAGTAGGATCAGCTGTCTTAGTTCCAACTAAGTCAGTTGCCCAAGCCAACCAAAGTGGATCTTGTCCAAATACTTGAGTTCCTTTAGCAGCACCAGTCAATACTTCATAAGTTCCCCCAAGTTGTGTATAGTTCATTGGGATAGTCAACATGTGGTGCAAACCAAATGGAAGCAAGAGACGTTCTAAAGTACCATAGATGAATGGTGCTAGGATTGGTGCAGTATCTTGTGAATTTGCAATCCAAACACCGAAGTTGTTGATACCTGATTGAACAACTGGCCATACGAATGACAAAACAATTGCTACGATTGCTGAACGCAAGATAACAACGAATGGTACAAAACGCTTACCATTAAAGAATGACAAAGCATCTGGCAATTTACGGAAGTTGTAGTATTTGTTATAAGCTGTTGCTCCGACAAAACCAGCGATGATTCCGACGAAAACCCCCATATTCAAAGCAGGAGACTCAAGAACACTGATAAAGTAATCAGAAACCTTGATGCTTCCTCCTAAGAAAGTGTTAACCACTGCTTTAGAATCTTTCAGCATATCGCTTGATACACCAAACATAACCCCAGTAATACGGTTAATCAAAATGAAGGATAAACCTGCCGCAAAGGCACCACCAGCACGTTCTTTCGCCCAGCTACCTCCAATAGCAAGAGCAAAGAGGATATGCAGGTTACCGATAACCCCCCAACCAATTTGTTCTAAAACGCCACCAGTAGTCACTAGAAAACCTAGCTCAGGATTGATCATCGGAATTGACTTACCAATACTGATCATCAAACCTGCTGCGGGCATAACCGCAACAACCACCATCAAAGCTTTACCGAATTTTTGCCAAAATTCAAAGCTAAAAATGTTTTTGAATGAATCTTTCATCATCCAGACCTCCTTATATTTTCACAAACCACCCCTTGATGAAATCGTTTGCATTGAATAATACTATTATACCACTATTTTTAATTTTGTAAAGGCTTTTATAAAAATTATTTTGGGACTTTTTCCTATATTTAGTGGAATAATATATAGAATAAGGTGAAATTTTAGCATGCAAGCGATTGCGTATATTTCCATAAATTTACTGAAATAACAATAAAAAAAGCTGAGAAACATTCAATNCCATGTTTCTACAGCTTCTTTTTATTTATATTCTTTTTTATAGCGGTCAGCTTCTGCCTGATTAGCCCAGACATAGTGACCAGGACGGATCTCAACCATGCTAGGTTGATCCACTGAGTAGTCATGCTGCTCTGGATCGTAAACCTTTAAGACCTTTTTACGCTCCAAAATTGGGTCTGGAATTGGCACAGCAGATAAGAGTGACTGCGTATAAGGGTGGATAGGGTTGTTAAACAACTCTTCTGTCTCTGCCACTTCAACGATAACCCCTTTATAGATAACAGCGATTCGATCTGAAATGAAGCGAACTACCGATAGGTCGTGGGCGATAAAGAGATAGGTCAAGCCAAGTTCTTTTTGGAATTTTTTCAAAAGGTTCAAGACTTGCGCACGAACAGACACGTCCAAGGCAGAGATTGGCTCATCCGCAATAACGAAATCTGGCTCCATCACCAAGGCACGAGCAATCCCAATCCGCTGACGTTGACCACCAGAAAATTCGTGAGGATAGCGTGTCAAATGCTCAGCTAAAAGACCAACTTCACGAATGATATTCTTAACCTTTTGCTGACGGTCTTCTTCATTTTCAAAAAGATGATAGTTATAAAGACCTTCTGAAATGATATAGTCAACCGTCGCACGCTCATTTAAGCTGGCAGCTGGGTCTTGGAAAATCATCTGAATCTTACGGATCAATTCAGCTTCCTCAGCTTTAGATTGCTTCCCGTTGATCTTTTTACCTTCGTATAAAATCTCACCTGCACTAGTATCGTTCAAGCCGATGATAGCACGGCCGATGGTTGTCTTACCAGAACCAGATTCACCTACTAGGGAAAAAGTTTCTCCTTTATTGATAAAGAAATTCGCATTTTTTACAGCTACAAATTTCTTACTTCCTTCGCCGAAGGAAATTTCTAAATCTTTAATTTCAACTAATTTTTCAGTCATTTCCTTCCTCCTAAGCTTCTAAGTGATTGAAGCCCATTTTTGAACGAATTTTATCATGAAGGTTTTCGATAATAGCTGGCTTCTCAACCCTTGGTGCATCTTCGTGCAAGAGCCAGGTCTTAGCCCAGTGCGTATCGGAAACCTGAAAGGCAGGAGCTTTTTCTTCGAAATCGATAGCCATTGCATAGTCCGAACGAAGTGCAAAAGCATCCCCTTTAATGCTAGTATATAGCGACGGTGGTGTACCTGGAATCGAGTAAAGTTCACCATTTGCTTCAGCTAACTGCGGCAAGCTAGACAGCAGGCTCCATGTATATGGATGCTTTGGATCGTAGAAGATTTCTTCAACTGTTCCATATTCAACGATTTCGCCAGCATACATAACCGCCACTTTATCCGCAATACTTGCTACAACACCAAGGTCATGGGTGATAAAGACAGTCGTGAAATGGTATTCTGCCTGCAATGACTTGAGCAAGTCAATAATTTGGGCTTGAATCGTCACATCGAGGGCTGTTGTTGGCTCATCACAGATCAGAATATCTGGACGACAAGCCAAGGCGATCGCGATAACAATCCGTTGGCGCATCCCACCAGAATATTGGAAGGGATACTCTTCAAAACGTTTTTCAGCGTCTGGAATTCCAACTTTAGTCATGTAGTCGATTGCCATTTCTTTGGCTTCTTTGCTTGTTTTTCCTTGGTGTTTGACGATAACTTCGGTAATTTGACTTCCGATTGTATTAATCGGATCTAGGCTAGTCATCGGATCTTGGAAAATAGTCGCAATTTTAGCACCACGAATGGGTTCCCAATCCTTGTTGCTCTTTAGGGCAGTCAAATCGGTTCCTCTATAATCAATCGTTCCTTGCGCTACACGGCCATTTTCTTCCAACATTCCAGTAAATGTTTTTGTCAAAACAGATTTACCAGAGCCAGATTCTCCAACTAGAGCCAGAACTTCACCTTCAACTAGGTCAAGGGAAACGCCTCGAATGGCGGTCAATACTCTGTCACGAACGTCAAATTCCACGACAATATCGCGAGCAGTCAATATTACATTTTTATTTTTTGTCATATTTACTCCTATCTATGTGTCCGTGGATCACTTGCATCGGCTAAGTTTTGACCAACTACGAAGAAGGACAGGGATACCAAGATCAGGGTTGTCAATGGAATCCAGAAAAGGTAAGCGTTGGTTGTTACGTTTTGTGAATAGTCGGAAATCAAGCGTCCCAAACTTGGTACTGTTACAGGAAGACCAAGTCCAAAGAAGGATAGGAATGCCTCGTAAGAGATAAAGTTTGGAAGCATTTGAGAAGTTGTCGTCACGATAACAGATACCAACTGGGGCATGATATTCTTGGTCACAATCTTATATGTCGGTGTTCCCAAGGTACGCGATGCCAAGTTATACTCCAAATCACGGTAACGCATAATTTGAATACGGATCGTATACGCAATCCCTACCCAGCCAGTGATGGTCATGGCGAAGATCAAGTTCCAGAAACCAGCACCGATAGAGTAAGTCAAGACAATAACAATCAAGAGTGCTGGAATATTTGAAATAATGTTGTAGACTTCCATCATGACACGGTCAACCGCTTTGGAAATTCCCCAGATAGCACCAATAATGATTCCAATAATCAGGTTAATGAGTGTTGCAATAATGGAAATCAGGATAGAATTCCGAGCACCAAACCAAACACCGTCAAACAAAGATTTACCATTACTGTCTGTACCAAACCAGTGTTCAGCGTTTGGTTTGATATAACGCATACTAAAGTCATTTACCTTGCTGACATCATTGAAATCGAAATTTGAGAACATTGGATAAATGAAACTCATCAAAACGATGGCAACCAGAATTCCTAACATGATCGTCGTTGATTTCTTTTTCAAGAACTGGCGCATAACGGAGCGCCAGTATGAATAAGCCGGAGCATCAATCGTTTCAGAGGCAAAATCGTCACGTTTGACAAATTGGAATTTACTTTTATCAATTGTAGCCATTATTTACCTCCTTTAGATGTTAATTTAATACGTGGATCAAGCATTACCATCAAGATATCACCTACCAAGAGGGCAAAGATTGAAAGACAGGTGAAAATAAACACAAGGCCAACCACCATTGAGTTATTAGACGCCCTCACAGAGTCAATCAACATTTTACCCATACCAGGGAAGGCAAAGACTGTTTCTGTCAGAGTCGCACCTGCAATGACACCAACGATAGAAGCTGGAATATTAGTTACCAATGGTACCATGGCATTTTTGAAAATATGCTTGTTAGAAATTTCTTTCTCTGAAAGACCTTTAGCACGAGCGAAGCGGACAAAGTCTTGAGATTGCAAGTCGATCATAAAACGACGAATCCAAACTGCTGTCACAGGTGCGCTCAGAAGTCCAAGAATCAGAGATGGCAAAACATAGGAACGCCAGTCACCTGCTCCCAAAATTGGGAAGGAATCTGGAAGTCCAATAGCTGAACCAGCCAAACGAACAATATAAACAAGAGCGATGGTTGGCAATGACATCATAAAGGTCAAGGCACCTGTTGAAATACTATCAAACCAAGTATTTTTCAAGCGAGCCATATAAGAACCAAGCGGAACAGCAATCAAATAAGAAAGCGCCACACCAATCAGACCAATAATAGATGAGCTGACAATCATCGATGGGTTTTGATAGTTATTCTTGGTTGCAGTGTAAGCATCTCCCTTGCCATATTTAGCAATATCCTGCGAGTCTGCCTTGCTTGGAGTCTTGTAGGTACGAGAGTAAATATCTACAGCAGAAGTTTTCTTACCTGTTGGGAATTGAACTTCTGATGATTTTGTTTGACCTTGTCCTTGGGAAATAACTTGCAATACAGGCGTATTTGCATAAGTAGGGTAAGAATTTCCTAGGTTCAAACTAACAAAGTTTTGGTGAACAAATGGGAATTGGCCATTAAAATATAGAAGATATTTATGACGAGTACCAGAACCTACGACTGACCAACCAATGGCTGGGTCATTTTCGATACGGATGTAGCGCTTAAGATTTGGATTTTCCTCATCTTGAATCACATTTGGATGATCAATCTGAATCAGATTAGCATAGAACTCAAGTACACGCTCGTAAACTGGAACTTCACGAACAGCATAGAATTCTTTGCTTTCTTTGAATTGATACAATTTCCAACCTTTACCAAGTTTTTCAACATAGGCTTCGTAGATCTTTTTATTTTCATCGGTTGCCTCAGTAGTTACAGATTTATTTTCCTTCTTGGCTTTTTCCTGCAACTCTTTTGTATCATAATAGTCAATATAACCCATCCGCTCATAGACTGTATTTTCATAGTTTGTCTTTTTATCTTCGGTTGTGGCTATCTTATTGTAGTTCGGGTCTTGTTTGAAAATCAATCTTCTCGGAACCATTGTATAAATAATGGTATAGGTCAAGGTCGTTACCAAGAAAATCGACACAATTGAGCGTAAAATACGCATAAAAATGTATTTCTTCATTTATCGTTTCCTTTAAATTTCAAAAGAACTTTCTCTCGTTATTAGAGAAAGTTCTAGTGAACGATTTATTCTACATGACTTTCGAGATCTTTTTGTGCTTTCGCATTTGACTCTTCTTTTTCTTTCAGCCATTTCTTACGAGCTGCTTCGTAGTCTTTCTTCGTTACTACTTCATCTTTTACTTTAATACGTTTGAAGTAAGTAGAAGATGTCTTATTACCTGTTTGGGCATAAGAACCTGAGAATGGCTCGATACGTGAGATAAATGGTGCTGCACCAGGGTTTGCCATCAATGGGACAACAAGAGAGCTATCTGTCAACCAAGCCTGAGCTGCTGCATATTTTTCGTAACGAGTAACAACATCTGAAGTTTCTTTACCAGCTTCATCTACCAAGCGGTCATATTCATCTAGACCAACTTGCTTAGCGGCAGCATTGTCTGCTCCCTCAAAACCAAGGTAAGTCTTTGTAGTTTCAGTTGATGTAGTTTTCAAAATATCCAAATAAGTTGATGGATCTTGATAGTCAGGGTTCCAACCAACAGCTGTTGAGATATCCCAGTCTTCGCCAGCAGCATTTGGTGCATAGTAAGTAATGTTGTAAAGATCATCTTCTGACATTTGTTGAATATCTACAACAACATTCTCAGTTCCCAAAGTCTTTTCAACAGATTGCTTAAGCGATTGCGCGCGGTTAACCATTGGCTTAGCAGTCTGAGCAACTGGGAGATCCAGATGGATTGGGAATTCTACTCCGTCAGCTTGTAGAGCCGCTTTTGCTTTGGCAAACTCTGCTTTTGCTTTCTCAGCATTAAAGAGGCCATCTTGACCGTCCTCAAGTTTAACACCTTTCCATTCGTCACCCAATGCAGCAACTTTCTCTTCTACAACGTCACCAAAAGATTTATCAGCGGCTTGAACAAAAGTTGGTGGTACATAAGTATTACGGACAGCGTAAGGAGCACCCTCTTTACCATTGATCTGTGCTGAGTATGATGTGCGGTCGATAGCAAAGTTCAAGGCTTGACGGAAGTCTTTGTTAAGGATCGCTTTCTTAGTAGCAGACTTCTGAGCATCTGTTGTTTTGCTTGTATGGTTGTAACTTTGACGATCAATATTGACACCCATAACAGCTACACCAGCACTTGGCGGTGTGAAAAAGATATTATCCTTGAAGTCTTTTTCTACTCCAGCATAGTTTGAGCTTGTAGGGTAGAGACGAGCTACTGTGTAGGCACCGTCTTTAAAGTTACGAGCAAGGGCATCTTGGTCTTGTCCATCAAAGTAAGACAACTTGATAGTATCGACATGAACATTTTCCTTATCCCAGTAGTTTTCATTCTTTTGATACTCAACAGCAGACTTAGCAGTGATAGACTTCATCAAGAATGGTCCATTATAAAGGATAGAAGATGGGTCAGTAGATTGACCAAATTTGTCCCCTTGTTTTTTAAGGAATTCGGCATTAACTGGCCAAAGAACTTGTGAAGTTGTCTTTGAATTCCACTGTGGTTCAGGTTGGTTCAAAGTATATTGGAGAGTGTGGTCGTCAACTGCCTTAACTCCAACAGTAGAGAAGTCAGGTGTTTTACCATTTACGTAGTCATCCAAGCCTTTTACAGAATGTTGAACAAGATAAAGGGCTTCAGATTTCTTATCAGCAGCATGCTTGAGGCCAGTCACAAAGTCCTGAGCTGTCACATCACCGTATTCTTCACCTTCTGAAGTGTACCATTTAGCGTCTTTACGGATTTTATAGGTATAAGTCAAACCATCTTTAGAAACAGTCCAAGACTCTGCAATAGACGGTACAAAATTACCATATTGGTCATTTTCCAACAAACCGTCTACACCGTTTGTCACGAGGTCAGCTGTTGAAGCCTTACCAGATGTCACATAGTCCAATGTTTCTGGTTCAGCAGTATAGACATAATTATAAGCTTTTGCTGCGCTATTTCCTTTTGATGAACCAGAACAAGCAGCTAAAACGCCTACTGAAAGAAGGCTAACTCCAGCTAAAGCTAATACTTTGCTTTTTTTCATACGAATTCTCCAATTTTGTTTTTTAGGTTTACTTAGGATTATAGCACAAGAAAGGAAAAAAGTAAACTAAATTTTCTGAATATTATGGTAGCCATGCAATGACTCTACTACTCGTGTTCATTTTCCACTGCTATCCTAAGAAAAACTTAGCAAGTCTAAAGACTTATTTAATAGAAGGGTAGTATAGTCCGGATCATCCTTGAGTTCTTTTATGGAACTTTGAACCAACTCCAAATCATCTGTAATCATCCCATCCACTCCTAAGCGAAAGGATTTGACGATACTATCCTCATCATTAATGGTCCAGTCATAGAGACGTTTGTCGGATTGCCAGAGTTTATTGACAAAATTTTCATCCAAGGTTGAATACTCCATGGTATAGCCAGAAGCCTTGGTTCGTGGAAAGATTGTATTATAAGGCAAGATAAAGAAGCTGGGGATAGAGGAGTCATATTTGATAACCTGATCGATGACTTGGTAGTCCAAAGACTGAATCTGGTGTTGATAAACCTTGATTTTGGCACCATACTTGCTCAAGAATCGCTCCATCATATCCTTGGAGTCTTTCTTGCTGGTCTTGATTTCTATCAAGAGGCGCTGGCCGAGTTGATTGGCACGAGTAAAGTAATCGTCAAAACTAGAAATCTTAGCTCGATAGCCATTTTCTGATATCTCTAGCGAAGTTAGTTCGGCCAAGGTTAAGTCTTGAGGTTGGGCATCCAGACCTGCCAACTGCTTCAGGTTTGCATCATGCATCATAACGAACTGTCCATCCTTGGTTTCCTGCACATCCATTTCTACCAAGTCAGGTTTGAGCAAGGCTGTTTTTTCCAGCGCTTCTACGGTATTTTGGATTCCATTTTCCCTTGAAACCCCTCTATGGGAAATCGTAATCGGAATGTTCTCCAAAGGGAAATTTAGATAGACATAACCTTCTAATGAAAAGCTTAAGCTAGCAATAGTCAGAACAAACCAACGCATTAGAGACAGGCCTCTTTTCGGTGGATAGTCATTTAAGGTACGATCTGTCAGGAAGGAGACAAATTTGAGAAGGAAATAGGACAACATAGCATAGTAGGCAAACTTAATCAGGACAAAAGCTGCGATACCGCTAAAGAGGACAACCTCATTTGGTTGAGTGTTCGCGTATCGCTGTCCTAGTATAGCTGGAGCTGAGAGAAAAGTATAAAGCAGAAAGCTTTTGATAATAATCCAAAAAAGATGCCTAGTGTAAAAGAAAAGTCGGTTCTTGGTCTTGGCCAGACTAAAGCGAATTGCCTGAGGAACTGTGGCATGTTCAAAAAAGAGCTGTGGTAGGGCAAACATTAGTCGTACTGCCACTAGAAGCATGCCGACCACAAGAAGTCCCATGAAAACAGCGAGCACAATATTATTTGCCAAATAGGTGACAATAAAATCTGGAACCAAAATTTTATTGAGATAATAGATTTTCAAAATTTGGCGCAAGAAGGGAAAAAGAAAACCCATATAAAGTACGATAAAGAGCATCTTCCCTGGGCCAGCCTTCTTGACAATAGCAAAACTATCCCTGAATGTTTTTCCAAGAAAAGCGAATACTGGTCGATTTTCTTTATCCAAAAGGTTGCGAATCCCCATGAAAATCATGCCGCTCTGGAAATAGGCGACAAAGAGATTGACCACAACGAGGACTAGAAAACCTAGACCAACCAGCCAATTAGAGCTGAGGACTGCCCAGACATTGTTGTAAGACAAAAAGAGATAGCCTGTCTGTTTGAGCAGGTATTCTGCTGCGTAGGAATTAAAGGGAATCCATGCATACTCCATCATCATAAAGACCATGAAAAAGAGGACTAGGATCTTGTCTAAATTATGATAAAAGCGCTTAAAGCTAAGTTTTTCTGGTTTCATCTTATTTTCTTCTTTCAGAAATTTGGGCGAAACAGGGGCTGTCAAGTTACAGTTGCTACAGTGAGTCCGCTCCTGTTATTGCCATCTTGGCACCACCCCTTCTTTGACAAATAGAGAGTGGGACAGAAATCGGTAATTCGTTAGAATTCGATTTCGTCGTCCCACCTCCGCACAGTTGAGTAGGGCTGTAAAAGCTGATGTAATCAGCGTAGTAGAGCCCACTCAACCACTGCGTCTTGCTCGACAATCCAAAGACAATTGAGAGGCTAGGAATTTTGTCCCAGCCTCTTCTTTCTTATTTACCAAATAAACGGGCGAAAAATCCTTTGTTTTCCTGCTTTTGTACCTTCTCCTTGGCTTCATCCAGCTCCAAAAGGAGAGTCTCCCGCTCGCTCATAGCCTTGGCTGTCAATTGCTGCTGCTGGTCTAGCTGCTTATCTTTTTCAGCAATCTGCACGTCCTTGACACGGAGTTGTTCGTCTTTCTTAGCCAGCTGGTTATCTTTAGCCTTGAGTTGCTCATAAAGACGCAAAATCTCGGCATTTTTTTCATCCACTAAGATTTCCATTAACTCGCGCTGCTTGACTTCTTCGCTGACTGGCTCATCTTCAAAAATGGTCTTTTTATAAATTTCTTCTAGCTTAATCAGGCCACTGCGGGTCACGACTGTGACCCCTTTTTCATTTTTTTCTGTATCTTCTGGCGGCAAGGCCTTGACACGATTATTGATTGCCTGACGGCTGACTCCTAAAATCTCGGCCAGCTCGCTGACTGTCTTTTCAATTGCCATAATTTCCTCTGAAACTTTTTCTAGATATAGTTACCTAAATCTTATCATATCAAGGCTTAACTGTCAAATAGAGCAAGAAAGTGAAGCAATATATTGCTCCACTTTCCTAACTTTCTATAGTTCAACTTGAAAAATTTCCAAGCTCTGCATTTCTTCTTTAGTCAAGCGTCGCCATTGCCCCAGTTCCAGATTTGGATCTAGCTGCAGAGGTCCCATAGACAAACGCTGAAGGTCGGTGACTTCCTTCCCACAAGCTAAAACCATCCGCTTCACCTGATGAAACTTACCTTCTGAAAGGGTGATACGGACCAGACTGGTCTTCGCTCCTTCATCTCTTTCGAGAATTTCGAGCTGAGCAGGCTGACAAGTGAAATCTTTGAGTTCGATTCCTTGAGCAAAACGATCAACATCTGCCTGATCGATCAGACCAGCAACCTGAGCTTGATAAACCTTATCCACATGGCGCTTGGGAGACAGCATAGCGTGCGATAGCTGACCATTATTGGTTAAAAGTAGAAGCCCATGCGTATCCACATCTAACCGCCCCACAGGAAAGACTTCTTTTTGACGGGCAGTATCGTCCAACAAATCTAAGACGGTTTTATGTCGGTCATCTTCAGTTGCGGAAATGACACCCTTTGGTTTGTTCAAGAGATAGTAGACAAATTTCTCATAAACCAAGGTCTGACCATCCACCACAATCTGATCCGACCGCTCATCAATCTGTGCCTTGGCCGACGTGACCGCTGCTCCATTGACCCAGACTTGACCTTTTTTCAATAGTTGCTTGACTTGACTACGTGAGCCAAGTCCACTTTCCACTAAAAATTTATCCAGACGCATACTCTTCTCCTAAGCAGACTTTTTCTTGAGAATTCCGAATGCCAGCACTGCCATTAAAACCATCAGACTTCCCAAAACGCCAAAAATAAGGGAAGCTTGGCTTGAAAATTGACTAATCAAAGACAAGAAAAAGGTTGTAGCAGTCGCTCCAGCACTGCAGCCTAAAATCACAATCGAGGTTGCTTGATTCAAGGATTTGCTAGGGATTCTCTCAGAAAGAATATGGAAAATCGCTGTCAGACTGACACTATAAACAAAGCCAGAAGCGATGGTAACCACACTCAAGAGCAAGAGATTTGGTGCCAAACCAATCATGATCGCAGTAAGACCAAAGACCACTCCTGCAACTGTCAATAGATTTTCCTTGAAATAATGAAGAAGAGGGGCAAAGGACAAGCCTGCGGCAATACCAATCAACTGCATGCTTGAAAGAATCAAGCCTGCTGTCTGAACACTGCCCATACCAGACTTTTCAACCAGGCCGGGCACGCGCACATTGATGACCACATTCGTCAAGACAATCACCGCTGCTACTAGGGCTAGGCCGATTGTCAAAAACCACTGTGCAGCTGTCAGACCCTTTCCTTCCTGATGAGCCTCATGATGCTTCTCCTCCTTGCCATAGGGAACAAAGAGCAGGTAGAGGGCTAGAACGATCAACCCCGACGCATAGACCAAAAAAGAAATTTCCCAGCCAAAGCGAAGCAACTGGCTCACTCCAAGCGTCAGGAGTGCTGTCCCGACAACCTCAGCCGATCCACGTAGACCGAGGGTCTGAATCCGTTCCTTGCCCTCATAACGCTCGCTGATAATCGAGATAGCTTTAGCATTGAGCAAACCAACCCCCATACCAAAGATCAGGCGAGAGGCAAAAATCACCCAGTAGGTCTTATTCACGAGAGGAACAAAGCCGCAAAGAGAGAAAATCAAGAGCCCCGTCACAATCATCCTTCGTTCCGATAAATATTTCTCCACCAAACCATTTAAGATTAGCATGAGCATAATCCCAGCCGATGGGAGAGAAACCAACAATTCAATCCAACTTTCTGGCAAATCTTTATAATAAGCAAACATAGCGGATTGGGCACTGGAAATCGAAAAGGAGGTCGTCAACACCAAAGAAAGTGAGAGAATACTCACTTTTTCCATAAACTTTTTCATTCTATTTTCCTTTAAAAATCACACTCATTCTATCATACAGCTTTTTAGAAAAAGACGCAATCATCTTTTCTTAAAAATTCAGCCATTAAAAAGAGTATTCTTTCGAAAAATTTCTCCTCTGACAAAAGGACAAGCCCTTTCTTTATTTCTGGCGGGATTTGTGTTATGATGAAAGAAAGAAAAAGGAGAGAATCATGTCTGTTAGTGAAAAAAAATCGGTTATGGATAAATTAACCAAAGCAGCTCATTTGATTGATATGAGCGACATTATCCGTGAGGGGAATCCTACCTTGCGTGCAGTGGCTGAAGAGGTCAGCTTTCCCCTATCTGATCAGGAAATCATTTTAGGTGAGAAAATGATGCAGTTTTTGAAACATTCTCAAGATCCTGTCATGGCTGAAAAAATGGGGCTCCGTGGCGGAGTTGGTCTAGCAGCGCCTCAGCTGGATATTTCTAAGCGGATTATCGCTGTGCTGGTGCCAAATCTGGAGGACGAAGAAGGAAATCCGCCTAAAGAAGCCTACTCACTGGCTCAGGTCATGTACAACCCTAAAGTTGTTGCCCACTCTGTGCAAGATGCTGCTCTAGCTGATGGAGAAGGCTGCCTGTCGGTTGACCGAGAGGTGCCAGGCTATGTTGTGCGTCATGCACGAGTGACCGTGGATTACTTTGACAAGGACGGTCAAAAACACCGCATCAAACTCAAAGGCTACAATTCTATCGTGGTTCAACACGAGATCGACCACATCAACGGCATCATGTTTTACGATCGTATCAATGAAAAAGATCCATTCGCAGTGAAAGACGGCATGCTGGTACTGGAATAAACGACCATATATTGCAATCAAAAATACCTAGACGTTTTCACGTCTAGGTATTTCTTTTACACTATTCTAAGTACCTCGATCCCAGAAAAGAGCCAAAAGGATCACAGCGCCCAAGACTGAGGGAAGAATAGCTGTGTCCGCTAACATCGGTCCCCAGTGGCCGAAAAGCAATTGCCCAAGCCATGAACCAAACCAGCCCAAGAGGATTTTTCCGATACAGCCCATACGTTCCCCGCGGCTGGTGATAGCCCCAGCCATGAGACCAATAATAAAACCGACAAACATACTACCAATCATATAGGATCCTTCTTTCTATGTTTCTAAGAATACTTTTCAAGAAGCAGGCGGGAGCTGTCCGATTAAAAGTGCCCGTCAAAACAACTTAAAATCTTAAATTGCCCAATCTCCATTGCGGAAGATTGCTACACGGCTGCCGTCTTCGCGGATACCATCGATATCCATTTGATTAGAGCCAATCATAAAGTCCACGTGAACATCTGAGCGGTTAAGTCCCGCAGCTTCAAGCTCTTCTTCGCTCATATCTGCTCCGCCAACCACGCTGGTCGCATAGGCTGCACCGATAGCCAAGTGGTTTGAAGCATTCTCATCAAAAAGGGTGTTGAAGAAGGTAATGCCTGACTGTGAAATTGGACTTGGATCTGGTACCAAGGCACATTCACCCAAGGCACGCGCACCCACATTTTCAAAGACAAGGTCTTTCATGACTTGATCACCCTTCTCGGCTGAAATATCCACGATTTGTCCATCCTTAAAGGTTACCTTAATACCTTCGATGATATTGCCATTATAGCTAAGCGGTTTTGTAGAAGTTACATAACCATCTGCACGACGAAAGTCAGGCGCTGTGAAGACTTCTTCTGTCGGCATATTTGGCAAGAATCCTTCTCCCTGCGCATTGACAGCACCGGCTGATTCCCAAACGTGGTTCTTTGGCAAGCCAAGTGTCAAATCTGTCCCTGGCGCTGTATAGTGAAGGGCTGAAAATTGCTCTTTATTGAGCATATCCGCCTTGCTCTTCAAGATAGCTGCATGTTCTTCCCAAGCCTTCACGGGATCTTCTTCGTAGACACGGCAAGTTTTGAAGATTTGGTCCCAAAGGAGATCGACTGCTTCTTCATCGCTCGCAGCATTTGGAAAGACCTTCTTAGCCCACTCAAGCCCTGCTGCAGCTGCCACAGTCCAGCTAACCTTGTTGGACTGAGTTGCGATGCGCATCGGCTTCATCGCGAGTCCCATAGCTTTTGCAGAAGCTGAAAGCTTATCCGCATCCACTCCGTTCAAGGCACCTGGATCAGAAGAACGGACACCGAGACGGCTAGCCTTGTTCTCCAAGAGATAGTTCATCTCAGCAATCTTGTATTCTGGCACATTGTCCAGACGATCCATCGGCGCGTGGAAGAATTTCTCACGGTTGATGACATCATCTGTCCACTGAACGATGACCTCATGTGCACCCAAGGCATAAGCTTCTTTCACGATCAAATGCGCCAACTCACGCTGCTCCACATCAATATTGAGCGCCACCGTGTGACCCGGCTGCACATTGATACCATTGGCAACTAAGAGTTTAGCGTATTTTTCTAAGTTTTCTTTAAAATTTGGCAGAACCATTCTGCTTCTCCTTTTCTTTCGTTATTTCTCTTTAAACAGGGACAGCAGGCTAACCGCTGCCACCGTACCACAAATCAAAGCGGTCATTTTCAAAATCGTATCTGGATCAAACTCCAGCTGGTAATCAAACACCTTTTGCGCAGGCTTATCCTGAGCGGAAATAGTCAATTTCATAAAAAACTCTTTCTATATTTTAGAAAAACTCATCAAACAAACTCAACTGGTTATCCTCTGGCATATTGCCCAGAATGCCCATATCATCCATTTTTTCAACTAGGGTGCTAGAGAGGCCGCCACGTTTGCGGAGCTCTGTCTTAGAAAGGAATTCACCTTCTTCCCGCGCTCTAACTAATTGGCGGGCAACGTTATCACCCAGACCGTCCATGGTAGAGAAAGGCGGGATAAGGGTATCTCCTTCGATGAGAAACTCGGTCGCGTGGCTCTTGTAGAGATCTAGCTTGCCGAATTTGAAGCCCCGCTCCAGCATTTCATTGACGATTTCCAGAGTCGTATAAAGGTCAATTTCTACATTGGAAGCTTCGTTGTTCTTGCGCTTTTCAGCGATTTCGCTCATCCGGCGTTTGACGGCATCAAGGCCACCACTCATAGTCTTGATATCAAAGGCCTTAGCCCGGATGGAGAAATAAGCACAATAGTAATAAATCGGATGATACACCTTGAAGTAGGCCACCCGCAGGGCCATCATAACGTAGGCTGCCGCATGGGCTTTAGGGAACATGTACTTGATCTTTCCACAGGACTCAATGTACCACTCTGGCACATTGTTTTCCTTCATGGCTGCGATGTAGCCATTGCGCTCTTCTTCAGAGATCTTCAGCCAAAGACCCTTCCGCACGCGCTCCATGATCGTAAAGGCTATCTTAGGATCCAAGCCCTTATGCATGAGGTAAACCATGATGTCGTCCCGACAGCCGATAACGGTGGACAGGTCAGCAATCCCTTGCTTGATTAAGTCCTGAGCATTCCCCAGCCATACGTCCGTACCATGAGAGAGACCAGATAGCTGTAAGAGCTCCGCAAATGTCGTCGGATGGGTCTCATCAACCATGCCCCGTACAAAATTGGTCCCAAACTCCGGAATCCCCAGCATACCAGTCGGCGTGCCGATTTGCTCCTGAGTCACACCCAGAATTTCTGTTCCAGAAAAGAGGGCCATGACGCCTGCATCATCCATAGGAATATCATTAGGATCAATGCCAGACAAGTCCTGAAGCTTCCGAATCATGGTTGGATCATCGTGTCCCAGAACGTCTAGCTTGAGGACATTTTCATCGATATCGTGGAAGTTAAAGTGGGTAGTCTGCCACTCGGCCGTCACATCGTCAGCTGGATATTGGACCGGTGTAAAGTCATAAACATCCATGTAGTTAGGAATAACAACGATCCCACCCGGGTGTTGTCCAGTCGTCCGCTTGACTCCAGCAGCTCCCTGCGCCAGACGTTCAACTTCGGCGTCTCGGTAGAACTTCCCGTAGTCGCGCTCGTAGCCCTTGACAAATCCATAGGCCGTCTTAGCCGCAACGGTACCAACAGTACCAGCCCGAAAGGCGTATTCTGAACCAAAGATATCCCGCACGTCCAAATGGGCGCTCGGCTGATCCTCTCCGGAGAAGTTCAAGTCAATATCGGGTACCTTGTCCCCGTCAAATCCAAGGAAGGTCTCAAATGGAATATCCTGACCGTTCTTGCTCAGCTTGTGACCGCACTCTGGACAGTCCTTGTCCGGCATATCAAAGCCAGAACCATAGGAGCCGTCCGTGATAAACTCGCTGTATTGGCATTTACCACAGACATAGTGGGGCGACAAAGGATTGACCTCGGTGATCCCAATCATGGTCGCGACAAAGCTAGACCCGACAGACCCCCGTGAACCTACCAGATAGCCCCGTTCATTGGAGCGTTGCACCAGCATCTGCGAAGCCAGATAAATCACGGCAAAACCATTCCCCAAGATAGAAGTCAATTCTTTTTCGATCCGCAGGTCTACAATATCTGGCAGTGGATTGCCATAAATCTCAAAGGCTTTTTGATAGGTCAGCTCGGCAACTGTCTCCTCAGCCTTGTCAATGAAAGGCGTATAGAGGTCGCCCTTGACCACCTCTACCGGCTCAAAGGTCTCCGCCAGCTGATTCGGATTGGTGATAACTAGCTTCTTAGCCAAATCCTCCCCTAGAAAGGCAAATTCGTCTAGCATCTCATTGGTGGTCCGGAAGTGAGCCTTAGGAAGCGGAGCCGGCTGGGCATTTTCACCGTGACCAATAGTCCGGTTAATCATGGCTCCCTGACCGAGACTTCGGACGATAATCTCCCGATAGATTTCTTCTTCCGGCTCGATATAGTGGACATTTCCCGTCGCAAGGACAGGCTTGCCCAAGCGATCGCCGACCTCAATCAGATTGCGAATAATGGTCTGCAGTTCTTCCTGATCCTTGATCTGCTCCTTGGCAATCAGCGGCTCATAGATAGCCGGCGGCATGACCTCGATAAAGTCATAATACTTGGCTACTTCGACAGCCGCATCCACCCCCTGAGAGACAACAGCATCATAGACTTCGCCTTCTGAGCAGGCTGAGCCCAGAATCAGGCCTTCACGATGAGCATCCAGCACGGTCCGTGGAATCCGCGGGACGCCTTCGAAATACTTGGTATTGGACAGACTGACTAGTTTGAAAATATTCTTGAGCCCCGTCTGATTTTTAACATAAATAGTCGCATGCTTGACCCGAGCCTTCTTGTAAGAATTCTCATCGACCAGATCCGTATTCAAATCCTTGAGATTAGTCACACCATGCTTTTCAGCTACATCCTTGATAAAGATAAAGAGGAGACGGCCCGTTGCTTCCGCGTCATAGTTGGCCATATGGTGGTGCTCCAGAGCAATCTGGAAACGCTTGGTCAAAGGCCCCAGACCATGACGCTTGTATTCTGGATAGAGATTGCGGGCAAATTCCAGCGTGTCAATAACTGGCTGGGTAATTTTCGGCAAATTATGACGCTCATAATTGACATTCATAAAGCCCACGTCAAAGGTAGCATTATGGGCAACGAGGACACTATCCTGGCAAAATTCCTGAAACTCTTTCAGAACTTGCTCTAGCGGTTTGGCATTGCGAACATGCTCATCCGTAATCCCGGTTAGATCCGTCGTAAAGGCCGAAAGAGGATGCCCAGGATTGATAAACTCATCAAACTCAGCGATGATATTGCCCTTGTGCATCTTGCTGGCAGCAACCTGAATCAAGTCATTGTATACCGCCGAAAGTCCCGTCGTCTCCACGTCAAAAACTACATAAGTCGCATCGCTCAGCGCCATGTCCACTTCATTGTAGACGATGGGCACCCGGTCTTCTACAATATTGGCCTCCATACCGTAAATCAGCTGAATACCAGCTTTCTTGGCAGCTTTATAGCCATGGGGAAAGCTCTGCACATTGCCATGGTCGGTAATAGCGACAGCCTTGTGGCCCCACTTGGCGGCCGTTGCAACGATTTCCTCGACTTCAGGCAGAGCGTCCATAGTAGACATATTGGTATGAGCGTGAAATTCAACCCGCTTCTGCCCCTCAGGCATCAGATCCTTGCGCTCATAGTGAGTAACGGCCTGCACATCCTGCACATTCATCGTCAGGTCGCGGGTGAAATTGTTCATCTCCACATTTCCCCGCACCCGCAGCCAGGCGCCTTTCTTAATCATGTCAAACTTCTTGACTTCTTCTTCGTTTTTCATCCATTTCTGCAAGGAAAAGCTGGAAGTGTAGTCTGTCATTTTGAAGTTGAGCAAGACCCGGCCAGTCCGAGTAACTTTCTGCTCTAAATCAAATACCATTCCCTCAAAGACCAGACGGTTTTCCTCAGTCTGAACTTCGACCATAGGAGTAATCTCTGCCTTGTCCAGATTTGGTTTAGCCGCAGCCTTTCGAGCTTGGAAATCATAAGTCGGCTTTTCCTCTGGCGGTGGTGCCATATGTTGCAGGGATTCCATGGCTTTGAGCGCTTCTTCATTAGCCGCCTGAACAATCTTGTTATTCTCCGCCTGGAAATTCTCCGCTTGCTGCTGGGTCAGCTCATCACTGTGCTGCACCTGACAGGTCAGATGAGGAAAGCCGTACTTGACCAGTTGCCGGCTGAGATTGGGCAGGTGATTCTTGCGAAAATGCTCCGTATCAATGGTCGAAGCCCCCTCAATCAGCAGCTTGCCCCCATCCAAATGAACCTGCAAATCCTGATACAGGCTCTTAAAGCCATGGCTGGCACATGGCCCCTCCTCAAAGGCTAGCTGGTAATAAGCCTGCAAGAGGTCATCCGATACCTGAGGATCCTGACAGTGAATTTCAAAAATGGCCTGATTGCCCGTCTTAGAAAACTCTTGAGCTAAGCGCTTCTGCAATTCCCGAAAAATCTCAATGGGCAATATATCTGAAAAAGAGAAATGAAACTCCCAGACCCGACTGACCTTGTGGACCAGAACCTTCTCAATTTCAGCATTCAAAAAGGCCTCTGAATTTCTCATTTCCAGTGGCATATCCAGCTGATGCATTAAAATTTCAAACTTGTTTGACATGACATTTCCTCGTACAGTAGTGACCCTATTTTACCATAAATCAGCACTTTTTTCGATAGAAAAAGAGCCAGACAAGCTTGTCCGCTCTTTGTTCATATTACAAGAAAACCAAGAGTTTTATCTTAGCACCGCTTCTGCCAGCGCTTTTTGGATGGCAATAACACTTTTATCACTTCGGAAAGTTAGGGTTTCGGCTGGTTCCTCAGCACTGGAAACCCAGATTTTCAGCTCGGCATCTAAATCGAAATGGCCGGCTGTTTCCACTGAAAAGCGAGAAATGGAGCGATAAGGATAAGACTTATAAGCTGTTTTCTTGCCTGTCACTCCCTGTTTATCCACCAAAATCAACCGCTTATCTGTAAAGACAATCAAGTCGCGAATCAGGCTGAAAGCCAACTCCACATTTTCTGCTGGCGTCAGAATGTTCTCCAATTCTCTTTCTGTTTTTTCAATATCTTTCTGGGAAGCATTGCCCAATAAACCGCTGAATAGTCCCATCATTCATTCCTCCAATCTATTTTCCCTACCTTAGCATTTTCAAGGCCAATAAGCAAAAGAAAGAGAGTGGGACAGAAATCTGAAATTCGTTAGAATTCGATTTCGTCGTCCCACCTCCGCACAGTTGAGTAGGGCTGTAAAAGCTGATGAAATCAGCGTAGTAGAGCCCACTCAACCACTGCGTCTTGCTCGACAATCCAAAGACAATTGAGAGGCTAGGACTTTTGTCCTAAACTCTTGTTTTATTTTGTCAAAATAGACAGAGTTTCTAGCAGATTATCAGCATGGACTTCAATGGTATCGCCCGTAGCCTTAATCTTGACTTCGACAATGCCTTCTGCGGCTTTCTTACCAACTGTCACACGGATTGGGAGACCAATCAAATCGCTGTCGCTGAACTTGACACCCGCGCGCTCATTGCGATCATCCACCAAGACCTCATAACCAGCACTTAGCAAGTTAGCCTCGATTTGATCAGTGAGAGTAAGAGCTTCCTCGTCCTTGACATTGACCGGAATCAAGTGCACGTCAAATGGTGCCAGTTCTTTAGGGAAGTTAATACCCCAAGCATAGCGGAATTCACCCTTAGGAGTTTTATTGACAAAGAGACGAGCGTGCTGCTCCATAACAGCAGAGAGGAGACGGCTGACACCGATACCGTAGCAGCCCATAATCATCGGTACTGCTCGTCCATTTTCATCCAAGACATTGGCATTCATGCTGTCAGAGTAGCGAGTTCCCAGCTTGAAGATGTGCCCAATCTCAATCCCACGAGCAAACTTGAGGATACCTTGACCGTCCGGAGACACTTCTCCTTCACGAACTTCGCGGATATCGACATATTCAGGGCTAAAATCACGGCCTGGATTAACACCAGTCAGGTGGTAGCCATCTTCATTGGCTCCTGCTACAGCGTTAGAAAGGTCTTGGACTCTACGGTCCGCGATAATGGTCACATCTTCTGGCAGATTGACTGGGCCTAGCGAACCAAAGCCTGCGCCCAAAAGCTGACGAACATCCTCTTCACTAGCAACTTCAAAGAAATCTGCACCCAAGTGGTTTTTCAGCTTAACTTCGTTGAGTTGGTCATTGCCAACAAGGAGGGCTACGACAGGCTTGTCATCAGCCATGTAAACCAAGGTCTTAATTGTTTCTTCTGTATCAATTTGTAGGAAAGCTGCTACCTCATCGATTGATTTAACACCTGGTGTTTCCACACGCACCAACTCTGCTTCAGTCACTACTTTTTTGTTTGGTTTATAAGCATTGGTTGCCATTTCTAGGTTGGCCGCATAGCTAGACTCGCTAGAGTAAGCAATCGTATCTTCTCCAGAGACCATCCATTTAAGCAATTCTGCCTTTATTTCTTCTTGCACTTCTGCAGGAATTTCATCAAAGGAGGCAACTGACTTGTCCAAAACAACCCAACGGTCAAGCTCTGTACGAGCAGGCGTGATCGCCATAAATTCCTGACTATCCTTACCACCCATAGCGCCACCGTCACCGATAATGGCTTTGAAATCTAGTTCGCTGCGAGTGAAGATTTTCTCATAAGCAGATTTGTACTCATCATAAGTCACATCCAAACTATCATAGTTAGCATGGAAACTATAACCGTCTTTCATGATAAACTCACGGGTACGAAGAAGTCCATTACGTGGGCGCTTTTCATCGCGGTACTTAGGTTGGATTTGATAGAGATTGAGCGGCAATTGCTTGTATGATTTAACAGAGTCACGGACAATGGAAGTGAAGGTCTCTTCGTGTGTCGGACCTAGGATAAAGTCTGATTTTTCACGATTTTTTAGCTTGTAGAGGTCTTCACCGTAGGTCTCGTAACGACCTGACTCACGCCAGAGATCTGCACTAAGCAGGGCAGGCGCCAGCATTTCAACCGCACCAATCTTATCAAACTCTTCCCGCATGATTTTTTTAGCTTTTTCAATAACACGGTTAGCCAGTGGCAGATAAGAGTAAACTCCCGCAGAAACTTGGCGAACATAGCCAGCCCGCAACATAAGGGCATGGCTGATAACCTGAGCATCGCTTGGCATTTCGCGCAGCGTTGGGATTAGCATTTTACTTTGTTTCATAAAAACAAAACTCCTTCATAGAATATTTTTCAATCTTTTAAAATGTTAGAAGAACAATTTCATAATATCATTCCAAGTCACAGCGATCATAAGGACAACCATGACAGCTACCCCTGCGAGGGTAACATAGCTTTCTGTTTCCCGTTTCAAGGGTTTGCGACGGATAGCCTCAAGGATATTGAGAACAATTTTTCCACCGTCCAAGGCAGGAATCGGAATTAGATTAAAGATCCCGATATTAAGAGACAGCATAGCTAAAAGACTCAGAATAGCCGGCAGACCTTGCTGAGCCGCCTGACTGCTGACATTATAAATAGCAACTGGACCGCCTAATTTATTTAAATTAAAGTTAAAAATCAAATCTTTCAAGGCTGTCAAAATCCGACCAGTGGTCGTCCAAGTAGCGGTAAAGCCTCCGATCACTTTGTCCAAAAAACCAGTCTTGATAGCAGGCGAAACGCCCAATAGATAGCGATCCCCCTCTTTTTTAGGTTCAATATCTACCTTGTGAGTCTGACCCTCGCTCTTATAAGTGATGGTCAATTTTGGTGCATCTGCTTTATCTTTCGTCGCTTCTGATACGGCTTTGGTCAGGTCATCCCAGTTTGCAATCTCATAATTGTTGACTTTCAGAATCTGGTCATTGCTTTTCACCCCTGCCTTGGCAACGGCGCTACCTTCCAGCACCTGAAAATGATTGCTATTTTCATCTTGGACACCGCCTTGCAGAAAGGCCAAGAGCATGAAAACTAGAATGCTCAAAATGAAATTATTCATGGGACCTGCAAAATTGGTGATAAGGCGTCCCCAGATAGTCGCATTTTGATACTGAACATCCAGCGGAGCAATCCGAACTTCCGTCCCGTCTTCCTCAACAATAGTCGCATCGTGATCGACAGAATAAATCTTGCTTTCATCTAAGACCAGCCCTGTAATCTCCAGCTTTTCTTCAAAATCAAAACTGGTCACATTCATAGGTAGAGCCGTCTGATCAATTTTCTTGCCAGACAGATTGATACGGACGACTTTCCCATCTTCATTTAAGGTCAGACTTGCTGGCGTACCTGTTTTGATTTCTGTCGAATCCTCGCCCCAGCCAGCCATGCGGACATAGCCACCTAGCGGCAAAATCCGAATCGTATAGGCTGTTCCGTCCTTGCCAATATGAGCAAAGATTTTCGGGCCCATCCCAATGGCAAACTCACGAACTAGAATGCCTGATTTTTTGGCAAAGTAGAAATGTCCAAACTCATGAACCACCACGATGATCCCAAAAATAATAATAAATGTAATAATCTGCATAAGTGTAATCTTTCTCTTAAGATTGTTCATTAAGCCAAGAAGGCTTTCGGCTGCTTGGCCACCAAACTCCTTAGAACAGGCCAAAGAGGTGCATCAGTGGAAAGACAAAAAGCAAGCTATCAAAGCGATCCAAAACACCGCCGTGTCCAGGAATAAATTTCCCTGAGTCTTTGACACCAAAGTGACGCTTAATGGCGCTCTCTACCAAGTCACCGAATTGGCCAGCAATACTAAAGACAACTGTCAAGAGCAGCATGGTCACAAAGCTATATGGAGTGGCAACTTGCGGACGAATAAACATAAAAATCGCCGAAACCAGCACCGCTGACAGAATTCCTCCAATACTGCCTTCAATGGTTTTATTTGGCGACACCTTTGGCAATAATTTTCTCCACCCGTAGCGAGTACCGACCAGATAGGCTCCACTGTCTGTGGCCCAGACGATAAAGAGGGCCAGCAAAACCTTGTCCACATTCACCAAACGAGCATCGATCAAAGCATTAAAACCTAGACCAACATAAAAACTAGAAGCAATCGGATAAGCCGCATCTTCAAAACTATAAGAGGAACCTAAAACAGTCGCTCCTAGCAAGACGAAAACGACCAAGCCATAAGCCATCACATTGCCGTCCACAGGTAAAAATTTCAGGTAGTTCTCAAGTGGCAGGGTTAAGACAAAAGCTGCCAGCATAGCCAAGCCACCCTCTAAAGTCGCTGTCGGAAGCCCTTTCATCTTAAGCAATTCATGCACTGCCAGCATGGCTAGAAGGCCAACGCTGATCTGGAAGGGAAGCCCTCCCATCTTCACTAAAGGAATAAAAATAACTAGAGCAATTCCTCCAAAAAGAAGACGTCTTTGTAAATCAAAACTCATCTTTTTCTCCCTCCTTTATACACCGCCGAAGCGTCGATTGCGACGATTATATTCTACAACCGCATCTTTCAAAGCCTTCTCATCGAAATCCGGCCAAAGAATATCTGTAAAATACAACTCACTATATGCTGTCTGCCAAGGCAGGAAATTACTAAGGCGCAGCTCGCCACTCGTACGAATGACCAAGTCAGGATCCCGTAAACTTGCAGGCAAACTACTGGTATAGAGGTAATCTCCAAGCATTTCCTCTGTAATATCCGCTGGCTGAACTTTCGCATCTAAAACATCTTGGGCAAGCTTCTTAACCGCTTGATTGATTTCAGCTCGTCCGCCATAGTTTAGGGCGAAATTCAAAATCAACCCCGTATTCAAGCGAGTTAGATCTTCAGCCTTCTCCAAGGCCTCAAAAGTAGCTTTAGGAAGTCGCTTCGTATCGCCAATCATTTGAATTTTTACATTGTTTCTGTGCAATTCTGGCACATAGCGATCATAAAACTCAACCGGCAAATTCATAATGAAGGATACTTCTTTTTCTGGTCGCGTCCAGTTTTCCGTTGAAAAGGCATAGACTGTCAAGACCTGCACTCCCATCTCCTTGGCTGCAATCGTCACTTCTTGCAAAGCTTCCATACCTGCCTTATGACCAAAGACGCGCGGCTGCATACGTTTTTTAGCCCAACGACCATTGCCATCCATGATAATGCCTATATGCTTGGGAACAAGCAAGGCCTCATCGAGCTTTTCTTTTTTCTTAAAACTAAACATATTTTTTATCCTATTTAAAGTTTTATCATTTCATTATATCATAAATCCTTTAAATGTGGGCAGGAGAGCTGATTTTTCGTCTATCAGAGCTGATGATAAATAGTTGGTAGTGTATGCAGATAGGTTTCGCTAGTGTTGTGCAACTATAATATTGTAAAAGATGAGCTTACAAAATGTCCTTAAAATAAAAAACAGCCTCTCGGCTGTCCTGTATCCTATTCTTCAATTGCAGTATCTTCATCAGACACAGCGATATCGCCTTCAACTCCCGCAGCAGCTGGGATACCTTCTGTCAATGGCAAAACAGTCTTAATGGCTGCTAATTCAAATGTTAAGAAAACACCGTCTACGTCCAAGACAACCGTCTTACGCTCTGAATCAACTTCGTCAACAGTTCCGTAAAGACCACCAATAGTAATGACTTCATAGCCTTTTTGCAGTTTATTAAGGCTCTCCATCCGTTTTTCAGCTTGCTTTTTCTGTGTCCGTACTTGGAAATACATCATTCCTACTAGTACAACGAAAAAAATAATCATCATTGTTGGATTCATTTCTCTTCTCCTTTGGAATTCATCTACTAATTACTATAGCAGATTTTGCCCCGTTTGACAAGGCAGGAAAATAATTTCCAAAAAAATCAGGATGAGCAACACCCTGATTTTATGTCTTTTTATTTCAGATTTTTAACAACCTCTGCTACGTGCTCAACTGTAAAGCCGTATTCTTCCAGAACCTTACCTGCTGGAGCAGAGGCACCGAACTGGTCGATTCCAATAACTGCACCGTCCAGACCGACATACTTGTACCAAGGCTGGCTAGCTGCCATCTCGATCGCTACGCGACGACGAACTGCATTTGGCAGAATTTCTTCTTTGTAGGCCGCATCTTGAGCATCAAAAAGCTCTGTTGATGGTACGCTGACCACGCGGATTTTAGTGCCTTCTGCTGCCAGTGCTTTAGCAGCTGCAACAGCCAAATTAACCTCAGAACCAGAAGCCAACAAGATGGTATCGAAATCTGCTCCTGTTTCGTAAACCACATAAGCTCCTTTAGCTACCTTGTCAAAGTCTGTTCCTTCTTCGACTGTCAGATTCTGACGGGTCAAGACCAGAGCAGTCGGAGTGGATTGACTCTTAAGAGCCAAGTACCAAGCTGCCTGAGTTTCACGCGCATCTGCTGGGCGAAGAACAGTCAGGTTTGGAATAGCACGCAGACCAGCCAAATGCTCAATCGGCTCATGTGTCGGGCCGTCTTCACCAACTGCAATAGAGTCGTGCGTGAAGACATAGGTCACTGGCAAGCCTTGCAAAGCAGACAAACGAACAGCTGCCTTGACATAGTCTGAGAAGACGAAGAAGGTACCACCGTAAACACGAAGACCACCATGAAGCGCCATACCGTTGAGAATAGTTCCCATGGCAAACTCGCGCACACCAAATTGGATATTGCGGTTGAGACGATGGGCATCATCCTGCAGGCCATCTTCTTTGATGTAGGTCATATTGGAGTGAGCCAAGTCAGCAGAACCGCCGAGGAAAGTCGGAAGCACCTTAGCTGCTGCATTGAGGGCATCCTGACTAGAATTACGGGTCGCTTGAGAGAAGCCATTTTCAAGCACTGGGAAATCTTCTGGTTTGATTTCTACTGGATCCTGACCAGCAATGATAGCTGTTACTTCTGCTGCCAATTCTGGATGGGCTTGCTTGTAGTCCTCTACTAGCTGTTTCCAAGCATCGTAAGCCGCTGCACCACGCTCTGCTACATTTGTACGGTAGTCAGCATAGACTTCCTCAGGAATCTCAAATGGCGCATAGTCCCATCCCAAGGCTTGACGAGTGGCTTCCGCTTCTTCTGCTCCTAAAGGCGCACCGTGAACTGCATTGGTTCCTTGCTTGTTTGGAGAACCGTAACCGATAACTGTCTTAACTTCAATCAAAGATGGCTTGCCAGAAGCCTTCGCTTCATTGATAGCTGCGTCAATCGCTGCTAGGTCTGTTCCGTCTTCTACCAAAGCAGTGTGCCATCCGTAAGCTTCATAGCGGGCACGAACATCTTCTGTAAAGGAATCCTTAGTTTCCCCATCCAAGTTGATATCATTTGAATCGTAGAGAACAACCAACTTGTCCAGCTTTTGCAGGCCAGCGTAAGAAGCCGCCTCAGCTGAAACTCCCTCCATCAAATCGCCATCACCACAGATTACATAAGTGTAATGGTCGAAAATCGGATAGCCTTTACGGTTGTACTTGGCAGCCAAGAAACGCTCTGCCTGAGCAAAACCAGTCGCTGTAGAAATCCCTTGTCCCAATGGTCCAGTCGTCGCATCAACTCCAGCTGTATGACCAAACTCTGGGTGACCTGGTGTCTTAGAACCCCATTGGCGGAAGTTTTTGATTTCTTCCATGCTGACATCTTTAAAACCAGACAGATGGAGCAAGGCATAAAGCAGCATAGAGCCGTGTCCTGCAGATAGAACAAAGCGATCGCGGTTAATCCAATTTGGCTCTTCTGGATTGACTCGCAGTTGTTTGGTAAATAGGTCGTAAGCCATCGGCGCAGCGCCCATCACGACACCAGGGTGGCCTGACTTAGACTTTTCAATCGCGTCAATTCCTAAAAAGCGAATGGCATTAACAGATAATTGTGACATTGAATTCTCCTTATAAAAAATTTAGCGGGCTGCTACAACCAGCAGACATTCCTACGCTCATTTTTCTTATTTCCATTATATGAAATTTTTGCCTTTCCTGCAATAATGGAAAGGTCATTCTTTCCTTCAGTAAAAGAATCCCACAAGCAAGCACTCATAGAATTCTAGTTATATATATTTCCCTGTAAAATCGGCTACTTATTGAATAGTAATGCCGTATTTTTCATGATTTTCTTCGTACCAATTAATCAGAGCAATAGCCGTTTGATAAGTAATATTTTTAATTTTGCTGCTACCTTTGACAAGTGTCAAGATGCTCATTTTGCTGATATTGGCATCTGTCGCCACACGATAGCTGGTCAAAACTCCATCGATTAGTAATTGAATAACAGCTTCTACCTTTTTATAATCAGACATTGTAGTAATATCCAATTTCTCCATTTTGCATTCCTTCCATAACATTTATCTTTTCCTAACCATTATACACTTTTCTATGGTATTTACATATATAAATGCTTGGAGCGTTAGAAAAGAGGAGATTGGCTGATTATTTCTGTCTAGTTTAGCTAGATTTTGAAAAGGTTGACAAGCGACAAAAGTGAGTATTAGTCCATATAGGATAGCAGGTAGCCGTAGCCTTCCTCTTCCATTTTCTCTCTAGGAATAAATCGCAGGGCCGCTGAGTTGATGCAATAGCGCAAGCCACCTAATTCCTGCGGACCGTCGGTAAAGACGTGACCCAGATGGGCATTTCCTGAACGACTCCGTACTTCGATTCGCTCCATGCCATGACTCAAATCTTGATAATATTTGATAACCTCGCGAGCGATAGGACGAGCAAAGCTAGGCCAGCCGCAACCCGATTCAAACTTGTCAGCCGCAAAAAAGAGTGGTTCGCCAGTTGTCACATCAACATAAATCCCTGCTTCAAAAGTGCTATTGTAAGCATTATGGAAAGGGCGCTCCGTTGCACTCTGCTGAGTCACCTGATACTGCTCCTCACTTAGCACTTCTTTGAGTTGCTGCTGGCTAGGCTTAGGATAATGGCCCGCATCTACCAAGGGCTGCTCAGCATCCTTGACATTGATATGGCAATAACCCGTCGGATTTTTCTTGAGATAATCTTGATGATACTCCTCAGCCAAGATATAATGGCGCAAGGGCTCTAGCTCTACAGCCAACTTTTGTCCTAATTGCTCCTCCTGCTCAGCAAAAACCTGCTCGATAATGTCGCGATCTTCCTCTCGGACATAGTAAACACCTGTCCGATACTGCCGGCCTATATCATTACCCTGTTTGTTGATAGATAAGGGGTCAATGACTCGGAAATAGTAGAGCAAAATTTCCCGTAAACTGATTTTTTCTTCGTCATAAATCAACTGCACCGTCTCCGCGTGGTCGGTCTGGTGAATGAGCTGGTAGTTGGTGGACTCCACTTGCCCATTAGCATAGCCCACTGTCGTCTCCTCAACGCCTTCAATCCGAGAAAAATATTCCTCCAAGCCCCAGAAACAACCGCCCGCTAGATAAATTTCTGCCATAAACATCCCTCCAATCTTTTCCTCTATTTTCTCATAAAAAGAAGAACTTTTATAGGATTTTGATTGGGACTTTCTTAGAAATCATATCAAATACTGCGCCTCTATGGATTAACTAAATTTAATAGTTTCAAGAAAATATAAAAAGACAGGAAATTTCCCATCTTTAATTAAAGGTTTAATTCCTTGTATTCGGTCCGATAGCCAACTTGCACAATTCGACCATCTTGGACTAGCAGTGGTCGCTTGATCAGCATGCCGTCTGTCGATAATAAATCTGCAGCTTCCTGAGCTGTCAAATGCGGCACCTTTCCTTTGAGCCCCAATTCTCGGTACTTGATACCACTGGTATTAAAGAAAGACTTGATTTCCAAATCAGAATTGGTCATCCATTGCAGAAGTTGCTCCTGACTAGGCGTTTCTTTGACAATATCCACCGCTTCAAAGTCCACTCCTAATTGATTGAGCTCAGCCTTGGCCTTGCGGCAGGTAGAGCATTTGGGGTATTCGATAAATTCTAACATACTTACCTCAATTCTTATTAATCTCTAGACTTTGTGGTCTAAAATTCCAAAATAGCTTGAAATTTCTATGCTTACTGTTAAAGAAAGCAAATGCTTCCTCTACAAGACATCACCCTCATCCAATATTTTCTTGAAGTGTTGCGAATACTTTGTCGGATAAAACTCGGTGAAAGTATATGCTGCAATCTCTTGAATATAAAAAGGATCTTCTGAAATAATCTTTTGAACAGTTTCTTTACTATCTGTATTCACTAAAATAATCCCACCAGTCCGAGGATTCTTCCGTCCTGATGCGATAAAATGGCCAGATGCATAATATTTATCTAAAAAAGAAATATGCTCTGGTAAATATTTTTCAACTTCTACTAGGTCTTTTTTATAAGTTAAATCAATAATAAACATAATAACTCCTATGATATTTTACTTATGATATTTAGCATATAAATCACTTTTATGTAAGCCGTATTTTTTTGTTATTTTTTAATTAAACGCACGCGCACAATATTGTCGCTATTTTCAAATTTATCAACCAGCTCCTGAATCTTGCTTTCGTCTGACTCATCCAGATCCAGCAAAGTATAGGCATAATCACCCTTGGAACGATTGATGATATTATCGATATTGATATTCAAATCACTGACCGCTGTTGAAATTCGAGCCACAATATTCGGTACATTTTTGTTAATCAGGGTAATCCGATAAGGCGCTGAGAGAGACTGACGGACATTAGGGAAATTCACTGAGTTGATAATCTCTCCCGTTTCCATGAAGCGTCGGATAGTTTTCCCAGCCATAATGGCACAGTTGAGCTCAGCTTCTTCGGTTGATCCGCCCAGATGCGGAAAGACTGTAATCTGCGGATGACGGAGCAATTCTTCTACACCGAAGTCTGTGATATAGCGCTTGATAACACCTGTTTCCAAAGCTTCAAAAAGGGCAGCATTGTCCACCAGCTCGCCACGAGCAAAGTTGATGAGAGTCGTCCCCTTTTGCATAAGACCAAAAGCAGCCTGATCAAAAGTAGCGCGTGTATCATCAGTCAGGGGCACATGGATAGTTATGTAGTCGCTCTTTTCAAAGATTTCCTTAATGTCTGCTACCCGCTTGACATGACTAGAGATATTCCAAGCTGTTTCAATGGATACATAAGGATCATAACCCAGGACGTTCATCCCCAGACGATAGGCATCGTTGGCAATACGGCCACCGATTGCTCCTAACCCAATGACTCCCAAAGTCTTCTCTGCAATCTCTGTCCCAGCAAACTGTTTCTTACCAGCTTCCACTTGCTTGGGAACATCTTCTCCAGAAAGGCCGTTTGCCCAACTGTTAGCTGCGATATAGTCACGGGCAGACAGGAGAATGGAAGCCAAGACCGCTTCTTTCACCGCATTAGCATTAGCTCCTGGAGTGTTAAAGACCACAATTCCCTGAGCTGTTGCCTGGTCGACAGGAATATTATTGGTTCCCGCGCCTGCCCGCGCAATGGCTTTGAGTTTGCTTGGAAATTCCTGTCCATGCAGGTTTTGACTGCGCAGGATATAGGCATCTGGATTGTCAGACTTGTCTCCGTCAATCTGAAAAGCATTACCCAGCTCCTTAAGCCCGATTTGATTGATATTGTTAAAGGTTTTGACACTAAAGACCATAGCTTCCCTCTCTTAAGAATTTTCTTCTTCAAATTTCTGCATAAAGGCAATCAAGTCCTTGACACCTTGAAGCGGAAAAGCATTGTAGAGACTAGCTCTCATGCCACCTACGCTGCGGTGTCCCTTGATATTCTTGAATCCCGCTGCTGCAGCCTCTTTGTTAAATTTAGCATCCAGCTCTGGGCTAGGAGACACAAAGGGAATATTGGCTACTGAGCGTTGCTCCTTGTAACGAACTGGACTGCGGTAAAAGTCAGACTGCTCAATGAAGTCGTACAAAAGACCAGATTTTTCACGATTGCGCTTTTCCATTTCTACTACGCCACCTAGTTCCTTGACCCAGTCAAAGACCAGCTTGGCCATATAGATGGCAAAAGTCGGTGGTGTATTGTAGAGAGAGTCATTGTCCGCCTGAATGCGGTAGTCCAACATGCTAGACAGAACGAGCTCATCATTGAGCAAATCCTCCCGAATGATGACCACTGTCACACCGGCAGGTCCGATATTCTTTTGAGCCCCAGCATAAATCAAACCGAAATCCTCTACTCGGTACTGAGCAGCAAGAATATTAGAAGACATGTCCGCCACAATCGGCACGCCATTGGTCACTGGCAGATCGTAGATAGCCGTTCCTTCGATAGTATTATTAGTTGTCAGATGCACATAAGCAGCCTGCGGATCAATCTCCTTTTCATCAAAAGAAGGAATTTCCGTGTAATTTAAATCCTCTGACGACGCTAAGAGAATAGGCTCAAAAGGCACGGTCTTAGCCAGCTTGACTGCTTCTGTGTAGGCTTTCTTTCCCCAAGATCCAGCCACTAGGTAATAGGCCTTGCCTCCCTTGGCGAGATTAAGCGGAATCATGGAAAACTGGGTAGATGCCCCTCCCTGCAGGAAGAGTACGCGGTAATTATCCGGAATAGCCATGAGCTCACGCAGCAAGCTCTCAGCTTCTTTGATAATATCGTCAAATTCTTTGGATCGGTGGGATAGCTCCATCACGCTCATGCCGCTTTGGGCATAGTCTAAAAACTCAGCCTGAGCTTTTTTCAAGACTTCCTTGGGCAATACTGCCGGTCCAGCAGAAAAATTGTAAATGGTCATATCCTACCTCCAAAAATGTATTTTGTCTATCATATCACAATGTTCAGAAAATTTCTATAATTCTTTCAAAGATATTTTTCTTTTTGGGAAATTCCCGAACAAAAGGAGGATTTTGAACAAAAAAACTAGTCGAATAGGACTAGTTTCTTTCTTCTTCATGATAAAGAGCATAGAGCTGACTCTTATTGCGCCCATATTTTTTTGCCACTTCTTTAATGGCCTGATTTTTCTTACTGCCGGATTGAACCAAGCTGTCAATTTCAGCCAAGAGATCCGCATCCGCTTTGTCTTCCTTCTCTAGACTTGCACCAGCCACAATCAGGAGGCACTCACCCTTGAGGGCAGTCTCTGCCAGATAGTCTAGCAACTCAGAAATCCTGCCTCGTTGATATTCTTCATAGATTTTGGTTAATTCCCGAACCAAGACCACCGAGCGGTCGCCGTAAACTTCCAGCATATTTTCCAGCGTAGCCTTGACCCTGTGGGGAGATTCGTAAAAGATCTGTGTCTCTGGATAAGCCCTTTTACTCTCGAAAAATTCCTTCTGCTGCCCAGACTTACGAGGCAAGAAACCATAAAAAATATGAGGCTGAGGCGCTAAACCACTGGCAATCAGAGCGGAAATCCCGGCGCTGGGGCCCGGAACCGTCACCACAGCAATGTCCTCAGCAATAGCCGCCTTGACCAAATCATGCCCCGGATCCGAAATGCTAGGCAAGCCTGCATCGGAGACCTGGGCTAGATTTTGCCCTGATTTGAGCAAGTCCAGCAAGACCGGTATCTTTTCCTGAGCATTGTGCTCATGAAAGCTGATCTGCCGCGTCTCAATTCCAAAGTGTTTGAGTAGAAGACCTGTATTTCTGGTATCTTCGGCTGCAATGACATCCACTTCCTTGAGGGTATTGACCATGCGAATACTCATGTCGTCCATATTTCCAATGGGAGTCGCCACCAAATACAGCTTACCGTAGGGCGACTGTCCCTTAAAACTCTTTTGAATCTGCATTTCTACTCCCTGAATAACAACTCGTCGCAGAACATGCACTCCGCATCGTTTTCTCGGCGTTGACCATAGAAATCTGTACACACATGAAAGCCATCGTAGTACAGTTTGCGGAGGTTGTCTCGATTTTTATTGATTTTAACCGGTGCTGCTTGCTCTACCTCACCTAGTCGCTCTCTCAGCTTGTCATTTTCTAGCTGGAGGACGATATTTTCCTCGACGACACTCTTGAGATTTTTCTTGATGGCCTCTACCTCGGCAAGGGTCACTAAAAGCGTCTGAGAAAAATCATCCAAGGCATCAAATAGTTCTTTTTTATTCATTGTCTGCTCCTATCTTGCTTGGGCACTGGCTTTTAAAATCATGTATTCCAGAGCATTTTGAAAAGACACATTGGCTCGCCACATCTTCTTTGCTTCTAAGAGATCTTCCAGTTTCTTGCGACCTGCCTCGCTTCCAAGTTCCTTGGCCAGCAAGACTTCCAAGACTTTAAGGGCCTGCTCCTGTTTATCCTTGTCCTCAACCAGTTTAGCCAGCTTGGCCACTTGGAGATAAGCCTGATTCTCATTGGTCAGGGCAGCTTTGACAAATCGCTGACTCTCACTGACCAGCTCAAAGAAAGACCTGTTGGAAGCCAGCTGATCGGCTTCTTCCTGGGTCTGGCTATAAGCAGCCAGTAACTCAGCCTGACTTTTGATCAAGCCAGACTCTTCCAGCTGGTACTGGAGAGTGGCCTGATTCTTCCGAAAGTGGAAAATCTGCGTTCGGCTCTTGATAGTAGGCAAAATCAGATGCTCATCGGCCGTCAAAAGAAAGATGTAAATCTCACTTTGGGGCTCTTCGATGACTTTGAGGAGGGAATTAGCGGCATTGACGTGCATCTTATCTGCATCACAGATGATAAAGACCTGTCTGTTGCCTTCCATACCGCTCTGTGAAAAACTTCTCACCAGCTCACGAATGCGCTCCGTTTTGATAATACCATTCACTGGCCGCACAACCGTCACATCCGAAAATTCCTCACTCTCAATCAAGCGACAAGCCCGGCAAGTACCGCAGGACCAAACTCCCTGACGATTTTCACAAAAGAGACTCTGTGACAAGGTCAAAGCCATGGCAAAACTAGAAAAATTTCCTGAAAATAAATAAGCATGATTGAGCCGCCCTGCTTCCAATATTTGCTGAAAAGTTTCTGTAAGCTTGGGCTGAGCCTGACGTAAATCTTCTACTGTCATTTTTCTTTGATAAAACGTTCTTTAATAACTGCCAAACTGTCGGCCACGACTTGCTCCAGCGGCTGACTAGCATCTATCTTGACGAAACGTTCTGGTTCCTTTTCTAAAATAGTCAGATAGCCTTGGCGCACGCGCTCGTGCAAGTCGAGACCTTCCAGATCCAAACGATTGACTTCGCGCTCCTTATTTCGAGCAATGCGAGCCAGACCGTCCTTGACATCAATATCGAAATAAAGGGTCAAATCCGGCTTGAGTCCATCAGTCGCAAACTGGTTGAGCCATTCCACATCATCAACTGCCAAGCCCCGGCCGTAGCCTTGATAAGCCACCGAGCTATCAATAAACCGATCTTGCAAGACCCATGTCCCTTGCTCTAGGGCAGGCAGAACCTTCTCCGCCAAATGCTGACGTCGGCTGGCAATATAAAGCAGCAACTCCGTCTTAGCATCCATGGCTGTATGCCCCTTATCCAAAATTACCTCGCGGATTTTCTCAGAAATAGCGACACCGCCAGGCTCTCTCGTCGTCAGCAACTCACAGCCCATCTCGTTCAGCTGAGGAAGCAAAGCCTCTAAAACACTGGTTTTCCCAGCACCTTCTGGCCCTTCTAGCGATATAAAAACACCTTTTTTCATCGTTTTCCTTTTACATTCATTCTGCCAATAGATGCAGAAATTCCTATTTTAGTCTATGCTTTATTGTACCAAAAATTATCCCAAAAGCCCATAGAAGAATTTCTCGAAAAATATTTCATATTATTTTCAAAAATGAAAACTTTTGATAAAATAGAGTCAGAAAATTCTTAGGAGAGTCTGATGTTTAAATTTAAAAATATACTGGCCACCATTCTGGGGGCTGGAATTTTTTCTTTTGGGATTCATTATTTGGTGATTCCTTTTCACTTGTATGAAGGCGGAGCAACGGGGATCACCTTGATTGTCTACTACCTGTTCAAGATTCCTGTATCAACCACCAACTTGGTCATCAATATTCCACTCTTTATTCTCGCTTGGAAATTACTGGGAAATCGCACCCTTTACCTCAGCATTTTAGGCACCTTCTCGGTATCAGCTTGGCTTAAACTATTCGAGTTGCTACCTGCCTCCAAACATTTACAAGACTATTTCTTTTCTTCCTTAGATGGCGACGTCTTACTGGCCTGCCTTGGAACGGGGATTATTCTTGGAGTTGGTCTAGGCATCATCTTCAATGCTGGGGGAACGACTGGTGGTACCGATATCGTAGCTCGTATCTTCAATAAATATACCAGCATCTCCATGGGCCGCCTCATGCTGACAGTGGACTTTATCGTGATCTCTCTGGTTCTTTTAGTCTTTAAAGATCTACGCATGGTTTCTTATACACTCATGTTTGTCTTTATCACCTCTCGTGTTATTGACTTGATTGCTGAGGGTGGCTTCGCTGGCAAAGGCTTCCTGATTGTCACCAGCAAACCAATAGAACTAGCTGAAGCTATCAATGAAAAACTTGGAAGAGGGGTTACTTATCTGCAAGGACAGGGCTTCTATAGCAAGCAAGATTTGCAAATCGTTTATTGTGTTGTCTCTCGTAACGAAATGCAGCAAATGAAGAAACTCATCAATGACATCGATCCGTTTGCCTTTACAACCATTACAGAAGCCCATGAAATCTTAGGAGAAGGCTTTACCTTAGACTCTAACAAACAGCCTATCGTCAAATAAATTAATCCTATACAAAAAGACTTCAGAATGTACGAGCATTCTGAAGTCTTTTTTAGTCTAAGTTATTCAATAATTGAATGAGAGTTTCAGCTGAGCGCTTCCCTGCTTCTAGGATAAATTCATCAAAAGTGATATTGGCATCATGGCTGGCTGTATCGCTCATCGCACGAATGACCATAAAAGGCAATCCAAGAGAATGGGCGGCTTGAGCAATGGCTGCTCCCTCCATCTCGACTGCCAAAACATCAGGAAAATGCTCCTTAATTTGGTCAATTTTGTCCTGTCCAGCGATAAAGCTATCTCCCGTCGCAATCAAGCCAACTCGGCTCGTCTGCTGGGTCTTTTCCAGCACTGCTTTCATCTCCTCAACCAAGTAGCGACTGGCCTCATAGTAGAGGGGTTGCCGTGCCATTTGACCATAGTCATAGCCAAAAGCTGTCACATCCACATCATGGTAGACCAAACGATCTGCCACCACTACATCTCCGATTTCCAAGCCTGAAGCTACTGCTCCAGCGGAACCCGTATTGATGACCGCCGTCACCTCAAAATCATTAGCTAAAACAGCCACACTCATGGCTGACATGACTTTGCCGATTCCACTTTCCACTAGGACAACCTCATGATGGCCAATCCGACCAGTATAATAAACATGCCCTAGGCGCTGGTGTTTCTCAGCCATCTCCAGATACTCTACCAGCAGCTTCAACTCCTCAGGCATAGCCGCGATAATTCCGATTTTCATGATTTATTCTTTCCTTCTTTATATTAAAAAGAGGGAGAGGAAACAGAGTTTCATTTTCTCGTTTCCGTCACTCCCCTTCTTTATCATAGCCAAATAATGGCCGCAATTAATCCAATCAAAAGAAGCACAATCCAGAACAGGATTTTGTTTAACTTAGCCTGAAAAATACTTCGTTTTTGATTTTCGATTCGACGACTTTTGATAACTGTCGGTTCAACTTCAATCTGCAGAGTATCCTGATTGACAGCTTGCCGTGGAGCAGCATAGCCGAAAGTTCCTTTTCTAGCAATAGAAATGACCTTAGTTTCTTCATCGTCCATCAGCAAGGGACCATCAATATGTTCTCCACGATTGGCCCGCTCAATGATTTCATCTGTTAATAAAGCTTTTCCCATTGATCTACGTTCCTATTTATTCATTTTTTTGTTGCCAGTACTGAAGAGCCATGATGGTCTTGGCATCGCAGATGTCACCGCTTTTCAGCAACTGCTCCGCCTCCTCCAGGCTGACCTCAAAAAGTTCCAATGTTTCATCTTCGTCTTGGGGACGAGGGTTTTCGACCTTTGTCAAATGGCTGGCGCTGTAGAGTTTGATTTTCTCATTGCAAAAACCGATGGCAGAGTAGAAATCATAGATCAACTCCAGCTGTCCAGTGTAGCCCGTCTCTTCTTCTAATTCTCGGAGGGCGGCCGCTTGGGGATCTGCATTCTCTCCTAGCTCCAACTTCCCAGCTGGAATCTCGTATGAAGTCGCTTCAATGGCCTTGCGGTACTGCTTGACTAAAATCATCTTATTTTCCGGGGTGATAGCAATCACAGCCACCGCCCCATTATGAAAAATCAAATCCCGTTGGGCTTGGCCTTTGCCCTCAGGCAGCTCTACCTGATCCTGAACCACTTTAAAAATCGGCCCCTGATAAATTTCTGTACGTTGAACGGTTTTTTCTTCAAATTCCATGACTAAACCTACTTATTTTGAGGGTGATGAGGAAGACACTTAGCATAATCTTCCTTGTTAATCTGACGGCCACGTCCCAGAGCAATGGCATCTGCTGGCACACTCTTTGTAATAGTCGAACCTGCACCAACCAATGAATTATCACCCAACTCTACTGGAGCAACGATAGTTGAATTGGAGCCGACAAAAACATTATTCCCAATCAGCGTCTTATACTTATTCTGCCCATCGTAATTGGCCGTAATTGTACCAGCCCCAATATTGACATTGGCTCCCAGCTCAGCGTTTCCAAGATAGGCTAAATGGCCAGCTTTAGTGTTTTCACCTAGCGAAGACGCCTTGACTTCAACGAAATTACCGACATGGACATCCTTGGCCAGACTAGAACCTGGACGGATATGGGCATATGGCCCAACCGTCACACCGTCTGCCAAGCTAGACTCTTCAATCATCGAGTTTGTAATGACCGCTCGCTGACCAATTTCTGAATCTACAATATAAGTCCCATTGGTCAGGATCGTCTCTGCCCCAATCTTGGTTTGACCTTTCAGAGTCACATTGGCTTCGATTTGAACTTCAGGCGCGATTTCTACATCAATATCGATATAGGTCGCATCTGGATTGACAAAGCTGACACCGTTAATCATGTGCTGCTGGTTAATCCGGCGGCGCATAATGCTTTCAGCTGTCGCCAAAGCCACGCGGTCGTTGACACCGAGACTTTCGTCAAAGTCTTTCAGCGTATAGGCGCCAACTTTTTCGCCATTTTCACGGAAAATTCCAATCACATCTGTGATATAGTATTCTCCCTGCGCATTGTTGGTATTGATATTTTTGAGAGCCTCAAAGAGACGGGCATTGTCAAAGACATAAGTCCCTGTATTGATTTCCTTGATTTGCTGCTCAAAGTCAGAAGCATCTTTTTGCTCAACGATTTTTATGACTTCTCCGTGCTGATTGCGCACGATCCGGCCATAGCCAAAAGGATTGTCCGCTTCAGCAGTCAGGATTGTCGCAACATTCTTGTGATTGATATGAAAATCAATCAGGTTTTTCAGGCTTTCTCCCGTAATCAGGGGAGTATCGCCAGCAATAACTAAGGTTTGACCAGTTAGATTTTCCAAAACAGGCTCAGCCATCATGACCGCATGACCAGTTCCCAGCTGCTCGGTCTGACGGACAAACTCGGTCTGATCTGCCAAGACTTGCTCGACCAGCTCTGCCTTGTGCCCGATAACAGTAACAGTCTTCTCAGGCTCAATCGCACTGACACTGCGGAATACGTGCTCTAGCATGGAAATCCCTGCCACCTTGTGCAAGACCTTGGGTAAATCGGATTTCATGCGAGTACCCTTACCCGCAGCCAAAATAACAGCATAATTTGTCATAAATGAACTCTTTTCTCTAAGATATTACCCTTATTATACCACTAAAAGATATTTTTTTAAAATGCTAATTGCAGAAGCAGGGAATCGCACTTAGAGAAAAAGGTTTATAGACCAAATCACTCTGCTCAATTCTCAATCTGCTCCATCCAGACCAATTCTTTAAACTTCTTCTAGCGGACTAAGAACATTTTTTCTTCGTTTATACTATCTTTTGATAGCAGCGAATGATCAGCAAATTGTTCTCCTTAAACACTATAGGACCATTGTTTCTATTGTCAAAATTTTGACAGCGATTATACACTTAAAATTGATATTAAAAAAAATATTTGCTATAATGACATAAAATCAAATGTTTACCCCTGCCTTATGAAGCGCAGAAAACTCTATAAAGCTACTAGGACAATACTATTATTAGGTGATTCATTTTGGGATGATACGATCCAAGGATTGTGAACTCCACTTCCTAATTTTCTTTTTTACTTAGCCAATTATATATTTAAAGTTGTAAGGAGATGTTAGTTATGATCTTTACTAAAAATCGCAAGAAGAGAGATGAATACTACCAACAGATTGACAGGATCTATAATAACGATAGTATCATCATTAGCTCAAAGTTACGGGAAGAGCTCCTAAGTAGTGCCAAAGGGCTACAGAAGGGGGACCAAATCAGTTATTTGGCATTTAAGTTGTATCCTTTTGTATGTGACGAGGTGCTCAAGAATAAGTCTAACGAATTGATTGCATTCAAAAAATACCTTGAAAAAACAAGATGGAAATATTATTGGGGAAGTGTTGCTTGGAATGGCATTTGTTAGAGCATAAGTTGCAACTGGCACTTTTGAAAGCATTCAAGATGAAGACACAAATCATCTTCCAATATGGTATGATGATCAAAAACTCATAGAATCTCCAAGTGGAGCTGTTAGTCTAGCGACTTACAGTTCACACTAGTTGAGGCTCTATGAGTTTTTTTCTTGTACGATATTTACAATATAGCCATAAACAAGAGGCTGGGACTCTTTTGTCCCAACCTCCTGAATGTAGGTACTGTTAGTTCACTAAAGCGGGCTAGAGCCCCATATAAAGTGTTTTGTGATCAGCTACAATCTAAGCTCTCACAGATATAAACGGTGAACCTTCTGTATTATCTTCAGGCGCTCCGCTCTTGGAACCAAAGATATAATCCACTGAATACCAACCGTTATTATTAGCATTATAAGGATCATAGACCTGGGTTTGGCCATTTTGATAGCCTCTTAAGACTATCTCATGGGTAACAGGATAGCTAGCAAAGACGCTATTACCAACAGCCGCCATGACATGATGACCTGCTGCCAAAGCTTCTTTAAGGGCTGCTGATGAATGCAAGACATCTGTTGTCAGTCCCCAGTTCTGTGCTCCTTGGACAATACCCTTACTTGACGTTCCAAATAGACCATTTTTGTTAAAGGAGTCTGTGTGATGATAAAGGTAGTCCGCTACGGTTGTTGGTAAAACAGTTTGACCTGTAATACCAGAAATAGCCATTGCTAATGTAGTAGGAACACAGCCAGTAGCTGCTAAATTATATTTTCCATAATATAAACCAGCCCATCTAGGATCACGTTGTGAATAATAAGGCGTATCATAAACTCCTCTGTTGACCGTTGTAGTCGTTCCACCAACGCCTACCAAACTACCATCATTTTGAACATAATAGAGATGAACATTGTATTCCCCAGTAGAATACTTATGACTAGAGGTGCGTACTAAAGCCTTATAGCTACCATCCGCTTGCTTTTGAGCCCGATACCAAACAATGTCATCCTGACCATTAACACTTGACCAAGTCGGCAGGCTAACTTCCCTGACTCCTTTTGGACTATAAACATTGGTCACTACAACTTCGAATGTGCCTAATCGAGGATTATTATTTTTAATGGTGATTTGACCCGTTGGCTTAATGTGTTCTGAAGCTACATTTGCTGTTGTCTTCGTGCCTCCAACCCCAACCATACGGCCGTCATTCTGAACATAGTAGAGGTGGATATTGTATTCGCCTGTAGAATACTTGTGGTCACGTAGATTGACCTGTGCCTTGTAAGTACCATCTACTTGCTTGACTGCTGTGTACCAAATAATGTCGTCCTGACCATTAGCACTTGACCAAGTTGGCAATTTGACTTCCTTGACACCATAAGCATTCTCAACTTCAGAAACTACCACTTCAAAGGTGCCTGTCTGTTGATTGTTGTTCTGGATGGTCAGCTTGCCTTTGGGAGTTCCTAGAGATACGGTCGTCTTGGTTCCTCCAACTCCGACTAACTGGCCATTATTCCCTACATAATAGAGGTGGACATTGTACTCACCTGTAGAATATTTATGGTCGCTTGCCTTAATATTCATCTTGTAGGTACCATCAGCTTGCTTGACTGCTCGATACCAGATAATATCGTCCTGACCATTAGTGCTAGACCAAGTTGGCAGAAGCACTTCACGAACTCCCTCTGGACTGCTCACTCCGCTCACGACAACATCAAAACTACCTGTTGTTGGATTGTTATTGGCAATCGTGAGAGTTCCCTTTGGTTTAGCGACAGAAACAGTGGTTGTTGTTCCACTAACCCCAATCATCTGGCCATTATCTTGAAGATAGTAGAGGTGGATATGATACTCACCTGTGGACATTTTATGATTACGAGCTTGAATGCTAGCTCTGTAGGTGCCATCGGACTGCTTGGTGGCTGTGTACCAAACAATATCATCTTGGCCTTTATCACTAGACCAAATCGGCAGATGCACGCTCTTGACGCCAAAAGGACTGACAACATCAGACACAACAACATCGAAGCTGCCAGTATCCGGGTTGTTGTTCTCAATTTTCAAGCTTCCTTTAGGCTTGGCTGCTAAACTGAATTGGGTGCCTGCTACACCGACTAATTGACCGTCATCTTGGATATAGTAAAGATGAACAGTATAGTCTCCCAAAGAATATTTGTGATCGCGAGCCTGGATACGAGCCCTATAGGTGCCATCAGACTGTTTGATTGCTGTATGCCAGACTAGATCATCTTGACCTTTATCGTTAGACCAAGTCGGCAGTTTGACTTCCTTGACACCAAAAGGATTGGAAACGTTAGAGACAACGACATCAAAGCTACCAGTAGCTGGATCGTTGTTTTCAATTTTCAAGGTTCCTTTAGGTTGAGATAGGCTAACTGTTGTTCGAGTGCCACCTACACCAACCAGCTGACCGTCATCTTGAATATAGTAAAGATGAACATTGTATTCGCCTGTTGATTTCTTATGATTTACTGCTTTGACGGTTGCCCGATAGGTACCATCCGCCTGCTTGACTGCTGTGTACCAGATCAGGTCATCTTGACCTTTATCACTGGACCAGGTCGGTAACTTGACTTCCTTGACGCCATAAGGACTAGAAACACCAGAAACAACAACATCAAAGCTGCCCGTATCTGGATTATTGTTTTCAATTTTCAGCATTCCTTTAGGCTGAGCCTTAGAAACTGTAGTCGTTGTACCACCTACACCGACCAACTGGCCATTATCCTGAACATAATAGAGATGGATATTGTACTCACCTAGAGAGTTCTTGTGGTGGGAAGCTTTGACTGTGACAGTGTAGTTGCCATTGGTCTGGCGCTGCGCCTCATACCAGACTAGATCATCTTGACCATTGACACTAGACCAAACAGGAACAACAACCTTTTTCACACCATAAGGATTAGAAACTCCTGAGACAACAACATCGAAACTGCCTGTGTCTGGATTATTATTGACAATATCAATTTTTCCTTGTGGTTTGCCAATGGTAACAGTTGTTTTTGTGCCGCCTACACCGACCAACTGATTATCTTCCAAGAGATAATAGAGATGAACATTGTACTCACCTGTAGAATACTTGTGGTCACGAGCTGTAACGCTAATTTTATAGGTGCCATCCACTTGTCGTTTAGCATCGTACCAGATAATATCATCCTGACCATTCACGCTAGACCAAGTTGGTAGAGCGACTTTTTTGATAGGCTTAGGGGATGAAATGTTGGTTACATGCACATCGAAGGTACCAGCATTTGGATCGACATTTGTAATATTGATAGTTCCTTGAGGCTTGTCATCAACTGCACGAGAAACTCTCGCTTTTGGATCAGATTCTGGCTTTGTTTCTGCCTCTTGTGGCTTATCAGAAGCAGCTGTCACAGATCTAAATGAAGCTCTCCCTGAAGAAATGTTTTCAGAAGGGACTGATGCCAAATCGTTCTTAGGCTGTTCAATTGACGAGTTACCCTCCTTTTCAGAGGAACTTGAAGCGACTTTTTCGTCTTTGCCTAAAGAAGCCTCAGATACACCACTATCTTTCTTTGTCTCAGAATCTACTTCTAAAGGCTTGCTAGCTAGATCAGACTGTTTGCCAGCATCTCGATTGGTCACAGCAACCGAAGGCTCCGTTTGCTGTCTATCATTTGCTGCTTGATTTGTTTCGTCAGCAAAAACGCTATTAGCACTGGCTGCTAATAAAATAGCTGTACTAGCTAGATAAACTAATCCTTTTGTTTTCATACGCTTTCTCCATCCTTTTTAGAGTTGCACACCTTTATTGTAGCATAATAGGACAATTATTACAAATTGGTAACAGATTTGTATCGTTTAATCCAAAACTGAATCGAAACCTATTCTTTCTATTATGTAATTCGTAAACAAAAATAAAAAGAGCTGGGAAAGACCAAAAAATAATTCATTTTTGATCTTATCCCAACCTCTTCCTCTTTAATGTTCTGTGATGTATTTATAAACTTCTTGGCCTGCGACTGCTCCGTCTCCAACCGCTGTGGTGATTTGGCGCAGGTCTTTCTGACGGACATCACCAATGGCATAAATGCCAGCAATAGCCGTTTTCATATGTTGATCCGTCACAATCCAGCCAGCTTCATCGCAAATACCCAGATCTTTGACAAAGTCGCTAACAGGATCTAGGCCGACATAAATAAAGACGCCACCAAAGTCTGACTCGCTGCTTTGTCCTGTTTTGACATTTTCAAAAACTACATTGGTTACTCTGCGGTCGTCTCCTTTGATTTCTTTTACGACGGAATCCCAGATGAAACTAATTTTTTCATTGGCAAAGGCCCGCTCCTGCAAGAGCTTTTGCGCCCGCAATTGGTCACGACGGTGAACAATGGTCACAGACTTGGCAAAGCGCGTGAGGAAAATTGCTTCTTCAACGGCAGAATCGCCGCCTCCGACTACTAAGAGATCCTCATCACGGAAAAAAGCACCATCGCAGACCGCACAGTAGGAAACGCCGCGGCTATTGTATTCTTCCTCGCCAGGAACTCCTAGATGACGATGGTTGGCGCCAGGAGCCAAAATCACTGTCTTGGTTTCAAAGGCTTCATCCTCAGTAATGATTTTCTTAAAGTCGCCATGGTCTTCAATCTTTTCAACCTGACCAAATAGATGCTCTACACCTAGATTTTCTAAGGGTTCAAACATTTTCTCAGCCAGCTCTGGTCCACTGATACGAGCATAACCGGGATAATTTTCAATCTCCGCAGTATTATTCATCTGGCCGCCGTAAATTCCGCGTTCAAGTAGGGCCACTTTAAGATTACTTCTAGCTGCATAGAGGGCTGCTGTCATTCCCGCAGGACCAGCTCCAATAATCATTGTATCGTACATCATCTTTTTCCTTTCTCTTTGTTGTAACTACTGTTATTCTAACAAACTAACTAATCTTTTACAAGTATTTAAGCTTTGAGAACAACCAGTAAGCCAAAAATCGCAAAAGACAAAATTGGAATCGTCATAATTGTAATCAAAAGAAGATCGTAAATTTGGCTTTGACCTACCGCAAGCGTCCGATCCTTGCGACCGAGCCGCTGCAATAAAAGCCACAAACCATCGGCAAGTCCTACCAGAATCGTCGTATAGATGAGACTTTGGATATAGAGAGAAAAAATCTTAATTAACATGTCAACTCCTAAATAATCAGTTGCCTTAAAAAGGTTTTAGTCGAAAACAAACCCAGCTGGTCTAGCCAACTGAGCTTTCACTTTTTCTATTATATCAAATATAAGTCCGTTTGTAACTAGCAAAGAATTCTTTGGTTCTAGCTTCCTTGGGATGATTGATAATCTCCTCTGGACTGCCTGACTCGATAATATGTCCCTTATCCAAGAAAAGCACCCGATCTGCCACTTGGGAAACAAAAGATATATCATGGCTGACCAGAATCATGGTTTGCCCTGCTTTGGCAGCGTCGGCAATGGATTTCTCTACCTCACCGACTAGCTCTGGGTCAAGGGCTGAAGTAGGCTCATCTAGCAAGAGAACATCTGGCTTCATGGCCAAGGCCCGCGCCAAAGCCACACGCTGTTTTTGACCGCCTGATAAATGCTTGGGATAATGATTCTCACGATCAGACAGACCCACCTTTGCTAACTCTTCCTTGGCAGTTTTAGTCGCTTCTTGGTCAGACAAGTTCTTGACTACCAGCAGACCTTCCTTGACATTTTCTAGAGCCGTCCGACGGGAAAATAAATTGAACTGTTGGAAAACCATGGCCAATTTTCGACGCAGAGTCAAAATTTCATCTGGTGAAATAGTTGAAAAATCCACCTTGAAGTTATCAATTTCAATCCTTCCGCTGTCTGGCTGCTCCAGATAGTTAAGGCTGCGCAGGAAGGTTGATTTACCAGCACCTGAGGAGCCTATTAGAGCAATGACTTCGCCTTTTTGAATTTCCAAACTCAGATTATCCAAGACCTTTTGGCCAGAAAATTCCTTACTTAACTGGGAAATTTTAATCATCAAATTCTACCTCCTTGCGCTTGCTCCATTTTGTCCAGATTGGCTGGCGCCTTGATATCCATAGCTTTTTCAATCGCACGACCGATTTGCTCAATCACGATATTGACAATCCAGTAAATAATCGAAACGGAAATAAAGCGCTCAAAATAACGATAATCCGAGCCACCGATAGCCTGAGCTTTGGCAAAGACTTCTACAACGCCCGCACTAAAGGCCAGAGATGTTCCCTTGGTCAAGCCGATGAGGGAGTTAATCAGAGTCGGTGTTGCCACAACTGCCGCATTAGGAATGATGACCCGCAGATAGACTTGACGATTGGTCATGCCCAGACTGCGAGCCGCCTCAATCTCACCCGCGTCCACCGAAAGAATGGCTGCCCGAATCGTCTCGCTGGCATAGGCCGCTTCATTGAAGGAAAAGGCGATAATGGCAAAGACTGAGGCAGGGATGGCATTGATATTAAAGGCCGTCCCATATTTTTGATTGATGGCTTTCAGCAGGAGCGGAATCCCAAAATAAGTCAACATGAGCTGAACTAAAAGGGGCGTCCCACGGAGGAAGCTCACAAAGACAGACTGAATAGGATATAGAATTCTCGTGCGGTTAATCTTGACCACTGCAAAAATCATGGCCAAGATGATGCCAAAAAATGCCCCACCCAGCGTCAACAAAAGTGTGACAGGCAAGGTTTTCAGAATCGCTGGAATGGCATCAAAAACAGCCCGCAAACTAAATAATTTGCCGTCTGGAAGGAGCTTCAAGAGCTCTTCATACCAGTTTGCAGCTAGGATATAAGTTGTAAACATTTCAATTACTTCTCTTTCTCGATAATGCATTATTCTATCATAATTTGGCCCAGATGAAAACTATTTGGCATCAAGAATAGGTAATCTTTAAACATTTAATAGATAGCTGGGAAATGACAATAAAATAGACCAGTAATCCTAGTCTATCATAGTTTCACTGGTCTTTAAAATATAATTTTTCTATATCGTCCATAGAAAGAATTTATAGCTAAAAAGTCTGGCGCTTAGCCTTGCGTTCTGCCCGACCACGTGCGCGGTTCTCAGCTCGCTTGGTCTTGCGGCGTTTTTCATTGACTGCCCATTGGATTTTCTTCTTATAGCCTGGCTTGATTTTTTTCTTTTTCTTCTTGACCAGACCAATCATTTCTGTGTCCAGCTTTTCCTTGGTCTTCTCCCGATTAGCTCGGCGATCCCGGTCGTAGGTATCTTGAAATTCGCCATTTTTGATCATCTTAGGAGTAAACTTGATGCCCAGCTTTTCCAACTCACGAATATCGGAGTCGTCACTTGGTTGATAGAGGGTAATGGCTGTGCCGGGAAGGCCATTCCGTCCCGTCCGACCAACCCGATGGACAAAGAAGGACAAATCCTGCGGAATGGCATCATTGATGACATGGCTAACGCCCTCGATGTCAATCCCCCGAGCCGCCAAGTCCGTCGCTACGATGTATTCAAAATCCAGATTCTTGACCTGATTCATGATACGCTTGCGCTCCCGCGGCGGGATGTCACCGTGAATCTTAGCTACTTTTAGCCCTTGCGCAGTCAGATAGACCTGCAATTCATCCGCCCGAGTCTTGGTATTGACAAAAATCATCGCCAGATAAGGCTGGAGGATCTGACTAATTTCATAAATCTGGGCATTCTTATCCCGTCCCTTGGTTGACAGGAGCCAGTTATCAATGGTATCGGCGATCACTGTCTTGGTCTTAATCTGCTCCATGACCGGATTAGATAGGTATTTTTTCAAGAAAGGTTGGAGCTTCTGCGGAATGGTAGCCGAGAAGACTAAAAACTGCAGGTCTTTAGGCAAGCGGGCTGCAATCCGGTCGACCGTCTCCAAAAAGCCCATGTCAAGCGTCATATCAGCCTCGTCCACGACAAAGGTATGAGCCTTATGGATAGCCAAATCACCTGACTCAACCAAGTCATAAATCCGCCCCGGCGTTCCAATGACGATATGAGGCTGGCTAGACTCTAGCTTTCCAATCTGACGAGCCTTGTCAGTTCCGCCGACATAGTTGGCCACTCGAATTTCTTGCTCCGAAAAGCTAGCTAGCTGACGAGCTGCCTGATAGATCTGAGTTGCTAATTCTCGGCTGGGTGCTGTAATCACTGCTTGGACACTATCAGCCTCTTCGTCCAGCTCTTGGAAGATAGGCAGCAAGAAGGTATGGGTTTTACCTGATCCCGTTTTGGACTCCCCAACCAAGTCTCGGCCAGATAATACCACCGGAATCAGCTTTTCTTGAACCTCTGTTGCTTCCACAAAGTTCAGGTCCTTGAGAGCTTCCTGAATATAATCTTTAAAGTTAAATTCTGTAAATTTCATTTTTTCCTCTGTTTACTCTTAATCTTATCCATTATACCAAAAAAATATCTTTTCTGCTCGGCTCAGGACAAGAAAAGGCGGGCTTACACCCACCTTCATATTACAAATATAGAATGGCCAAAGTCAGCAAGCTAGCTAAGAGACCTACGCCCCAGAAAAAGAAGTCGACCTTCCATTCGCTCCAAGGCTGGCCATGACCAGAAAAGCCACCAAGCTCAAAGTGGTGATGGACTGGCGTCATACGGAAAATCCGCTTACCACCCGTCAGCTTGAAATAAGTCACCTGCATCATAACAGAAGTCGTCTCAAAAACATAGACGATTCCGATGAGAAGCAAGGTCCACTCTTGGTGCAAGGCAATGGAGAGGGCTGCAAGCATACCGCCCAAAGCAAGACTCCCCACATCCCCCATAAAGATTTTAGCTGGCTTATGGTTAAAGACAAAGAAGCCTAGCAAACCACCAATCATGCTGATAATGACAATCAGAAGGTCAAAGCGCTTCTGCTCCAGAGCAATTACTCCGTAGGCCACCAAGCTGATCGCAACAGAGATACTAGCCAAGCCATCAATTCCGTCGGTCAGATTGACAGCGTTGGAGAAACCAACCAGCCAAAAGAGGACAAAGAAGATATAGAGGAAGCCTAGCTGCACTGGAATCGTAAAGACATTGAGAGAGTCACCTGCCCCGTGCTGATTGTAGAAGAAGTAAAAGATAACTCCCCCTACCAGCTGCAGAGCTAGTTTCTGCTTAGGATTCAAGCCTTCGTTGATCTTACGGAAAACCTTGAGGAAATCATCCAAAAAGCCAACGATTCCGTAGAGAACCAAGATAAAGAGAATCATAATCAAGCCGTTGGACAGTTGTTGGGAAAGCAAAGCTGTCACAAAACTAGCCAAAACAGAAGCAACCAGAAAGACGGTTCCCCCCATCGTCGGCGTTCCAGCCTTAGCCTGATGCTGCTTAACATCCTCGTGCATTTGCTGGCCTGATATATGAGCCTTGTGATAAAAACGGATAAAGGCAGGAATCCCAACAAGCGTTAGGATAAAGGTCAGAATTCCTGCAATAATTGCTGTTAACATGCTAGTCTCCCAATGTAACGGTTATTTTTTTCAATTTTTTCAGGTCTGTATTGACCTTCTCCTTCTGCTTGACAACTTTTGAGCCTTTGCCTTTAAAATTGACTTCCAGCCCTTGCCATTCAGCAAATTGCTCCACATTTTCCTTGGTCCAGCCATACATATCCGGCAAATCTTCAAAGTTATCACTTAAAATCAAAATCTGTTGATTGGCTTTCAGTTCTTGGCCTTCTTTTACAGAAACCTTCTTGATTTCACTGCCTGTTCCTAAGATGACTGGCTGTACCAGATTGCGGCGAAGCTCGTCAGCCAAGCCTCCTGGGCTGATTTGATTTTTCAGCTTCAGTTGCTTGGTCAAACCATCGATAGATGGCATTTTATAGGTTGTTTCTTTTTCAACCAATTCCAAAGCAGGACTATCTCCAGTCAGATTTAAACTGTCTTTAAGCGCCACAGCTTCTTCCAAGACTGGATTGACAACTTCCTGCCAGAAAAGAGGGGAGAATTTCTCTTCGGGCTGCTGAACAGTGACATACATAATGAAATCTGGACTTTCTGCCGGCGTCATGGCTACTACGGAGTAAATGTTATTATTCTCCCCTTCCAAATAGCCCTTATCTGTCGCAATTTGGGCTGTTCCGGATTTTACGGCCACATCTTGCCCAGCAACTTGGATAACCGGCTCACCACCGATATTCAGGGTTCCATAGTAAGGAACGGTTCCGACCTGAATCATATAATTTCGAGTCGTTTTCGCTGCTTTTTCTGAAACTGGATGACCGACAATTTCTGGCTGAGATTTACGAGCGCTACCCGTTTTTGAGTCATAGATGGCAGAGATAAATTTCGGCTCTAACATGACACCATCATTTGACACAGCTGAAAAGGCACGTAGCATCTGTACTTGGGTTACCCCAATCCCTTGTCCGAAGGAACTCATGGCAATGGTTACAGCATTATCTGCCGGCAGGGCACCATATTCTTCATAGCCCATCCCAAAACGAGTCGGTAAGCCAAATTTGAACTTCGATAGATAATCGATCCACTTGGCATTGCCCATATCCTGCTCAATGCGTGTCATACCAACGTTACTTGAGAAAATAAAGCCTTGAGCATAGGTCAGGACTTGTCCTGTTGCTAACCCCATGTTCACATCCCAGTCGCGGATGGTAGCATCTGCAATCTTATATTCTGAGCTATCGAATGTTCCATTTGGGTTAAAGCTTCCATTATCAATCGCTGAAGCCAAGGTCATAACTTTCATCGTTGAACCAGGCTCATACTGCGTCTGGTAAAGGAAGCTATTCCAAGTTTTCAAATGATCTACATTCAGGCCCTCTTTGGTATCCGCATTATAAGTCGGACGCTGGGTTGTTGCTAAAATCTCGCCTGTCTTGGCACTGACCAAAGTCGCACTGACAAATTTTCCTTTAGCTGTTTCTTGGAAGGCATCCATCCGCGTTTCCAAGTATGTCTGTAGCTGGGCAGAGAGGGTTGTATACACATCTTTTCCGTCTTCTGTCTTAACAGAAACTTCCTCTGAACCTGGGATGATGTTCCCTTTACTGTCTTTTTCATAGGTAACCAGGCCATTCTGACCACCTAAGATACGGTCTAGCGACTGCTCCATCCCGGATTTCCCTACAAGCGTCTTATTGCCGTCCTTATCCTCTTGCATCTGAGCTTGACCGATGAATTGCGAAGCAAAGATACCGTTACTATAGCTACGGTTAGGGCTGGTTGTGAAGCCGATTCCCTCTATCTTCGCTTCCTCCATGGCCTGACGGATAGAACTCATGGTGCTGTAAGTAATCCCGTTCCCTTGAGAACCAAAAGAAACCTGTTTTAGATCCTTTTGCGAAAGTTGCTGTTTAACATAGTCCTTATCTATTCCTAGATGTTGATTAAGAATCTCAGCAACCTTTTCATACTGGGATTCCTCTACATAGAGGACCTTGCCAGCGGCAGATTTATAATTTTTATCAATAACAGCATAAATGTTATAGGTCGTTGCATCTTCAGCAATCGGGACACCGTTGCGGTCATAGATCGTTCCTCGCTTGGCAGCAACGACGACCGTCTTTTGGTGCACTTGCTTGGCACCTTTTGACAAATTAACACCGAATTTCTGATCTGTTCCGATAATGGTCGCAAAATTAATCAAGAAAATGAAAAAAAGAAAGACGGCTAAGGCACTCATGCTTTTTCCCACTCTTCTTCGATTGTATTCGGGTGTCTGTCTATTTTTTAAAGCATATCGCTGAATGTTTTTTAAAAATCTATTACTCATTGGTTGTACTCACTGTCTTACGATTTCCTTTTTGGAGTTTCATATCCTGAGAGCTGGCCAACTGGGACAGCCTTTCATAACGTGTCAATTCATTCACTTCTTGCTTAATATTATCCAATTCAGCCTGCTCTGACTCAATCTGAGCATTAACTTCAGTCAAATCATGATTGACCTGCAGCAGCTTGGTCTGCATAAACACGATACTGACTGCAAGGATAATCGCTGTTAAAATAATGGAGCCATAGAAGGCTTTTTCGACTCGAGAAAATTTCCGAATCCGTTTTTGAATAGGGTGTTGCTTTCTTTCTGCCATGAAACTTACTCATGCACCTTCCTAGCCACGCGCAATTTCGCAGAATGAGCGCGATTATTGGCTTCTAATTCTTCTTTGCTTGGTAAAATGGGTTTGCGTGAAACTAACTCCAGCTTAGGCTGCAAATCCTCTGGAATGAAGGGTAGGCCTTTGGGAACATCTACGGTTGAAGCTTCTTTAAACAGTTGCTTGGTCAGGCGATCTTCCAGCGAATGAAAAGTAATCACTGAAATACGACCACCTACAGCCAACAAGTCAATAGCCTGCTGAATGGATTCATCAGCCGCCCCCAACTCGTCATTAACTTCAATCCGAATGGCCTGAAAAATCTGTTTGGCTGGATGACCTTTTTTCTTCAGTTCCTTAGCAGGTTTGGCCGATTTGATAATCTCCGCCAGCTCTGTCGTCGTTTCGATAGGCTTAATTTCTCTCGCCTGCTCGATCTTACGGGCAATCTGCTTGGAAAACTTATCTTCGCCATATTTGAAAAAAATACGGACTAAGTCGTTATAAGGATAGTGATTCACAACTTGGTAAGCTGTCAAGCTAGCTTCTTGATTCATCCGCATATCCAACGGAGCGTCCTGTTTATAAGAAAAACCACGCTCCCGCTCATCCAGCTGCGGACTAGATACCCCCAAGTCGTAACAAATTCCATCAATCTTCTCGACCCCTACTTCATTCAAACGAGTCTTGAGATTGCGGAAATTATCCTTGATAAAGGTCACCATGCCCCGCTCAATATAGGGAGCCAAACGTTTTTTGGCATTGTCAATCGCAGTCTGATCCTGGTCAAAAGCATACAAATGCCCCTTGTCACCCAGCTTACTCAAAAGATACTCGCTGTGACCAGCTCCGCCCAAGGTCGCATCAACGTAGATGCCATCTGGCCGAACATCAAGCTGGTCAATCGTTTCGTGAAGAAGTACAGTAATGTGATAAAATTCTTTTGTCATATCTTATCTATTATATCACATTCATGTATAAAAAAAAATCTAAAAGAATATATCAGCTTTTGATAGGCTACCTTATAGCTTTTGCAAGTCACTTTTAGAAATCTACCACTTAGCTTACCAGCTTCTACCAGTCAGCGAAAAGGCCTTGCGGGCATGCCACATTTTGCTATAATTATAACTACCAATGCATTGCGAATTGGAATTCTTTCACATTTCGAAATTGATTCGTCCCCAAAGGAGATTTATTATGAAACTTGCTTTCAGAAATAGACTATTTGCCTCTATCAGTCTGTCACGGATCTTTAATATCCTAGGCTCTTCTATCTACAACATCGTTTTTATCGTATTTGCTTCTAGCATGCCCCAACCTAAGTTTGCCGTCGGTATTGCTAATTTTATCGTTCTTGTTCCTACCTTTTTCACAGTCTTTGTCGGGATGAAAGCTGATAAAACCCTTCAAAAAGCTCGCTGGCTTATTCATCTAGGTTATTTGCAGGCCTTCCTCTTCATTTTGGTCGCCCTCCTAACAAAGTCTGCCTCCTACCTAGCCTTTGCTACCGTCTGCTTTCTCAATATCTTTTCTGACATTATCAGCGACTATCGCAGTGGCTTACAGATGCCTATCTTACAGAAAAATATAGAAGAGAAAGATTTGATGGAAGCTTACTCTTTCACTCAACTTCTCACTTTTTTAGGAAATTTTGCTGGGCAAGCCTTGGGCGTCTGGTTACTTAGTATCAGCCAGCAGAATTTCGCTATGGTCGCCCTCATCAATGCCCTCTGCTTCCTACTTTCCTCAAGCACTCTCTATCTGATTCGCCAAAAACTCACCCATGATGCTCCTGCTGTTGCAGAGCAAAAACTTCCTTTCAAGACTCAAATGAAAGACCTTTACCAGAATGTCCAAATGATTTTTGAACAAGAAAAAATCGGAAACTTCCTGCTAGTGCTGCTTCAAGTCCTCCTCTTAAACGCATTGGCCGGCTCTATCATGGGACTCTACAATCTCTATTTATTGGATCACCCGTTTTGGGGGCTAAACCTGAGCCAGTCTCTGCTAGTCATCGAGTCCTGCACAGTGCTTGGGATTATCTCTGCCAGTGCCTTCTCAAATGATTATTTTTCCAAGCTCTCCCTGATGCGACTCGTCGTTTGGTGCTCGCTAGCTCTCCTCCTCTTAGGCATCAGCAATTTACTCCAAGCTCCTGCTCTCTTAGGAATTTTCTTTCTGACCTTTCTCATGTACATCTCTGGAAAAATCAATCCTAAAATCAACAGCATGCTGCTGAGTAAACTTCCTCCAGAAGTATTAGCCCAAACCTCCAACTTTCTCACTATGCTCTTTTCCTTTTCCATTCCGCTAGGAAGTATGATTTTTACCAGCCTTGGTCTGTGGAATATGGGAAGCGCTTGGTTGGTCTTCTCTCTGCTTGGTGGTGTCTGCCTTCTACTCAGCCTCAAAAACAACTAGAGTAAAAACCGTCGCAATTCCATACAAAAAAGAGGCTGGGACAAAAGTCCTAGTCTCTCAATTGTCTTTGGATTGTCAAACAAGACGCAGTGGTTAAGTGGGCTCTACTACGCTGATTTCATCAGCTTTTACAGCCCTACTCAACTGTGCGGAGGTGGGACGACGAAATCGAATTCTAACGAATTACCGATTTCTGTCCCACTCTCTTACATATTTTTCAATCTTTCTATCCGATCAGAAATTGGTGGGTGAGTGTAAAAGAGCTTTTGCAAGCCACCCTTCTTCTTAGGATCATTGATATAGAGGGCTGCGCTGGCGTCATCTACATGGTGCTCCATGGGCTGGCTATTGTCTAACTTCAGCAGGGCATTGATCATGCCCTTAGGATTGCGGGTCAGCTCAACACTGGAAGCGTCTGCCAGATACTCACGTTGACGGGAAATAGCCAACTGCACCAATGTTGCAGCAAGCGGCGCCAAGAGAAGAGCTAGCAGAGAGACAATCATCAAAACAATTCCTAAGCCATTGTCATTGTCCCTATCGTTTCTTCGACGGCCACCACCGCCAAACCACATCATGCGCCCAGCCATGCTAGACAGCATCGTGACAGCACTTGTAAGTGCCACTGCAATCGTCGAAATGCGAATATCATAATTGCGAATGTGACTGACTTCATGTCCCATTACACCTTCAAGCTCTTCACGATTCATGAGGGCAAGCAATCCAGTTGTAGCAGCCACAGCCGCATTCTCAGGCTTTGACCCAGTCGCAAAGGCATTGGGTGAGGCATCTTCTACGATGTAGACCCGAGGCATAGGGATCTGAGCCACCATGGCCATATCCTGCACAACATGGTAGAGTTCAGGCGCTTCCTGCTCGGAAACTTCCCTCGCACCATTCATTGACATGACAATCTCTGTAGACTGAAAAATCATACTGATAGCATAAATACCACCGATGATAAAGGCGATGGCCATCCCACCAAAGGGAGAATCGAGCCAAAGATAGCCGACAGCAGCACCAATCAAAGCTAAAAGAGCAAAGAAGGCGACGAGGAGAACCCAAGTACGCCTTTTATTGCTGGCAATTTGGTCAAACAACATAGTGGCCACCTACCCCAAATCGCTAAAATCCACTTTAGGAACAGCCTTTTCTTCCTCCGGTGTTTTCAAGAAGTCTGCTGCTTTAAAGCCAAACATACCTGCAATGACATTGCTTGGGAAAGTTTCCATTTTAACATTGTAGTTGCTGGTTACTGAATTGTAAAGCTGACGAGAATAAGCAATCTTATTTTCTGTATTTGTCAACTCTTCCTGAAGTTTCAAGTAGTTTGTATTTGCCTTAAGGTCTGGGTAATTTTCAGCAACCGCAAAGATACCAGAAATCGAACGAGTCAGGGCATCACTAGCCTCCATAGCTTGGGCAGGTGATGAGGCAGCAGCTACTTGGTTACGCAATCGAGTAACATTTTCCAAGGTTGATTTCTCATATTTTCCATAACCTTTGACCGTCTCCAAAAGGTTGGGAATCAGGTCATTTCGGCGCTTGAGCTGGACATCAATCTGACTCCAAGCTTCCTGAGTCTGCATACGGCTTTTAACAAGACCATTGTAAACAGAAATCACGAAAATAGCTACAACTGCCACAACTGCAATAATAATTAAAAACATGGACATAATAAAGATACTCCTTATGATTTGATTGCACCTATTATAACAAAAAAAGCTCAACCTGTCTTTCTTGACATGTCATCTAGTAAAAGAGCTTTAGCTTGAGTAATATTCAAACACCAAAATGGTCAAATATCTAGAGCAAACTTCTTCACTTTTCTAGAAAATAAACTCTGGAAATCAGGACAAGTCAGTATCTAATCCTTGGAAACGCAAGAAGCTGATAGGCAGCAGCACCTTGCCTCGTTTTATGATATAATAGAATGAATACTGACAAACAAGGATGAAACTATGACACCGCAAGAATTTTACCAGCTACTAAGCCAGCAGGAAATTGAGCTGACCGACCGCCAGAAAGACCAGTTTGAGCGTTATTTTGAACTCTTGGTCGAATGGAACGAAAAGATCAATCTGACAGCTATCACTGAAAAAAATGAAGTCTATCTCAAGCATTTTTTTGATTCAATTGCGCCCGTTTTGCAAGGCCTGATTGATAATCAAGAGCTCAAGCTGCTGGATATCGGAGCTGGTGCAGGCTTTCCAAGCCTTCCTATGAAAATCATCTGCCCTCAGCTGGATGTGACTATCATTGACTCGCTCAACAAACGAATCAACTTCCTCAAACTGCTGGCTGAAGAGCTGGAGCTGGAAAAGGTTCACTTCTACCACGGTCGTGCAGAAGACTTTGCTCAGAACAAGGCTTTTCGGGCTCAATTTGACCTAGTCACCGCCCGTGCAGTTGCTCGGATGCAAGTCCTGTCTGAGCTGACCATTCCTTACCTAAAAGTTGGCGGGAAATTGCTGGCGCTCAAGGCTTCTAACGCCCCCGAGGAGCTAGAGGAAGCAAAAAATGCCTTGAACTTCCTCTTTAGCAAGGTCCAAGACAACCTCAGTTATGCCCTACCAAACGGCGATCCCCGCTTTATCACAGTGGTTGAAAAGAAGAAAGAAACTCCCAACAAATACCCCCGCAAGGCCGGTATGCCAAATAAAAGACCATTGTAAGAAGAAAACATTCGTCAGTCTTGTCAATAACTTCCAAGACATCAATTTGGGCAATGCCATCTATGATGATCGAGTATTTAAAATTTTATACACCAGCTATTATCGAAAATCTTTCATGCTTTTCAAGCCTCTCACAATCACTATGCTATAAATCAACTCTATCTTTTGGTATAATAAACTCAGGAAATTTCTATTAGAAAAGGACATTTTATGAAACTCATCTCTTGGAACATTGACTCTCTCAACGCTGCCTTGACCAGTGATTCTGCCCGCGCTCAACTCTCTCAAGCCGTCCTTCAGACCTTACAAGCAGAAAATGCGGATATCATCGCTATTCAGGAAACAAAGCTTTCCGCTAAAGGACCGACTAAAAAACATCTTGAGATTTTAGAAGAGCTCTTCCCAGGCTATGAAAATACTTGGCGCTCCTCCCAAGAGCCAGCCCGCAAAGGCTATGCTGGAACTATGTTTCTCTACAAAAAAGAGCTGACACCCATCGTAACCTTCCCAGAAATCGGAGCTCCTTCAACCATGGATGTCGAAGGCCGCATCATTACGCTGGAATTTGACGACTTCTTCGTCACTCAGGTCTATACGCCCAATGCTGGCGATGGTCTCAAACGCTTGGAAGAGCGTCAAGTCTGGGATGTCAAATACGCTGAATACTTGGCTTCACTAGATGAACAAAAACCAGTCCTCGCAACTGGCGACTACAATGTAGCCCACAAGGAAATCGACCTGGCCAATCCAGCCAGCAATCGCCGTTCACCAGGCTTTACTGATGAAGAGCGTGCTGGTTTCACCAACCTGCTGGCTAAAGGCTTTACCGATACCTTCCGCCACTTGCACGGCGATATCCCTAACCAATACACTTGGTGGGCGCAACGCAGCAAGACTTCTAAAATCAACAACACAGGCTGGAGAATCGACTACTGGTTGACCAGCAATCGCGTGGCTGACAAGGTGATTAAGTCTGATATGATTGACTCTGGTGCACGGCAAGACCACACTCCGATTGTCATGGAAATTGAACTTTAAGGAGGAATCCGATGGACTATCAGGCTGTTATCCCCGAATTTATGGTATCTGACCTCGAAAAGTCGCGCCACTTCTACTGCGACTTGCTGGGATTCTCTGTCGAATACGAGCGTCCCGAGGAGAAATTTCTCTTCCTTTCGCTTGAAGACTGCCAGCTTATGCTAGAAGAAGGCAGCGCAGAAGAATTAGCCCAACTGACCTATCCTTTCGGGCGTGGTGTCAATATTTCTTTTGGTATTGAGGACGTCCCTCGGCTCCACCAAAAACTGCTGGAAGCTGACTATCCCATCCATCGTCCGCTGACGAAAAGAGAATTTCGCGTAGGAGATAGCTTTATCTACCCACATGAATTTGCGGTTTTGGATCCAGATGGATATTTCCTACGATTTAGTGAATAAGAAGAGGCTGGGACAAAAGTCCGACCTCAAATATAAAAAGCGAACAAAACTAGTTTTCTGGTAATCAGAATTCTGCTTTGTTCGCTTTTCGCATTTAATTATAGATTTGAAGGACTTAATAATTAAGATTTTTAAAAATTGAAATCTTTTTGTCCCAACCTCCTCAATTGTCTTTGGATTGTCAAGCAAGACGCAGGGGGTGAGTGGGCTCTACTACGCTGATTTCATCAGCTTTTACAGCCCTACTCAACTGTGCGGAGGTGGGACGACGAAATCGAATTCTAACGAATTACCGATTTCTGTCCCACTCTCTATTTACAAGTAAATTTCTCAAATCTATCTAGACTATCAGAGGGTATTTTGTAGTGGAAAGCGTCCAAAATTCTGCTCCGTCAGTGCGGGATTGCCCAGCTGATAAACCTTGTCAGCCTGCTGGGTCAAACTATCCCATGGCTCCTTGCCAATTCGGCTAACCAATTCAACTTTTCCCTTAAGCTTGGACAAATGCTGGCGCCCCTGTTCGGAAAAGCCTAAAATATGAACACCTGACGGAAATTCTTCTTGTCTAGCTCCGACCAGGATATAGGTCAGCAGGCGTCGAACACGAGCCTTGGTATAGCGCTTGGTCGCCACCTGCTCGACCAGCTCTTCTATGGTCTCACTGCTTTTCAGAGCCTCCTTAATCCGAACAGACAACTCCTGATTGACCTGATAAAAATCTGTCAAATCAGGACAGGTCATTATCTGGTAACGGAGATAAGGAAAGAAATCCGACCAAGTCACCTTGGATGCCATCTCAATCAGCTCATGAGCTGGAGTGAATTTTTTGAGAAAGTCCGGCTGATCCAGATTCTGGCGAAGAGCCGTTGCGGAGGCAAATTCTTGATCAGCTGACAAGGAATGATAACCAGCCCCCTGACGTTGAATCGGGCACAGCTTTATAGCCTTTCCCGCCACAGCCTTGGCATAGGCCAAGCCCAAGATATGATTGGGAGTAGAACCTGAGAAATTAAGCCTTGCAAACTCCTGCCACATGGCCTGAGTCTTTTGAGGATAGGATAGGGAGTCAGGCAAGCCAGCTAGATAAGCCTCCATCTGCTCTGCCTTTTGGCCATAGATTCTCGAAATACTCTCGTAGTCCAACACTTCCTCAGTTCCAAACATTAGATGATTAATGCCCAGCCTCTCTAAGATGTCTACTGCCCCCTTAGCGAAAAAGTCCGCCGCCTGAACGCTGACCAAGAAAGGCAGCTCAAGGACCAAATCCGCTCCAGCTTCCAAAGCCATCTGTGCCCGAGTCCACTTATCCACGATAGCTGGCTCCCCTCGCTGAACAAAATTGCCACTCATAGCGATAATTTTCAGACCAGAAGCCTGCTCCAGCAGATATTTGTGCCCATTATGAAAAGGATTGAACTCCGCGATAATACCGGTGACTGTCATCTCATTTCTCCGCCACAAAGAACCAGCGAGCGCTCTTGTCGGTCGGCTCCTTGTCCTCAAAGTCCGCGTAAACCTTGACATTCTTAAAGCCAGCCTGCTCCAGCAAGATATCGTAAGTCAGAATCTCATAGGTCCGCTCCTCATGCACCTCATCGTGGCGCGTGAAGCGCCCATCCTCGTCTTGGACAAAGAAGGTCAGCTCATGCACGATGGAATGAGGCGGTTCGTCCGCATAAGAATCCCAGACCATGGCGAAGGTTTCAGTATTTTCATGATAGGAATAGCCTGGAAAAACCTCGTCAATCTGATAAATCGAGTGCACATCGAAGATAAAGCGGCCACCCTCATTTAGATGCTGGTAAACCTCAGTAAATACCTGACCGACATCAACTTCGTCCTCCATATAGCAAATCGAGTCCGAATAACAAGTCACCAAATCAAACTGACCGACGTCACTCAAATCCAACATATTGCCCTGGATAAAGGGAATATTCAAACCGGCCTCTCTGCTACGCTTCTCTGCCAAATCTAGCATTTCCTGACTCAGGTCCAGCCCTGTCACATCAAAACCAGCCTGCTTAAAATAAATAGACTGAATGCCCGTTCCACAGGCCAGCTCCAGCAGCTTTTTCTTATCCTTGGGAAAATGGCGCAGGCTGAAATCCGTCCACTTCTCATACAAAGAATCATCCATAATCGCATCATAAACCGATGCGAAGGTTTCATAAGTTGCCATACTTTTCCTTTCAAAAATAGCCCAGCCAGCAGGCTGACTGAGCCGAATTCTGCTTTCTGCCTAAGGGCAAAAAATCACTTATTTTTTTCTTCCAATAAGGCCGCAACATCCACACCAGTTGCTTCGTGCCAGAGCTTTTCTAGATTGTAATGCGCCCGCATTTCCTCAGAAAAGACATGGACAATGATGCCGCCCAAGTCTAAGAGAACCCAGCCACCTGCTGCGTCGCCCTCAACATGGCCAGCAGAAACACCAGCCACAGCAGCTTTCTCACGGATATTTTCAGCAACCGCATCCAGCTGACGGCTGTTCATCGAGCTGACGATGACAAAGTAGTCTGTCACAGTGGTCAGGCCTCGCAAGTCCAAAGCCACAATATCTTCTGCACGTTTTTCATCGGCCGCCTTCACGACCAGTTCCAATAATTCTTGTTCTTTCATAGTTCCTCTTTAATTTTCTTCTATTTCCTTCAAATATCCTACAAAGGCATTGTAGGTTCCCAAGGTCTGCGGATAGATAGGCATTCCCTTATGAGCCAAATGCTCTACTGTCCTTGCTGTTTCGTAGGCCACAGCTTGATTGAGCGACTGCTGAGCTAGCTCTCTAGCCTTGTCCACTCCCGGAAAGTCTCGATTGTGCTCAATATAGTCAGCTACGTAGATGACCTTGTCCAGCTCAGACATGGTGCCACTACCCACTGTATGAATCTCGATGGCTCGCAGAATCTCAGGATCTTTCACACCTAAATCTTCCTGAATCTTGTAAATGCCCACCATGCCATGCCAGACATTGTTGCCCCATTTTTTCAGGTCAGGATCCAGTTGATATTTGTCAATCAAGGACAGGAAATCCTCATCCGAAACCTTCTTAGCATAGTCGTGCAGGAGTCCTGCCAGACCCGCTTTTTCGACATCAAGACTGAAGCGCTCCGCTAATTCACGGGCAGCCTTTTCCACACCTAGACAATGCCGCAGGCGCTTCTCAGGCATGACAGTTTCCATCTTAGCCAGTAAGGCCTCACGACTCATGCGGATATAGCTTTCATAGGTCATAGGTAAAGCCCTTCTTTCTCAATATAGTCTAAGACTGGCTGAGGCAGAAGGAAATTGGGAGTCCGTCCCTGAGCCAGAAAATCCCGCACCATGCTGGAGGAAATATCCATGAGGGGGACATCCACCCAGATGACAGGGTAAGAAGTCCCTGCCTTGTAACGTGGCCTCTGAACACCGACAAACTGAACCAGCTCAACCAGCTCATCAATCCGGTACCACTTAGGCAGATAATCCACCATATCTGCACCGATGATAAAGTAATAGTCCGTATCTGGATGCTGCTCTGTCAGGAGCTTCATGGTGTCGTGAGTATAGGAAATTCCCTTGCGCTCCAGCTCAATGGTTTCAATTCCTAAGCCTTCAATGCCCTCAATAGCCAGCTCCAACATTTTCAGCCGATGCTGTTCATCAATGGTCTCTTTCTTATCCACATGGGGCGGCTCGTACTCTGGCATGAGCAGGACCTGATCCAAGCCCAACTGTTGCCGGACCTGGTCCGCCACGACCAAATGAGCATGGTGGACAGGGTTGAAATTCCCACCTAAAATGCCAATCTGCTTGCGTTTCTTATCTTTAACTTCTGGTTCTAATTCCACCTTGGTAAAGGGGGTCAGTAATTCAATAGCCATAGGCTGATATCTCCACAGAAATTTTTTCTTAAATTTGCTTGACTTTAACAGAGAGTTTGCGATTTTCCTTCTTGCTGGACTGCTTGAAGAGAATCAAGATCCGGCCGATCTTCTGCACCGTATCCACTCCGATTTCTTCTTCCAAAATCTCAGCAACTTCATGGATATTCTCATCTGTATTCTGCAAGAGCGTAACCTTGATCAGTTCTCGCGCATCCAGCGCCTGACGAATGCTGGTTTTAATCTGGTCATTGAGTCCGTTTTTGCCAATCTGAACGATGGGCTTGAGTGAGTGGGCCTGACTGTTGAGAAAGGCCCTTTGTTTACTTGTTAATGCCATAGTTTTCCTTATTCTTTTAAAAATAGCAGAGCTTATACTCAAAGAGTATTAGTCTTGCCCGCACATGAGATTTCTTTCCAAATCAAATGAATACCGTTTCTTTTGAAAATCTTGGACATAGTACCTCATCTTTGTTTTCCCTTTTTGAATAATGCTATGTCCTTCCGCTTCCAGCAGCCCTCTTTGTACTTCAAGGCCTCCAGGATACTTCGCATTGACTTCCCCGCCTGACTTGAGCACTCGCCAATAGGGGATTTTGGCATCTTCCTCAGACCAAGCGACAATCAAAGCAGCAATACCTGAAAAAAATGGAGCACTATTATCCTGTCCAAAGTGAGTACGCAAATCAGCCAAGGTAACCACTTTGCCGTATGGTATTTGCTGAATAGCTTCCACATATTTTTCTGGTGTGATAAAAGTTGACTGGGTCATACATCCTACCTTTCTTAGATAATCGCCTTGCGCAAGACCACGTCCACTCCTTTTGGAGCCCAAGCCGCAACCTTGGCTCTGTCATTGACACGAATCCAGCCCAATCCAGAGAAGACGATGTCTGTCTTATCCTTGATGGTAAATTCATGCTTGACCAAGGCCGGAAATTCTTCCTTTTCCTTGCCAACTGGCGGCACTAAGAAACTGCCGACATGCTTATCATAAAAGTCGCTAGCACCTTGCAACTTGGTCCGGTGGAGCTTGAGCTCATTGTCAAAATAAGCCGTGAAGCCCTGCTTGTCACCTGCCAAAAAGTCGAAACGGCCTAAACCACCCAAAAAGAGGGTTTGCTCAGGATTGAGCTGGTAGGTTTTGGGCTTGATTTCCTTTTTGGGGCTGACATATTTGAGATTCTTAGCAGAAAGATAGTGAGCCATCTGGTGACGATGGATAATGCCCGGTGTATCATAGATATGACTGCCGTCCGCTAAAGGAATCTCGATTTTATCCAGAGTTGTTCCCGGGAAGCGCGAAGTCGTAATAATATCCTTGTCGCCTGTGATTTCCTGAATGATGGCGTTAATCAGAGTAGACTTGCCGACATTGGTCACGCCGACCACATAGACATCACGTCCCTTGCGGCAATGCTCAATTTTGTCAATCAAGTCCTTGATTGCCTGCTTGTTCTGAGCAGAGGTCAGGACCACATCGACTGGACGCAGGCCTTCTTCGTGAGCTCGCTCCGTCAGCCATTGGGTCACCTTGCCATCCTTGACCGACTTAGGCAGAATGTCCTTTTTATTCCCGACTAAGAGCACATCATTTCCTGCGACAAAGCGAGGCAGGCCAGGGATGACCGAGCCATTAAAGTCAAAAATATCGACAACATTGACAACCAAGGCATCGCTATCCCCAACCTCATGCAGAAGCCGCAGAAAGTCATCATCCGTCAGCTGGACATCGCTGATTTCATTATAATGGCGCAGGCGAAAACAGCGCTGGCAATAGAGTTCGCCTGTCTCCAAGCCTTTTTCTAGAGCTGACTGAGGCGTGTAGCCCAGCTGGCTCTTGTCTTCCGTCTGAATAGGGACTCCACAGCCGATACAGAGAAGTTTTTCCATGCTTAAATTCCTTTTTTGTATTGAATTGGACCGTATTTTTCAGTGATTTTCTTGAGCACACGGCGTTCACGCGCCCGATTGATCTGGGTTTTAATAGAGTCGTGCTCGACCAGCGGTTTGACCAAAATCGAACGAATCCCAGCCCGATGCGCTGCCCGAATATCCGTCATGAGCTGATCGCCCACCATGACCACTTCATTTTTTTCAAAATGAAAAAGCTTGAGCGCCCGGTCAATTCCCCAAGTGAAGGGTTTCATGGCCCAGTAGACATAGTCAATTTCAAACTTTTCAACAGCCCGCTTGACCCGTTTTTGGTTGTTATTGGATACCACGATAATCCGAATGCCCGCATCCCGCAAATCATGGAGCCACTTCTTCATCTCTGGGGTCCCGTCAGGATTATTCCAAGCAATCAAGGTGTTATCCAAATCCACCAAAACCGCTTTGATCCCCTGCCTTTTCAAACTCTCTACTGTCAAATCGTAAACCGCCTCGACCACAAAGTCGGGCATGTAATCTTCAATCGCCACATCTCTCTCCAAAAATCGTATTCGCACTATTATAGCATAAAATAGGCTTTTTGGCACCTATAACCCCATTTCTTCCAAGAGCCATTGGGAGATACTCCCTCCCCTATTCTCCAAGTAAATGAAAACAGCTTCCCAAGCGGGAAGCTCAAATTTTAATATAGGAAAGAGGATCTTACTTACCAATGACCATCTTTTTCTTTCCGTAATTTTAATTCATAAATTTTTTGAAGATCGAGAATAATACCGGTAGCACCCTCTGCTTCATCTTTTTTTATGTGAAGAACCTTAGAAAATTTCTGAAAATCCTTCTCCTTAATACCTGGTGCAATGCGAATGTCAACAGATTCCCATTGACCATCTTTCTCTTCATATCCTACTAAAGCAACTAGAAATAATTTCCCTTCTATATGACCACCTGTAAAGAAATCTGCCGTATCATTAAAAAGACCACCATAATACGCCGGATTAGATAAAGCAAATAGTATAATATTTTTTCTCTCCAATTTTCCATCAACACTAGCTATGGGAATCTCATCTACCTTCTCAAGCATCGGAAGAACGGTTTCAAGTTTTAATGAAGCAATGAATAAAGAATTGTTGTATGGAGAAGATGGATTCATAATTTTGCCATAGCTATTCACAAACTCTGCGACTCCTCCCAAAAGGAACAAGGAGAAATAACTAACTATAATTAGTAAAGTACATTTTTTTTTGAAATATACGTAACAGATTAAGGAAGAAATAATCAAAAATAATACAAAGAGAATAATTGTATGAGGGTGAAAAAATAGATTTATGAGATTCTCATATGCAATCTCCCACATTTTTTGATGATATAAGTTTAGATATTCTTCCGCTATAACTCTCCTAACTCATAGAATTTTTAGTTTGAGCACAAGCACTCTCCCTGATTTTTGAATGCTTATAGATTATTGCTCACCAGTCATATCATTATATCATCTTTCATACTTTTTAGCACCTATAGCCTCAAAGCTTACAAAAAAGGCAAAAGATGCTATAGTAGATATAAGAATAATTCTCTTGGAGGTGCCTATGGTAAGCAAGGATCGAGAAATGAAAGCTGTTTCTCCCTTTTTGCAAAAAATCATCAACTGGTCGTCCATCATCGGGGCTGTAGGGACAGTGGCCTTTTGCATCTGGGCTTACTATGCAGGGATTCTCCAGTCCAAGGAAACCTTGTCTGCCTTTATCAAACAAGCAGGCGTCTGGGGACCACCTCTGTTTATCTTCCTGCAAATCTTGCAGACTGTCGTGCCCATTATCCCTGGTGCCTTGACCTCTGTTGCAGGCATCTTTATTTACGGGCATATCGTCGGCACCATCTACAACTATGTCGGTATTGTCATCGGCTGCGCCATCATTTTCTATCTGGCTCGCACCTACGGACCAGCCTTTGTCCAGTCCGTCGTCAGCAAACGGACCTATGACAAGTATGTGGGCTGGCTGGATGAGGGCAATCGCTTTGAGCGTTTCTTTATCTTTATGATGATTTGGCCTATCAGTCCCGCTGATTTTCTCTGTATGCTAGCCGCCTTGACCAAGATGACCTTCAAAAAGTATATGTTGATTATCGTGCTCTGCAAACCCATCACCCTCATCATCTACACTTACGGACTGACCTATATTATTGATTTCTTCTGGAAATGGCTCGCAAAATAAGAACCTCGGGCATTAAAAATCGCTCAAGCTAGTAAGCTTGGGCGATTTGTTTATTCTGAAGATGCTGATGTTGCAGGGTGATCGGCAGATGATGCTGACGGTGTCGGTGCTGGCGTAGATGCAGGCGCAGAACTTGCTGGCGGTTCACTGCTAGCACTCGGCTCAGGAGTATAGGAACTATAGTTGCTATAACTACTATAACTGCTATAGCTGCTATAGCTACTACCATAAGTGCTCTCACTAGGTTGGCTATAAATAGTTCGATCATTCTGGACTGAACTTGAACTCTCTGAACTAGAAGCACGCAAGCTCCTGCCTCCCATCAAGTCTTCATACAGTACGGCATTGGTTTTCAGAGTCTTAACTGAAGACAAGCCCAACGTTTTCCGAATCAAATTTTGCATTTCTAGCAAATGATCAGACGTAACCAGCTGATAGCTACCGCCATCGGCCAAGGTAGCATCTTCCCCACGCAATTGTTCAGACTGAATACTTCTAAAGGCGTCTTTGTAGCCCAATAACTGAGGGATACTTCCCGCATCCAGTGCTACATTGGTCTGCATATTCTTGCTGACTGCTCGCAAAATAGCTTGATAATGGCTAATACTGTTAAGACTGAGCACCTTCTCAACGACCTTTCGGATCACCTCACGCTGACGTTTCTGACGACCGTAATCCCCCTCTGGATCCTGGTAACGCATGCGGGCATAGACCAAAGCTTGGTCTCCGTTGATCAAATGCTTGCCTGGCTCGACAGTTGCAGTATATTCCGGTTCATTTTCTTCAATGGAGATCGGGAAATCAAAAGTATTGTTGACTTCAATACCGCCAACTGCATCGACTAGCTGAACCAGTCCTTGCATATTGATCATCACATAACGGTCAATATGGATGTTCATCAATTTCTCAATGGTCGCAATGGCCAATTCTGCACCGCCATAAGCATAGGCAGCATTGAGTTTGGCTTCTGTCGTTTCGCCATTTTCATCGATTTGAGTCAGAATATCCCGCTCCAAACTCATCATGACCGTCTTTTTAGTCTGAGGATTGACAGATAGGAGAAGCATGGAATCGCTATTTCCCTTCCAGGTATCAGACCGCGAGCCGCTTCCTGTATCTACCCCCATCAGTAAAATCGTCAAGGGCTTGGTTTCCGCAATAACGTTCGTCTCATTCCCAAAACCCTTGTAAGTATGGGACAAAGCGTCCGTTGACTGATTGTAAATAGTCCAAGCATAGCCTCCTACTCCAATAGCTGTGACAAGCAAAAGGCTCAAAAACATTCGTACAATTTTTTTTAACATATTTCATCAATCTATCAGTTTTCCCATCAGGTAAACATCTAGAAATATCCCTTCTCTTAAATAGGCCCCTCTTTTTTGTAGGCCTTCGATTTCAAATCCTAATTCTTTATAGAGATGAACAGCTCGCTCATTTCTAACCTGGACAGTTAGTTCCAAACGGCGAAGACTGCTTCCATTTTCTGCCCAATCCACAGCTTCTTCTAGCAAGATACGACCGAGGCCTTGATTCCAAAAGGCTTTTTTGACAACGATAAAGACTTGCCCAATGTGGCGAATCCGCTCATGAAAATCCGCTGTGATACTGACAATCCCAGCGATTTCATTATCAAGCAAGGCCAAGAGATAAAGCTGATTATCCGACTCAGCTTGACGCTGAATAAACTGAGCCATCTGATCTTCATCCATCAAAATCCCCGCCTCATCCAAGGTCATGTAGTCTGACTCAGCTCCGACTTGATTTAAAAAGCGAATCAAGTCAGCGGCATCTGTCTTTTCCGCCTCCCGCAAGGCCAATTCAAACTCAGCCATGCAGCAATTCCTCCAGTAGTTCCTGAGAACGGCGCCCCTGACTTTCAAAGACTAGCTCACGACCGTCGTCTTTCTTCACAAGGGTCAGCTTCAGATAATCATCTGGTAAACTATCACCTAGCAATTCTCCCCACTCGATGACCGTAACTCCCTCACCAAAGAGAAAATCATCCAAGTCAATCGAGTCCGGATCTTCACCAATCCGATAGACATCTAAATGATACAGTGGCAATCGTCCTTCATACTCGCGAACAATGGTATAGGTCGGACTTTTGATCATCTGCTTGATGCACAGACCTTGAGCTAAGCCCTTGGTAAAAGTCGTCTTGCCCGCACCCAAGTCTCCTGTCAAAACCAAAACATCTTGCTCCTGAAGGAGGCTTCCGAGACGCTGGCCCCATTTGATTAATTCTTCTTCATTATGACTAAACATTCTTTTATTATACCAGAAGATTTGCATTTGCGCTCAATTTTCTAATAGAGGAAGCAAAATGTTTGAAAAAAATTAGATGAGCTTTCAAAATCTTCTAATCAAAGCAGGTTACTCGCTTTTATTTAGAAGTAAACTAGGACATTTCCTAAATTTTTCCTGCAAAAAAAGAAGCTGGAAGATTTCCAACTTCTTAACAATGATTCTTAAGAAAGAGCTAGGCTGATAAAGTTAAGGATGAAGAGTAGATTTAAGATCCAAATCATCGGATGTACATCCTTAGCTTGACCTTTGATAACCTTCACAAGAGCATACATGATAAAGCCTGCTGCAATCCCGTTTGTGATGCTGTAAGTGAAGCCCATGAAGATGGATGTAAAGAAAGCTGGAATAGCTTCTGCCATGTCATCCCACTGGATATTTTTCAGACTGCCAAGCATCATGATCCCTACGACAATCAAAATTGGCGCAGTTGCTGCTGTTGGAACGATGGCTAACAGCGGGCTAAAGAAGCTAGATACCGCAAAGCAGAGCGCTACAACCAAGGCTGTCAAACCAGTCCGTCCGCCAGCTCCGATACCAGCTGCAGACTCTACATAAGTAGTAACGTTGGATGTTCCGGCGATTGCACCGATAGTCGTACCGATCAAGTCTGAGTACAAAGCCTTGTCCAAACCTTCTGACTCATGGTTTTCACCAGAGCTTGCGACGATACCCACTTTTTCACCAGTTCCGATCAAGGTACCGATGGTATCAAAAATATCCGTCAGAGAGAAGGCTAGGATGGCCATAAATGTCTGAGGCAGACGAGCCGTATCAGCAAAGAGAGCTCCCAAGCCTTCTGGACCAACCGCAACCCCGAACACTTGTCCAAGTTCTTTCAGAGCTGTTGACAGATTGTGCTGACCGAAGTCAATCGCAGACAGGTTTACCAAGCCAACAGCAATCGCTACGACTGTTGTTGTAAAGATAGACAAGATAATGCCGCCTTTGATGCCCTTGATTACAAAGAAAACTGTAATCGCTAGACCAAGTAAAGCGAGTAAAACTGCTGGATTATTAAAATCAACTAATCCCGGAGTTGCAGCTGAGTTTGCTGTAATAGCAGCTTTGGCTTGGTCAGCTCCCTTACCGGCTACTACATAGTTGCCTGGATCGATTGAAAACTTCAACAGTCCGGCATTTTTAATCCCTACATAAGCTAGAAAGACACCGATACCAGCGGAAATAGCTGAACGAAGTGCTGATGGAATAGACTCAATAATAGCCTTCCGAATCTTGGTCAGGGTAATGAAGAGCGAGATCAGACCACAGATGAAGACCATACCCAGAGCCTCTTGCCAAGTATAGCCCAGACTAAAGACAACCGTGAAAGTAAAGAAAGCATTAAGCCCCATACCCGGCGCTTGTGCGTAAGGGAGGTTGGCATAAAAGGCCATCATGAGTGTTCCCGCAACGGAACCGATGATCGTAGCCAGAAAGACACCTTGAGTTGGCATACCCGTTTGCGACAGCATGGCTGGATTGACAAAGAGGATATAGCTCATAGCAAAGAAAGTTGTTAACCCAGCGAGAACTTCCGTACGAACATCCGTACCGTGCTCTTTGAGTTTAAATAATTTATCCATTATAGATAATCTCCTAAATTGTTTTATGGCAACTGATTAAAAGAGAACTCCTGATTTTCTTTAAAACAGTGCTGCTTATTCGTTATTTACGAACAATACTATGATTATACTCAAAAACATTCACTTTTTCAAGTCCATTGCTCCAAAAAATACTTTAAAGCGTCTTATTTTTTATTTTCTCTGCTTAAAAAGAGCAAAGTCATGATTTGGATAAAGGTAAATCCAAGGATAAATACCAGACGATCCTTCTGAAAGGTCTCCAGTAATTTTTGGATAACTAGTTCGGGTCGCGTCACCAAGTCCCAGGAATTGAGGCGATCATAACGACCGATGTAGATGGCTAGACTCGATAGATAAGACAGAGCCGCAACCGCAAGCATATCCAACCACCAAGTCCACTTCCAGCGCTCGCGCAAAATATTCCAGCTTTCAATCCCGCAGTAAACGCCAAATAAAATGCTCGGCACAAAAGCCATAAATAGGCGCATGCTGACAGGGTTCCACAGGGTATCTCCCACCCAAGTCATGTGCACCAAGTCCGTCAGCATATAAAAAGTATTAGGATAAAAGGCCAGCCAAACCGCCAGCAAGAGCGGATAAAGCCACTTCTGCTTCTTAAACATCGTCGTCAAGACGGCAGCGTCATAGGCAATCAAAGCCAGAATCATATTCCAGATCAGGTCTGGCCCCTGAGCCGTAATCCCCTGAATATACACAACAAATGCAATTAGTAGGAAAAAAATGTGAATGAAAATTGGTTTACGCATACAGGCTCCTCCCCTTTACTTCAACTCTCTTCGCTCATAGACTATCAGCAGACATCTTTCGTCTTAGCTATTGAGGAAACATTATACCACAACTTGTAGCATTTATTCTTAATTCTGTTATAATAGACTTACTATACTGATTGATACTGTACGAGGAAAAAGAATGACGAATAAAGTAATTGCTGTAGATTTGGACGGAACCTTGCTCAATTCTGAGAGTAAGATTTCTGATTTTACCAAAGAAACCATCAAAAAAATATCGGCTAAAGGACACAAGGTCATCATCACCACTGGCCGCCCTTACCGCATGGCTCTGGATTTCTATAAAGAGTTAGAGCTGAATACTCCCATGATAAACTTCAACGGCTCTTTGACCCATATTCCTGAAAAAAAGTGGGAATTTGAGCAATCCTTGACGGTAGACAAGTCTTTCTTGCTGGATATGGTCCAACGAAAAGAAGAAATCGAAGCTGATTTCATTGCTGGTGAATACCGTAAGAAATTCTACATCACCAATACAAACGAAGAAATCGCAGATCCCAAGCTCTTTGGAATTGATAATTTCAAGCCAGAAAATCAATTTCAGGCCCAGCTGGTCACTAAAAATCCAAATGCTATTTTGCTACAAACCCATGCCACAGATAAATACGCTCTAGCTGAAGAGATGAATGCCTTTTACCAGCATGAACTCTCCATCAATACCTGGGGCGGTCCGCTTAATATCCTTGAGTGCGGTCCTAAAGGTGTTAACAAAGCCTTCGCCCTCCAGTACCTGCTCAATATCCTCAATGTCGATCGCAAGGACCTGATTGCTTTTGGTGACGAGCACAATGATACCGAAATGCTGGAATTTGCGGGAACAGGCTATGCCATGAAAAACGCTAGCGAAACCCTGCTTCCTTATGCCGACCAGCAGCTTGAACTCACCAACGACCAAGACGGTGTAGCTCACAAGCTAACTGAGCTCTACTTGTAGAAATCAAAACAAATCAAACAAACATAATTTGAACCGCACCTCAACTGCTAGACTTTTTCTGTCTAACTGTTGAGATACGGTTCATTTTTTAAGGTAGATTTTTCTACTTAACCAACCCTTCTATTCTACTTTTCCACCTTCAACAACGAGGTCATCTGCTTTTGCAGCATCACCGTAGGTTGGGTGAAGAGTCTTTTCATAAGCCTTGTGGAAGAAGTTTTCCTTGCCCAATTTTTCAATGTCTTTATTGATGAAATCAAGCAACTCTTTGTTTCCTTTTTGGACTGCTGGTGCGATAGTATCTGGGTCACCAAGCGAAGTAATTCCTACTTCATATCCTTTATTTTCAAGAGCCCAAGCTAGAACTTCAGTATTGTCAGTCGAGAAGGCATCTCCACGTCCATCCAAAAGAGCTTGGTAGGCGTCACTGTATTGGTCGTATTTTTGAAGCTTAACTTCTGGATGATTTTTCTCAAAGTAAGTTTCAGCGGTAGTTCCTTTTGTGACAATCAAAGTCTTGCCTTCAAGCTGTTTAACATCTGTGATGACACCTTTCTTAGGAGACACAACACCCAGTGAAACCTTCATGTAGGGAAGGGCAAAGTCAACTTGTTTCTTACGTTCGTCTGTGACGGTAAAGTTAGCAAGGGTGATGTCCACCTTGTTAGAAATCAAGTATTCTGCACGGTTGGCAGCATCGACAGAAACGTATTTTGCCTTAACACCGAGGTCTTTAGCCAGCTGATTTCCCAGTTCGATGTCATAACCTTGGTAAGAACCATCGTTGTCTACATAACCAAAAGGTTTCTTGTCGCCAAATACAGCAATTCGAAGTTCACCACTTTTTTTGATTTCATCAATAGTGCGAGCTTTGGCAGTAGTTTTACCAGATGAAGAAGTAGCATTTCCGCCTGAGCCACAAGCTGTGACAAAAATAAGGGCAAAGGCAAGTGCCAAAACAGTTAAGAGTGATTTGAGTAGTTTCATAAGAATCTCCTTTATAAATATGAGCCAAATTGGCTGAAGTCAAAAACGTTTAAAAATTCCTGTGCTCGTTTGGTTTGTGGATTGGTAAAGAAGGACTGAGCCGTTCCTTCTTCAGCAATCTTCCCTTGGTCGAGGAAGATAATCCGGTCCGCAATGGCTTGGGCAAACTGCATTTCGTGGGTTACTAGAATCATGGTACGCCCTTCTTGAGCTAGGTCGTTGATGAGTTCGAGGACCTCACGCACCATTTCTGGATCAAGCGAAGCCGTTACCTCGTCAAAAAGGATAATTTCTGGATGCATGAGCAGGGCACGGACAATGGCAACTCGTTGCTTTTGTCCACCAGATAATTGGCGAGCGAAGCTGTGTTGCTTGTCGAGCAATCCGACGCGTTCCAGTAATTGCAGGGCTTCTTCCGTCACTTCTTTCTTATCCCGTCCTTGTGCTTTGATAGGACCTAAGATAAGGTTCTGCAGGACGTCCAGATGGGGAAAGAGTTCATAACTTTGAAAGACCATGCCAATCTTTTGACGAACCAAGTGAAAGTCTTTCTGGTTTCCAATAATGGACTGGCCATCCAGAAGAATATCTCCACCCTGAATGGTTTCCAAGCCATTGAGGCAGCGAAGGAGGGTGCTTTTCCCACAACCAGATGGTCCTAGAATAACCACTACTTCCCCTTTTTTGATTTCTAGGGAAAGTCCTTGGAGGATGGGATTGTCTCCGAAGGATTTTTTTAGATCCTTGATTTCTAATATGGTATCAGGCATTTAGTTCCTCCAGTGTTTTTCTAAGTGAGTGGATAGTTTAGAGATAGGGAAGCAAACTGCAAAATACAGAACCAGTATGGTGCCGTAAATCCAAAAGGATGCGGTTGGAATGGTCAAACGATTGCTATCGATAATCTGCTGCCCCACTTTTGTGACTTCAACGACCCCAATCAAAACCACCAGAGAAGTCGTTTTGATCATCCGAGTGACGAGATTGATGGCCTGCGGAAGCAGTCTTCTCAAGACCTGCGGGATGATGATGTGGTAGTAAAGTTGGAAGGTCGTTAACCCCAGCGCCTGTCCGCTTTCAAACTGATGTTTGGGAAGGGAAGTGATAGCTCCGCGCACCAAATCTCCCATCTCAGCCGTTCCCCAGAGGGTAAAAACGATAACAGCAGAAGTCTCTCCAGAAATGTTGATATTAAAATTTCGGGCTAAACCGAAATAAACAATGAAGAGTAACACCAGTTGAGGCATGATGCGGATAAATTCTAGATAAAAACGTGTCAAAAAACGAATGACTCTAGAATGAGAGGTCATGATGATTCCCATGACCGTACCGAAAATCATAGACAAGAGGACAGAGAGGATGGAAATCCCAATCGTGACTCCCAATCCTTGTAAGATCCGCAAAAGATTATTTCCCTGAAAGAGTACTTGTATTCCCGAATCCTGCATGGCGGAGCCTCCTTTCTATCCAACTGAAGAGCAATGATATAGGCAGGAGCATGATAAGATAAGCCACTACCAACATAGCCAGTGCAATATCTGTCTCATAGTAAAGCCCAATCAAGTCCTTGGCAACGTACATGAGGTCGGCTAGAGCAACCGCAGAGAAGACAGAGGTTTCCTTGATCAGGAAAATCACATTGGCACTGAAGGATGGCAGAGCCACTGCTGTGGCCTGTGGCAATACCACGTAGCGAAAAACCTGAACGGGTGTCAGACCGATCGCTAAGCCAATCTCATGCTGGGTTTGACTAACTGCTTCTAGCCCGCTTCGGAAGGATTCTGCCATATAGGAACCTCCCAAAAAGATAAGACCAAGGGTGGCGCAGACCTCTGAGGAAAGGACAATCCCAATCCGAGGAAGCCCGAAGTAGAGAAAGAAGAGTTGGATCAAAAGAGGCGTATTTCGCGACAATTCAATATAAGCTGTGGCTAGCTGTGCCAAAACAGGGATACGATAATGTCGGATAATACTAACAAGTAAACCAACTAGAAAAGCTCCCAAAATGCCCCAAACTGCGATATGCAGGGTTAGAAAAAATGCCTTTTGATATAATGGTAGATATTGTTCAACAATGGACCAATCCAAAAGAGAACCTCCCATCTAGGAATAATACAGCTATTGTAGCACTAAAAGGCATGTTTGGATAATATGTATTTTCTATCACAATGATAAAAAATATTTATCGTCTCTATTACAATCTGAAACTTCCAGACAAAATTTTTGAAAATGATATGAAAAAGAGTTAAGATGTTCCTGTAAATCAAAAAAGTAAACGTTTACTTTTATCAAGGAGGACATTTTATGTCATACAAAACAAGCAATGCCGAAGGCCCTGTGGATTTTATCAACACCTATGATCTGGAGCCTATGGCGCAGCAAGTCATTCCTAAAGCTGCTTTTGGCTACATCGCGAGTGGAGCTGAGGACACGTTCACTTTACGCGAGAACATTCGAGCTTTTAATCATAAACTCATTGTCCCTCATACGCTCTGTGATGTGGAAAATCCAAGCACTGAGATTGAATTTGCAGGCGAAAAACTGTCTTCACCAATCATCATGGCGCCTGTTGCAGCCCATAAATTAGCAAATGAGCAAGGAGAAGTCGCCACTGCGCGTGGTGTACATGAGTTTGGCTCTCTTTATACAACCAGCTCCTACTCCACTGTTGATCTTCCAGAAATTTCTCAAGCCCTCCAAGGGACACCTCATTGGTTCCAATTTTACTTCAGTAAAGATGACGGGATTAACCGCCATATCATGGATCGTGTCAAGGCAGAAGGCTACACAGCCATTGTCTTAACTGCGGATGCGACTGTAGGAGGCAATCGTGAGGTAGATAAGCGCAATGGTTTTGTCTTCCCAGTTGGCATGCCTATCGTTGAAGAATACTTACCCGAAGGTGCTGGTAAGTCCATGGACTTTGTCTACAAATCAGCTAAACAACGCTTGTCCCCACGAGATGTTGAGTTTATCGCTGAATACTCAGGTCTCCCTGTGTATGTCAAAGGTCCTCAATGCCGTGAAGATGTCGAACGTTCGCTTGCTGCAGGTGCTTCTGGAATCTGGGTAACCAACCACGGTGGTCGCCAAATCGACGGTGGACCAGCTGCCTTTGACTCACTTCAAGAAGTTGCTGAAGCAGTTGATAAACGTGTACCGATTGTCTTTGACTCCGGTATTCGCCGTGGCCAACACGTCTTTAAAGCCTTGGCTTCAGGAGCAGACTTAGTAGCCATTGGACGTCCTGTCATTTATGGTTTGGCCCTTGGTGGTAGCGTCGGTGTTCGTCAAGTCTTTGAACACCTAAATGCTGAACTAAAAACCGTCATGCAACTATCTGGAACTCAAACCATCGAAGATGTCAAACACTTCAAACTACGTCACAATCCATACAATCCAACTTTCCCAGTTGACCCTCGTGATTTGAAATTGTATTGATAAATAAAACAGGTTGCAATAAAAAACCACACCCCAAAAGTTAGACATAAAATCTAACGATTGGGGTGTGGTTTTTAATCTGAGTGTATCTAAACTGGCTCTATGGCATGGATTAGACAAAGCCTCTGGTAAGTTTGACTTGTTTATCTAATATTTATTTCTTACTTTCTATTAAGCCTTTTCTTGCTCTAGTGGGACGACGACTAGGGTCTTGCCAAGGCTTGCTAATACTTTCAATACCGTATCCAATTGAGGGTTGGTCTTTCCTGTCTCCATTCGAGCGATGACAGGTTGACTGACCCCACTGAGTTCTTCAAGCTTCTTTTGGCTAATACCCTTTTCATGTCTGGCCTCGATCAGCTCTGTCATAATCGCTACCCGCAGATCGCTTTCTAGGATTTCTTCCTTGGTGAAAAGCTCTGCCCTCACTTCTTTCCAATTACTACCAATAGCACTATTCTTCATCTTTTAGCCCTCTTTCTTTCAAATCTTGCAACTCTCGTTTGGCCTTCTCAATCTCCCGTCTGGGAGTCTTTTGCGTCTTTTTAACAAAATGATGCAGTAAGACAAAGCTTCCATCTATCCAAGCCACAAACAAAACCCGATCCCGTAAGGGTCGTAATTCCCAAATCTCTGCCTCTAGATGCTTGATGTAGGGCTCACCGGCACGAGTTCCCTGTTGACTCAAGAGTTCGATATAGTCATTGAGCTTGTTGAGTTTGATCCGGCTATCCTTGCTATTGAGACTAGCCAACTCCTTCATATAGTTCAAAACTGGTTGATTCCCATGTTTATCTTTATAAAAATAAATAGTGTGCACAAAGCATCCTCTTTTCGAATTTATTATAACTCAAAAGCTATCGAAAGTAAATACTTTTAAGTTATCAAATACTGATAAGCCCCTTTTGAAATATTCAAAAGGGACTCATTTATATAATTCGAAAATAGCGCCCTTATTGGTGCAAGGAGGAAAGTTTTTATCTTTGTGAGAACTAATAAGATTAGCAAGGCTAGCGAAATAGACAACTATGCTTTGTAACCATATTTTATCAATACTTTTGTTTTAAACCTATGATAAAAAACCATAACTTCCGATTCGGTATAACTGCAATAGCAATACCCTTGTAATCTTCAAAAGAACCTATAAAAACTAATTCTTCTTTTCAAGAAACTATAATCTCTTGAGAGACCCTCATCTGGCACTTGTTTTTGACGACAAATAAGCGAGGGGCGATGGATTTTATAAATAGAAATGAAAAGAGGGTTCGAGGCCTAAGTTGCCACGAAACCATAGGAAAAGTGACTGGCCGAGGCCTAGGTCACTATAAAACTTCATTAAAGACTAATAACTAAGATATCGAGTAGCTTGATTTCAACTAAAAAGATGTTCGTCTATCGCTTAAAAATCCATTCCATCTGGATTAGGTGCTCCGCCTTCCAAACCGCTGATATTTTTAAGAATTTCGAGGTCAGCAGGACTCAGTTCGATGTCAAAGCAATCCAGATTGCTAGCAATCCGACTCGGAGTGACTGACTTAGGCAGGGGTAGGAAGCCTTCTTGTAAGCTCCAAGCGAGAGCGATTTGGGCAATAGTCTTGCCATACTTATCTGCTATCGCCTGCACAGCTGAATTTTGGAAGAGTTCGCCCTGGCCAAATGGTCCCCAAGCTTCAAGTAGGATATCATGGGCACGGCAGAAGTCCACCGCCTCTGTTTGATAGACACCTGGCGCTAGGCGGATTTGATTGACAGCTGGTGTGACGCGCGCTGTTTCCAGCAGAGCCTCTAGGTGATGAGGCAGGAAATTGCTGATGCCGATCGCTCGGATCTTACCAGCTTGGTAGAGGTCCTCCATGGCCCGCCAAACTTCTGCATTACGCTTTTGCCAAGCCCCGTCTTCTCGTACAGGCTTCGGATTTGGCCAATGGATGAGGTAGAGATCCAGATAATCCAGCCCTAAACGCTCCATGGAGCTATCAAAGGCTTCCATGGCCGCTTCATAGGTATGCTTGCTATTCCAGAGCTTGGTAGTGATGAAGAGCTCCTCACGCGGAATGCCGCTGTCTTTAATCGCTCGACCGACACTCTCCTCATTCTTGTAGATAGCTGCCGTATCAATGTGGCGATAACCAGCCTTAAGGGCGGTCAAGACTGACTGATAAGCCTCTTCTCCGTCCTGAGCCTTCCAAGTACCAAAGCCCAAGACTGGGATCTTGACACCATTGTTAAGGGTATAATTTTGCATATCTGTTCTCCTTATTTTTTCTTTCTTTTGGACAATTTTGGCTTAAAGATATTTTCCTTGGTTGGAGCCATGCCTCGGCTGAAAAAGCTGTAAATGATAAAGGCCAACCCAGCAATAAATATCAAGAAACGATGCAGTAATAATCCAAAGAAGAGGAACACCAAGCCCATTCCCATAAATTTATAATCAATCTTTTTCATCCTGTCCTCCTCGTCTGTGATAACCCTATTATAACATCTTCTCTTTCATTGAGAAAGCCCTACCATCTGTTAAGAAAATATCTCATAGACTTTCTAGTTGCGCCAACCATTCTAGCTTTGCCCAAGTCCCTCTAGTAAATCCTAGGGAAAAGCAGCAACCCCACATTAAAAAGGACAGGTTACCCCATCCTTTCTAAAAATATAAGGAGACTCAATTAAAGAATACTGGAGGCAGCTTCAAAGCGTTTTTCGCCATCCAGATAAGTAGCAACCAGCTCTAAATCCTTGTCCAGCACGATAAAATCGGCATCATAGCCTTCCTTGATCTGGCCACAGACATCGTCAATGTGGACGGATTTTGCTGGTATGAGACTGGCCATCATGACTGCTTGGTGAGGATTTGCGATGCCCCACTCAACCACATTTTTCAGGCCGTCTTTGAGCTGCAGGATTGATCCTGCCAAGTTGCCAGTCGATTTGAGACGAGCTGTGCCATTAGCTACCACCACTGGAAATTCTCCCAGCATATAGTCGCCGTCTTCCAGCCCACCTGCAGTCATACAGTCTGTGATGAGAGCTACATGTTCATGGCCCTTTTGCTTGAGCAAAATATCACAGGCTTTGGGATCCACGTGGTGACCATCACAAATCAACTCTGCGTAAGTGTGAGGCAGCTCATACATAGCCCCAACCATACCTAGCTCACGGTGGGTCAAGCCTCGCATACCATTGTAGGCATGCACCCAGACACTGGCTCCTGCTTCCACTGCTGCCTTGGCTTCGTCGTAGGTCGCATTAGAGTGCCCCAAAGCGACTGTCACGCCTTCATCAGTGATGGTGCGAACAAATTCTTCCACGCCCTCACGTTCAGGTGCCAAAGCAATCTTATTTAGCAGACCATTAGCTGCCTTTTGCCAAGCACGAAATTCATCCATACGAGGATCCTTCATGTAGGCTGGGTTTTGGGCACCCTTGTACTTTTCAGTGAAGTAAGGCCCCTCAAAGTAGAGACCACGAATCTTGGCACCACTTGCTTCTTGATAGCGCGCACCAATATTCTCCGTCACAGCTAGGAGTTGCTCGTAAGATGATGTCAGCGTTGTCGGCAGGAAACTAGTCACCCCAGTCGTCAAAAGCCCTTCACTCATGGTATGGAGGGTACCTTCGATGTTATTGTCCATGACATCGACCCCACCAAAACCATGGATATGGGTATCGACCAGACCCGGTGCGACAGAGTAGCCTGTGTAATCAATCACTTCCGCATCAGCAGGGACTTCCTGTACTAATTTTCCAAATTTTCCATCAGTCACTTCCAAAAATCCACCCTTGCGAATTCCTTGAGGATAGAAGAACTGATCGGCTTTTATATACTTAGGCATCTGACTGCCTCCTCTTGTTCTATTTCTATTGACTCTATTATAACGCTTTCTATTTTATTTGTAAATGGTCTATACCTCTTTTTTAGAAAAATTTATTATATTATTTAAATCAAGAAAAGAGAGTGGGACAGAAATCGGGAATTCGTTAGAATTCGATTTCGTCGTCCCACCTCCGCACAGTTGAGTAGGGCTGTAAAAGCTGATGAAATCAGCGTAGTAGAGCCCATTCAACCACTGCGTCTTACTCGACAATCCAAAGACAATTGAGAGGCTAGGACTTTTGTCCCAGCCTCTTTCTGTCTTAAATTTGTTCCATCTGTACTTTCTCAGCCAAATTCATGGCGTGGTCAGCAACTCTGGTATAGTGGGAAATAATATCGATGAAGTTGACCCCAGCCTGAGGCGTACATTCTCCCTTGTTGAGACGGGCAATGTGGGTCTTGCGCAGGCTGCGTTCTAGCTTGTCAATAGCTGCATGCTTGGCTTCTAAAGTGTTGGCCAATTCCACATCATTTGTTTCCACAGAAGTCAAAGCTTCTTTGATAAAGTCCAAAGTCAGTTGATAAATGTTTTCCAACTCTGCCAAGGCAGCTGGTGAAAATTCCACTTTCTTGCGGTGCAAGTAGTCTGTCAAATTCAGCAAAGCTTCTGAGTGGTCACCAATTCTCTCCAAATCACGGCTAGAGTCCAGAATGCTAGTCAAGACTTCACTCTCTTTTGGATTGAGCTGTTGACCAGATAGGACAATCAGATAGCGAGTCAATTCATCATCAATGGCGTTGATAGCTTCCTCAGTCTTATGGCCCTTCTCAGCGGATTTTTCTTCGTAGTTAATAATATAATCATAGGCCAACTCAAAAGATTTTGCCGCGTAGCCACCCAAGTGAAGGAGTTCCTTTTTAGCATTTCCCAAAGCCAGTGATGGCGCTTGGTCAATCAAAATCGTATCAAGGTAAAGAGATTCGTATTTAACGGTTTCATCCTCACCCGGAATCAACTTGGTAACCAAATATGCTAAAAAGCCAATAAAAGGAAACTGGATAATGGTATTGGTAATATTAAAAGTTCCGTGGGCAAAGGCAATGGTCATTTCTGGTGACAAGTGCAAGGCTGTCTCAAACGACTGAATCAGCGATGTAAAAGGCAACAAGAAAATCATACAGATGATTGTCCCCAAAACATTAAAGGCCACATGGGCGCCAGCGACACGCTTGGCTGCGATATTAGCACCCAAGGAAGCGATGATCGCTGTAATCGTCGTTCCGATATTGTCACCAAAGAGGACAGGCAAGGCTCCATGCAAATCAATGAGATTGCTGGCATAGAGATTTTGCAGAATCCCAATAGTCGCTGATGATGCCTGGATGAGCAAGGTCAAACCCGTTCCGACAAAGACACCTAAGACTGGATTTTTACTCAGCTGAACCATGTAGTCGCGAAAGACTTGCAGATCTTTAAGCGGCTCCATGGCTCCACTCATGAGATTGAGGGCAAAAAAGATCCCGCCAACACCAAAGAAGATGCGCCCGATATTGTTAACAGAGCGATTTTTTGTGAAAAAGAGGCAAACCGCACCGATAAAGAGCAAGGGAAGTGCATAATCACCCAACTTAAAACCAATGATGAAGGAAGTCACAGTCGTACCAATATTAGCCCCCATGACAATCCCGATAGCCTGACGCAGGGTCAACAGCCCCGCACTAACCAGACCAACTGTAATTACTGTCACACCTGAACTAGACTGGATCAGGGCTGTCATCCCAATCCCAACTAGCACACCTAAAAAAGGATTGCTCGTGTATTTATCAATGAAATAGCGCAGACGGTCCCCCGCTGCCTGCTGCAAGCCGTCTCCCATCATACGAATACTGTATAGGAACAGCCCCAAGCCTCCTAAAAAGCTAAATATAATTTCTTGCCAATTAATGGACATTTCTTTTCCTCCGAAAAATAAATAGCGGATAATCTCCTATACTATTTTAAAACATCCAGCCTAATCTCACAAGCCTTTTCTAAAAAAGAATTGAATTATTTTTGCTCATTTTGAAACTTTTATTTTCTTCATACTCAAGAGCAAACTAGAATAGGCGACAAGGCTCTCTCACGACAAGAAAAGACCAGCAGGCAGATCTAAATTTCAAAATATTTAGCTTGGTTCATCGCTTTCTAGTCTCAGGCTCAAAACATCTAAATTGCCCAGTTTATCTTTTATCTCAGCATAACTCACATTCTATACATGCAAAAAGCAAAAATCCCAGATGGCCTATGGCTATCTGGGATTTGCGTTCCATCGCTAAAGTGCTGCTATCATTTTAGCTAGGTTTTAAGATTAGTCTTCCAAATTCACATCAGATGTTGATTCTTTCTTCTTTTTGTTCTTAAGAAAGGCTGATGCTAACGTTGCTATTCCTAATCCAAGAGCTGCTAATGGATTATTGACAGTTCCTGTATTTGGTAAAGCTTTAGCATTTGGAGTAACCTTAACTTTTTCTGGTTGTGCAGGCTGTGGCTTAGGTGCTTGAGAGTGATTTGTAGCACTAGATACAGATGCACTTTCAGACAGACTAGTAGAGATGCTTGCGCTATCACTCAGTGACACACTTGCAGATGTGCTCAATGAAACAGAGACACTCATGCTCAAGTAGGCACTTGCTGAAAGTGAATCGTCAGCGATAGCATGACTGGCACTGATTGATCCTGAAATGCTTGCACTTGTACTCAATGAAGTAGAGATAGACTGACTATCACTTACAGAAGCTGAAGTACTTGCACTTACAGATGCAAGGTAGCTTGGCAGGTTAGACTCTGGCTTAGACTCGCTGGTTGGATCACCCTTACTGTGGCTGAATGAGTTTGACTCTTGTGACACACTTGTACTCAAGCTGCTTGAAAGGCTATCACTAAGCGATGTAGATGTACTTACACTTGTACTTGTTGAATCTGACGCGCTGACTGAAGACGATACGCTGGTGCTTAAGCTTACGCTTGCTGATAGAGATTCGCTTACACTCAGTGATGCCAAATCATTTTCACTTGCCAGAGCAGACTCGCTAGCGCTCAATGATGCTGAAGTGCTCTCGCTCGCTGAGGTTGATTGGCTACTGCTTACAGAAGATGATGCACTCTCGCTTACTGAGATTGATGCACTGAGGTTCGTGCTCAAACTTGTACTTGATGAATCTGAAGCACTGAGTGAGGCACTGAGACTTGTGCTCAGGCTCGTGCTGGCTGAATCTGAGGCGCTAATTGAGGCACTGAGGCTTGTGCTCAAACTTGTACTTGTTGAATCTGAAGCGCTGAGTGAGGCACTGAGGCTGGTGCTCAAACTTGTACTTGTTAAATCTGACGCACTGAGTGAAGCACTTAGACTTGTGCTCAAACTTGTGCTTGTTGAGTCAGAAGCGCTGAGTGAGGCACTGAGGCTTGTGCTCAGGCTAGTACTTGCTGAATCTGACGCACTGATTGATGCACTGAGGCTGGTGCTCAAGCTGGTGCTTGCTGAGTCGCTTGCACTAATTGAGGCACTGAGGCTAGTGCTCAAGCTGGTACTTGCTGAATCTGACGCACTAATTGAGGCACTGAGGCTAGTACTCAAACTTGTGCTTGCTGAATCTGAGGCACTAATTGAAGCACTGAGGCTTGTACTCAAGCTGGTGCTTGATGAATCTGAGGCGCTGAGTGAAGCACTGAGGCTTGTACTCAAGCTGGTGCTTGATGAATCTGAGGCGCTGAGTGAAGCACTGAGGCTTGTACTCAAGCTNGTGCTTGATGAATCTGAGGCGCTGAGTGAAGCACTGAGGCTTGTACTCAAGCTCGTGCTTGATGAATCTGAAGCACTAATTGAGGCACTGAGGCTAGTGCTCAAGCTCGTGCTTGATGAATCTGAAACACTAATTGAGGCACTGAGGCTCGTACTCAAACTTGTGCTTGATGAATCTGAGGCACTAATTGAAGCACTGAGGCTTGTACTCAAGCTGGTGCTTGATGAATCTGAGGCGCTGAGTGAAGCACTGAGGCTCGTACTCAAGCTGGTACTTGNTGAATCTGAAGCGCTAATTGAGGCACTGAGGCTCGTACTCAAACTTGTGCTTGATGAATCTGAGGCACTGAGTGAAGCACTTAGACTCGTGCTCAAGCTGGTGCTTGATGAATCTGAGGCGCTGAGTGAAGCACTGAGGCTNGTACTCAAGCTCGTGCTTGATGAATCTGAAGCACTAATTGAGGCACTGAG
>NZ_RJPU01000006.1:0-104610 GCF_003943535.1 Streptococcus cristatus
TTCTCGACCAACTTCGCACTAACGGAACTCACAGTTACCAAGCTACTGTCAAAGTTTATGGCGCCAAAGACGGCAAAGCAGATTTAAGCAATCTTGTTGCGACAAAAAATGTGACGGTTGACTTGAACGGCCTTGTTTCAAAAGAAGCAGTCAAAGATTCAGTCACTAAAAATATTAAAGACCATATCGACGTTCCAGCAAGCTATCTAGAAAAAGCAAATGTTCCTGGTCCATTCTTGGCTGGTGTTAATCAAGTTATTCCGTATGAAGCTTTCGGTGGAGATGGTATGTTGACGCGTCTCTTGCTCAAATCTTCTGACAAGGCACCTTGGTCAGATAATGGAACAGCGAACAATCCAGCCCTCTTGCCACTTGAAGGCTTAGCGAAAGGTCAATACTTCTACGAAGTGGATTTGAACGGCAATACTACAGGTAAAGACGGGCAAGCCCTTCTCGACCAACTTCGCGCTAATGGCACATATGCTTACCAAGCGACTGTAAAAGTCTATGGTGCTAAAGATGGAAAAGCAGATTTAACCAATCTCGTAGCTACAAAAAATGTAACTGTTAACCTGAACGGCCTTGTTTCAAAAGAAGCAGTCAAAGATTCGGTCACTAAAAATATTAAAGATCATATCGACGTTCCGGCCAGCTATTTAGAAAAAGCGAACGTTCCCGGTCCATTCTTGGCTGGTGTCAATCAAGTCATTCCGTATGAAGCTTTCGGTGGCGACGGCATGTTGACGCGCCTCTTGCTCAAATCTTCTGACAAGGCACCTTGGTCAGACAATGGAACAGCTAAAAATCCAGCTCTCTTGCCACTTGAAGGCTTAGCGAAAGGTCAATACTTCTACGAAGTGGATTTGAACGGCAATACTACAGGTAAAGACGGCCAAGACCTTCTCGACCAACTTCGCGCTAACGGCACATATGCTTACCAAGCTACTGTCAAGGTCTATGGTGCTAAAGATGGAAAACCAGATTTGACAAATCTTATCGCGACTCGTCAAGTAACGATTCAGCTTCGTGGAAAAGAAATGGCTACAATACCATCTCAAGAAGGTCAAATGAATATGAAACCTTCTACAACACCATCTCAAGAAGGTCAGATGAATAAGAAGCCTTCTGCAACAGATTCTATGAGTACAGCTGAGGGTACGAAGGAAGTAGATCATCGCATGACTGATGTGAAGGGGGAACACCTAACTTCTAAGCCGATGGCAGATACAATGAAAAAAAATGATAAGCCTACGTTACCCACAACTGGTGAAGCTCAAACAGCTACAGCTACCATTGGTTTCTTAGGACTAGCTTTGGCAGGAATTCTTAGCCTTCTAGGTTTGAAAGAAAAACAAAAAGATTAAGGTTCAAATCATTTAAAAAATACTAAAAATAGTGTTATACTAAAGCCAGTATAACACTGTTTTTATCAGGAGATTGGCAAATGGGAAAGACAATTTTACTCGTTGATGATGAGATGGATATTCTAGATATTCAAAAGCGCTATCTTATGCAGGAAGGCTACCATGTTTTAGTGGCTCGAGATGGCGTGGAGGGGTTAGATCTTTTCCGAAAGAAATCTGTTGACCTGATCATAACGGACATCATGATGCCGAATATGGACGGTTATGACTTTATCAGTGAGGTTCAGTATATAGCACCTGATCAGCCTTTTCTTTTTACAACGGCTAAGACTAGCGATCAAGACAAAATTTACGGTTTGAGCTTAGGAGCAGATGATTTTATAGCCAAACCTTTTAGTCCGCGTGAGCTAGTTCTAAGAGTCAATAACATTTTGCGCCGACTGCATCGTGGAGGCGAGATCGAACAAATTGAGCTCGGTGATTTGGTGATGAATCATGCGGTTCATGAGGCTCGCATCGGAGAGCATTTTTTGGAATTAACAGTGAAATCCTTTGAACTGCTCTGGATTTTAGCTAGTAATCCTGAGAGAGTTTTTTCAAAGACGGAGCTTTACGAAAAGGTGTGGCAGGAAGACTTCGTAGATGATACCAATACCCTTAATGTTCATATACATGCTCTGAGACAGGAATTGACCAAGTATGCCAGTTCAGACACTCCTGCCGTCAAAACTGTCTGGGGTCTGGGGTATAAAATGGAAGGAGCACGAGGTATAAAATGAAATTAAAAAGTTACATTCTAGTAGGGTACCTAATTTCTAGCCTACTAACGATTTTACTCGTTTTCTGGGCAGTCCAGCGAATGTTGATTGTAAAAAGCGAGATTTATTTCCTAGTTGGAATGACCTTGATTGCTAGTTTTATAGGAGCGGCAGTCAGTCTCTTTCTTTTATCGCCAGTATTTTCTTCCCTTCGGCATCTGAAAAAACAGGCTCAGAATATAGCTGACAAGGATTTTAGTACAGAGATTGACGCCAAGGGCCCTATCGAATTTCAAGAGTTAGGTCAGGCTTTTAACGATATGTCGCATAATTTGCAAGAAACGTTTGAATCGCTTGATGAAAGTGAACGAGAAAAAGGAATGATGATTGCCCAGCTTTCTCACGATATTAAAACTCCCATTACCTCTATTCAGGCGACTGTGGAGGGGATTTTAGATGGAGTGATCGAAGAAGAGGAGCAGATTCATTACTTGACCACGATTAGCCGTCAGACAGAGCGTTTGAATAAATTGGTGGAAGAGTTGGATGTTTTGACTCTTAATGCCCAGCCTCGAATAGAATCAGATGGAGAAGCTGAAATAGTCTTTCTAGACCAGCTATTGATTGAGGTCATGAGTGAATTTCAACTATTGATTGAGCAAGAGGAGCGAGACATCTACATTCAAGTGTCTCCTGAGTCAGCGAAAATTAAGAGCCATTACGATAAACTTTCTCGTATCTTGGTCAACTTGCTAAATAATGCCTTTAAGTATTCAGACCCTGGAACTAAAATTGAGGTCGTGGCTCAATTAACTGAGCAGATCTTGACAATAAGTGTGAAGGATGAAGGACAGGGTATTGCTCCTGAGGATTTGGATAAGATTTTCAAACGCCTTTATCGTGTAGAAACATCTCGTAATATGAAGACAGGTGGGCATGGTCTGGGCCTTGCTATTGCTCGTGAGTTGGCTCATCAGCTGGGTGGAGAAATAATGGTTGAAAGCCAGTGTGGCCTAGGAAGCACTTTTACATTTACTCTCAACCTAACATAAATCCACAGCAATTGGTATACGTTTTCAATTCTTGATTTAGCAAAGATAAAACCAAATTCAAGTTTTTCCAAATCGATCTCCCTATTTTTAGGGAGATTTTTATTTTATACTAGAGTCAGAAATTGATAGAGAGGTTTTTGAAATGGCAACAAGTTTTTTGTTCTTTATTTCTGTTTTTCTGGCAGGGATTCTTTCCTTTTTCTCCCCCTGTATCTTACCGCTTATGCCAGTCTATGTGGGGATTTTGCTGGATTCGGATCAGCCGAAAACGGTTCGGTTTATGGGAAAAGACATTTCCTGGTATGGATTGGCTAAGACTCTATGTTTCATAGCTGGTTTATCAACTGTATTCTTAGTTTTGGGCTATGGAGCTGGCGCTCTAGGACAAGTCCTCTATGCTCCTTGGTTTCGCTATGTTCTGGGTGGAATTGTCATTCTACTGGGAATCCACCAGATGGGAATCATCAATATCCAGCAGCTGCAAAAGCAAAAGAGCATCCAACTTAAAAAGAATAGTAAAAGAAGTGATTTTCTTAACGCATTTCTCTTGGGTATCACCTTTAGCTTTGGTTGGACGCCCTGTGTGGGACCTGTTCTGAGCTCTGTTTTAGCAATTGCTGCTTCTGGCGGTAACGGCGCTCTTCAGGGAGGCTTACTTATGTTGGTTTATACACTTGGATTAGCACTTCCATTTCTAGCTATGGCTTTGGCTTCTGGCTGGGTATTGCAGCGCTTTGCGAAACTCAAACCTTATATGGGAACGCTTAAGAAAATCGGCGGTGCACTCATCATCCTCATGGGAATCTTGCTTATGCTCGGAAATCTAAACGCTTTAGCATCGCTATTTGGATAAATATTATATAATTAAAGGAGAAATATCATGAAAAAAATCGCTACCCTTACAATCGCTGCACTTAGTATCTTTGCCTTGGCTGCTTGCTCCAGTCAAAAGTCAGACACTAATATGAAAAAGACTGATGATAGTAGCATGATGAAAAAAGATGATATGAAAAAAGATGACATGAAGAAGGAGAATATGAAAGACTCTAGCATGTCTGATGACAAGATGAAAAAGGATGAGATGAAGGACTCTTCTATGATGTCCGACAGTAAGTCTGACATGAAAGATGATATGAAATCTAGCGACTCAAGTATGAAGGATGACATGGAAGATTCATCAGAGATGTCATCTGATAAATAAAATTATCAATAAGGGTGGAAGTCGTCAGTTTTGTCGGCTTTCTCCTTATTTTGAAAGGAAAGAAAACGATGAAGAAACTATCGATTTTGACTGCCAGTCTGCTTTGTGTCGGCTTATTGGGAGCTTGCTCAAATCAGCAAATGAACTCAGAAGCTTCTAAAAATGATAAAAGTTCCATGACTAGTAAGGCAAATTCTAATCAAGCTACAAAAATGGCTAAGGACTTTAGTCTGCAAGGAGTAGACGGCAAGACCTACAAGTTGTCTGATTTCAAAGGCAAGAAAGTATACCTTAAGTTTTGGGCATCTTGGTGCTCTATTTGTCTATCCACTCTTGGAGATACCAATGATTTGGCTAAGGAGCAGTCTGGAAAAGATTATGTTGTCCTGTCGGTGGTGTCTCCGACCTTTAATGGAGAAAAGTCAGCAGATGATTTTAAGAAATGGTACAAGTCTTTGGACTACAAAGACTTCCCAGTTCTCATGGATACTAAGGGAGAATTACTGAAAGAATACGGTATTCGATCCTACCCATCTGCTCTCTTTATCAATAGTGATGGCTCCCTTGCTAAAACTCATGTGGGCTATATGAGCAAGGAAGATATTGAAAAAACACTGAAAGAAATCAAGTAGAAAGGAGTAAAGAGCATGGAAGGCAAATGGAAGATTTTTCTGGTTTTGTTTGGCTTGCTTGCCTGTTTTGGTCTATTTTTCTTAATCAAGGGCTCCATGTCTATTAGCCCAGCTCAGGCCAATATTGAGCAAATCAAGAAAGCCTCTATGAGCAAGACAGAAGTGACTAAACAGAAGAAAGAAGATGTCAAGGAAGAGGACAAGCGGGAGATTTATCTGGCTGGCGGCTGTTTTTGGGGAGTAGAAGAGTACTTTTCTCGCGTGCCAGGTGTAATAGATGCAGTATCAGGCTATGCAAATGGTAAGGGCGACACGACCAAGTATGAATTGGTCTCCCAAACTGGTCACGCTGAGACGGTAAAAATTACCTATAACGTAAAAAAAATATCTCTCAAAGAAATCTTACTTCACTATTTCCGCATTATTGATCCAACTTCTAAAAACAAGCAGGGAAATGATCAGGGTACCCAGTATCGGACAGGTGTTTATTATAAGGATGAAGCAGATTTGAATACCATCAATCAAGTTTTTGATGAAGTTGCTAAGAAATATGAGAAGCCTTTGGCTGTTGAAAAAGAGTCTCTGAAAAACTTTATCAAAGCAGAAGATTATCATCAGGATTACCTAAAAAAGAATCCTAATGGATATTGCCATATCGATGTCAATCAAGCTGCATACCCTGTTATCGAAGCTAGTCGCTATCCTAAGCCTAGCGATGAAGAGATTAAGGCTAAGCTCTCGCCAGAAGAATACGCAGTTACACAAAAGAATGACACAGAGCGGGCCTTTTCTAACCGCTATTGGGATAAGTTTGATGCTGGTATCTATGTGGATGTGGTGACAGGCGAACCTCTCTTTTCATCAAAGGATAAGTTTGACTCAGGCTGCGGTTGGCCGAGTTTCACACGTCCTATCAGTCCAGATGTTGCGACTTACAAAGAAGACAAGAGCTTTAATATGACACGGACTGAAGTTCGCAGTCGTGTTGGAAATTCTCATCTGGGGCATGTTTTTACAGATGGTCCTAAGGACAAGGGTGGCTTGCGCTATTGCATCAATAGTTTGTCAATTAAGTTCATTCCAAAAGCTGAGATGGAGGAGAAGGGCTACGGCTATCTTTTGGATTATGTTTAAGAGCATTTTGATTGAAAATTTGCTATAATAAATCCAGTAAAAATAAGGAGTTGAATCTTGTGTATTCAATTATGATTGTAGAGGATGAGTATCTGGTAAGACAGGGGATTGCGTCCTTGGTAAACTATGAGCAGTTTGGTATGCAAGTCATTGCCCGGGCTGAAAATGGGATAGAAGCTTGGAAGAAATTTCAGGAAAATCCTGTTGACATCCTGCTGACCGATATCAATATGCCACAGATGAACGGCCTCGAACTGGCCAAGCTAGTCAGGGAGCAGGCTCCTAAGTGCCATATCGTTTTTCTGACGGGCTATGATGATTTTGATTATGCTCGGACAGCCATTAAGCTAGGTGCAGATGACTATCTGCTAAAGCCATTTTCTAAGGATGATGTTGAGGAAATGTTGGCCAAGCTGCAGACTAAGCTTGATAAGGAGCGTAAAAAAGCTCAGATTCAAAACTTGGTTGATCAGGGACAGCACTCTGAGTTGGAAGAGGCTATTCATGCGCGTCTAGCTGATTCAGAATTAAGTCTGAAAAGTTTGGCTTTCCAATTGGGGTTTAGTCCGTCCTACCTAAGTGTTCTTATCAAAAAAGAATTAGGCTTGCCTTTTCAAGATTATTTGATTCAAGAGCGGATGAAAAAAGCTAAACTCTTACTCCTGACTACAGATTTGAAGATTTATGAAATAGCAGAGCAGGTTGGTTTTGAAGATATGAACTATTTTTCTCAGCGCTTCAAGCAGGTGGTCGGGCTGACACCTCGGCAGTTTAAAAAAGGAGAGGAGAAATGAAACGATATCCGCTTCTTATCCAGTTGATTGTCTATATTTTTCTGCTGGTCCTTTTACTTTTGGGGTCTGTTGGGAGTCTCTACTATCAGACTAGCTCGCAGACTATTCGGCAGCTGACAGAGCGAACGACGCGCAATAGCATGGAGCAAAGCGGGCAGTTTATTGCTTCCTATTTGCAAAAATTAAAACAAACCACCTCTACACTGAGCAAGGAAGAAACGATTCGTAAGTTTGCTCAGAATCAAGAAAGCAGCGAAACGTCAGTACAGGCTTTGATGAAAACCATTATTGCGACTGATCCGGATTTAGTGTCGGCAGTATTGGTTACCAAGGACGGGCGCGTGGTCTCGACAGATTCTCAAATCAGTATGCAGACATCCTCTGATATGATGAATGAAAAATGGTATCAGGAAGCTGTTCATACCAAAGCCATGCCTGTCTTGACCCCTGCTCGGAAAGAATCTCTGTCATCTGAGAAGGAGAAGTGGGTTGTTTCTGTCACTCAGGAAGTAGTGGATGAAGCAGGGCAGAATCTCGGTGTGTTGCGTCTGGATATCGGCTACAATAGTCTCAAAGCCTATCTGGATAGGCTTCAGCTAGGAAAGAAGGGCTTTAGCTTTATTGTCAATAGCCAGCATGAATTTGTCTATCATCCCAAGAAAAGTGTTTATTCATCCAGCCAGGAAATGAAAGCTATGCAGCCCTATATATCGGTCAAGGATGGTTATGCAGACCAGAAACAGGCCTTTGTCTACCAGATTGATATTGCGGACAGCGACTGGACTCTAATTGGCGTCGCTTCATTAGAGCAATTGCAGATGCTTCAGTCACAGATGCTTTATTCTTTTGTGGGACTGGGCCTTTTAGCACTCCTGCTGTGCTTGACTGGTATTTGGTTTGTTCTGCGTTTGTGGATTAAGCCTCTGCAGAATCTGCAAGCTGTTATTCTGAAAATTGGGGCAGGCGACTCAAACCTGCGAGCAGAAGCTAAGGGTTCTCCAGAGTTGGTTGACTTGGCTCAGCAGTTCAATAAAATGCTGGATCAAATCGAACAACTAATGGAAGCGGTTAAGACTGAAGAACAAAATGTTCGCCGCTATGAGCTCCGAGCTCTCTCGGCTCAAATCAACCCCCATTTCCTGTATAATACCTTAGATACGATTGTCTGGATGGCTGAATTTAATGACAGCAAGCGTGTTGTTGAGGTAACAAAATCACTCGCTCAGTATTTCCGTTTGGCGCTTAATCAAGGACACGAACAGATTGCCCTCAAAGACGAGATCGATCACGTTCGTCAGTATCTTTTTATCCAGAAGCAGCGCTATGGCGACAAGCTCCAATATGAGATTGAAGAGGATGAATCTCTAGCTGATTATAAACTGCCCAAGCTAGTACTTCAGCCCTTGGTTGAAAATGCCATCTATCATGGCATCAAGGAAATTGACCGACAAGGCGTGATTCGGGTGACATCAGCAGCAGAAGAGGGGCAGCTGATACTGTCTATCTATGATAACGGTCGCGGCTTTGATCTCCAAAATTCAGTGGACAAGACTCTCCCTCGCTTAGGTGGGGTTGGTCTGAAAAATGTTGATCAACGTTTGAGGTTGCAGTTCGGAGAAGACTACCATATGGAAATCCAGTCCGAACCAGGTAAATTCACCCAGATTTGTCTTTACTTGCCGCTAGTAACAGATGCTTAAGTTCGCTATCATTCAGTACTCAAGCCGGAAACTTTCCGGCTTTTTTGCTGTTTAGGAATGAAATAGGCCTTTTACAGACGGCTTCTCTGCTAAATTATACAAAGATGAGGATAGTGTAGCAAAATGTGGAAAATTTTAAATCGTTTGTTATAATAATATTGAAAACACATCTTAAAGGAGGTTGGGATGGAGTCTGGTTTATTTTTTGTTTCGGTCTTTTTGGCTGGAATTCTCTCGTTTTTCTCGCCTTGCATCTTTCCCTTGTTACCAGTCTACATAGGGATATTGCTGGATGAAGAAGAGCCTAGAGAAGTCAAGTTTTTAGGCAGAAAGATCGCTTGGACTGGTCTGATCAAGACCCTGTGTTTCATTGCTGGAATTTCTTTAGTTTTCTTTCTACTAGGCTTCGGTGCAGGATTCTTAGGAAGGGTGATTTACGATGAGAAATTCCGTTATCTGATGGGGATCATCATCATTTTGCTAGGAATTCACCAGATGGAGCTGATTAATATCAGGCAGTTACAATTCCAGAAAAATGTGGAATTTAAGAAGAACAGTCGTCGGAATGATTTTCTGTCAGCCTTTTTACTTGGTATTAGTTTCAGTTTTGGTTGGACACCTTGTATTGGCCCTGTCCTTAGTTCGGTTTTGGCTCTAGCTGCCTCTGGAGGAAATGGAGCTATCCAAGGAGCGCTCCTAACATTGGTTTATACTTTGGGAATGGCCTTACCATTTCTCATCTTGGCTTTAGCTTCTAGCTTCGTTATGCGCTATTTTTCAAAAATCAAACCCTATATGGGGCTAATGAAAAAAATTGGAGGAGCCTTAATCATTTTTATGGGAATCCTTCTCATGCTCGGGCAGTTAAATGCCTTATCAGGAATTTTTGGATAAAAGGAGAAAAAGATGAAAAAAATTCTTTCGTTAGTTGTTGCTTCGATAGCTTTTCTGACACTATCAGCTTGTTCATCTGATGAAAAGGGGATGGATAGTCAAAGCCAGTCCAGTACAAGTGTCCAATCGCAGGTTGCAGTTGGTCAGGAGGCACCGGACTTCACTCTTCAGTCGATGGATGGAAAAACTGTCAAGCTTTCTGATTACCGTGGAAAAAAAGTCTATCTGAAGTTCTGGGCTTCTTGGTGCGGACCTTGTAAGCGAAGTATGCCAGAATTGGTCGAATTAGCTGGTAAAAAAGACCGTGATTTTGAAATATTGTCTATTGTAGCACCGGGTCTCCAAGGAGAGAAGTCTGTTGAGGACTTCCCAAAATGGTATCAAGAACAAGGATATAAGGATGTGCCCGTTCTATTTGACACGTCTGGTGCAATCTTCCAAGCCTATCAGGTTCGCAGTATTCCAACAGAAATCCTCATTGATAGCAAAGGAAAAATTGGGAAGATTCATTTTGGAGCAATCAGCAACGAAGAAGCAGAAAAGGCCTTCAAGGAAATGAAATAAAATAAAGAAAAAGAATGGATGTAAAAATCCATTCTTTTCATTTTGTTCTGATTAAGCACTAGCGCCAGATGTTGCATCGGCATCTCCACCGCCGTGACCACCGCCAGTATCTGAAGCACCAGAAGTGGCATCGGCTGCTGCAGCTGCAGGAGCAAAAGGACCACTTCCTCCAACCAAGCGTTGACCAGTTGTTTTTAGATACCAATCTAGCCAAGGTTGGAAGTTGAAGACGATTTCGTTGATACCAGCGTAGGATCCGTCAGGATAGTACATTGCTTGGTAGTTGTGGGTATTGATAACACCTGCTGGTGAGCCCGGCACGATTGTACGAACGTACTCTTGATCACCGTTACGAAGAACACCAACTACCCATTCTACGTTCTTCATGCGAGCAGCAGGAAGAGAGTTGTGTAGAGTTGAGAGACGGCCACCTGATTGGGATGGTACACGTTTGGCAAACATAGTGTCCGGATCTTGATGAGCGTTGTTATAGTAAAGGAACTGGTTGTTATCATCTGCATAAGTCAATTCAAACGGCATAGCCTTTAAGAACATGTCGATTTGGTTAACAGTCAGGATACCATGGTCAAGCTTGACATAGGTATCGCCAGAAACAGCACCAACAGCTTTTGCAGCTTTTTCTACCCATTCTGGATCGTCAGGGTCAACTTCTGTGATGGTTGTTGCGATTGGGTTCGTGACATCTAAGTCTTCAGGAGCAATTGGTTTAGGTTTTTTCAATTTTGAGACTACCTCAACATATTTTACAAAGTTATCTAAGCAAGATTCAAGGAATTTAACAGTTCCTTCGTTTGTGATGTTGCCTTCATTATCAAAAGCTTCTTTCGCTTTACCAAGAAGGAATTCATTTCCTGGTAAAGTATAAGCATTGACACCTGGAGCATCCAAGATCTTACGCAAATGTACTTGGGCACGAGACGTTCCTTGGTCGTAGTAGGAAGCTCCCACAATCATGACAGGCTTGCTTTCAAATGGGTGAACTTCATAAGAGAGCCATTCAAGGACGCTCTTGAGAGCTGCTGTAATGGTGTGGTTGTGCTCAGGAGTGGCAATGATGACACCGTCAGCGCGTGTGATACGGTTGTACAAAAGGCGCAGCTGGAAGGATTCGTCCCATTTTTCATCTTGATTAAAGAGTGGAACTTCATCAATTTCCAAAACTTCTAATTCAAATTTCAGTTTAAATTGTTTTCTGATGAATTCTAGTAATTTACGGTTGTATGATTGGTCTGCATTTGAGCCGACAAGTCCAACAAATTTCATGTGATTCTTTCCCTTCTAGTACTTACAATTTTTCCCAGTCAAAGTTTTCAGCTTCTTGATGAAGAAGTGCTTGGGCACTTGATAATTTTTCTGTAATTTTAACAAACAAACGGAAGTCATCAAAAAGAGCGTCTAATTTTTGAATGGTTTCGAGGTCAATCAAGTCTCCATTTTTATCAAAGGCTTGAAGTGAGTGAGAAAGTAGGAATTCAGAACCTGGCATAACAGAAGCCTTGAGTTCTGGCGAATCCAAAATTTGACGGAGTTGTAGTTGGGCGCGAGATGAACCCAAAGTTCCATAAGAGGCTCCTGTAATCATCACTGGTTTACCAAGTAATGGATAGATACCGTAAGACAACCAAGCCAAGGCACTCATAAGTACAGCAGGAATAGAGTGGTCATATTCAGGTGTTCCAATGATAACACCATCAGCAGCTTCGATTTTCGCAGCGATTTCTTTAACGATCTCTGGAACTTGCATATCAGATGGTTTGTTGAAAATAGGAATATCTTTGATTTCAATCAACTCGATTTCTGCTTTATCAGCGAAATGTTTTTGCATGTACTGCAGGAGTTGGCGGTTGGTTGATTTCTTTGAGTTTGTACCAACTAGACCGATAAATTTTAACATAGTAGGTTCCTTTCTGGATTTAGGATAAGATTTCTGGGCTGAGACCAGATGAATAAAAAATTTGATGATTTTCTGTAATAACGAAGGCTTCGATTCCATTTTCTTGTTCGACTTTCTCTAAGATGGAAGTAGGGCTTTCCCCGAATAAACGGGTCGTCCATATTTCACCATCGACGGACTTTGATGAAACAATCGTGAGACTAGCTAGTTGATTGTCGATTGGGTAGCCTGTGGTGCGGTCAAAAATATGATGATAAACCCTGCCATCTACCTGCAGTTTTCTTTCATATATCCCTGAAGTCACGACAGACTGATTCTGAACGGACAGAAGAGCTAGGTTGTTTCCACGTGGCAAGCTTGGATTTTGAATGCCAATGCGCCAGTAACGATTATTCTTTTCATTTAGACCGATGGTTAAGATATTTCCACCAAGATTGATGAGGGCAGAAGTAACGCCTTGTCTCCGTAAGAACGCAGCGATTTTATCTGCAATATAACCTTTTGCAAGGGCGCCTAAGTCGATTTTCATGCCTTCCATTGTCAGAAAAACACTGGAGGCGGTTGCATCTAACTCGATACACTCAGGGTCAGTGAGTGACAGCGCTTGCTTGATTTCTTCTGGACTGGGAACTTTTGCATCTGCAAAGCCAATTCGCCAAGTTTGAATCAAGGGTCCCAAGGTAATATTGAGATGACTGTCCGGAGCGAGACTATGTTTTTTTCCCAACTCAATCAACTCAAACAAATCAGGATGGACACAAACGGGATGTTTACCGGCAGCGTGATTGATTTGCATGAGCTCAGAGCTGTCATCATTTGCACTAAAGCGCTTTTCATACAATCTTAGGAGAGAAAATACCTGGTCTAAAAGACTGTCGGCCTTTTCATGGAGAATCGAAATAGTGATAGTCGATCCCATTAAATGGATGGATCTAGAAATAAGATCCACTTTTATCACAACCTTCCCTATTAAATTTCTTAATCTTCTCTATTAGTATAACAGAAAGATACCGTTTTCACAATTGTAAATATATAATATTTTCAGAAAAATTGAAATTTCTTGTTTAAAATAAAAGTTATTTGCCAAATTTTAAAATAATTCTGAGCATATATCTTGTAAACGCTAACAGATACATGGTATACTAGTCTGGTAAATTAAATTTAAAGGTGGATTATTCTATGAGTAAAATCGTTGTAGTTGGTGCTAACCACGCTGGTACAGCTTGTATTAATACGATGTTGGACAACTTTGGTCATGAAAATGAAATTGTGGTATTTGACCAAAACTCAAATATTTCATTCCTTGGTTGTGGAATGGCACTTTGGATCGGTGAACAAATCGATGGTCCAGAAGGTCTCTTCTACTCTGATAAAGAAAAATTGGAAGCAAAAGGTGCTAAAGTTTACATGAACTCACCAGTTCTTTCAATTGACTACGATAACAAAGTTGTGACTGCAGAAGTTGAAGGAAAAGAGCACAAAGAGTCTTATGATAAATTGATCTTTGCAACTGGTTCAACTCCAATCTTGCCTCCAATCGAAGGTGTTGAAATCGTTAAGGGCAACCGCGAATTCAAAGCAACTCTTGAAAATGTACAATTTGTTAAGTTGTACCAAAATGCAGAAGAAGTCATCGAAAAACTTGCTGACAAGAGCAAACACCTTGAGCGCATTGCCGTTGTTGGTGGTGGTTACATTGGTGTAGAACTTGCCGAAGCTTTCGAGCGTCTTGGAAAAGAAGTGGTGCTTGTCGATATCGTAGACACAGTCTTGAACGGCTACTATGACAAAGACTTCACACAAATGATGGCGAAGAACTTGGAAGACCACAACATTCGCTTGGCTCTTGGTCAAACAGTTAAAGCCATCCAAGGTGATGGAAAAGTTGAACGCTTGGTAACAGACAAAGAAACATTTGATGTGGATATGGTGGTTCTTGCTGTTGGCTTCCGTCCAAACACAGCTCTTGCTGACGGTAAGATTGAACTCTTCCGTAACGGTGCTTTCCTTGTAGATAAGAAACAAGAAACATCTATCCCAGGTGTATACGCTGTTGGTGACTGTGCAACTGTTTATGACAATGCTCGTAAAGACACTAGCTATATCGCTCTTGCATCTAACGCTGTACGTACTGGTATCGTTGGTGCTTACAATGCTTGTGGACATGAATTGGAAGGAATCGGTGTGCAAGGATCAAACGGTATTTCAATCTATGGTCTTCACATGGTTTCAACTGGTTTGACTCTTGAAAAAGCAAAAGCAGCAGGTTACAATGCAACTGAAACAGGCTTTAACGATCTTCAAAAACCAGAATTTATGAAGCATGATAACCACGAAGTTGCGATTAAGATTGTTTTTGACAAAGACAGTCGCGAAATCCTTGGTGCGCAAATGGTGTCTCGTGACTCTGCAATTAGCATGGGAATCCACATGTTCTCACTTGCTATCCAAGAGCATGTAACAATTGACAAGTTGGCCTTGACAGATCTCTTCTTCTTGCCACACTTTAACAAACCATACAACTACATCACTATGGCTGCACTTACAGCTGAAAAATAATCAATGAAAGTCCCGATAAGGGACTTTTTTGTTACTTGTTTTATCGAGTTGAATTGTCAATACAATACAGAATGAGGCATATATATTATATGTTTATCAACTCGTACAATAATTAATAATCATTCTAATGAGTTTTAAAATTAGTTCTATTTTAGATTTTTTTGTTATACTAAGATGAAAATAAAATTTTAGAAAGTTGTTATATGAAGAAAAACATTGTTCTTTTCACTTTTCTCCTTCTGAGCGCAATCGGCTTGGAATACGAGACACAAGCTTATACCACTGGCAGTATGTCAGGTACTAGTTATGGGATTGTCGGACTGTCAGCCCTTTTAGCCCTGCTCTATATCATCCCAGCTCTGCTTTTGATCCGCAGCTTGGGTAAAAAATGGCAGACACCTGCATTTAGCCTTGAGCTTGCTCTGCTAGGTGGGCTATTCATTTCTGGATGGACGTCTGGCTTAGCCAATACTTATATCCACGAGTGGGTCAGCACGAGCTTTCCGAATACAGTGATTAGTTATCTGGAGAATGCCCTTGCAGCTCCGCTGGTTGAAGAGCCGCTTAAGCTTTTGGCAGTTGCTTTCGCTGTCTATCTAGTGCCAGTCAAAAAACTTAAAGGCTTTTTACTATTGGGAATTACAGCTGGCATAGGTTTTCAGATTAGTGAGGACTTTTCTTACATCCTTTCCGACCTTCCTGAAGGATTTTCCTTTACTATCTCTGGTATTTTAGGCCGTATCACTGGTGGGGTAGCTTCTCACTGGCTCTATACTGCTTTGACCACTACCGGATTAGCTCTGATGTTCCGATTTGCTAAGACTCAAAAGGTCTACTTTAAAGCTGGACTATTTTATTTCTTATCAGCTTTTGTTCTCCACTTCTTCTGGAACTCTCCATTGACTTCTATTGAAACGGATATCCCAGTCATCGTTCCTGTCATGACTGCTGTGGCTGTCTTCATTTTCTACCAAGCTTATCGAACAGCTGGCAAGATTGATCGAGAAGATTTGTCAATCTAAACACGAAACGACCTTCAAGGTCGTTTTTTTGATGCTCAAACTACATTTTTGGCATTCTTTTAAATCTGATAAAATTGATGTTAAAAAATTTATGTCCAAAAGCAAAATGTTCATGGCTATCGCCTTGTTTCTTGCCCACATGTTGTGCTAAAATGTTGCTATAAGATCTTTTGGAGAGAGATTATGATCAAACAAAAAGAACAGATTTCTGATACGAGAAAAGAATTTAATTTTATTTCCAGCTCCATCATTTCCCAAGTATCTAGAGGGATTCTGGTAGGCATTTTTGCTGGACTAGTAGTGGGAGCATTTCGTTTTTTGATTGAGAAAAGTTTTCACTTGATTCAGGAGGCTTATGTGAGGGGCAGGAGTGAGTGGATTTGGCTGGTGGGCTTGCTTTTCTTGTATGCTTTCGTTGTCTTTATAAATGCTAGATTGGTAGCTACAGAAAAGGATATAAAGGGTTCAGGGATTCCACAAGTTGAGGCCGAGTTGAAAGGCTTGATGTCACTTTCTTGGTGGAGCATTCTCTGGAAAAAATTCTTAGTTGGTATTTTAGCAATTTCCAGTGGCTTGATGCTGGGACGTGAGGGACCGAGTATTCAGCTAGGAGCGATGAGTGGAAAAGGTATATCTAAGTGGCTGAATTTGAGTCCGGTAGAGGAACGAACCTTGATTGCCAGTGGTGCGGCTGCGGGCTTGGCTGCGGCTTTTAATGCGCCAATTGCAGGTTTGCTCTTTGTTGTTGAGGAAGTGTACCATCATTTCTCCCGCTTCTTTTGGGTTTCAACCTTGGCTGCAAGTTTGGTGGCGAATTTTATTTCGCTGTCTATATTTGGCCTGACTCCTGTTTTGGATATGCCGGATAATATTCCTTTCATGGAGCTGAATCAGTACTGGATTTATATTTTAATGGGCTTGTTTCTGGGCTTGGCTGGTTTTCTCTATGAAAAAGCAGTCCTTAATATTCATCTGGTCTATGAAGCCCTGGGAAAAATATTTAGGCTACCGAAAAACTATTATCCGATTTTTGCCTTTGTTTTAATCGTTCCGATTGGCTATTTTCTGCCTCATTTGCTGGGCGGTGGGAATCAGTTGATTTTGTCTTTGACGAGTGCTCATTACACAGTTGGAAGCTTGATTTTCTTTTTCATACTCCGTTTTGTATGGAGTATGATTAGTTATGGTAGCGGACTTCCTGGTGGTATTTTTCTGCCCATTCTGGCTTTAGGTTCTTTACTAGGTGCAGCAATTGGAGCCCTTTGTGTAGAGGCTGGCTTTATCACGCAGGAACAATTTCCAATCTTTATCATCTTGGGAATGAGTGGGTATTTTGGTGCTATTTCCAAAGCTCCGCTGACAGCTATGATTCTCGTTACAGAGATGGTGGGAGATATTCGAAATCTTATGCCACTGGGCTTGGTTACTCTAATGGCTTATATTGCTATGGATCTGCTGAAGGGAGCGCCTGTCTATGAAGCCATGCTTGAAAAAATGCTGCCAGATCGGATTGAAGATGACGGTGAGACGACCCTGATTGAAATTCCTGTTTCAGAAAAGATCGCAGGGCGGCAGGTGCATGAATTGGAGCTACCGCATGGCGTTTTAATCACGATGAATATCCATAAGGGTAAGACTCAGACGGTCAATGGAGCCAGTCGTCTCTACCTAGGAGATACGATTTATGTAGTCGTTAAGAAGTCAGAAATTGGCAAAATTAAGGATATCTTGCTTTGAAATGCTCATTTTTTACTCAGAAAGGAAAGTTTTATTATAATTATCTGACAATTTATTGAAATATGAGAAATAAATTGTTATAATTTATATGAATTCGCCCCTTTTAGGGAAAATAAAGGAGTCAAGATGAAAAAACTTGGAATTGTCTTATTGTCAACAGCTATTTTACTGACTGGCTGTGCTGCTAATCAAAAATCGAATACAAGTGCCAGCAGTTCGGAAGCTAAAACAAGTCTATCGTCCTCTGACCAGAAAGCTTTGGATAAGGCAACAACAGAGTATAAGGCTTTTGTGCAGAAAGAAATCGACCAATTACTGACGGATACGGAGAAGTTCAGAGATACGCTCAAAGAAGGCAAGCTTGATGAAGCCAAGAAAATGTATCCGCTAATTCGCATGAGCTACGAGCGTTCAGAGCCGATTGCCGAAAGCTTCGGAGAGTCCGATGTGAAAATTGACTTCCGCTTAGCTGACTATGTGGATGAAAACAAGACCGAAGAAGGCTGGTCAGGCTTCCACCGGATTGAAAAAATTCTGTGGGAAAGCAATACAACGGCTGGTACGGAGAAATATGCAGACCAGTTGGTCAATGACATCAAAGAATTAAAGGCTAAAATCGCGACTGTTGAGGTTACGCCAGACATTATGCTGACTGGTGCAGTCGATCTCCTTAACGAAGTGGCGACCAGCAAGATTACTGGTGAAGAAGAAATCTTTTCACATACGGATTTGTATGACTTCCGTGCCAATATCCAAGGGGCAGAAAAGATTTTCGAACTCTTTAAACCTTTGATTGAGAAGAAAGATGAAAAACTGGTAAAAAGTATAGAAACTGAGTTCAAGAATGTTAATAGTTTGTTAGACAAGCACATGACGGATTCTAAGAATTATAAACTTTATACCGAATTGAGCAAGGAAGATACTAAAGAGCTAGGAGAAGCTGTCACAAAACTGGGCGAGCCTCTCTCGCAAATGGGTATCATCCTAGATGGGAAGTAAGAAGATGACCAAGGACGAAAAATGGTTTAATAAAAAAATGGATCGTCGGGAATTTCTTAAAAAAGCAGGGATTGGAGGCGCAGGCTTAGCACTTGGTGTCTCCAGTGCATCTGCTTTTTTCGCTAATCAAGCGAAAGAAGACAAAAAATTAGCTGACGGTGATGAAGAAATCAGTTTTTACGGTGAGCATCAAGCTGGCATCACAACAGCCATGCAAAAGAATATCTATTTTGTCATCCTGGACTTGCATACGACGGATAAAGAGACCATTATCCAGATGTTCAAGGACTGGACCGCTTACAGTGAAAAGTTGGTCAATGGAGATTTAGTCAAAAAAGATGGTTCTAATGCCCTCTTGCCACCTACGGATACTGGAGAAACGGTCGGACTCAACCCTTACCGACTGACCTTAACCTTTGGCGTCTCCGCTTCTTTTCTGAAAAAAATGGGCTTGGAGGATAAAAAGCCTAAGGAATTCCGCGACTTGCCTCCTTTCCCTAAGGAACAACTAAAAGAGAAATATACTGGTGGGGATATTGTCATTCAAGCTTGTGCGGATGATGAGCAGGTGGCTTTTCATGCTGTTCGCAATCTGGTTCGTAAAGCGCGAAATGCTGTCACCATGAAATGGAGTCAGGCTGGCTTTGCTGCCATTGGCGATCGTATGTCTACTCCCCGCAATCTATTTGGTTTTAAAGACGGCACGGCCAATGTCACCAAGGAGAAAGATTTTGACAAGGTGGTTTGGTGTGACAGCAAGGACTGGATGAAGGGGGGCTCTTATATGGCTGTCCGCCGGATCCAGATGTTTCTTGAGACTTGGGATCGGACCAATTTGCAAGAGCAAGAAAATACCTTTGGCCGTTATAAGGAGAGCGGAGCGCCCTTTGGCAAGAAGAATGAATTTGACGAGGTAGACTTGGCTTTGCTTCCAGTTGATGCACATGTGCGACTAGCCAAGGAAGTCGACAAGCCTCTCTATCGTCGTTCCTATTCTTATTCGGATGGGATTGATGAAACAACGGGTCAATTTGATACAGGCCTCCTTTTTATCTCTTTCCAAAAGGATCCCGACAGTTTTATCAAAGTGCAGACCAATCTTGGAGCACAGGATAAGATGAATGAATATGTCACCCATGTGGGCAGTGGCTTGTTTGCTTGCTTCGGCGGTGTCAAAGAAGGAGAATATCTTGGTCAGAAATTATTTGAATAAGATCCTGTTTTTACTGTTGGCGCTCGTACTCCTAGCTCAGCCTGTATCAGCTGAGGATTCTTATAGCAGTCTCTTCATCAAGATTACGGATGCTAGCACCGCCGTTCAAAAAGGCGACCAAGCTAGTGCCAAAGAATTGCTGGAGGAAATTCAGACTGAATTTGCAGCTTTAAGCAACCATGACTCAGCTGTAGGGAAAGAAGTCAACAAGGCCTTGACTATCTCAGGCGATGTGACAGAGGACAAGCTGACCAAGGTTTCAGCTGCTCTTTTGGCTTTTGAAAAGGAGCAGAATCCTGTTGATCTTGAGGCGGAAAAAAACAAGCTGGTCAATAAATTAGAATCAAAATTTCAAGCTCTTCAGGCAGCGATTAAGAGCAAAGATCTTGAAAAGATTCGTGAAGCCTATAAAAAAATGAATTCGACCTGGACCGCCAATGAAGGAGTGGTACGGGATCATAGCACGGCTCATTATGGCAAGGTGGAAACGGCCATTTCATTTTTACGGAGTACCATCGAGACAGAGCCAACGGATTTTGAAGCTATTCAAACTTCCTATGATGATCTGACGGCAGCGATTGATAGCTTTGTCAAGGGAGAGGAAGCGTCTGCTAGCAGTGAAAATCTTACACTGGCAGATGGTATTGGTCTTTTGAAAAAAGCTCTGCTTGCTTTCCAAAAAGGAGACGAGAAGCAGGGCAAGGCTGTGATGAAGAAATTTATCACGATTTGGCCAAGCGTTGAAGGAGATGTCAGCACTAAAAATCCCTCCCTCTATACCAAAGTAGAAAGCCAGTCGCCTGTCATCATGGTGAAGGGCAAGGATAAGGAGTATCAAGACCAGCTCGCGTCCTTAATCAGTGAGCTAGAACAGATTGACACCAGCGGGTCTTATACTTTCTTTGATGCTATGCTGATTTTGCTGCGTGAGGGCGTCGAGGCTCTCTTGATCGTGATGGCACTTGTCACGACGCTCAAGGCCTCCAAGATGAAAAAAGGTCTCAAATGGGTCTATACTGGTGCTGGCTTGGGCGTACTAGCCAGTGCGGTCATTGCCATTTTGCTACAGTCTCTTTTTCCAGCTGTCGCCTCTGGCTCCAATCGTGAAATTATTGAGGGGGCAGTGGGGATTTTTGCGGTTGTCATGATGATTTTGGTCGGCATTTGGCTCCACAGCAAGTCCTCTGTCAAGAAGTGGAATGACTTCATGGAAAGTCAGATGCAGGCAGTGACAGCCAGTGGTAGTTTTATTTCTATGTTTGCCCTGAGCTTTCTCGCTGTTTTCCGTGAAGGAGCAGAGACCATCTTGTTCTATGCAGGCATTTTACCGCGCATTACTTTGCTAGACTTCTTTTTGGGACTGGGACTTGCTATTTTGGTTTTAGTCTTGCTCGCAATTCTAATGACCAAGGCCAGCAGTTTCATTCGGCCTCATCGGATTTTCTTTGGTCTAACTTGGCTGATCTACGCCTTGGCCTTTAAAATGTTAGGTGTCAGCATTCATGCCTTGCAATTAACAGCTATTTTCCCTAGTCACTTGATTTCTCATCTTCCAACCATTGATTGGCTGGGAATTTATCCGAGCCTAGAAGTAGTACTAAGTCAAGCAATTTTTCTTGTCGTTGTTCTTTATGTGACCTTTAGAAATCGACAAAAGGAGCGAGCAGATGCCTAGTAAGGAACAGACGATTGTTGAGCATTTGACGGAATTTAGATGGCGCTTCCTTGCTGTCTTAATCTGGTTTGGTTTGATTTTTCTGCTCAGTCTACTTTTTGCAGCGGATATTTACAAATGGTTGACCGCTTCCTTTGAGCAGAAGCTGATTGTATTGGGACCAGACGACATCCTTTGGATTTATATTAGCTTGGCTAGTCTTGTGGCTTTCTCACTGACCCTGCCTTTTATGGTCTATCAGATTTGGGAATTTATCCGACCTGCTCTGAGAAATAGTGAAGCAAAGGCGATTTTTGCTTACATACCAGCTACATTTTTCAGCTTTGTCTTGGGCTTGGCCTTTGGTTTTTACTTCGTCAGCCCTGCTATTTTGCAAGTTTTGCTCTCTTTAGGAGATGGTTTATTTGCCGTCCAGATGACAGCGCAGAACTACCTGTCCTTTCTGTTTCACACGACCATTCCGATTGCTTGCTTGTTTGAATTGCCTGTCATTGTGGCCTTTCTGACATCAATCGGTTTGCTCAAACCGCAATTTTTGATAAAATATAGACGCTATGCCTATTTCGTTTTATTAGTATTAGCAGTAATCTTGACGCCGGCTGATTTCATCAGTGATTTGTCAATGACAGTGCCACTGATTTTGCTGTATGAAGTCAGTATCCTACTGAGTAAAATGATTGAGAAAAGGAGAACATCGTAATGGGAATTTTAAAAGACATCGGGCTACCAGGGCTTATCGTTATCGTCCTAGGTGCCTTACTGATTTTTGGACCAAAACGTCTACCAGAGTTAGGGCAGTCGATTGGAAAAATGTTTTCAGAGTTTAAAAAGGCAGTCGATGGAGGAGCAGAAGACTCCGACTCAGAAAAAGATAAGAAAGATTAAAACACGGGCGACCGTGTTTTTCTTAATTCCCGAACTTTATCAATAATATATTTGAAATATTTTACAAAACCTGTACCTTGTGATATACTTTTTCTGGAAACGTCTGGATAGATGTAGCGATGCTGAACAGCATAGGTAGGTCATTTTTAAGTATTGATAAGGAGTTTTCCATGCTCAATGATTTTCAGGTTTTTGACTATGAAGATATTCAACTAATTCCAGCGAAATGTATTGTGAAAAGTCGCTCAGAGGCTGACACCAGTGTGAAATTTGGTAAACATACGTTTCGGATGCCAGTCGTTCCGTCCAATATGCAGACGATTATTGACGAATCTGTCGCTGAGGAGCTTGCTCGAGGAGGCTATTTCTACATTATGCACCGTTTCGATGAGGAAGGGCGCAAACCATTCGTCAAACGGATGCATGAGCAAGGCCTGATTGCATCGATCTCCGTCGGTGTGAAAGACTATGAGTATGACTTCGTTAGCAGCCTCAAAGATGATGCACCTGAATACATTACCATTGATATTGCACACGGGCACTCAGACAGCGTGATTCAAATGATTCGACACATCAAGAAAGAACTACCAGAGACCTTTGTCATTGCTGGAAATGTCGGAACTCCAGAAGCTGTGCGGGAACTGGAAAATGCTGGCGCAGATGCGACTAAAGTTGGCATCGGCCCAGGCAAGGTCTGCATTACCAAAGTCAAGACAGGTTTTGGTACAGGCGGCTGGCAATTGTCTGCTCTTCGTTGGTGTTCAAAGGTTGCCCGCAAGCCTATTATCGCGGACGGAGGGATTCGGACGCACGGTGATATTGCCAAATCAATCCGCTTTGGAGCCAGCATGGTCATGATTGGTTCGCTCTTTGCAGGCCACATTGAAAGCCCAGGTGAAACCATCGAGGTAGACGGCGATAAGTTTAAAGAATACTATGGTTCTGCATCCGAGTATCAAAAAGGTGCTTATAAAAATGTCGAAGGTAAGAAGATTTTGCTACCGGCTAAGGGCCACTTGCAAGATACATTAACTGAAATGGAGCAGGATTTGCAGAGCTCGATTTCCTATGCGGGGGGGCGTGATTTGCATAGCCTGACTCGCGTGGACTATGTCATCGTCAAAAACTCCATCTGGAATGGCGATGCTCATTAATGAAATAGAATAACTTATTTATCTTGCTAATGATTGGGGCAAGGTCTCTACAAGATGCCAAACATCTAACAATAAGTGAGTCTAATGACTTTCTGGTACTTTTAGTGTCAGGCTATTTGTCATTAAAAGAAAGGACTTGCTTATCGTGGTAGGTCCTTTCATCATTGAACCAAGATATGTTAAGACAAGATATGTTAAGAGGAGATACATGAAAAAATTAGAAGAGAGAATTCTGCAAGACGGCAACGTTTTGGGAGAAAATATTCTCAAAGTTGACTCTTTCCTGACCCATCAGGTCGATTTTTCGCTTATGAAAGAAATCGGGCAAGTATTTGCTGAGCATTTCAGGAATGCAGGCATTACAAAAGTTGTGACGATTGAGGCTTCAGGGATTGTACCGGCTGTCTATACGGCGGAAGCCTTGGGTGTTCCAATGATTTTTGCTAAAAAGTCTAAGAACATCACCATGACTGAAGGAATTTTAACGGCAGAAGTATATTCCTTTACCAAGCAGGTCACTTCGACTGTCTCCATCGCTAGTAAGTTTTTGGAGTCAAGTGACAAGGTTCTGGTCGTTGATGATTTCTTGGCAAATGGTCAGGCAGCTAAGGGCTTGATTAAAATCATTGAAGAAGCTGGCGCTGAGGTGACAGCCGTTGGAATCGTGATTGAGAAATCCTTCCAAGATGGTCGAAGCTTGCTAGAGGCTCAAGGACAAACAGTTCTTTCCTTGGCCCGAATTGACCGATTTGAAAATGGAAAAGTTGTATTTAGAGAGGCAGATCTATAAGATGAACTATAATGAAGAAAAACATTCACAGGCAGCCATTTTAGGTTTGCAGCATTTGTTGGCTATGTATTCAGGCTCCATTCTGGTTCCAATTATGATTGCTGGGGCCTTGGGCTATTCGGCTGAGCAATTGACCTATCTGATTTCTACCGATATTTTTATGTGTGGTGTTGCAACTCTTTTGCAGCTTCAATTAAATAAATATTTTGGTATCGGTCTGCCAGTCGTGCTGGGCGTGGCCTTCCAGTCCGTTGCCCCTCTGATTATCATTGGGCAGAGCCATGGTAGTGGCGCTATGTTTGGTGCCTTGATTGCATCAGGGATTTATGTTGTTCTGATCGCTGGGATTTTCTCAAAAATCGCTAATCTGTTTCCATCAGTTGTGACTGGTTCGGTCATTACGACCATTGGGTTGACCTTGATTCCAGTTGCCATTGGCAATATGGGAAATAATGTAGATAAGCCGACCGCCCAAAGTCTGATTCTAGCAGCTGTGACGGTACTGATTATTCTTTTGATTAACATTTTTACCAAAGGTTTTATCAAATCCATCTCTATTTTGATTGGTTTGATTGTCGGTACGGGCATTGCAGGTGCTATGGGCTTGGTAGATTTAACGCCCGTTGCACAGGCTCCGCTGGTCCATGTGCCAACCCCTTTCTATTTCGGAGCACCAAAGTTTGAATTTTCTTCTATCGTGATGATGTGTATCATCGCAACGGTTTCTCTAGTGGAGTCAACGGGTGTGTACTTAGCGCTTTCTGACATTACGAAAGATAAAATTGATAGCACCCGTCTGCGAAATGGCTATCGAGCAGAAGGACTTGCGGTCCTGCTGGGTGGTGTCTTCAATACTTTCCCTTACACAGGATTTTCTCAGAATGTTGGCTTGGTCAAATTATCCGGTATCAAAACGCGGTTGCCGATTTACTATGCGGCTGGTTTCCTGATTCTCCTCGGCCTTTTGCCAAAATTCGGAGCCTTGGCACAAATTATCCCAAGTCCAGTTCTTGGTGGTGCCATGCTAGTTATGTTTGGTTTTGTGTCCGTTCAGGGGATGCAAATCTTAGCGCGTGTTGACTTTGAGCACAGTGAGCATAATTTCCTCATTGCAGCGATTTCTATTTCAGCAGGTGTCGGACTCAATGGTAGCAGTCTTTTCAACAGCTTACCGACCAGCCTTCAGATGTTCTTCTCAAATGGAATTGTCATGGCTAGTCTGATTGCCATTGTCCTAAACGCTATTTTAAATCGCAAAAATAAATAAGAAAGAGAGTGGGACAGAAATCGGTAATTCGTTAAAATTCGATTTCGTCGTCCCACCTCCGCACAGTTGAGTAGGGCTGTAAAAGCTGATGAAATCAGCGTAGTAGAGCCCACTCAACCACTGCGTCTTGCGCGACAATCCAAAGACAATTGAGAGGCTAGGACTTTTGTCCCAGCCTCTTTTGACTATTCAGTTGGCTTGTAGTATAGTTAAAGAAGATTAAAAAAAGGACTTCAACATGTATCAGACTTATCATTTGAAACAACGCCTAAGCTTGTTTGTCTCAATTTTTCTTCCCATCTTGATTTATCAGCTGGCAAATTTCTCGGCTTCCTTTGTTGACACGACCATGACGGGCCAATACGATACCTTGCATCTGGCAGGTGTCTCTATGGCGACCAGTCTGTGGGGTTCATTTTTTTCCTTTCTGACGGGGATTGTGTCTGCCTTGGTTCCGATCATCGGTCATCATTTGGGAAAGGGGAAAGATGAAAAAATTGCTTCAGATTTTTATCAGTTCCTCTATCTTTCTTTGGCTCTATCGCTGTTGTTATTTGCGTTGGTATTTGTGGGTGCCCCTTTGGTTTTGCAGCGTTTGGGCTTAGACCCCCTGGTAAAAGATGTGGCCCAGCATTATCTTTGGTACTTGTCCATCGGTATCATTCCCTTCTTGCTCTTTAGCGTTATTCGCTCTCTCTTGGATGCTTTGGGGCTGACTCGGCTTTCTATGTATTTGATGCTCTTGCTCCTACCTTTGAATGCTAGCTTTAATTATGTGTTGATTTATGGAGCTTTTGGCTTTCCAGAAATGGGCGGAGCTGGTGCGGGACTGGGCACTTCGTTGGCTTATTGGGTTTTATTAGTCATATCACTATTACTTGCCATCAAACATCCTAAAGTCCGTCAGTACCAACTCTGGAAAATTCGTCCCTTGAGCAAAGCTGGTTTGGCTGAAGGTTTTCGCTTAGGCTTGCCAATAGGAGGGACAGTCTTTGCCGAAGTTGTCATCTTTTCAATCGTCGGACTGGTGATGTCAAAATTTTCATCTTTGATTATCGCTAGCCATCAGTCCGCTATGAACTTTTCTACTCTCATGTATGCTTTCCCTATGAGTATCTCTACAGCTATGGCCATTATCGTCTCTTATGAGTTGGGAGCTGAAAGACTTGACGATGTGAAAAAGTATTGCACTTTGGGTAGAATTGTAGCATCTGGTTTCGCGGTCTTTACCTTGATTTTTCTCTATATTTTCCGAGATAAGGTTGCCAGCCTTTATGGCTCAGATCCAGATTTCATACGTCTGACCTCAATCTTTCTGACCTTTAGCCTCTTTTTCCAATTGGCTGATACGATTGCCGCTCCTTTGCAGGGAATTTTGCGAGGATACAAGGATACGAAAGCTCCATTTTACTTGGGTCTGCTGGCTTACTGGGGCGTTTCCTTGCCTCTGGGCTTGTTTTTAGATCAGGCTACGGACTTGGGACCTTATGGGTACTGGATTGGACTGATTGCGAGTTTGGTCGTGAGTGCAATCCTCTACCAACTGCGATTGAATTATATCCAAAAGAAGCGACGCTGAGCGTTTTCATCATAAAATTAAAAGACTGAGTTATTATCTCAGTCTTTTTGATTTTATTTTGTTCGCATTTCACCTTGAGGGAAGTAAGTTCCTTCTGGCATGTCGTTGATGATGACATGGACAGCAGACTGAGGTGCGCCAGTATTTCTGACAACGGCTTCGGTGACTTCCTTAGCCAAAGCTTTCTTTTGTTCTAAGCTGCGGCCTTCAAATAAATCAATTCTGACAAATGGCATATGATTTCTCCTTTTCTTTTGCTAATCTTATTTTATCACAAATTAGGTTTTAAAGAATAGTGAATTGTGGTAAAATAATAGGAAGTACGGTCGGTCTTTCCAGCAAAGTTTATGGACAGTGCTGAAAGTCCTAGAAAGACAATACTTAGAGAGAATGTAGATATAAAATGGCTCAGTTATATTATAAATATGGCACAATGAATTCGGGCAAGACCATTGAAATTTTAAAAGTGGCCCACAACTACGAAGAGCAGGGGAAAAGTGTAGTAATCATGACCTCGGCTGTCGATACACGTGATGGCCTTGGCGTTGTTTCCAGCCGTATCGGCATGAAGCGAGCTGCGATGGCAATCGAGGACCAGACAGATATTTTTGGCTATATTCAAAGTCTGCCTGAAAAGCCTTACTGCGTTTTGATTGATGAGGCTCAGTTTTTGAAACGCCATCATGTTTATGATTTGGCTAGAGTAGTGGATGAGCTGGATGTTCCAGTCATGGCTTTTGGTCTGAAAAATGACTTTCGCAATGAACTCTTTGAAGGCTCCAAGCATCTCTTGCTCCTGGCTGATAAGATTGACGAAATCAAAACCATTTGCCAATATTGTTCAAAAAAAGCAACCATGGTTTTGCGGACGGATAATGGGAAACCTGTCTATGATGGCGAACAGATCAAAATCGGCGGACATGAGACCTATATTTCTGTTTGCCGCAAGCATTATTTCAATCCACCCATTAAGTAGAATGAATTAGAAAATCAAGGAGATAGATTACAAAGATGAATATTTATGACCAGTTACAGGCAGTGGAAGACCGCTATGAAGAGCTTGGAGAATTACTCAGTGACCCAGATGTGGTCTCAGACACCAAGCGTTTCATGGAGCTTTCAAAAGAAGAAGCTTCCACTCGTGATACGGTAACAGCCTACCGCGAATACAAGCAAGTTCTTCAAAACATTATCGATGCTGAAGAGATGATTAAAGAGTCTGGCGGAGATGCGGACTTGGAAGAAATGGCCAAGCAAGAACTCAAGGATGCCAAGGTTGAAAAAGAAGCATACGAAGAGAAACTGAAAATCTTGCTCCTTCCAAAGGATCCAAACGACGATAAGAATATCATCCTTGAAATTCGTGGAGCAGCTGGTGGTGATGAAGCAGCCCTTTTCGCTGGAGATTTGCTGACGATGTATCAGAAGTATGCGGAAGCCCAAGGCTGGCGCTTTGAAGTCATGGAAGCTTCTATGAATGGCGTCGGTGGTTTCAAAGAAGTAGTGGCTATGGTTTCTGGTCAGTCTGTTTACTCTAAACTCAAGTATGAATCAGGTGCCCACCGTGTACAACGGGTCCCTGTGACAGAAAGCCAAGGTCGTGTTCATACTTCAACAGCCACAGTTCTGGTCATGCCAGAAATCGAAGAAGTAGAATACGATATTGATCCAAAAGACCTTCGTGTTGATATCTACCACGCATCTGGTGCTGGTGGACAGAACGTCAACAAGGTTGCTACTGCTGTTCGTATCGTTCACTTGCCAACCAATATCAAGGTTGAAATGCAGGAAGAACGGACCCAGCAGAAAAACCGTGAGAAGGCCATGAAGATCATCCGTGCGCGTGTTGCTGACCATTTTGCTCAGATTGCTCAGGATGAACAAGACGCTGAACGTAAGTCAACGATTGGTACTGGTGACCGTTCAGAACGGATTCGTACTTATAACTTCCCACAAAACCGTGTCACAGACCACCGTATTGGCTTGACTCTCCAAAAATTAGATACCATCTTGTCTGGTAAATTGGACGAAGTTGTAGATGCCTTGGTACTCTATGACCAAACGCAAAAACTAGAAGAGCTGAATAAATAATGACCTTAGCTCAATATTTGGCTGAGTTAGAGCAGGAGCTAGTAGCAGCGGGAGAAGAAGCGGAAAGCCTGTCTTTCGTTTATCGGGCACTCAATGACCTCTCTTTTACCGACTTTGTTCTCAAGCTTCAGAGAGCAGTTAGCCAGGAAGAACGTGAGCAGCTAAAAGCAATTCAAGAGCAACTGCTTGCTCATAAGCCGGCCCAGTATATTATCGGTAGCAGTGATTTTCACGGCTTGACTCTTAAGGTGGATGAGCGGGTGTTGATTCCAAGGCCTGAGACTGAGGAGCTAGTGGAGTTGATTTTGTCAGAAAATCTTGAAAGCTCTCTGTCTGTCTTGGATATCGGAACGGGTAGTGGGGCCATCGCTCTGGCACTGGCAAGCAGTCGCCCAGACTGGCAGATTACTGCTTCTGATCTCTCAGAAGATGCTCTTGCCTTGGCGGCGGAAAACGCTCAGTCCTGCGGCTTCAATCCTACTTTTGTCCAATCCGATTGCTTTGAAGCAATCAGTGGGAGCTTTGACATCATCGTTTCCAATCCGCCCTATATTTCAGAAGCGGATAAGAATGAAGTTGGACTTAACGTTCTGACCTCAGAACCTCACATGGCCCTTTTTGCTGAGGAGGATGGCTATGCCGTCTATCGGAAAATAGCAGAGCAGGCAGGAGACTATCTGACAGAAAAAGGAAAAATTTATCTGGAAATTGGCTACAAGCAAGGAGACGGCGTTGCGGAGTTATTCAAAAAATCTTTCCCGCAAAAACGAATCCGAGTCTTGAAGGATCAATTTGGCAAAGATAGAATGGTGGCAGTGGACAATGGATAAGATTGAAAAGACTCTGGCAGCAGGTGGAGCGGTTGTCCTGCCGACGGAAACGGTGTATGGCCTCTTTGCCCAAGCCTTGAACGAAGAGGCGGTTGAGCGAGTTTATGAATTAAAAAGAAGACCGCGTGACAAGGCTCTCAATCTCAATGTGGCTAGCTTGGAAGAAGTTTACCGTTTTTCTAAGAACCAGCCCAGTTATCTGAAGCAACTCTATCAAGCCTTCCTACCTGGGCCACTGACTATTATCCTCCAGGCTAATGACCGTGTGCCATCTTGGATTAACTCTGGTATGGAAACTGTGGGCTTTCGGATTCCTAAGCATCCAGTTACGCTGGACTTGATTCGCAAGTACGGACCCTTGATTGGTCCATCCGCCAATCTTTCTGGAAAAGCCAGTGGAACTGATTTCCAGCAGATTATGATGGATTTTCAAGAGCAAGTCTCGGGAGTAGAAGATGATGCTTCCTTGACTGGTCAGGATTCAACCATTCTAGACTTGTCTGGAGAAAAGGCTCTTATTTTACGCCAAGGGGCAATCACTCGCGAGGATATTCTCGCCCAAGTAAATGATATAACATTTTAACTATTAGGAGCCTAGCGCCCTATTTTCTCAAAAAAAGGAGACACCTTATGATTTTTGACCAAGAAGACTACAAAGCATTTGACAAAGAACTCTGGGATGCCATTGCCAATGAGGAAGAGCGTCAGCAACATAATATCGAGCTGATTGCTTCAGAAAACGTCGTTTCTAAAGCTGTTATGGCGGCTCAAGGTTCTATTTTGACCAATAAATACGCTGAGGGCTACCCAGGTCGCCGCTATTATGGTGGAACAGACGTAGTGGATGTAGTGGAGAGCTTGGCAATTGAGCGCGCTAAGGAAATTTTTGGTGCCAAGTTTGCCAATGTGCAACCTCACTCAGGAAGTCAGGCCAATTGCGCAGCTTATATGGCTTTGATTGAGCCGGGCGACACTGTTATGGGCATGGATTTGTCTGCTGGCGGTCACTTGACTCACGGGGCTTCAGTCAGCTTCTCTGGCCAAACCTACAATTTTGTATCCTATAGTGTTGATCCAGAAACAGAATTACTGGACTTTGATGCCATCCTCAAGCAAGCCAAAGAGGTTCAGCCTAAGCTGATTGTGGCGGGTGCTTCAGCCTACTCTCATATCATTGACTTTTCAAAATTTCGTGAAATCGCTGATGCAGTGGGTGCCAAGCTTATGGTAGATATGGCTCACATCGCTGGCTTGGTCGCTGCTGGCCTCCATCCGAGCCCAGTGCCTTATGCGGACATCACAACTACGACGACCCACAAGACCTTGCGCGGCCCTCGCGGTGGTTTGATCTTGACAAATGATGAAGACTTAGCTAAGAAAATTAATTCAGCTATTTTCCCAGGCATTCAAGGCGGACCATTGGAGCATGTCATTGCAGCTAAGGCTGTGGCTTTTAAAGAAGTGCTTGATCCAGCTTTCAAGGTTTATGCCCAGCAGATTTTGGACAATGCCCAAGCTATGGCGCAAGTCTTCCGTCAGCATGATAAGTTCCGCGTGATTTCTGACGGTACTGAAAATCACCTGTTCTTGGTTGATGTCACTAAGGTTGTAGAAAATGGGAAAGTAGCACAAAATCTCTTGGATGAGGTCAATATCACGCTTAATAAAAACTCCATCCCTTATGAGACTTTGTCACCATTTAAGACTAGCGGTATTCGTATCGGTACAGCAGCTATTGCAGCTCGGGGTTTTGGTGTCGCAGAAAGTATCAAGGTGGCTGAGCTTATTATCAAGGCTCTGGAAAACGCTGAAAACGAAGCGGTGCTGAACCAAGTGCGGGCGGAAGTTCGTGAACTGACGGATGCTTTTCCGCTCTATGAAGGTTTGAACTAAGATGGACATTTACGTAAAAAAGGCCATCATTCATCAATTCAGTCCAGCTGATACCGAACTGCTGCTGTCGGATAAGTTTCTCAACATTACTCCAAAGATTGAGGAATACTTGCGTAAGAAAATCGAACAGGTCTATTCAGACGAGGCTAAAACAGGCATTTTCGAACCTGATAATGTCTTTTTAGCCCAGCTTTCAGACGACTTACTGGAAACATCCGTGACAGTGGCCAAACTTTGGCAGGAAGAGTTTTCGGTCAGTGAAAACCAGAAAACCAACGATCTGATTTTCGTTCAGTTTGACAAGGAAGGCGTGGAGCATTTTGCTTTTCTGCGGATTGCGCTGCGGGAAACCCTGACCCACTTGGGTGGTGAGACGGACAATCCAATCAAGCTGACGCAGAACAATCTGCCTGGCTTTGGTACAGGTGCGGACGAGGCTCTGGTCATCAATCTCCAGTCTCGCAAGTACCATCTGATTGAAAAGCGCATCAAGTACAATGGTGCCTTTCTCAACTATTTTTCGGATAATCTCTTGCAGGTCAGTCCCAAGATTTCACCAAAAAAATCTATCAAAGCTCTGGAAAAAACAGCTCAAAAGATTGCTGAAAGCTTTAACACAGACGACTTTCAGTTCCAGTCTAAGGTCAAATCCAGCATTTTCAAAAATCTGGAAGAAAATGATGAATTGTCTCCTGAAAAGTTGGCAGACGAGCTGTTTGACAGCAATCTGACAGCTCGACTTACCTTTATTGACCAAGTTAAGGAAACTGTGCCAGAGCCAATCAAGTTTGATGAGATTGACAGCAGTCGCCAGAAAAAGAAGTTCGAAAATCAAAAATTATCCCTCTCTAATGGAATAGAGCTAATCGTTCCCAATAATGTTTATCAGGATGCTGAATCCGTGGAATTTATCCAGAACGACAACGGGACCTATTCTATTCTCATCAAAAATATCGAGGATATACAAAGTAAATAATGTTTAAATTTATCAGAAGATTGATTTTGCTCATCATTCTGGCTGCCATCGCGATAAAAGGCTATCAAGTCCATCGTGATGTTAAGCAGGTTATGACCTATCAAAGCTTGGTTAGAGAAGTGCTGGACGAGCAGGACACAGCGGCTAATGAAGAGCTAGTCCTAGCCATGATCTACACAGAAACCAAGGGAAGAAACAACGACCTCATGCAGTCTAGTGAGAGTGCAACAGGCGAAATCAATTCGATTACAGACAATAAAGAAAGTGTTCGGCAAGGTATTCAGACTTTATCGGACAATCTAGAGCTGGCCAGCGAGAAAAAGGTGGATGTCTGGACGGCAGTTCAGGCCTACAATTTCGGCCAGGCTTATATCGACTATGTTGCGCAAAATGGCGGCGAGAATACGCTCGAGCTTGCAAAAAAATACTCAAAAGAAGTGGTTGCACCGAGTCTTGGCAATGTGACTGGAAAAACCTATTCATACTATAATATACTTTCTATTTTTTACGGCCCCAAGCTTTATATTAATGGTGGAAATTACTACTATTCGCGTCAGGTACGACTAAATATGTACCTTATCCGCTTTATGGGGTGGCTGTAAACAGATGAGTTGAGCATAGATCGCCTTTCTATAGGAATAAGAGGCTGGGATGGATAATCTCAGTTTCTTATTTTTGAATAAAGAAAAATAAGGATTAGGTCTCTCTTTTGTAGCGGTCAGAATAAGAAAATGTTTTTCAAATTGAAGCTCGGACTAGAAAAGAAGCTAAAAAGTTTTGATTTTTTCTTCTGTAGGACGTGCTTTTTGATATAATAGAAAGTATGAATAAAAGGGAAAAAATTTCAAATTATCAACTATTACTGGCTCAGCTGGAAGCCTTGTTGGAGGGTGAGACCAACGCTTTGGCCAATCTTTCTAATGCTAGCGCCCTGCTCAATCAAGCCCTGCCCAATTCGGTTTTTACTGGTTTCTATCTTTTTGATGGGAACGAGCTGATTCTGGGGCCTTTTCAAGGCGGTGTTTCCTGTGTCCATATTGCCTTAGGTAAGGGAGTCTGTGGGGAATCTGCTGAGAAAGAGCAGACGATTATCGTAGATGATGTGACCCAGCATGCCAACTATATCTCTTGTGATAGCCGTGCTAAGAGCGAGATTGTGGTGCCCATGGTAAAAGATGGCCACCTTTTGGGAGTGCTAGATTTGGACTCAGCCTTGACGGGTGATTATGATAAGGTAGATCAGGAATATCTAGAAAAGTTTGTTCAGATTTTGCTTGAAAAAACGACTTGGAATTTTGAAATGTTTGGAGAAAAAGCCTAATGTATCAAGCTTTATATCGAAAGTACCGCAGTCAGACCTTTGGTCAGCTAGTGGGGCAGCAGGTAGTAGCCACCACCCTGCGTCAGGCTGTGGAGCAAGGCAAAATCAGCCATGCCTATCTCTTTTCTGGTCCGCGTGGAACAGGGAAGACTAGTGTTGCCAAGATTTTTGCCAAGGCTATGAACTGTCCGAATCAAAAGGACGGTGAGCCCTGCAATGACTGCTATATCTGTCAGGCTATCACTGAGGGAAGCCTTGAAGACGTCATCGAAATCGACGCTGCTTCAAATAATGGGGTAGATGAGATTCGTGACATTCGGGACAAGTCAACCTATGCACCCAGTCTTGCCAAGCACAAGGTCTATATCATTGACGAGGTCCACATGCTCTCGACTGGGGCCTTTAACGCCTTGCTCAAGACCTTGGAAGAGCCAACCGAAAATGTGGTCTTTATCCTAGCGACGACAGAGCTGCATAAGATTCCAGCGACCATTCTTTCACGCGTCCAGCGTTTTGAGTTTAAGTCTATCAAGACTCAGGATATTATTGGTCATATCGAGTGGATTTTGGAACAGGAAGGGATTGACTTTGAGCAGGAAGGTGTGCAGATTATTGCCCGTCGAGCTGAGGGCGGGATGCGGGATGCCCTATCTATCCTCGATCAGGCTCTTAGCTTAACTCAGGAAAATTGTTTGACTACTGACATTGCCGAAGAAATTACAGGCTCTATCAGCTTGGGAGCTTTGGATGCCTATGTAGCTGCCTTGATTGCTCATGATGCAGTTGCAGCCTTGGATAATCTCAATCTGATTTTTGACAGTGGCAAAAATATGGCCCGCTTCGTGACGGACCTCCTGCAATATCTTCGTGATTTGCTCATTGTCAAAACTGGCGGGGAAAATCATCATGCCAGCGAGCTCTTTCTGGAAAATCTCAAGACACCGCAAGAGACTCTCTTTGCCATGATTGAGATGGCGACCAAGAGTCTAGCAGACATCAAGAATAGCCTACAGCCTAAGATTTATACAGAAATGATGACCATTCGACTGGCTGAGGAAAAAGCCAGCTTGAATCAGATTCCTGACAACTTGGCAGAAGAACTATCTAATCTCAAGCAGGAGATCCAAGAGCTTAAGCAACAATTGGCCAATGTAGGCAGTCAGCCAGCTCCAGTAGATAAGAAATCAGAGGCACGACCTCAGAAGGCTAAGACCTATCGAGTAGACCGCAATAAGGTCAATGCTATTTTGGAAGAGGCGGTGGAAAATCCTGAATTGGCTCGCAGCAATTTGACCAAGCTGCAAAATGCTTGGGGTGAAATTATCGAGAGTTTGGCAGGAGCGGACAAGGCTTTGCTCATTGGTTCGCAGCCAGTTGCAGCCAATGAAAACCATGCTATTTTGGCTTTTGAGTCTCATTTCAACGCTGAGCAGACCATGAAAAGAGAAAATCTCAATACCATGTTTGGAAATCTGCTGAGCAATGCTGCTGGCTTTTCACCAGATATTCTGGCTATTTCTCTCGAGGACTGGACTCAGATTCGGGCAGAATTTTCAGCTAGAAGTCGCAGCAATAAAGCAGAAGCAGCTGAAAAGCAGGAAGAAAGATTGATACCAGAAGGCTTTGATTTTCTAGCGGAAAAAATCACCGTGCAAGATGATTGAATTTAGATTTTTATGATTTTTCATGCTATAATGGAAGAATGAATAGACGACAATTTATAGTAATGGCGGCTTTTACAGCCTTAGAAACGTACTTTTTTAATAAATCAATCATGTCTGAAGACTATCTGATGGCTATTTTCTGGGCTATCTTGATTGGTCGCAATCTGCAGATTAGCTATGTGATGGGGCGAATTATGGATGAGATTGATAAGCATTTAGGACACAAATAATGGCTAAATCAGAGAATGGCTAGAGCAAGAATCTGGCACTCTCGTGGTTTTGACAAGGAATAAAGGGAGGCTGATAGACGAGTGTCGCAGCCTCTTTTATCATGTAGAAAAGTAGAAAGAAGGAAGAAGTCGGAATGAATACAAGAATTTTTTAGAAAATTGCTATTTTTATGATAAAATAGAAGTTAGTAGCAATTGAAAGGGGCATCTATGAAGTTAAGAACAAAGGCAAAAGGTCTGAATGGTCGCATCCGTGTGCCAGGCGACAAATCTATTAGTCACCGTTCGATTATGTTCGGGAGCTTGGCCAAGGGCCTTACAGTGGTTCACGATATTTTGAGAGGTGAGGATGTCCTTTCTACGATGCAGGTCTTTCGCGATTTAGGCATCAAGATAGAGGATGATGGAAAGACTGTCAAGATCCACGGTGTTGGGTTTGATGGTCTCAAGGCGCCGCACAATAAATTAGACATGGGAAATTCAGGAACCTCTATCCGCTTGATTTCGGGTGTTTTGGCAGGTCAGGATTTTGCAGCAGAGATGTTTGGGGATGATAGTTTGTCCAAGCGTCCGATGGATCGGGTGACCCTGCCTCTTAGTCAGATGGGTGTGGATATTTGGGGTCAGACAGAACGAGATTTACCGCCACTTCACATCCATGGAAGAAAAGATTTAAAGCCTATCCATTATCAGCTGCCAGTGGCTTCCGCTCAGGTCAAATCAGCCTTGATTTTTGCGGCTTTACAGGCTCAAGGCGAGTCAATCATTATTGAAAAGGAAATTACCCGTAACCATACAGAAGATATGATTGTCCAATTTGGCGGTCAAATTGAGGTCAAGGGTAAGGAAATCCGTGTGCAGGGTGGTCAGACCTTTACAGGACAAGAAGTGAGAGTGCCTGGTGATATTTCCAGCGCAGCCTTCTGGCTGGTTGCAGGTTTGATTCTGCCCCAGTCCAAAATCGTCCTTGAAAATGTAGGAATCAATGAAACTCGGACAGGGATTCTTGATGTTATCAAGGCAATGGGCGGTAAGATGACCCTTTCTAATATAGATGAGGTGGCCAAATCCGCTACGATTACAGTTGAGACTTCTGAGCTGAAGGGAACGGAGATTGGCGGAGAAATTATTCCGCGCTTGATAGACGAGCTTCCGATAATTGCCCTTTTAGCGACCCAAGCTGAGGGCAGAACGGTAATCCGAGATGCAGAGGAGTTAAAAGTCAAAGAAACCGATCGGATTCAGGTTGTTGCAGATGCTTTAAATAGCATGGGAGCAACCATTACTCCCACAGCAGATGGCATGATTATCGATGGAAAAACGCCTCTTCATGGTGCAACCATCAATACATTCGGCGATCATCGTATTGGAATGATGGCAGCCATTGCGGCTCTATTAGTTTCGGATGGAGAGGTGGAGCTGGAGCGGGCAGAGGCTATCAATACCAGCTATCCAAGCTTCTTTTCAGACTTGGAGGGCTTGGTGAATGGCTAAGATTTTACTTGGCTTCATGGGAGCGGGAAAATCAACGATTGCGAGATCCTTGTCAGCAGATTTTCTGGATATGGACGAGCTGATTGTTCAAAAAATCGGCATGTCCATCCAAGAGTATTTTGCCCAATATGGTGAGCCAGCCTTTCGAAAAATTGAAGCTGAAGTCCTGGCTGAGTGTATCCAGCAGGATATCGTGCTTTCTACAGGCGGCGGTGTCGTCTTGAGCCCCCAAAACCGTGACTTATTAGCTAAAAATCCCCAAAATATTTATCTGAAAGCTGACTTTGAGACCCTTTTTCGCCGGATTGAGCAAGATCAGGAAAATCAGCGCCCCTTGTATCTGACCAAGAGCAAAGCAGATTTGCAAGAGATTTTTGAACAACGGCAGGCTCTCTATGAGGCGGTCGCGACACAAACAATTGACGTGGTAGGAAAAACGCCACAAGAAATTATTGAGGAAATTCAATGAAAGTAGCTTTTTTAGGACCCAAGGGATCTTTTTCCCACCATGTTGCCCGAGAAGCCTTTCCCCAAGCAGACTTGGTGCCCTACCAAAATATCACAGAAGTGATGAAGGCCTATGAAGGGAAAGAGGTGGATTATTCAGTTGTTCCCGTGGAAAATTCGATTGAAGGAAGTGTCCATGAGACCTTGGATTATCTTTTCCATCAGGCTGATATTCAAGCGGTAGCAGAGATTGTTCAGCCCATTAAGCAGCAGCTATTGGCGACCAGCTTAGATAAGCCTATTGAAAAAGTCTTTTCCCATCCTCAGGCGCTTGCTCAGGGGAAGGGCTATATTCGCCAGCATTATCCAGAAGCAGCAATAGAAATCACAGCTAGTACAGCCTATGCGGCTCGCTTTGTAGCAGAGCATCCTGACCAACCTTTTGCCGCTATCGCACCGCGGACTGCGGCAGTCGAGTATGGTTTGCAAGTGGTGGCTCAGGATATTCAGGAAATGGAGGAAAATTTCACTCGTTTCTGGATTTTGGGACAAACCACCCCTGCTCTTAAGCTTGTAAAGCAAGAGGAAAAGCAGAGTTTGGCTCTGACTTTACCGGATAATCTGCCCGGTGCATTGTATAAGGCACTATCAACCTTTGCCTGGCGCGGTATTGACTTGACAAAGATTGAAAGTCGCCCTCTTAAAACAGCCCTAGGGGAATATTTCTTTATTATTGATATTGATAATGAACGGAAAGAATTAGTGGATTTCGCTTACCAAGAGCTTGCTACACTTGGTATCACCTTTAAAATTATAGGAAGTTATCCCGTTTTTCAAATTCAGGATTATAGATTGGAGCAGAGATGAGAGAAACAGAAAATCTTAGTCGACACGAGCAGTTAAGGCTGGATTATCTCCATACAAACTATTACTATCTTAACGAACATGAAAAAGAGGAGTATAATTACCTCCGCCAAAAGTCGAAAGGACGGCCAGATGCTGCGCAAAAGGCGTCTACCAAGCAGACCGTGCAGGCTTTATCAGAAGATCCGAAGACGGATTCATCCGGTTTGTTACCCAAATACCCGGGTAAAGGTTCTCTTAGCAGAAGTCAAAAGAATTCCCGTGCTTCTTTGAAGCAAGAAGTGAAAAAATCAACTCAGAAAACTCCGAGAACCTACAAAAAAATTCGTCCTAAGCGGGTGCTGATGTGGCTCCTGATTTTTGTGCTTTTGGTTGTTTCTGGCATGCTCTTTATGTTTTTCAAAGGTTTAAATACAGCGAGACCAGGAAATCTTAAAGCGGCTGATGTTGAGTACTTTGATGGCCATGATGCTCGAGATGGGATCAACATTCTTGTTTTAGGAACGGATGGCCGAATTGGAGAAAATTCAACGGAGACTCGGACTGATTCAATTATGGTCTTGAACGTTGGCAATAAAGACCATAAAATGAAGTTAGTCAGCTTTATGCGTGATACCTTGATTCATATTGACGGTGTCAGCAATTCCTACACGGAGCCAACGGATGATGATTATTATGATCAAAAATTGAACTCCGCCTATACTTTTGGTGAACAAGACAATCATCGTGGAGCTGAGGCAGTTCGTCAAGCTTTGAAAGATAACTTCGATATTGACATTAAATACTATGCTCTAGTGGACTTTAACACCTTTGCGACTGCAATTGACACCCTCTTTCCAAATGGTGTATTTATGGATGCTAAATTTTCGACCATTGATGGGGAAAAAGTCACAGAAGTGGAAGTTCCAGATGATTTGAACATGAAGGATGGAGTGGTTCCTACTCAAACCATCAAAGTTGGTCGTCAGCACATGGATGGTCGGACGCTCTTAAACTATGCCCGCTTCCGTAAGGACGATGAGGGTGACTTTGGACGTACACGTCGCCAGCAAGAAGTCTTGACCGCTATCATGCAGCAGATAAAAGACCCTACGAAGCTTTTTACAGGCTCTGAAGCATTAGGAAAAGTTTTTGCCTTGACCTCGACCAATGTACCTCAGAGTTTTATTTGGTCACAAGGCTTATCCTTAGTGCTTGATTCACGCAATGGGATAGAGCGCCTCACTATACCAGAACTAGGCGACTGGACGGATACCTATGATATGTATGGTGGACAAGGACTCTTGATTGATTTTGAAGCCTATAAAGAAAGATTGAAACAAATGGGATTAAGATAAGGCTCTTATGATATAATGGGAAGTGACAGATTTTGTCTCTTCCCTTTCTTTTTGGAAAATAGCAGAGCAGAAATGTGAACATATTTTCCAATAGGAAGAAAGAAATAAACAGTAGAAATCCTGTGATTCCCTGCTTTAGTATAATTGTAGTTGAGTGCAGGATTGATTAGAAAGTAAAGAAATGTTAAAAAAGAACGATATTATTGAAGTAGAAATTGTAGATCTCAGTCATGAGGGAGCGGGTGTAGCCAAGGTAGACGGCCGCGTCTTTTTTATTGAAAATGCCCTGCCGAGTGAAGTGATTCGCATGCGTATCCTCAAGGTCAACAAAAAGATCGGCTTTGGCCGTGTTGAGGAATTTGTGAAGAAGTCTGACCAGCGCAATGAGCATGTTGATTTAGCCTATCTACGGACTGGAATTGCTGATTTGGGACACTTGGCTTACCCAGCCCAGCTAGCTTTTAAAGGTAAGCAAGTGCAGGACTGTCTTTATAAAATCGCTGGCATTTCGGATGTGGAAGTGCTGGAGACACTGGGCATGGATCAGCCACTGGCCTATCGTAATAAAGCCCAAGTACCAGTCCGTCGGGTCAATGGCCAGCTGGAAACTGGCTTTTTCCGAAAAAATTCCCATGATCTACTGCCGATTGAGGACTTTTATATTCAGGATCCAGTTATCGACCAAGTCATCGTTTTTGTACGTGACTTGCTACGCCGCTTTGACCTCAAGCCTTACGATGAGAAGGAGGGCACTGGACTGATCCGCAATCTGGTTGTTCGCCGTGGCCACAATTCGGGTGAAATCATGGTGATTTTGGTGACCAGCCGGCCTAAGATTTTTCGAGTGGAGCAGTTAATTGAGCGCTTGACAGAAGCTTTCCCAGCTATCAAGTCCATCATGCAAAATATTAACGACCAGCCGGGCAATGCCATTTTCGGTCGGGAGTTTCGGACACTATACGGCCAAGACTTCATCACTGACAGCATGCTGGGCAAGCAGTTCCAGATTGCTGCGCCAGCCTTTTACCAAGTCAATACTGAGATGGCAGAGAAGCTTTATCAGACGGCCTTTGACTTTGCTGATTTTAAAAAAGAGGATATTGTGCTGGATGCCTACTCGGGCATTGGCACCATTGGTCTGTCGCTGGCTGACCGAGTCCAGCAGGTCTATGGAGTCGAGGTCATTCCTGAGGCCGTGGAAAATAGTCAGCGCAACGCAGAACTCAACGGTATCACCAATGCCAGCTATGTTTGCGCCCCTGCAGAAAAAGCCATCCAAAATTGGCTGGATCAGGGAATCAAGGCGGATGTCATCCTAGTCGATCCGCCGCGCAAGGGCTTGACCGAAAGCTTTATAACTTCCAGTGTCAGCATGGAGCCCCAGCGGATTGTCTACATCTCCTGCAATCCTGCTACTATGGCGCGTGATATCAAACTCTATCAAGAGCTAGGCTACGAACTAAAGAAAGTCCAGCCAGTGGATCTCTTTCCGCAGACGCATCATGTTGAGACGGTATCACTGCTTGTACAAGCTGATTAAACATGGGTGTAGCTAGTGAAAGTCCTATAGTAAGGAGTTTAAACATGAAATTCCATGAATTTGGTGATAAGAATTTGCCTCCTATTTTACTGATACATGGTGGTGGAAGTTCTTGGTGGAATTATCTTCGTCAAGCACGAATCTTGTCAGAAGAATATCGTATAATTCTACCCACTTTGAATGGCCACGGCGAGGAATATCAACTTGATTATGTTTCTACTGAAGATTCTGCTTTGGAGATTCTAGACTATATCAAAGCAAACTGTGGTGGGAAATTGTTTGCAATCGGTGGTGTTTCGCTTGGTGGTCAAATTACCATGGAGATTTTGTCTTTAGACAGTGAAATTGCTAAGAAGGCCATCATAGATGGAAGCCTCTGTATTCCTCAACCAAGGTTAGCTAAAATCAGTATCTTTCTAGTGTCTCTATTTGGTAAACTGATGTTCAATAAATTCTCTTGCAAACTTCAGTTAAGCATGATGAACAAACTCTATCCTAAACTGGCTTTTCCAGAGGAAATAAAAGCTTATTATTTGGAGGATTTGCCAAGGACCCCTGTCAAAACATTGGTGACCATTTACAAAAACTATATGGGATGTTACAAGCTGAAAGATATGATTTCTGCTAGCAAGGCTCAGGTTCTGTATATCTATGGTGAAAAAGAATTGAACTGTGTGAAAGAATCAGCGAAATTATTTCATCAGCTACATTCAAATACAATTTTGTATGAAGCAAAGGGCTATAACCACGGCTATTTATCAGCTTACCTGCCTTATGAGTGGATTGATTTGGTAGTGCCATTTTTAAAGAGTGATTCATTAGAAATGTGTAACGAATCTGATATGCCGTAAGGAGGAAACGGATGCTCGGAGCAATTGTTGGAGACATTGTAGGTTCTGTTTACGAATGGAACAATATCAAAACTAAGGACTTTCCTTTATTTCGGAAAGACTGCTTTTTTACAGATGATACGGTAAGTTCGAACCGCTGAGTGTGTAGCTCTACTCGTGAAAGCCCATAGACCTTTTAGCGAAAGTTTTTTTAAGTCTTGAATTGTGCACTTAATTTGACAATTCAAGACAAAAGAATAACCATGTCGCCCTACTAACGTTAAGGAGAAATATTTATGCCTTATTTTGCTAAAATAGATAAAAAGTCTGTATATACTACAATCATTGGTTTGTTTCTAATGGCAGTGCTGTCTTTGACAAAGATAATACCTGAACTTTCTTTATCAGGTCTCACCGTACTGATTGGTATTCTCTTTTTCTTTGTTCTTGAACATTTTGAGAAAAAATCGCATATAGAATCAGGTTTGCGCTTTAAATCATTTTTCAATGATTTGAAAAAACAAGGAGTAATTCTTTTGGTTTTACTCCCGATAGGAACTGCTGTAGCAACGTTGATTATTGGCGATTTGGTATTTAAGGGTGCGTTCACCAGTCATATTGTTGGAAGAACGGATTCTATGTTATCTTTCGATAAAATACCACTCCTTATGGTTCAAGTAATAATTGCGGCTTTAGGAGAAGAAATCGCATGGCGAGGTTTCTTTCTTGGTAAGTCAATGACAATTCTTCCATTTTGGCTTTGTGCTATTGTGTCGTCTTTATTGTTTGCGGTAGCCCATATTGCTAGTGGAAGTTTTGAACTTGTTAGTTATGATGTTTTGATGATTTTTATTGATAGTATCATCTATTCCGTTATTTATAAAAAGACTAAAAATTGTTTGATTACAACTTTATCGCATATTCTAGCCAATACAACAGGTATTGTTTTTCTAATGTTTCATATGTAAAATATCTACTTAACTATGGACTTCACTCTAGGATAGAGACGATAACTGTCGCATACATTTCTTGCGTAATATAGTTCATGTAAGTATAGAGTAAGCTTCTTAAAAAATCTAATTAGTAAAAGCCTTGGCCTCAAGGCTTTTTACTATATCCCCAAAACAACACCTTGCATTCATTTTTTTAAAGTGATATACTAGGGCTATGTTTTGAAATCGTTTGCACAAAATTGCGATGAGTTTATAAAGAGAAATCTAGGAGAGAAAATATGGAATTGTCAGCTATTTACCACAGGCCAGAGTCGGAGTATGCTTATCTTTATAAGGATAAGACAATGCACATTCGCATTCGGACGAAAAAAGGCGATACTGAAGCAATCACTTTGCACTATGGAGATCCTTTTATCTTTATGGAGGATCATTATGAGGACAGCAAGGAAATGGTCAAAGTCACCTCCGATGCTTTGTTTGATTATTGGCAGGTGGAGGTTTCAGTCGGCTATGCGCGACTTCAGTATCTCTTTGAGATTAAGGATAAGCAAGGCCAGACTATCTTGTATGGAGATAAGGGATGTGTTGAAAACTCGCTAGAAAACCTTCATTATGAAGGAAACGGCTTTAAACTTCCTTATATCCATGAAATTGATGCTTGCCATGTGCCTGACTGGGTAGCAGAGACGGTATGGTACCAGATTTTCCCAGAAAGATTTGCCAATGGCAATCCTGCTCTTTCGTCAGAAGGAGCTATAGCTTGGGATTCGTCAATCACGCCTAAAAGTGAGGATTTCTTTGGTGGCGATTTACAAGGGATTATTGACCATCTGGATTACTTGCAGGACTTGGGTATTACAGGTCTTTACCTCTGTCCGATCTTTGAATCTCCGAGCAATCACAAGTACAATACGACAGATTATTTCGAAATTGATCGTCATTTTGGAGACAAGGAAACCTTCCGTAAACTGGTGGATCAGGCACATCAGAGAGGCATGAAAATCATGCTGGACGCTGTTTTCAACCATATAGGAGATCAATCTCCACAGTGGCAGGATGTCCTCAAACATGGTGAAAATTCTGTTTACAAAGACTGGTTCCATGTTCAAGAGTTCCCAGTGACCAAGGATAAGCTGGGAAATCCTAGAAAGCTCCCTTATCATACCTTTGCCTTTGAGAGCTATATGCCCAAGCTTAATACGGCAAATTCTCAAGTGAGAGACTATTTGTTGAGTGTTGCGACCTACTGGATTGAAGAATTTGATATCGATGCTTGGCGCTTGGATGTGGCTAATGAAGTCGACCATCAATTTTGGCGAGATTTCCGCAAGGCTGTCTTGGCTAAAAAGCCTGATCTTTATATTCTTGGGGAAGTCTGGCACACTTCTCAGCCTTGGCTAAATGGCGATGAATTCCATGCGGTCATGAACTATCCTCTCTCTGATAGTATTAAGGATTATTTTTTGCGTGGGGTCAAGAAAACCAGTCAATTCATTGATGAGATCAATAGCCAGTCTATGTATTATAGACAGCAGATTTCAGAAGTGATGTTCAATCTTCTGGATTCGCATGATACGGAGCGCATTTTGGCTACTGCCAAGGGAGATGTTCAACTCGTTAAGTCTGCACTATCCTGCCTCTTTTTACAAAGGGGAACACCGTGTTTCTACTATGGAACCGAGCTAGAGTTAGACGGCGGGCCAGATCCAGATTGTCGTCGTGTTATGCCTTGGGAACGTGTTTCCAACAGCAATGACATGCTTAATTTCATGAAGAAATTGATTCAGCTTCGTAAGAGTGTTTCAGACATTATCCAGCATGGGAAATATATTCTAGAAGAAATCAAGCCGGATGTGCTGTCTCTGGAATGGGATCATGATGGTCAAAAGGTCCGAGCAATTTTTAACCAATCCAAGGAGAATTACCTGTTAGACAGTGATTCTGCAACTCTAGCAAGTCATTGCCAAGTAGCGGACGGGCAACTTCTTATCTTACCAAAAGGCTTTGTAATCTTTACGGAAGATTTGCAAACTGAAGCAAATTAATTTTTGGAAATTTGACTTAAGTATTTGTCAGGGTTACTCAAATTTCAAAAACCCAATCTAAGAGCAGTCTATTTAAGAAGTGCAAGTAACTTACTAGAAAAGAGGAGGTCAGAATGGAATTAAAAGATTTTACCGAAAAAGAGCAGGAGCAGATCAAAGAGGGGCTTAGTACAGCTGTCATTAGCGATAAGGAAGCGGCTAAAAAGATTTTAGCGCTGGTGCCACAAGAATGGCTTAAGCGAATTCCTTTCCTTGTGAGAGGGCATGCAACGACCAAGACGGTTGAGCGAGTTGCCAAGCAATACCCAGAACTTTACGCTGTGGCCAAGCAAGCAGGAGAGCTTCCTGAAAAGGAGCGTGAAGAATTGCGCGCCATCATGACAGCTATTTTTGAAGAAAAGATGAACAAGCATAAGATTAAGTAGACTTACCAGTGTATAGTGATTCCTTTCTTTAAGTTGGCGTGTGGAGTTAGCTACTCTACCTTGCTCATCAATTCATAAAACAAAGTGACTGCAGTTGATAAAGGTGCAGTCATTTTTTATGGCTTAAGGAAGTTTCTATCCAAGATAGATTTTTCCTTTCTGTTTTCCAGTATTTCTTGATATAATAACAAGAAGAATTATTTGAAGATGAATATAGGAAAAATGTAAAAAGGACGAAAGAATGAAGAAAGTAAAAAAGATTATCTTGATGAGTACCTGCACATTGGCCATTCTTAGCTTAGCTGCATGTGGGAAGACACAAAAGCAAGCGAACGGGGGTCAAGAAATTCCGACAGTTGGTCAGACTAGCTCGGAAAAATATCCATGGAAGGCAACTTATTCAAATCTAAACAGTAAAAAAAGTGTCGAAGAAGTTAAGAATTTACTGGCTGCTAACTTGGATAAAGACAGTGTCGATAACTTTGTCAATCTAGTCAATGACTACAACGTTCTTGTCGGCTCGACTGGATTAAGGGGCGATTTCACTAAGTTTACCAAAACAGAATATGATGTAGAAAAAATCAATCCTCTATGGCAGGCAAAGAAGGGCGATTTTATCGGGACAAATTGCCGGATCAATACTTATACTTTGCTGAAAAATAGCATTGAAATTCCTCAAATAGAAAAAGATGACGAACTCTTGTTCATCGATAATGACTCGATTGACAAGGGGAAGCTCTTCGATGCCAAGGATAAGGAAGAATTTAATATCCTGTTTTCAAGAGTCAAGACTGAAGCGACTCAAGATGTAAAAGTCCATGCTAAGAAAATGGAGGAATACTTCAAACAGTTCAAGTTTAACGAAAAGGCTCGGATGCTTTCTGTCATCGTCCACGACAATCTTGATGGTGACTCTCTCTTTGTGGGGCATGTCGGCGTCTTGGTTCCAGATAAAGACGGCTATCTGTTTGTCGAAAAGCTGACCTTTGAAGAGCCGTATCAGGCCATCAAGTTTGCGACCAAGGAAGATGTCTACAAATACTTGCAGACAAAATATAAAGACTACACAGGAGAAGGATTGGCCAAGCCTTTTATCATGGACAATGATAAGTGGGTAGAGGGGAAATAGAATTTTTAGCCAGTTAAGTTTTATGTAAACTCTAGTTAAGGGAAGGAAATAAAAATGGATAAAAAACAGACATATTTTTCGATTGCCCTTGTTCTTATCGGTTTTCTACTTGTGGAATCAAGTATTTATATCATACCCTATATTGAAGGATTAAAAGAATTAGAAATAGCTGTTTTTGTAATTGGAATTCTTATTTTACTAGGTGTCATCATCTTATTAGCAAAGACTAAGAGGCATCATGATTAAAGAGCAGTACTTACAAATAAAAGATTTAGAAAGTATTTTATGGGAATTTATTGGTCATAAAGTAGAGGAATTGTCCGTCTTCAAAGCATTATCTGAGAATTTGAACTATCTTAATAGAGAAAAGCTTGCTATGGTTGATTCATCTGAAATTCATGATAGCGAAGGTCTTACTATTGTAGACCTGCAGCAGAATGATAGGGAGTTGTTCATTCACTTTGAAATGGACTTTCAACTAATGGGCTGGGCATCTGCTAGAAATGACTATGCAGCCTATATCCAAGCGAGTCTTGTTGGAAGTTATCGAGTTGACTTGAAGGCAAAGCTTGCTTTTTCTGGCAAGAATGTAAATGCTCTCACTAAAGCTCAATTATTGGAATATGGCGAAAAACTGATCTCAGATTTAGAACTCCACTACCGAGATATTGAAGGTTCTGAACACTATGGATGATGAAACCTTTAAAGGAATTATGATATGAATAGAAAGCAAGCACTGTCTATTTATTTGCTAGGTACCTTTGCTCAACTATTGCTAGTGAGTCTCCTAGTTTGGTTTTTAAGGGCAGGAAGAATGAAAGTTGATTTTACGTCAACAATTGGAATAATTGCTATTGTTTTAGGTGGCTTATCATCTGCTTTTTGGGGCAGTCTTGCCAGTATTGGCTACCATCAATCTAGTTTCAAAAAACTTTTAAAAGATTTTTTTCAAGTCAAAGATAGTCTAGCTAATTATAGTTTGGTGCTTGTTTTCCTGTCCCTAGAGTTTATGCCATTTATCTTTGATGGTAAGATTATTATGCAATCTTGGTTCTTGCCGGTGGCACTCTTTTTCAAAGCTCTTCTTTTTGGTGGGGTTGAAGAAATTGGCTGGCGTTATTTCTTTCAGCCGACCTTACAGGAAAGAATACCCTATTTATCAGCTACTCTTATTACCTTTTTAGCCTGGTCTAGCTGGCATATTTTTTACTTCTACATTGAAGGTTCTTTCGGTGTCATTCAGTTACTCCCTTTTCTAGTAGGTCTACTAACCAACTGTTTTATCTTATCGGCTTTATATCATAAAACACAAAATTTATGGATTTGTGTCATGACTCATGCTTGGATCAACTCCTTGTCTCAGATTTTAGTGAATGAAGATATATGGCTTTCTGTAGTCAGTAAATTACTTATTGTCAGTTTAGCCATCATCATTGCAAGAAAGAAGTATGTAAGGGAGGAAAAATGACAAAATTTATTTCAAAATAATCAGTCGCTATCTGGTATGCATTGATTGCCCTCCTTGCTGCTCTTTTAGTAAGACAAGGTATTCTATGACTTTTCCCAGATGGGAGTAGTACGGAGCCTCTCTCCTTGTACCCTCGCTCACATGGTGATTGATGGTTTAGCTGTTATTATGCTGGTTCAGGTTTCCTTTTTTCGCTTATGCTTAAAAGGATGTAGCAGATGAAGCAGATTGCTTCGTCTTTTTTTATTTTTGTGTTAAGCTAAGATTAGCAAATTGAAAGGGTTTTCGAATGTATCTAGCAGACTTAATGGAAAAGAGTGAAGCGGGGCAGTTTATTGTCCTGTCTTATTTACAGCAGCATTCTACATCCAGTTTGAAGGACGTCATGTCTGAAACAGGCTTCTCGAAAGCAACCTTGACCAAGTACATTAGCCTGATCAACGACAAGGCTATAGAGCATCATGCAGCCTTATCCATCCAGCTTCAAGACGAAACGCTCAGTCTGTCCATTGGACCTGATACTAAGGGACGGGACATTCGCAGACTCTTTTTGAGCAATGCCGTCAAATACCAGATTTTAAACTACCTGCTCTATCATCAACAGTTTTTGGCTCACCAGTTAGCACAAGAACTCATGATTAGTGAAGCGACCCTAGGCCGCCACATAGCTGGTCTAAATCAGATTTTATCAGAGTTTGAGCTATCTATCCAAAATGGCCGCTTGAAAGGGCCTGAGCACCAGATCCGCTATTTTTATTTCTGCCTCTTTCGTAAGGTTTGGTCCAGTCAAGATTGGGAAAGAGAACTTCAAAAATCAGAAAGAAGGCAGGAAGTTGCCGTTTTAGAAGAACTCTGCGGAGCCCAGCTCTCTCAAGGGCAGCGATTGGACTTAGCACTTTGGGCGCATATTACCCAACAGCGCCTGCGCGTCAATGCCTGTCAATTCCAAAATATTGAACAGAAAATGCAGAGCTATTTTGAAAATATCTTTTATCAGCGCTTGCATCGCCGGACAAATGATTTCTTTGCCGGACAGCACATCACTCTAAGTCTCGAAGATGGCGAAATGATGATTTTCTTTTCATTTCTGCTTTCCCATCGGATTTTACCCCTGCACACCATGGAATATATACTGGGCTTTGGCGGTGAAATTGCCAGTCTGATTACACAACTCATTCAAGAGATGAAGGGCCAGGACTTGCTAGGGGATTACATTGAAGACCAAGTGACCTACGAACTCAGCCAGCTCTGCGCCCGCGTCTTTCTTTTCCGAGGCTATCTCTTGCAAGATAAATACAAGCACGATCTGGAACTTCGCCATCCTTACTTATGGAGCGAATACGATTATCGACAAGTGGCAGACACTATTTTTAGCAAACTGTCTATTTTCCAGCAGGGAACATCTCTGGATAAAAAGGTGCTGTGGGAATGGCTCCAGCTGATGGAGTATATTGCTGAAAATGACGGTCAAGTCATCAAGATAGGAATGGACTTGACAGATAGCTTTATCGTTGTTTCCAGGATGACAGCCATTTTAAGACGGTACTTAGAGTACAATCGCTTTATTAGCATTGAAGCCTACGATCCAGCTAAAAATTATGACCTCATCATCACCAATAATCCCATTCATCAGAGCCCGCAGGTTCCCGTCTATTATTTAAAAAATGACTTAGATTTGGAAGATTTGGCTCAAATCCGTCACATGATATTTCATTAAGAAACTTGGAGAAATCCAGGTTTCTTTGTGATTTTCACACAATCTCCTCAAATTTTTTTAAAATTTTAAAAAAATTGATGAACGAGAAAACGCTTTATTTTATATACTAGTTACTGTAGAGGAAACATCCTCAAGATTTTTACTAGGAGGACAGTTCATGTCACAAGAAAAATACATTATGGCCATCGACCAAGGAACTACTAGTTCCCGCGCCATCATCTTTAATAAAAAAGGAGAAAAAGTTAGCTCCAGTCAAAAAGAATTTACTCAGATTTTCCCTCAAGCTGGATGGGTTGAGCATAATGCCAATGAAATTTGGAATTCTGTTCAGTCAGTAATTGCTGGAGCCTTTATCGAAAGTGGTGTGAAACCAAGTCAAATCGAGGCTATCGGAATTACCAACCAACGTGAAACAACTGTCGTCTGGGATAAGAATACAGGACTTCCTATCTACAATGCCATCGTTTGGCAATCTCGTCAGACAGCTCCTCTGGCTGAACAGCTGAAAAGCCAAGGCTATGTAGAAAAATTCCATGAAAAGACTGGTTTGATCATTGACGCTTACTTCTCTGCTACCAAGGTTCGCTGGATTTTGGACCATGTAGAGGGAGCTCAAGAAAGAGCTGAAAAGGGCGAATTGCTCTTTGGTACTATTGATACCTGGCTGGTTTGGAAATTGACTGACGGCGCGGCTCACGTGACCGACTACTCAAATGCAGCACGTACCATGCTCTATAACATCAAGGACCTCAAATGGGACGATGAGATTTTGGAAATCCTTAACATTCCAAAGGCTATGCTTCCAGAAGTTCGTTCTAACTCAGAAATCTATGGTAAAACAGCCGCCTTCCATTTCTATGGCGGAGAAGTTCCAATCTCTGGTATGGCGGGTGACCAGCAGGCGGCTCTCTTTGGACAGTTAGCTTTTGAGCCTGGTATGGTCAAGAATACTTATGGAACTGGTTCCTTTATCATCATGAACACTGGTGAAGAGATGCAGCTGTCTGAAAACAACCTCTTGACAACCATCGGCTACGGTATCAACGGAAAAGTTTACTATGCTTTAGAAGGTTCTATCTTCATTGCCGGAAGTGCCATTCAATGGCTGCGCGACGGTCTTCGGATGGTTGAAAATTCACCAGAATCTGAAAAATATGCCCGCGATTCTCACAACAACGACGAAGTCTATGTCGTACCTGCCTTTACAGGTCTAGGCGCTCCGTATTGGGATCAAAATGCACGTGGTTCTGTCTTTGGCCTGACTCGCGGAACTAGCAAGGAAGACTTCATCAAGGCTACCCTGCAATCCATCGCTTACCAAGTACGCGACATCATCGATACTATGCAGGTGGATGCCAAGACTGCTATTCAAGTCCTCAAAGTCGACGGCGGTGCTGCTATGAACAACTTCCTCATGCAGTTCCAGGCTGACATTTTGGGAATCGATATTGCCCGTGCTAAAAACTTAGAAACAACGGCTCTCGGTGCAGCCTTCTTGGCAGGACTGTCAGTAGGCTACTGGAAAGACTTAGACGAACTCCGTACTCTCAATGAAACTGGAGAACTCTTTGAGCCGTCTATGAATGAATCCCGTAAGGAACAACTCTACAAAGGATGGAAAAAAGCCGTTAAGGCAACTCAAGTCTTTGCAGAAATCGACGACTAATACTGATTCATATTTTGATAATCAAGTCAGTAGAAGCATGAAACGACTAAGTTAGAAAGTGTACAATTATGGAATTTTCAAAGAAAACACGAGAATTATCAATTAAAAAAATGCAGGAACGCACCTTGGATCTCTTGATTATTGGTGGAGGGATTACAGGAGCTGGTGTAGCCTTGCAAGCGGCTGCAAGTGGCCTGGAGACCGGTCTGATTGAAATGCAGGACTTTGCTGAAGGGACTTCTAGCCGCTCTACCAAATTGGTCCACGGAGGCCTTCGTTACCTTAAGCAATTCGACGTAGAAGTGGTCTCCGATACAGTTTCTGAGCGTGCTGTGGTACAGCAAATTGCCCCTCATATTCCAAAACCAGATCCAATGCTCTTGCCAGTTTACGATGAGGATGGAGCGACATTTAGCCTCTTCCGTCTCAAAGTGGCTATGGACCTCTACGACCTCTTGGCGGGTGTTAACAACACACCAGCTGCTAACAAGGTCTTGAGCAAGGAAGAAGTGCTAGAACGGGAGCCTGAACTCAAGAAGGAAGGCTTGGTCGGCGGCGGTGTCTATCTTGACTTCCGCAACAACGATGCACGCCTGGTAATTGAAAATATCAAACGCGCCAACCAAGACGGCGCCCTGATTGCCAACCATGTCAAGGCAGAAGGCTTCCTATTTGATGAAGCTGGAAAGATTACAGGAGTCGTTGCGCGTGACCTCTTGACAGATGAAGTCTTTGAAATCAAGGCTCGCCTAGTCATCAACACAACTGGACCTTGGAGCGACAAGGTGCGCAATCTGTCAAACGACGGTGAGCAATATTCACAAATGCGTCCAACCAAGGGTGTTCACTTGGTAGTTGACTCTAGCAAGATCAAGGTTTCTCAGCCAGTCTACTTTGACACAGGCTTGGGAGATGGCCGAATGGTCTTTGTTCTTCCACGTGAAAACAAGACTTACTTTGGTACGACTGACACTGACTACACTGGCGACCTAGAGCATCCAAAAGTAACACAAGAAGATGTGGATTACCTCTTGGGCATTGTCAATAATCGCTTCCCAGAAGCAAACATCACGATTGACGATATCGAAAGTAGCTGGGCAGGTCTGCGTCCTCTGATTGCAGGAAACAGCGCGTCTGACTACAACGGCGGAAACAACGGTACGATCAGCGATGAAAGCTTCAATGCACTGATTGCGACTGTTGAAAGCTATCTGGTTAAAGAAAAATCCCGTGAGGATGTTGAAGCGGCTGTTACTAAACTTGAAAGCAGCACATCTGAAAAACACTTGGATCCATCTGCAGTATCTCGTGGTTCCAGCTTGGAACGTGATAATAATGGCCTCTTGACCCTTGCTGGCGGTAAGATTACGGACTATCGTAAGATGGCAGAAGGTGCTATGGAGCGCGTGGTTGACATCCTCAAAGCAGAATTTGACCGCAGCTTCAAGCTCATCAACTCTAAGACTTACCCTGTTTCAGGAGGAGAGCTCAATCCAGCAAATGTAGATTCCGAAATCGAAGCTTTTGCTCAACTTGGTGTTTCACGTGGATTGGACAGCAAAGAAGCCTTCTATCTTGCAAACCTCTACGGTTCAAATGCTCCTAAAGTCTTTGCCCTCGCTCACAGCATCGAACAAGCACCAGGACTTAGCTTAGCGGATACCTTGTCGCTGCATTATGCTATGCGTAATGAATTAGCACTCAGCCCAGTGGACTTCCTGCTTCGCCGGACAAACCACATGCTCTTTATGCGTGATAGTTTAGATGCGATTGTAGAGCCAGTTTTGGATGAAATGGGTCGATTCTATGATTGGACAGAAGAAGAAAAAGCAGCTTATCGAAATGACCTAGAAGCTGCCCTCGCAAATAATGATTTAGCAGAATTGAAAAAATAGAAAATAGAAGAAGAGGTGGCGGACCAGTTCTCCTGTCTAGCCTCCCCTTCTTTTAAATGGAGTAATATAGATGATGAAAGAAATATTTGGTGAATTTTTAGGAACCCTGCTCTTGCTCCTTTTGGGGAATGGCGTCGTTGCAGGCGTGGTTCTTCCCAAAACTAAGAGCCACAACTCTGGCTGGATTGTGATTACCATGGGATGGGGGATCGCTGTTGCCATCGCTGCTTTTGTATCTGGCAACCTTGGACCAGCCCATCTGAACCCAGCCCTAACTATCGGAGTAGCTCTCAAAGGTGATTTGCCTTGGGCATCTGTTCTTCCTTACGTCCTTGCTCAGTTTGCAGGTGCTATGGTCGGACAGTTCCTTGTCTTCCTACAGTTCAAGCCTCACTATCTGGCTGAAGAAAATCCAGCTAATATTCTTGGCACATTCAGCACTGGTCCAGCTATCAAAGATACCTTCTCAAACCTGATTAGCGAAATCCTTGGAACTTTTGTTCTAGTGCTGACTATCTTCGCTCTTGGACTTTATAAGCTGCAAGCAGGCATTGGCACTTTTGCAGTCGGAACATTGATTGTCGGAATTGGTCTATCACTCGGTGGAACAACTGGCTATGCCCTTAATCCTGCGCGTGACTTAGGACCTCGCATCATGCACAGTCTCCTTCCGATTCCAAATAAAGGAAATGGCGATTGGAGCTATGCTTGGATCCCAGTTGTCGGACCAATCATTGGAGCCGTCCTTGCAGTAGCAGTCTTCTCCCTATTTTAGACTAAAATAAAGCAATCCTCTTCTCCGAGATTGATACATGCTTGGAGAAGAGGATTTTTGTATAGATTTTCAAATTTCATCGAAGACTTTGCTAAATCAATCTAAAATCAGGAGGAAAGAGCCAGTCAGGACGATATTTGACAGCGGATTTATGCTATAATTGACAGTATAAATGATCTAAAGGAGTTATGATGAATCAAACTGTTCAATATTTACAAGAATTAACGGCTATCCCTTCTCCAACAGGCTTTACAGCTGAGGTGGCGGACTATCTGGTGAAGACACTAGAAGGCTTGGGCTATGAGCCTGTTCGGACCAATAAAGGCGGCGTTCATGTCGTGGTTAAGGGAGAAAATGATGCTCAACATCGCGTCGTGACGGCCCATGTGGATACTCTGGGAGCTATTGTGCGTGCGGTCAAGCCAGACGGTCGCCTCAAGCTGGATCGAATTGGCGGTTTCCCTTGGAACATGATTGAAGGAGAAAACTGTCTAGTCCATGTGGACAGCAGTGGCAAGACTATCAGTGGTACTATCCTAGTTCACCAGACATCCTGCCATGTCTATAAGGATGCGGGGACGGTTGAGCGTACTCAGGACAATATGGAAGTCCGTTTGGATGAAAAGGTGACAAGTGAGAAAGAAACGCGCGATTTAGGAATCGAAGTCGGTGATTTTATTTCCTTTGATCCGCGTACCACAGTTACCGAGACAGGCTTTATCAAGTCCCGCTTTTTGGATGACAAGGTCAGCGCAGCTATTTTGCTCAATCTCTTGCGCGTCTACAAAGAGGAAAATATTCAGCTACCAGTGACGACTCATTTTGCTTTCAGTGTCTTTGAGGAAGTTGGTCATGGGGCTAATTCCAGCCTGCCGGCGCAAGCGGTAGAGTATTTGGCAGTTGATATGGGTGCGATGGGTGACGACCAGCAGACAGATGAGTACACAGTTTCCATCTGTGTTAAGGACGCTTCAGGCCCTTATCACTATGGATTCCGCCAGCATTTGGTAAATTTAGCCAAGGAGCAGGACATTCCTTACAAACTGGACATCTATCCATTTTACGGATCAGACGCCTCTGCAGCTATGAGCGCAGGAGCAGAAGTCAAGCATGCCCTGTTAGGCGCTGGCATCGAATCCAGCCACTCTTACGAGCGCACGCATATTGATTCAGTTGTCGCGACAGAGCGTATGGTGGACGCTTATCTGAGAAGTGGCTTGGTGGAGTAAGAAAGGATTAAAAATATGAATAAAAAAATTGAATTGAAAAATATTTTTACACCGGGTTCACAGCCTGATGTAACTTATAATGATAGATTAGGTATTGGGCTTGAAGAACAACTTGAACAATTAGTGTACTTTGATGGTCAACTAGGAGTCGTTGCTGGGAAAAGTAAATTAGGAAAAACAGTATTAGTGAAACGAAAGTTTCCTAGTAATGAAGCGATTTTTATCTATGAACTAGACTTGAAAGATAAATCTATTGAAGAAGTAATCTATGAAAGATTAGATATTGAAAGACCTGTTAAGACCCGGACTAGCTACACTAACTCTTCTTTTGGTTCAGAAGTTGAAGTTGGAACAAGTCTTGAATCAATTCCTTTTTTAAAATTTTTACAAGCTAAAGGGTCACTGAAAGGTGGTGTATCTAAACAGAATGGTACAGAAGTAAAGTATACGGCATCTTCAGATTTATTTCAATTAGCTATCGAGTATTTAATTACAAACAAAATAAAACTAATATTCGATGATTTTCATTATATAAATCCTCAACAACAAAAGGATATTATTCATAGGTTGAAAGAACCGATTAGTCGTGGTTTGCATGTCATATTAATTCTTATACCTATGAGACAAAATCAGCCAATTGAAGTTGAAACAGATATGAAGGGGCGAGTACAGTATGTAGAGGTTCCTGCGTGGAGTAATGAGGAGTTAGGATATATTGCGAGTAAAGGATTCAAAGAATTGAATGCAGAAATTAGCGAGAAACTTTTGACCTCGTTTGTGGAAAATAGTTTTAAAAATCCTTATTTAATGCAAAAAATATGCGCTCAATATTGTTTAACGAAAGGTATAAAAGAGCGTAGTAAAGAAAAAATTTCTTTTGAGTATGATAAGAATGAAGTCGAAAAAATCTATAAATTGATAAATACTGGAGAGAATGAGACTGTAAGAAAATTACGAGAGGGAAAACCTACCAAAGGTAAGAGGAGGAATCTTTATTCTTTGAAAGACGGGACGGATGCTGATATATATACTATTCTAATCAAAGTTTTATCGAAACTTTGTCATCATGATAAAATTGCTTATACAGATTTTGTAGAAGAAATAAGAAAGTCTCTTGCTGAAGATAAAACGATACAAAATAATCAAATTACTAATACATTGAAAAGTATTAGTGAAATAGCTGAGAATATTAATCCCAAAGAACCAGTAGTAATTTTTAAAGACAATCAAATAATGATTGATAATGATATGTTTAGATTTTCTTTGAGATGGGGCCAAATTAAGTAAAAAAGTTGACTATCACACTTATATCGTAAACAATATCATTTGAGTAAACTATTCACATAAAAATGCAAGGGAATAATCCTTGCATTTTTATTCGACAGACCAGACACTGACTGACTTTTCCTCCACTGGAAATTCTCCCCAGCCTTCTTCGTCAATCGTCACGATTTGAGAGCTCTTGCCCAGATAATCACTGAATTCTTTTCCAGCCCATTCTGAACCGACCAGCATACGTTTGCTGCTGGCTTGGTCATTGCTGACAACAACAGCGATTGGCTGCCCACCGTCCTTGCCTTGGCGAATCCATCCGATACAGTTGGCATCGTCAAAGTAGTCAGTCTGCTCACCGTAAGCTAGGTTGAGACGAATATCCAAGAGCTTGTCCAGTACGTCTTGGAAGCTATCTTGGGCAAATTCCCCACTAATACCATAGTAGTCACCATAAAAGACGCAAGGCAGTCCTTCATCTCGTAGCAGGATGAGAGCATAGGCTGCTGGCTTGAACCATTCTTCGACAGTGGACTCCAGAGCTTGTCCGCGCTGGGTGTCGTGATTGTCTACGAAGGTCACGGCTGATTCAGGATGATTCTTGGCAAGCGTCTGATCAAAAATCGTCCGCAGGTCAAAGTCTGCCCCAGCTATGCTAGCGTCAAAGAAATTATGGTGGAGCTTGACGTCAACCAGATCAAAGCGGTATTCGATATTTTTTAGATAGTCGTTATTAGCCGTCTCATCGCTGTTCCAAAATTCCCCAAAAACATAGAAATCCTCACCGTATTTTGCAGTTATATCTCGGATAAAATTTCTCATAAAGAAGGAGTCAATGTGCTTGACAGCATCTAAACGAAATCCTTGAACGCCTGTTGTTTCGATAAACCAGTAAACCCAGTCGTAGAGGTTTTGAATGACCTCTGGATGCTTGAAGTCAATATCAGCATACATAAGGTAGTCATAGTTGCCGTTTTCATTGTCCACAAGCTCATCATCTGCCCAGCCTTTATTGTCTCCTTGGATAAGGAAAATGCCTGACTTGTTGTTTTTGGCATCATAGTCCGTACCGGTAAAGTGGTACCAATGCCATTCAAAGTCATTGTAGGTTTTATTGCGGCCTGGGAAGACAAACTTAGTCCAGCCTTTGATTTCGAAAGGTTCTGACAAGACCTTGGTTCGATCGTTGGGATCCACTTCAACGACAGTAAAACGCTCTTTGTAGTCTGCAGCTGCCTTGTGATTGAGGACTACATCAGCCATGGGTTCAATGTCATTGGCTTTGAGAGTTTGGATAGCTTTTAGGTAGTCTTCTTTAAAGCCATATTTGGTGCGGACGGTTCCTTTTTGGTCAAACTCGCCTAGGTCGAAGAGATCATAAACTCCATAGCCGACATCATTTGAGCCTGTTGCTTTGAAAGCTGGCGGCATCCAAATCTTGCGGATACCTTTTGATGCCAGATGTGGGGCATCCTCCGCCAATCGATTCCAATGTTGTCCATCATTTGGTAAGTACCATTCAAAATATTGCATTAATGTTTGATTTTCCATACGAGATACCTCACATTCTTGGGATGGGTCTATTTTACCAAAAGAAGAATGATGACACAAACGTTTATACAAGTTAATTTTATATTTTTTGATGATAAGCTAAAACTAGCATTGAATTAAAAACGCTTACATAGTATAATGGACAAGTAATAAACTTTATAAAAAGAAAGGGGTTCTTTATGAAAAAGAGAGGACTAGTGAGGTTACTCTTATCAGTCTCGCTATTTGCACCTTTGGCCCTAGGTCGGGTTGTTCAAGCTGATGAGACGAGTCAGGCGAATGTCGAAAGCAAGGAAATTCTTCAAACAGAAGCTGTCGCAAAGCCGTCTGAACCGGTATCTTCAGTCCAGCAACCAGCAGTTTTAGAGGTTGAAAGCAAGGAATCGTCGGTTACTGCAAGGCCAGAAAAGCAAGAAGAGGAATCGATCACTGCTGAAAAACCAGTTGTGGACTCTGAAAAGCCTACTTCTTCATTGGAGTCGCCACCTTTAGCTTTGGCTCAAGATGCTAGCTTGGTGTCTTCTGCTGTGCCTGCCACTGCCAAAGGACAAGACCTGTCTGCTTATACGGGGAGTCTTTCAAATCCAGCCTTGGCTGATAAGGAATTGACCCTACAAGAAGCAGTCGATGAGCTACTGAAATGGGCAGCCGTCAATGAATCTCAGCTAGGCACCAGTGCCCAAGATAGAGTGAATCTAGCCAAGAGCATGGGAATGATTGATAAAGAGGCCGATTTGACGGCCCGCGTACAGGGAAGTAATCTGCAGTCCATGTATGCAGTTGCCAAGCGCCTGCATGATGCCTATCGTGCTGAAAAGAAAGCACCGCTCTTTTTGAATGGTCGGGCGCAGCCAATTTTCCCATACAGCAGTGGAGCTAAGGAAGATAAAGACTATTCGTATGAAAAAAGCGACATCGTCCGTTTTCCTGTCTATGTTGAGACAGATCATGATACGGATGGAGACGGAAAGCGTGACCTCGTCAAGGCTATCGTACAACTTCCCAAAGCAGCAGCCCAAGGCGATTTTAAGGCTTCGACAATTTTAGAAGCTCGTCCTTACGTCGCAGGGACTTTGGATGAAAACTATGTGACCTTGGAAAGTCTCAATCTGCCGACAAACGGTTCTTATGATATGAAGAGTTTGCACAATAAGCCTGCTAAGCGCCAACCGGTTTCTAGCATGAGCAGTATTGATGCGGCAAAGAAGGCCAAAGCGTCAGATTGGCACTATTATAGCCCTTATGAAGGGATTTATGATTACGAGAATTTGAACTGGTATGATTACTTCCTAGTGCGCGGCTATGCCTTTGTTTCCAGTGCTGGTCTGGGTACTAAGGGTTCAGAAGGCTTCAATACAACTGGATCTGATTTGGAAGTAGAAGCCTTTAAAAATATTGTCGAATGGATCAACGGTAAACGGACGGCCTACACAGACAGAACTAGCAATATTGAAATCAAGGCTGACTGGGCCAATGGCAAAGTCGGCATGACTGGCCTATCTTGGGCCGGTACGACAACTTTCGGTGTGGCAACAACGGGTGTAGAAGGCCTGAGAACCATCGTTCCAGCTGCTGGAATTGCTAGCTGGTATGATTATTTCAATAGTCAAGGAACAGCCTATAGCAATCCGCCATACAGCGATCTGTCTTGGCTGTCACTCTACGTTTCTACTCGGATGCTCGATCAAGACGATTGGGCTTCAATCTGGAACAAGTATGCTGACTATATCAATCAGCTAAATAAGGATCAAAAAGCTCACGGTCGCAATTATAGCCAAGTTTGGCGGGAACGCGATTATACCCTAAATTCAGGAAAGATAAAGACTAGTGCCCTGCTGGTACATGGCTTAAATGATGACAATGTCAAAACCAAACAATTTGAGCTCATGTATGATGTCTTGAAAAAAGCGGGACAAAACGTAAAACTCTATCTCCACCAAGGAGACCATGTCCATCCAGCAGCTATCTCTCGAGGTTATGGTATCAAGGCCAACAATCAAGATTTCTACGACTTGCTCAATATTTGGTTCTCTCATTATCTTTACGATGTCAAGAACGATGTTAGCAAGCTTCCTGCTGTTTTGGCACAAAATAACTACGATCCAAATAAATGGACGAGCTATGACAATTGGAAAAGCACTGATCGTTTGATTTTGACAGCTAAGTCCAAACGTCTAGAAGAAACCATTTCCAGTGACTATGCGGCTGCTGGGATTGACACTAGTAAGCGAGATGAAACTGTCAGTCAAGCTTCTTCTATGGCTAACATGACCTTTATGACAGAAGTCAAAGAAAATACGACTATCAAAGGCCATATTCCAGTTCACTTCAAGGCAGCTTTGGCCAAGGGAAGTGGCAAAAACTTGCAGGTCAATGCACTCTTGGTAGATGTATCAGATCAAGAGTTTGATGTTGTTGGAAATGGTGCTGCTGGTGATGATAGCAAAGCTGGTGACTTCTGGATGGGCAGCAATCTCAGCAATCTGGATGTTAAAAACTTTGCGACAACCAAAACTAAATACAAGGTCATTGCTAAGGGCTGGCTAAACTTAGCCAATCCAGGATCAGACTATACACCGTCTAGTTCAGAAAAGAGTATTAAGCCAAAAGTCGGCCAATTCCATGATTATACCATGTATTTGCAGCCGAATCTTTACACGGTGAAAAAAGGCCACAAGCTGGCTCTAGTCTTCAATACTTATGACCCTAGTGATCTGACGATTAAGCGTCAATATGCGGTGACTTTCAAGACGGATTCTATTAGTGCGCTAGTACCGACTGTGGAAGCTAGTCGTTCTCAGAAAGCTGATTATGTAGCAAGTGCCCTTGATACGGAATATGCCAGCTTACCTGAAATTCTTGGTGAAAAACTAGTTGCACCAGAAATCAGAGAAGTTCCAGAATATATCTTTGATAGACAGGAGCCACAAGAAGAAGCTCCGTCAGTCGATTCGAGGGTTGGACGTAAAGAAGAGCAGCAAGGAACGACTGACCATGTGCAGCAATTAGGCAGTCAGAAGGTGGTGCCTCAGGTGCAGCAATTGGCTAGTCAGCCAGAAGCGTCTCAAGTGGAGCAGGCAGCTGTTCAACAAGCTCAACAAGCCCCAGCTTACTTGCCAAAAACTGGTAGCCATTCAGAAAAAGGAATGTTCTATCTTGGCTTGGTGCTTCTTGTCAGCACATTCGGCATGACTGGCCTCGTTAAGAAATATTCTCATCGTTAGTCATTACAAGAAAAAAGCAGCCAAGCATTCCTGACTAGGTAAAGATTGGCTGCTTTTGCCTTATCGTCTTTCAGCTGGCCTTGGCCTGCAAGTCAGAAGTGCCAGCAATACAGAGGTAGAAAGAATGAAACAGTATATTCAAGATATTTTTGACCAAAGTATGGCGATTGAAAGTTTTACCCATACTAGTTCTGAGCGGAAGATTGAAGCCTTTCTTCAGGAGCGGATAGGGAAGATTCCTTATTTTCAGGAGCATCCTGAGCTGTTTGGCTGCTATCAGATTCCGAATGATTTTTATAACCGCAGTGTTAACTGGGCGCTGGTCAAGCGAGATATAGCTGACACCGTGATTCTTTTTCATCATCATGATACAGTAGATATTGAGGACTTTGGCAGTCTCAAAGACTGGGCTTTTGATAATCAGTCCCTTAAAGAAAAATTACCCTCCATTTCTTCAGATTCAGATCTTTTAGCGGATATTGCGTCGGACAAGTGGCAGTTCGGTCGGGGCTCTTGCGACATGAAGGCGGCTCTGGCCTTGCAGCTGGGAGTAGTGGAGAGATATAGTCAGATACAGTCTGGTCAGGTCAATTTGCTTTATTTGTCGGTCGGAGATGAGGAGTCCTATTCCCAAGGGATGCGGGCAGCGACAGCCTTGCTTGCTGAATTGAAGGAGCGTTTCCAGCTTCATTACCTTCTGGCTTTGGATTCTGAGCCTTTTGAGAGTCAGTCAGCGGAGGAAAAGGTGCTTCATGTAGGAACAGTTGGCAAGTTGATGCCAGTTGTCGTGACTCAGGGCATCCTGTCGCACATGAAAGAGCCACTCAAGGGGGTCAATGCTCTGTCCTTGCTGGCCAAGGTTGCTGAAAAAATTGATCTTAATCCGGCTTTATCCGACATGGCCTACGGAGAACGTTCGCCTCTGCCATCATGGTCTTATCTGCGTGATTTAAAGGACAATTACGATGTATCAACAGTGCTGCGTGCTGCAGGCTATTTCAGCGTCCTTTATTTAGAAAAGAGTCCAAGTGAATTGCTAGCGGCCATAAAGAATCTCAGTCAGGAAGCAGTGGAGGACTTTTATCAAAACTACTGTCAGCTTCAGAAAGTCTATCAAGAAAGCAAGCTTATACCGAAACCGCGCGTGCTGACCTATCAAGAATTACTGCAAGAATGCCAAGAAAAAATCGGTTTTGAAGGCACTTTGCAGCAGATTTACGAAGAAGCCCAGCAAGCCTTGCAAGAGGGTGCCTCCTATCAGGAAATCAGCATTCAAAATATCCAGAAAGTGTTAGATTTCTACGACCGTAAGGAAGCTTTGGTTGTCCTAGCAATCGCGCCGCCTTACTATCCATCCATGAATTGTCGCCGTCTGTCGGACAGTCCGATTAGGATTGATAAGGTCATTCAACTCTATCGGGATTATCTGGACAAGGAAGCTGGCTGTCAGCTCCAAGTGGACGAATTCTTCATGGGAATCTGTGACCTTAGTTACTGTGCCTTAGAGAAGCCTGCCGCTGAGTACCAAGACCTGATTGCCAGTATGCCTGTACCTGAGAATATGTATCATCTGGATTTCCCAGAAATTGCGGCCAATCATATCCCCGGTATCAATCTAGGTCCATGGGGCAAGGACTTGCATCAGCTGACCGAGCGTGTCTATGAGCAGGACATGCTGGAAACCATTCCCAATTTCTTGCTCTATCTGCTGGAAAATGCTCAATCTTTCAAGGTTTAAAGGATAGTTATGGATTCTTTCAAAGCAAAATCCGAACTTTTTCGCTAGTTTCTAGACAAATAACTTTTAGGATAGTATAATAACCTCAAAACATAGCAAAGGAGATTCTCATGATTGAATTTAGAGATGTTACAAAAGACTATGATGGCAAGCTAGCGCTTAACCACCTGAATCTGACCTTGGAAAGCGGTGAGATTGTTGGTCTGATAGGGCATAATGGAGCGGGTAAGTCAACGACCATTAAATCCTTGGTCAGCGTCATCAATCTGACGCAGGGGCAAATTTTTGTGGACGGCAAGGAGCTATCCAGTAATCGTCTAGAAATCAAGAAAAAAATCGGCTATGTAGCTGATTCTCCTGATCTTTTCTTGCGCCTGACAGCCAATGAATTTTGGGAGCTGGTGGCGACTTCCTACGATATGACCACGGCAGAAGTAGAGGCTCGTTTGGGTGAGTTGCTGGCTATCTTTGACTTTGCTAGCCATCGTTATGAAGTGATTGAGTCATTTTCACACGGTATGCGGCAAAAGGTCTTTGTCATTGGTGCCCTTTTGTCCGATCCAGATATCTGGGTCTTGGATGAGCCTTTGACGGGCTTGGATCCTCAGGCAGCTTTTGATCTTAAGCAGATGATGCGTGAGCATGCTAACAAGGGAAATACAGTTCTGTTTTCAACCCACGTGTTAGAAGTGGCTGAGCAGCTATGCGACAAGATTGCCATTCTCAAAAAAGGAGAGCTGATATTCTACGGAACGGTTGAAGACCTGAAAGCCCAGCATCCAGACCAGTCCCTCGAAACTATCTATCTAGGTCTGGCTGGCCGCAGAGAAGAGGTGAGTTCAGATGCGCCTTAAAGCGATTAAAAAATTAGTTGATATCAATATTCTCTATGCTATCCAAGCTTCGCAGTTGCAGCAATACCGCAAGAAGCAGGAAAAAAATCCAGAGGTAAAAGTCAATGTCTCCCTGCAGGCTATTCGAATGTACTTGATTTTGGGGTTGGTCTACCTATTCTTCTTTGGTATCATGAGTGCCTTCAATCACATGGTGGGCAATCCGGGACATTTTGCCAATATGGTCTCCATATTTGCTGTATTCTCCATGTCGCAGGGCTTCCTCGTTTTCTATAATGTTTTCTATGAAAGTAAGGATTTGCAGTCCTATCGGCCCTATGCCTTTAGTGAATCAGAAATCATTGTTGGAAAGAGCATCTCTGTTGTCCTGACCCTCTTGATTGCAATTCTGCCCATGTATAGCTATTTCATCGTGCTAGCTCTTCAAGGAGGAAATCTCTTAGTCGGCCTGCCTCTGGCCTTGATTTCGATTGTCATTTTAAGCTCGGTTATAACTTTTGTCATTTTGATTTTGGTGCATTTTATCACCAAGACAGCTTTCTTTAGAAAGTATAAGACTATTCTATCCAATGTGATTCTGGGGCTGGTTTCCCTTGGTTCGGTAGGACTCTATATCTTTATCAATCAAATGAACAGTCGTAGTATCGCCAGCAATACAATAGCCACACCTTATTTCCCGCCAGTTGTAGCCTTTTACGACTTTATCATCAATCCTCTTAGCTTGACTGCGATTTTAGGAATTTTAGCTTGGCTAGCCGTGGGGGTTCTACTCTTTTTGGTGGTTAAGTTCAAGGTCATACCAGAATTTTATGAAGCAGCCTTGATGACGGGTGCAGCAAGTGGCAAACGTGAGCGGGTGCACGATATCAATATGGACGAGGCCAAGAACTTTAAGAAGTTCGTCTGGCGCTATCACATTCGGCTGCTGAGTGAAGGTTCGGTCATCTTGCAGGCTCTCTTCATGTCAGCACTGATTCCTTACATCATCATTTTTAGTATGGTCATGGGAGCAATCAATGCAGGTCTGGATGTTAGCCCGTTCTTGATTCCACGATTTTTGCTTCCACTTATCTTCCTATCTATGTTTATCGCCACCCTCAATTCGGGTGGGAATAATCTGACCTCTATTGGTTTATCCTTGGAGCGGGAAAATTTTGATTATTTGAAGGTTTTGCCTTTTGAGCTCAGAAAATACGTTCGTCTCAAATTTTGGTATCTCTTTGCCATTCAGTCCATTTTACCAGTGATTCTTCTTTTGGTGACTAGTCTGATCTTCCATGTTCATTTGGTGACGTTTCTCGTTATGTTGCTGGTTTGGTTTATGGCCAGTCTAGCTTGGAGCGCTTGGGGCTATCATCGGGATTATAAGCATTTGGTGACCAATTGGTCTAATGTCAACGAGCTGATGACTCGAGATAACAGTATGGGTAAGACCCTATTGGCACTAGCCTTTACCATTGGAGTGATGATCGTGATTGGCGTTCTCTATGTGATTTCATACTCCCTATCTCTCACGGTTCTCTATCTCCTTTCTGTTCTACTGATTTTGATTTGTGGACTTGTTTCTTATCTGATCTATCGCTACTATATGAAAAAACTTGATAGTGAGATTGCTAGTTTTAATTGCTAATTGACCATAATAAAAAGCTTAGCAGCGAGGTTACTTGATACCTTGTTTCTAAGCTTTTTAGTTGCGATTTATTTTATAGTTTTCCGATATAAACTGTATGTCAGCTGATTTTTATCCTTTTAAGAACGCCAGTTAATCAGTACATACATCAAGCTGGAGCCAAACATATCCGCCAAGGTGTGCATGAGAAAGAAAGGCAGGAGGTTCTTGACCTTGTACTTGTAAAGAAAATAGTAGAAGAGACCATAGACCACTCCGATAACCAAGGCCCAGAACATTCCTTGATAAGTATGGAAAGAAATCCGAATGATGGTAGAGTAGGCCAGAGCCCACCACTTATACTTATCCTTGACCGAGGTCATAAGACCCAGAAAGAAGAATTCTTCATAGAAGCCATTGAGCAGTCCGTAGAGTATGGCCATAGGTGTCAGATCAGCAAATTTCCGGAAGATTTCTAGCAAATCTATATAGGACCAGAGAGTTGGATCAAAGTAATTATACTCGCCGCTCAGCGTCATCACAATGTCTCCAAAGAATCCCACTGCTACAAAGATCAGAGGTGTCCAGAGCAGAACCGACCAGCTCAGACGGATGGGAAGCTGCTTAAAGTCAAAGCGCCGAAGCAATAGGTAAAGAATGGTCAAGACCAGCATCAGTAGCTGAAGATTGAAATTGCTTGAGAATGCTGCGCCTTCGCTAGCTGTATTGGCCACCGTTTCGGTCGCTCCTGCGCTGGAAGCTGGTGCAAAGCTAGCTAGGTAAAGCTCAGTTGATGTGTAGATGAACTGACCAAACATGAGCAGAGTAATCACAAGAATGTCAAACCATTTCAGTTCTTTCAGAGGCTGTGATGGGCGGATTTTTGATAAAATAGCCATTCGTTTCCCTTCCATAACTGGCAGATTTAAATGCCAGATATCATCTTTTCTATCCTTATCTTAGCAGAAAAAGCTTAAATTTATATTATTTCAAAGCTCTTACCTTTGAGAGGTGGTTAATGCAGGCCTGTTGCAGGATTGGTTGAAGAGCTGTCTTATGTTATAGAAAAAACTGCTTGAAAAGCAGTTTTACATGAAATAAACAATAGCTAAGTACTGGAGGGCAGAGGCAGCTAGGATGAAGAGGTGCCAAATCATGTGGAAGTAGGGCTTCTTTTTGGCATAAAAACCAGCGCCGACTGTGTAGCAAAGACCGCCTGCTAGCATGAGTCCCCAAAACACTGGTCCAGTTTGTCCGATAATTTGCGGGATGATAAAGATCACCAGCCAACCCATAATTAGATAGAGGGACAGACTAAATTTCTCATTGACCTTTTTGGCAAAGATCTTGTAGAGAATACCAAAGATGGTCGTGCCCCACTGAATCGCGATAATCAGATAGCCCCGCCAGTCATTCATGAGTGAAAGGACGACTGGCGTATAGCTGCCTGCGATAGCGATATAAATCATGGAGTGGTCAATAATCCTTAGGATGTATTTGTGGGTAGAGCCGTAGGACATGGAGTGGTAAATGGTAGAAGAAAGAAACATGAGGAAAAGGCTAATGACAAAGATAGAAGTGCCAACAGCAGAAACGAGGCCATGCCCTTCATAACTGTAAATAGCTGAGATGGGCAGAAGAATCAGCATTAAAACAGCTCCGACGGCATGGGTGACAGCATTGGCAATTTCCTCTCCAAAAGAGAGTTGTTTACTGAGTTTAAGCGCGTAGTTCATCGTTATCGGCCTCCTTTTCGGGTACTTGGATAAAAGCAAGGGTTTGCTGGTAGAGTTTTAAGGTCTGACAGGCACTGGCAATGATCGGAGTCACTTCAAGCTTCCGTCCGTTCATATAATCCACAAAGTCATTGTAGAGCTCTTCAGACTGGGTCTCAGCGTTGAGCATATCTAAAGTAGCAGCAATATCTTGAATAGAAAAAACAGTTTTCAAACTTGTAATAGCAATCAAGCGGGCAACTTGCTGACGATTGTATTTTTTCTTTAGAGGTTTTTCAAGGTAGGCATGCTTGACATAATTATTGATCATGGATGCCGTCAAGCCTTTGTCGGATGCAGTAAAAGCTGGCTTGCAGACCTTGTTGACGTAGAGCAGGACTTGGTCCAGATACAGGTCAAGAACAGGTAATTCATCCCATCTCGGGAACAGATTTTTCGTTTCCAAATTTCAAACTTTCTAATATCTGGTTTCGATAACTAGATAATATCATTTTTGAAAATTAAAGTCAAGAATAAATCCAATTAGTCCAAAATTTGCTATAATCATGAGTAAGGAAAACAGGAAAATGAACTCAGAATCCAAGATGAGAAAGGGAAAATATGAAGATTTTAATTCCGACTGCCAAAGAAATGAATGAAAATCAGAGCTCGCTGGGGCGCTCCCAGTTGACGCCCAAAAGCAAAATCATAATAGAAGAGCTATTAAAACACTCAGCCGAAGAGTTGGAAAAATTATATAAAATCAGTCCGCAAATGGCTGAAATAGAATACCAGCGAATTCAAAACCTGAGCAAGAATGAAGCGGAGACCTATCCAGCCTTGCATTTATTTGATGGGCTCATGTATCGCAATATCAAGCGAAAAGATTGGACACAAGAGGAGGAATCCTACATTCAAGAGCATTTGCTGTTAACGTCTAGTCTATATGGGGTCATTCCTGCCTTGAGTCCGATTGCCCCTCACCGATTGGACTTTTTGGTGGGGCTAAAGCCCAATGGTCAAAGGCTGAAAACATTTTGGCGGGAAGAGTATACAAAAGCGGTAGTGGATGAAGATATGCTGCTTTCTCTTTTGTCTAGTGAATTTGAGGATGTTTTTGAGAAATCGGTCAGGGAGAAGATGCTTCGGTTTAAGTTTTTAGAAGAAAAATCTGGCAAACTCAAAAGTCATTCTACTATTTCTAAAAAAGCGCGTGGCCAGTTTTTGACTGCTTTGATGGAAGCCCAGGTCGATCATCTTGACCAAATCAAACAGCTCTCTTTTGCAGGTTTTACCTATCGAGCAGATCTTTCAGATGATAAAGAATTAGTTTTTGTAAAAGAAGAATAAGAAAAGGAGGCTGGGACAAAAGTCCGACCTCAAATATAGAAAGCGAACAAAACTAGTTTTCTGGTAATCAGAATTCTGCTTTGTTCGCTTTTCGCATTTAATTGTAGATTTGAAGGGCTTAATAATTAAGATTTTTAAAAATTGAAATATTTTTGTCCCAAACTCTTTTTTGTAGTAAAGAGACTATTGTCCCAGACTCTTTTACTCTATTATTTAGACTTATCAAAAGAAAAATTAACTTAACAGGTATTCTACTGCAACTTTTAATACATTCATTAACTACATTAGAAATAAGAGAAAGGCAATTCGAAACAGAGACAGGGCGAGCAAATGAAGGGGATAAAACCAGTAAAATACTTTTCCAATATTGGCCCCTTTTTGACCGTTGTAGAAAGAGGTCACGAGGAGAAACAGAAGACAGGTGGCAGCCAGATCGGCCAGACCATCATAGGAGAAATTGAAGGCCAAAATTAGGATTTGCACACTGTTCAGTGCCAAGACACCGCCAATTTTTCGGAAGATTGGGTCTTTAATCTTTGCAAAGGAATAGATACCAAAAACTCCTCCCGTCAGTCCGCCGTCAGCGATAATGGACAGAGTAAAACAGAGTAGAATAATTAGAACTTTTCTCCAGGTTGCTGTTTGCTGATCACTGTAATAAAGAGCACAGAGCCCCAAAAATAGAGTAACAACCGTATTTTGCATGATAAAGCCAAGACCAGTAACCCAGCCCATCAGAGAGAAAGGGATGATACTGATAAGAGCCAGCAGCCCCAATCGTCTCATATACTTGCTCACATCATGACTGTGCCGATAGCCTTCCGCAATACAAAAGGCAAAGACTGGAAAAGCCAGGCGGCCTATTATGTGCATACTATTGGCCAGCCAGTTAGGAGAGAGAATATTCATATTGGTAGCCAGTGGAAAAGCTACCCAGGCGATATGGTCAATCAGCATTGCAAGCATAGCAAGCAGTTTCAAACTGCTATTGTCAATCATTTTTTTCATAGGATACTCCTTTTTCCTTTCCTATGATACAAGAAAGAGTTTCTTCTTTCCATTTCTTTAGCTTACATTTCTCTCATTTTTCTTACAATTTTGTAAGTTGGAATTTCACCTTTTTACCTCATCGATGAATACTTCTGATTTTTCTTGACAAATAAGACTGAACGAGGCTGGGACAAAAAGATTTTGATTTTAGGGATTCTTTATTATAAATTTTTAAAATTGATAGATTAGACAAAAAAGTGAACAAGACAGAATTCTGAGTGTCAGATAACTCCGTTTTGTTCGCTTTTTATATTTAAGGTTAGACTTTTGTCCCAGATTCTTTTACATAGTCTGATAATTGCTTTTGATTCCGCAATTCGATGAATTTCTTAGGATAGGTCTGGCGAACTTCCTGATAGCGACTTTTAGTCTCTCTTGTCCGACCATCCCAAAGGATCCAGCGAATGAATTCCCAATCCAGTCTTTCAGTACAGCCAGAAGCCATGCTTTCTCTTGTTTGATTTCGATATTTTAGATAGCGTTTAAAGGCGCGATAGAGGCAGTTCCAGCGAGAAAAGTTCATAAAGATAATCTGATCAGCCTGCGTCATCCTTTCCTCAAAGCAGGCGAAGGAGTAGTTGCCATCGGTGACCCAGGATTGTTCTCGCTTGAGGAAATCCGCTAAATCAGCCTTGACTTGGTCTTGGCTACGAGTCTGCCAGTTTTCTTCAAACCGAATCGTATCCAGATGAAGCACGGGAATATGGTGGAAGTGGCCTAACTGCTGGGCCAAGGTTGACTTGCCAGAGCCGGAGTAGCCGATGATAGCAATCTTCATATACATTCTCCTAATTACAGTGAGCAACAAAAAAAGCTCCGTGGAGCTCCTTTGTATGCGCGATGCATTATTTAGCAAGTTTAGCTGAAAGGCGTGCTTTATCGCGGCTTGCTTTGTTTTTGTGGATCAAACCTTTTGTTTCTGCTTTATCGATAGCTGAGCTAGCAGCACGGAAAAGTTCTTCAGACGGGTTTGCTTCAAATGCTTTGATTGCAGTACGCATAGCTGATTTTTGAGCTGAGTTTTTTTCGTTTTGTTTAACGTTCAATTCAGCGCGTTTGATAGCTGACTTAATGTTTGCCAAGTTATTCACCTCCATTGAAAATACTAACTATCTAATTATATATGAAAAGTTGTGATTTGACAAGCCTAAATTATTTTTTTAGATAGATTTCGTCAATTTCATGATTTTTAGCCTTGTGCAAAATCACTTCGGCCCTATTACGAGTTGGCTCAATATAGTCTAATAGGTTCACCAGATTGATTGTTTCCCAGATATTATGGGCCAGCGCCATGACTTCTTCTTCAGGCTGGGTCGTAAAGCGATGGTAGTAATTATGCGTGTCGTGCTTAGCTAGTGCCAGTAATTTTTTAAAACGATCGAGATACCAAGACTCAATATTTTCGATTTCGGCATCTACGTAGATAGAGAAGTCGAAAAAGTCAGTCATATAAAGGCGTTCATTTTGCGGATTTTGGAAGACGTTGATGCCTTCTACGATGACAAAGTCAGCTGCCTTGATTTCTTGCTTTTCATTTGGGATAATATCATAAATTTCGTGCGAGTAGACGGGAATTTCATAGTTTTGACCATTTTTAATGCGGTCTAAAAAGTCTAGCAAGAGTTCCATATTATAGCTTTCAGGGAAGCCTTTGCGATTTAAAATCCCCGTTTCAATCAAAGTTTGATTAGGATAGAGAAAGCCATCTGTCGTCACTAATTCAACGGTGGCATTTGTAAAAGTCCGTGATAGGAGGATTTGCAATAGGCGGCTAATCGTTGATTTTCCAACGGCAACACTGCCAGATACTCCGATGATAAAGGGCTGCCTTTTGCTTTCTTTTTGTAGAAAAATACCTTTTGAAAAGGCGAGATCTTCTTTGGAACGTTTATAAATCTGAATGAGATTTGTCAGAGGCAGATAAACATCTGTCACATCCTGTAGACTGATTTTGTCATTGAAACTCTTGATAGAATTGAGTTCGGACTCAGTGAGCGGTGGATTTTTTTTTCGATGCAGATTCTGCCAAGTTTGGCGGCTGATTTTTTCAAAATGAAGAAATTCGTTAGTCATAAGTTACTCCTATATGATGGATTTTAGTATAACATACTTTTGGAGAAATGAAAACGATTTACAAATCGAGAAAATTTATGATAAAATGGTTTTATGACTAAAATGTATTTTGCAGAAAATCCGGATGCCAAACATGACATTCATGAATTAAAAGTGGAACTATTAGGACAACAGATGACCTTTTTAACAGATGCTGGTGTCTTTAGCAAAAAAATGATCGATTATGGCAGTCGAGTGTTGTTGTCTGCCTTGGAATTTAACAAAAAAGAAACGCTGCTGGATGTGGGTTGCGGCTATGGAACGCTGGGCCTGACTCTGGCTAAAGTGCAAGAGCTAGAAGTTACTCTCGTGGATATCAATCAGCGAGCGCTAGACTTGGCTAGAAAGAATGCGGATGCGAACCAAGTATCTGCAGATATTTTCCAGTCCAATGTTTACGAAAATGTGACCGGACAATTTCATCATATTATTAGCAATCCACCGATTCGGGCTGGTAAGCAGGTGGTGCACGAGGTTATTTCAGGTAGCTACGATCACTTGCTAGCGGATGGGGATTTGACGATTGTTATCCAAAAGAAACAAGGAGCTCCCAGCGCTAAAACCAAAATGGAAGAAGTGTTTGGCAACTGCGAGACTCTCAAGAAGGACAAAGGCTATTATATTCTAAGGAGTATGAAATAAAGATGCGGGCAGTTGATATTATTCAAAAGAAACGAGATGGACTAGAGTTGTCCAGTCAAGAGATTGAATGGCTGATTGAGGGGTATGTAGCTGGAACAGTGCCAGATTACCAGATGTCAGCCTTTGCCATGGCTGTTTACTTTAAAGGAATGACTACAAGAGAAATTTCTGATTTGACCATGGCCATGGTGGGGACAGGCCAGCAGTTTGACCTGTCAGCTATTTCAGGGATTAAGGTAGATAAACATTCGACTGGTGGAGTGGGAGATAAGGTTACCTTAATCTTGGCTCCTCTAGTAGCTAGCTTTGGAGTACCCGTTGCTAAGATGAGCGGTCGAGGCTTAGGCCACACGGGCGGTACCATAGACAAGCTCGAGTCTGTCAAGGGCTACCAGGTAGAGCGCAGTCAGGAAGATTTCATCAAGCAAGTTCAGGATATTGGTGTATCCGTCATCGGTCAGTCAGACCAGCTGGTCAAGGCAGACAAGCTTCTCTATGCTCTACGTGATGTGACCGCTACAGTTGATACGATTCCTTTGATTGCCAGTTCGGTTATGAGCAAGAAAATCGCCGCTGGTGCAGACAGCATCTTGCTGGATGTGACCGTCGGTGAAGGTGCCTTTATGAAAAATCTAGAGGATGCCCGTGTCCTAGCCCGTACCATGGTAGATTTAAGTAAGGCTGTCGGACGCAGAACGGTTGCAGTCATTACGGATATGAGCCAGCCTTTAGGTACTAGTATTGGCAATCGTTTGGAAATTTTGGAAGCACTGGAAATCCTTCAAGGACAAGGACGCGAAGATATCACGGAGTTTATCTGCGAGCTCGCTCGGATTATGCTTGATTTGGCAAATGTTGAGAAGTCAGTCTCTGAAATTAGAGAGCATCTGACAAATGGATCAGCTTTGAAAAAATTTGAAGAGATGATTGCAGCTCAGGGCGGTGATCTAGAGGACTTGTATCGGCCATCCCAGGCGGCTTATGTGGCTGAAGTGAGAGCAGAGCAATCTGGCTTTATCACAGAGCTTCCAGCTATGGAATTTGGCTTGTTTGCGATGAGATTAGGAGCAGGACGAGCAGTCAAATCTGATAAACTAGATTATGAAACTGGAATCGTGTTTGAAAAGAAGGTTGGCGAAACAGTCGAAATTGGGGAAATTGTTGCAAAAATTTACGCAAATGAAAAAATTTCTCAAGAACTAGTTACAGAATTCCAAAAAAATGTTAGAATAGGTAGTGAAAGCGTTGCAGTAAGCGAGATTGTCGAAGTGATCGCTTAATTCTAGGAGAATCCAACATGAAATTAAACAAATACATTGACCATACGCTTTTGAAACCTGATGCAAGTCAGGAGCAGATTGAAACCTTAATTGAGGAAGCAAAGAAATACGATTTTGCGAGCGTCTGTGTCAATCCGACTTGGGTGAGTTTAGCTGCGCAAGCACTAAAAGCTACAGATGTTAAAGTCTGTACGGTCATTGGTTTTCCACTGGGAGCAAATACTCCGGAGCTCAAGGCTTTTGAAACGAGTGATGCCATCCAAAACGGAGCGAATGAAATCGACATGGTCATCAATATCGGTGCTCTAAAGTCTCGAAACTTTGATTTAGTTGAAAGAGACATTCGAGCTGTTGTGGAAGCTGCCAAAGGAACCTTGGTCAAGGTCATTATTGAGACCTGTCTCTTGACAGATGATGAGAAAGTGAAAGCTTGTCAAATTGCTCAGAAAGCTGGTGCGGATTTTGTCAAGACATCCACTGGTTTCTCAACTGGTGGTGCAACCTTTGCAGATGTAGCTTTGATGCGTAAGACAGTTGGGCCAGATATGGGAGTCAAGGCTTCTGGCGGTGCCCGTTCTTACGAAGATGCACTTGCCTTTATCAAAGCTGGTGCGACTCGCATTGGAGCATCCTCTGGTGTAGCGATTATGGAGGGAGACGTGGCTAATGGCGACTACTAATTTGATTGATTTAGTTGTAGAAACCACGAAGAATGCCTATGTTCCATACTCTCATTTCCCTGTCGGAGCTGTTTTAGTAGCTAAAAATGGACAAGTTTTCACAGGTGTCAATATCGAAAATGCTAGTTTCGGCTTGACCAATTGTGCAGAGCGAACAGCCATTTTTAAAGCTGTTTCTGAAGGCTTTTTAGACTTTGAGGAATTAATTGTTTACGGAGAAACGGAAAAACCGATCTCCCCGTGTGGTGCCTGCCGCCAAGTAATGGCAGAGTTTTTTAAGAAGGATTTACCAGTGACCTTGGTCGCTAAAGATAAATCGACGGTCGTGATGACGGTCAAGGAGTTACTTCCATACTCTTTTACAGACTTAACTTGAGTCTGTTGCTGGTCAACTGACCAAAATTAAACTTGCAACTAAGTTGCACATCTTATATAGGAGGTTCAGAAATGAACAAGAAACAATGGCTAGGTCTTGGTCTAGTGTCTGTCGCAGCAATCGGACTTGCTGCATGTGGAAATCGTGCGTCTAAATCAGATAGCTCTAACGCTAAAACTGATTTAAAAGCTGCTATCGTAACCGATACAGGTGGTGTTGATGATAAGTCATTTAACCAATCTGCATGGGAAGGTTTGCAAGCTTGGGGTAAAGAAAATGGCCTTTCAAAAGATAACGGCTATACTTACTTCCAGTCAACTGACGAGTCACAATACGCGAACAACCTAAACCAAGCTGCTACGGATGGTTACAACTTAGTATTTGGTATCGGTTTTGCCCTTCGTGATGCCGTTGAATCTGCTGCAAAAGATAATTCAAGTATTAACTACGTTATTATTGACGATGTAATTGAAGGTCAAAAGAATGTTGCTTCAGCAGTCTTTGCAGATAATGAAGCAGCTTACCTTGCTGGTGTTGCAGCTGCAAAAACGACTAAGACAAAACAAGTTGGTTTCATAGGTGGTATAGAAGGTGCAGTTATCACACGTTTTGAAAAAGGTTTCGAAGCTGGTGTGAAATCAGTTGACCCATCTATCAAGATTAAAGTGGACTATGCTGGTTCATTCGGCGATGCAGCTAAAGGTAAAACAATTGCAGCTGCTCACTATGCTGGTGGTGCGGATGTTGTTTACCAAGTAGCTGGTGGTACTGGTGCTGGAGTATTTAACGAAGCTAAGTCAATCAACGAAACAAGAAATGAAAATGAAAAAGTTTGGGTACTTGGTGTTGACCGTGACCAAACTGAAGAAGGTAAATACAAATCTAAAGATGGTAAAGAATCTAACTTTGTTTTGGCATCAAGCTTGAAACAAGTTGGTAAGACTGTCCAAGACATTGCTAACCAAACTGCTAAAGGTAAATTCCCAGGTGGTAAAACTACAACCTTTGGTTTGAAAGACGGTGGTGTTGATTTGACAACAACCAACCTTTCTGAAGATGCTAAAAAAGCTGTTGAAGAAGCAAAAGCAAAAATCCTTGACGGTAGCATCACAGTTCCTGATAAATAATTGAATGTTGAGCGATCCGACCTACTAGGGTCGCTCATTTTTAAATTCTGACGCCTTTGCATCGGTTAAGCCTACTAGGATAGGAGTCCGAGGAGGTTATATCGACATAAAATGAAATTCTGGAAAGGAAAGAGCCATGACACATGAAAATGTCATTGAAATGCGAGAAATTACCAAGATTTTTGGTGAATTTGTGGCCAATGATAAAATCAATTTGGAACTCCGAAAAGGTGAAATTCACGCTCTTTTAGGAGAAAATGGTGCCGGGAAGTCAACCTTGATGAATATGTTGGCCGGCCTACTTGAGCCGACTAGTGGTGAGATTGTAGTAAACGGAAAGCCAGTTAAGCTGGACTCTCCATCAAAGGCGGCCTCACTTGGTATCGGGATGGTGCATCAGCACTTTATGCTTGTGGAAGCCTTCACTGTTGCTGAAAATATTATTCTTGGAAGTGAGATTACAAAAAATGGTATCTTAGACTTGAAACGCGCTACGCAAGAAATTAAGCGTTTGTCTAAGAAATATGGTTTGTCGGTCGATCCATCTGCCAAGATTGAGGATATTTCTGTTGGAGCCCAACAACGGGTTGAAATTTTGAAGACCCTTTACCGTGGTGCAGATATCCTAATTTTTGACGAACCAACAGCTGTTTTGACACCATCTGAGATTGATGAATTGATGAAAATCATGAAAAATCTGGTCAAGGAAGGTAAGTCTATCATTCTTATTACTCATAAGTTGGATGAAATTCGTGCAGTTTCTGACCGAGTGACCGTTATTCGTCGAGGAAAATCAATCGAAACAGTTGAAATTGCTGGTGCAACTAACCAAGACTTGGCAGAAATGATGGTGGGACGTGCCGTTTCCTTCAAGACTGAGAAGAAACCTTCTAATCCGCAAGAGACGGTTCTTTCAATCAAGAATCTTGTCGTTGAAGAAAATCGCGGCGTTCCAGCTGTTAAGGGACTTTCACTGGATGTTCGTGCTGGTGAGATTGTTGGGATTGCAGGAATTGACGGAAATGGTCAGACTGAGTTGATTCAAGCTATTACAGGACTTAGAAAAGCAAGCTCGGGTGAAATTTTGATCAAGAACCAGTCCGTAATTGGTAAGAAACCACGTCAGATTACTGAAATGAAGGTCAGCCACGTACCTGAAGACCGCCATCGCGATGGTTTGGTGCTGCAGATGTCCATTTCTGAAAATATTGCTTTGCAGACTTACTACAAGGAACCACTTAGCAAAAACGGCATCTTGAATTACAATAATATTTACTCTTACGCGTGCAATCTGATGAAAGAGTTTGACGTGCGGGCGGCTAGCGAGTATGTACCTGCTTCAGCCCTCTCAGGAGGAAACCAGCAGAAGGCTATCATTGCTCGGGAAGTGGATCGTGATCCAGATTTGTTGATTGTCAGTCAGCCTACTCGTGGACTTGATGTCGGAGCAATTGAGTATATCCATAAACGCTTGATTGAGGAGCGTACTCAGGGCAAGGCAGTTCTTGTTGTCAGCTTTGAGCTAGATGAAATACTCAATCTTTCTGACAGAATCGCCGTTATCCATGATGGCAAGATTCAAGGAATTGTGACTCCAGAGAAAACCAATAAGCAAGAACTTGGTATTCTCATGGCTGGTGGTAAGATTTAGAAGGGAGATTCAAATGTCTAAGAAAACACAGCAGATTGCAGTTCCCTTAATCTCAGTTCTTTTGGGGATTTTATTGGGAGCGATTGTCATGGCTATCTTTGGCTATGATGCCATCTGGGGATATGAATCCCTCTTTAAAACAGCATTCGGTTCTTTGAGAAGTTTGGGTGAAATTTCTCGGGCGATGGGACCTCTAGTTCTCATTGGTCTGGGTTTTGCCGTTGCTAGTCGGGCTGGATTTTTCAATGTCGGACTTCCAGGTCAGGCCTTGGCTGGTTGGATTCTGGCTGGTTGGTTTGCCCTTTCCTTTCCTGACATACCTCGCCCTCTGATGTTGTTAGCAACTGTAGTGATTGCAGCAGTAGCTGGTGGGATTATTGGTGCTATTCCAGGAGTTCTGCGTGCCTATTTAGGAACGAGTGAGGTCATCGTTACGATTATGATGAACTACATCGTCCTCTTCGTTGGAAATGCCTTTATCCGCAGTTTTCCAAAAGCTGTGATGCAGAGTGTTGACTCTAGTAAACGTGTCGGTGCTAATGCGATTTATCAAACAGAATGGCTGAGAAGTTTGACAGCCAACTCTCGGATGAATATCGGTATTTTCTTTGCCTTGATTGCAGTCGTGCTAATCTGGTATATGCTGAAGAAAACAACGCTTGGTTTTGAAATCCGTGCTGTAGGTCTTAACCCAAATGCATCTGAATACGCAGGGATGTCTTCTAAACGGACCATTATTTTGTCTATGATTATTTCTGGAGCCCTTGCAGGACTTGGAGGAGTAGTAGAAGGACTAGGTACTTATCAGAATGTCTTTGTGCAAGGAAGTTCATTGAGCGTTGGTTTCAATGGTATGGCGGTAAGTCTCTTGGCTGCCAACTCTCCAATTGGAATTCTCTTTGCAGCCTTCCTCTTTGCGGTTCTGAGTGTTGGTGCTCCAGGTATGAACGTGGCTCAGATTCCGACAGAATTGGTCAATATTGTAACAGCTTCTATCATCTTCTTTGTCAGCGCCCATTACCTGATTGAGCGTTTGACTGGCAAGACAGTTTTTGAATTATTTAAAAACCGTAAGCAAGAAGCTGGTAAAGTGAGAGGGGGAAACTAGGATGAGTATTGTAACGATATTAGGTTTATTGGTATCATCTATGCTGATTTATGCGGCTCCCCTGATTTTTACAAGTATCGGTGGAGCTTATTCGGAGCATGCCGGAGTCGTCAATGTTGGTTTGGAAGGGATCATGGTAATGGGAGCATTTACAGGCGTTCTCTTTAACCTGACTTTCGAAAGTAGTTTTGGCAGCTTGACTCCATGGCTCTCCTTGATTGCTGCTGGTTTAGTTGGAGTGCTCTTCTCCCTTATCCATGCTGTAGCAACCATTAACTTCCGTGCAGACCACGTCGTTAGTGGTACGGTTCTAAACTTACTAGCACCAGCCTTGGCAGTCTTCCTTGTTAAAGCTATCTACAACAAGGGGCAAACAGACAACATTCAGCGTTCATTTGGTAAATTTAATTTTCCTATTTTGTCTGATATTCCAGTCGTAGGAGATATATTCTTCAAACATACAAGTCTGATGGGATATTTGGCCATCGCCTTCTCTTTCCTTGCTTGGTTTATCATGTTTAAGACAAAATTCGGGCTGCGTCTTCGCTCAGTTGGAGAACATCCGCAGGCAGCAGATACATTGGGAATCAATGTTTATCTCATGCGCTATTGTGGTGTTATGATTTCTGGTTTGCTCGGCGGTATTGGTGGAGCTATCTATGCTCAGTCAATCTCTGTTAACTTTGCTGTCACTACTATCATAGGTCCAGGATTTATCGCCTTGGCAGCTATGATCTTTGGTAAATGGAGTCCTATCGGCGCTATGTTAGCAAGTCTCTTCTTTGGAGCTTCTCAAAGTTTGGCCGTTATCGGAAACCAATTGCCTCTTCTTTCAAAAGTACCAACAGTTTACCTGCAGATTGCGCCATATGTCTTGACGATTGTGGTTCTTGCAGCTTTCTTTGGTAAAGCTGTTGCTCCGAAAGCAGACGGTATCAACTATATCAAGTCTAAATAATTTTTTACACCAGTTCTTTGGAGCTGGTGTTTTTTGTGATTAGAAGAAGTTGCTATCGGAAATAGAAAAAGCCTGCTTCGTCTGAAGCAAGCTTTCTAAGATTAATTTGTAGCGATTTCGTTTAATAAATCTTCTGCAGTAGTAGTTGGGTTCACTCGAACACGATTGAGCGAGAGTAATCCGTTAGACAGTGAAGCCAGGCCGTTATTGGTCGTCAATCCCATCTTATAACCCAGACTTTCAGCGATCTGCAAGGTCGCATCACTATAGCGGCCAGATGGATAGGCAACAGTCGTCGTCTTCTGTGATAGATTGTCATCTAAAAAGGCTTTAGAATCACGTAGTTCAAGGGTTTGTTGATCAGCAGTAGCAGTTGATAGATCAGGGTGGTTGACGGTATGGTCTTCAAAGGACATCCCCTTTTCCTTCATTTCTTTGATCTCATCTAGCGTCAGCATATCTTCACGGCCAGCTTGGACAAAGCCAGTAATGACATTGTTGGTTGCCTTCATCTGGTACTTTTGAAGTAGTGGAAAAGCATTGGTGTAAAAGTCTTTCAAACTATCATCAAAGGTCAGCCAGACTACTTTTTTATTTTCAGGCAGGACATTCTCTGTCAAAGCTTTGTAAGCTTCATCTGGGGTTAAAGTATAATAACCAGCTTCTTTTAGAGCCTGCAAATGACTTTCAAAAGTAGTTGGATCTACAATCAAACCAGCATTGGCTGCCTCAGAGGGATCCATTACATGGATCGCATGGTACATCAAGATTGGGATCTTAACAGGCTCGTCTTGTTTTACCCACTTGATTTTTGAAGCTTCTTCATTTGTTGAGGTAGAGTCTGGCTTCGAGGTGGATTGCACAGTTTGGTTGCCTGCAGAGGATTGTTTGCTAGGAGAGAACTGAGTCTTCCAAAGATAAATTCCGCCTACGATTAGGACAAGGAGCAAGAAAAGATTGATAATAGAAAAAAGGAATGCCTTTTTCTTAGCTTTATGTCTTTGCATGCGTCTTCCAATGTGTTTATCTGTCATGGTATCTCCTTCTAATTTCATGAGTTTAAAATTTTTACTTACATTATAACAAATATACAAATAGATTTGTAGGCATTTCTATATATTTTTGTTATAATGTTTTTTATATAAGAAATATTCAAGGAGTTCCTCATGTCTATTAAAATTGCTTTACTTGGTTTTGGAACAGTTGCCAGTGGTGTTCCTTTCTTGTTGAAAGAAAATGGAGAAAAGATTGTTCAGGCTGCTCATTCTGAGATTGAAGTTGCTAAAGTCTTGGTCAAGGATGATGCTGAAAAAGAGCGTCTTTTGGCAGCTGGAAATGATTACAATTTTGTAACTAATGTAGATGAAATCTTAAATGACGGCGAAATTGCGATTGTAGTGGAGCTGATGGGACGGATTGAACCAGCTAAAACCTTTATTACGCGCGCACTTGAAGCAGGTAAGCATGTGGTGACAGCCAACAAAGACTTGCTGGCAGTCCATGGTTCTGAATTGTTAGATATTGCTAAGAAAAATGGCGTTGCGCTCTACTATGAAGCTGCTGTTGCAGGTGGTATCCCAATTTTGCGTACCTTGGTTAATTCACTGGCATCTGACAAGATTACCCGCGTTTTGGGCGTGGTCAATGGAACATCTAACTTCATGATGACCAAGATGGTAGAAGAGGGCTGGTCTTACGAGGATGCTCTTGCAGAAGCGCAACGTTTAGGATTTGCTGAAAGTGACCCGACGAACGATGTTGATGGAATTGATGCAGCCTATAAAATGGTTATCCTCAGCCAATTTGCTTTCGGTATGAACATCAAGTTTGAAGATGTCAGCCACCAAGGCATTCGAAACATCACGCCAGAAGATGTCGCTGTTGCTCAAGATTTGGGCTATGTAGTGAAATTAGTTGGTTCGATTGAGGAAACGCCATCAGGAATCGCTGCGGAAGTGACACCGACTTTCTTGCCGAAAACGCATCCACTAGCTAGCGTAAACGGCGTAATGAATGCGGTCTTTGTCGAGTCAATCGGTATCGGAGAATCCATGTATTACGGTCCAGGTGCAGGTCAAAAACCAACTGCGACCAGTGTCGTTGCGGATATCGTTCGTATCGTCCGTCGCCTAAATGAAGGCACGATTGGCAAAGCTTTCAATGAATTTAGTCGCGAGCTTGTCTTGGCTAAACCTGAGGATGTCAAGAGCAACTATTATTTCTCTATCTTGGCCCCAGATGCCAAAGGTCAAGTATTGCATTTGGCTGAAATCTTCAATGCTGAGGAAGTTTCCTTCAAGCAAATTCTGCAAGAAGGTACGGATGGTGAAACAGCACGTGTGGTCATCATCACGCATGCTGTTAGCAAGACTCAGCTAGAAAATGTCGTGGCTAAGCTCCGTGAGGTACCAGAGTTTGAATTACTCAACACCTTTAAAGTATTAGGAGAATAAGATGAAAATTATTGTACCAGCGACCAGTGCCAATATCGGACCTGGTTTTGATTCAGTTGGTGTCGCAGTCTCCAAATATTTAGAAATCGAAGTCTTGGAAGAAAGTCAGGAGTGGGTCATTGAGCACGACCTCAATCCACGAATTCCAACTGATAAACGGAATTTACTAATCAAGATTGCCCTGCAATTAGCCCCAGACCTTCAGCCTCATCGCTTAAAAATGACCAGCGATGTTCCTTTGGCGCGCGGTCTCGGCTCTTCTAGCTCCGTCATCGTTGCAGGGATTGAACTGGCCAATCAGTTAGCAAATCTGAACTTATCTGATCATGAAAAGCTGAAAATTGCAACAAAAATCGAAGGGCATCCCGACAATGTGGCGCCAGCAATTTATGGAAATCTAGTGATTGCAAGCTCTTTCCAAAATCAAGTTTCAGCTGTTGTATCAGATTTCCCAGAGGTCAGCTTTATCGCTTTTATTCCCGATTATGAGTTGAGAACAGTTGAAAGCCGTCGTGTCTTGCCTAATCGCCTTTCATACAAGGAAGCTGTTGCAGCAAGCTCTGTAGCCAATGTCGCTGTTGCAGCGCTCTTAAAGGGCGATATGAAAACAGCTGGTCGTGCCATTGAATCTGATCGTTTCCATGAGAGATATCGCCAACCGCTTATCAAAGAATTTTCTGATATTAAATTCTTAGCCAGAAAACAGGGCGCTTTTGCGACTTATATCTCTGGAGCTGGTCCGACTGTCATGGTTTTATCTCCGAAAGATAAGGCTGAGCAGATTTATCAGCAAATCAAGGAACAAGGCCTTGATGGACAAGTCTTCCAGTTGCAAGTCGATACTCAGGGTGTACGTGTAGAAAAATAGAAGAGAGTTTGAGGATGACGAACTTGTGGACGCAGTGTTGGTCTACAATCTTCGTTCTCCTCTTTCTTTTTGCTTTGAAAAAGAATCTTTATTTCCCTTAGTCTATCGTAAATATCATTTAATTTTGATATAATAGAGTGTAATTTGTAAAAAAGAGAGTAAGTCATGCAAAACCTAGAAAAATTTTCTGCGGAATTAGAAGGAATCGACATCCGTTTCAATGAATCTTTGAGTCAATACACTTATACGAAGGTAGGCGGAGCTGCCGATTTCTTAGTTTTTCCACGCAACTGTTATGAATTGGCTCGGATTGTCAAGTTGGCTAATCATGAAAATATTCCTTGGTTGGTACTTGGAAATTCAAGTAATATTATTGTTAGAGATGGCGGTATTCGAGGCTTTGTCATCATGTTTGATAAGCTAAATAATGTAGCAGTAGATGGCTATACGATTGAGGCAGAAGCAGGTGCAAACCTAACTCAGACTACTCGTATTGCCTTGCATCATAGTTTGACTGGCTTTGAATTTGCCTGCGGTATCCCGGGTAGTGTCGGCGGTGCTGTCTTTATGAATGCTGGCGCTTATGGCGGAGAAATTGCTCATGTGCTTGTTTCTTGCAAGGTCTTGACACCTGAAGGAGAAATTAAGACCTTGGATGCGCGTGATATGCGCTTTGGCTATCGTCATTCACTTATTCAAGAAACTGGCGACATTGTGATTTCGGCTAAGTTTGGTCTTGCACCAGGTGTCCACCAAAACATTCGTCAGGAAATGGAACGTCTGACCTATCTGCGTGAACTCAAGCAGCCTTTGGAATATCCATCATGTGGGTCGGTCTTTAAGCGTCCTTTGGGGCATTTTGCTGGTCAGCTCATCAGTGAGGCCGGTTTAAAAGGCTATCGAATCGGTGGTGTAGAGGTTTCAGAAAAGCATGCTGGTTTCATGATTAATGTCGATCATGGTACAGCTAGCGATTATGAAGAGTTGATTGCTCATGTCATTAAAACAGTCGAGGAGCATTCAGGTGTCACTCTGGAACGAGAAGTTCGAATTATTGGAGAAGCATAAGAGTCCAATATGTAATTATCTGATTGCTTTTCTAAGATTTGTCTAAGTCTTTGGGATAGCCCATATCCATGTGTCATTAGTAAAGGGGGTGAAAGCCTATCGATATCGCAAGTATGCAGGGCCATAGTAGCCCTCGAGAGGTTTTTTTGGTCTGACAGAGCCAAAAATCTGTTAATACATGGAAAAGAAGGAATTTATGCCAATTGAAAAAACCAATTATTGAGTTCAAAAACGTTTCGAAGGTTTTTGAAGACAGTAACACCGTCGTTCTCAAAGATATTAACTTTGAATTAGAAGAAGGAAAATTTTATACGCTTCTAGGAGCTTCTGGCTCTGGGAAATCAACCATTCTTAATATTATTGCAGGACTGCTGGATGCGACCACGGGAGACATCTTTTTGGATGGTGTCCGCATCAATGACATTCCTACCAATAAGCGGGATGTTCATACTGTATTTCAGTCCTACGCCCTTTTCCCGCATATGAATGTTTTTGAGAATGTAGCCTTTCCGTTGCGGTTGCGGAAGGTAGACAAAAAAGAAATTGAAGAACGGGTTACTGAAGTTCTGAAAATGGTTCAGCTGGAAGGATATGAGCGCCGTTCAATTCGGAGACTTTCAGGCGGTCAACGTCAGCGGGTAGCCATTGCTCGTGCCATCATCAATCGACCACGTGTTGTCCTACTTGACGAGCCTCTTTCTGCGCTGGATTTGAAGTTGCGGACGGATATGCAATATGAGCTCCGTGAACTCCAACAGCGTCTGGGGATCACTTTCGTCTTTGTCACCCACGACCAGGAAGAAGCCCTGGCTATGAGTGACTGGATTTTTGTCATGAATGAAGGGGAGATTGTCCAGTCAGGAACGCCAGTGGATATCTATGATGAGCCAATTAACCACTTTGTTGCGACCTTTATCGGAGAATCTAATATCCTTCCAGGTAAGATGATCGAAGACTACTTGGTCGAGTTCAATGGCAAGCGTTTTGAAGCAGTTGACGGAGGCATGCGACCAAACGAATCCGTTGAAGTGGTGATTCGTCCAGAGGATTTGCGCATTACTCTGCCTGAAGAAGGAAAACTGCAGGTTAAAGTAGATACCCAGCTTTTCCGCGGGGTTCATTACGAAATTATCGCCTATGATGAACTCGGAAATGAATGGATGATTCACTCGACCCGCAAGGCCATCGTCGGAGAAGAAATCGGTCTGGACTTTGAGCCAGAGGATATCCATATCATGCGCCTCAATGAAACCGAAGAAGAATTCGATGCTCGGATTGAAGAATACGTAGAAATCGAAGAGCAAGAAGCAGGGCTGATCAACGCCATTGAGGAGGAAAGAGATGAAGAAAACAACCTCTAACCTTTTTATGCTTCCATATTTTCTTTGGATTCTGCTCTTTGTCCTAGCTCCAGTGATAATGATTGTCTGGAAATCATTCTTTAATATCGAAGGGCAGTTCACGCTGGAAAACTATCGGATTTATTTCACGTCGCAGAATTTGACCTATCTGAAAATGAGCTTTAACTCGGTATTTTACGCAGGCATCATCACCTTGGTGACCTTGCTCATTTCCTATCCGACTGCTTATTTTTTGACCCAGCTCAAGCATCGCCAGCTCTGGCTCATGCTAATTGTCCTGCCGACTTGGATCAATCTTTTGCTTAAGGCCTACGCTTTTATCGGCATTTTTGGACAAAACGGCTCGGTAAATGAATTTTTGACCTTTATCGGTATCGGTCCCAAGCAGATTCTTTTCACTGACTTTTCTTTTATTTTTGTTGCTAGCTACATTGAGCTGCCCTTTATGATTCTACCGATTTTCAACGTCTTGGATGATTTGGATCCCAACCTCATCAATGCCAGCTATGACTTGGGTGCCAATCGTTGGCAGACTTTCCGCAATGTCGTCTTTCCGCTTTCAATGAATGGCGTGAGAAGTGGCGTGCAGTCAGTTTTTATTCCCAGTCTCAGCCTCTTCATGCTGACGCGTTTGATCGGTGGGAACCGTGTTATTACACTGGGTACAGCCATTGAACAGCATTTCTTGACAACGCAAAACTGGGGAATGGGCTCAACCATCGGAGTGGTTCTGATTATTGCCATGCTCTTCACTATGTGGGCAACCAAGGAAAGGAGAGAACGATGAAAAAATTTGCTAATCTCTATTTAGCGATTGTGTTTCTAATCCTTTATCTTCCGATCTTTTATTTGATTGCCTATGCCTTCAATGCTGGCGATGATATGAACAAATTTACAGGCTTTGATCTGGTTCATTTTCAAAAGTTATTTGAAGATTCACGCTTGATTTTGATTTTGGCGCAGACGTTCTTCTTAGCCTTTCTTTCTTCCCTCATTGCTACCATTATCGGAACTTTCGGTGCTATTTATATTTACCAAGCCCGCAAAAAATATCAGGATGCTTTCTTATCCATCAATAATATTCTGATGGTGGCGCCTGACGTTATGATTGGTGCTAGCTTCCTGATTCTCTTTACCACGGCTAAATTCCAGCTGGGCTTTGTGTCCGTTTTGGCCAGCCACGTCGCTTTTTCAATTCCCATTGTTGTGCTAATGATTTTGCCACGGCTAAAAGAAATGAATGACGACATGATCAAGGCTGCTTATGATTTGGGAGCCAGTCAAGTCCAGATGCTCAAGGAAATCATGTTGCCTTATCTGACGCCAGCGATCATTGCCGGCTACTTTATGGCTTTCACCTACTCACTCGATGACTTCGCTGTGACCTTCTTTGTAACAGGAAATGGCTTCTCAACTCTCTCCGTAGAAATTTATTCTCGTGCACGGCAAGGAATTTCCTTGGAAATTAATGCCCTGTCTGCTCTGGTCTTTCTCTTTAGTATCTCTTTAGTCATTGGCTATTACTTTATCACGCGTGAGAAGGAGGAAGCAGCATGAAAAAACTCTATTCGTTTTTGGCAGGGATTCTTGCGATTATCCTGATCTTGTGGGGAATTAGCTATCGGATTGAGAGTAAAGCCAATAGCAAGGGCAGTGATAAATTGGTTGTCTATAACTGGGGAGATTATATTGATCCGGAATTGCTGACAGAGTTTACCAAGGAAACAGGCGTGCAGGTGCAGTATGAAACCTTCGACTCCAACGAAGCCATGTACACGAAAATCAAACAAGGTGGAACGACCTACGATATCGCAATCCCAAGCGAGTATATGATCGCCAAGATGATGAAGGAAAACTTGGTGGAGAAATTAGACCATAGCCAGATCAAAGGCTTGGAAAATATTGGTTCAGACTTTTTGGATCAGCCATTTGATCCAGGAAATCAGTATTCTATTCCTTATTTCTGGGGAACCCTGGGCATTGTTTACAATACTAAAATGGTCGAGCACGCGCCTGAACACTGGAACGATCTCTGGAAGCCAGAATACAGAAACACCATCATGATGATTGACGGTGCTCGTGAAGTCATGGGGATTGGTCTGAACTCGAATGGTCATAGTCTTAACTCCAAAGATGCTGACCAGCTGCAGGAGGCTGTCGATAAACTCTACACTCTGACGCCCAATATCAAGGCCATCGTCGCTGATGAGATGAAAGGCTACATGATTCAGAATAACGCGGCTATTGGCGTGACCTTCTCTGGCGAAGCTCGCCAAATGTTGGAAGCCAACGAAGATCTGCGCTATGTTGTGCCTACAGAAGCCAGCAATCTTTGGTTTGACAATATCGTTATTCCGAAGACGGTCAAAAATAAAAAAGCTGCCTATCAGTTTATCAATTTCATGCTGAGACCAGAAAATGCTTATAAAAACGCCCTCTATGTTGGCTACTCAACACCAAATCTTCCTGCCAAGGCTATGCTGCCAGAAGAAGTACAGGAAGACGAGTCCTTTTATCCAACAGAAGAGACCATAAAGCATCTGGAAGTCTATCATCAATTAGGTCCAAAATGGCTCGGAACATACAATGACCTCTATCTTCAAGTCAAAATGTATCGCAAATAGCCAAAGAAGAGGCTGGGACAAAAGTCCTAGCCTCTCAATTGTCTTTGGATTATCGAGCAAGGCGCAGTGGTTGAGTGGGCTCTACTACGCTGATTTCATCAGCTTTTACAGCCCTACTCAACTGTGCGGAGGTGGGACGACGAAATCGAATTCTAACGAATTACCGATTTCTGTCCCACTCTCTTTTTTGTATTTTGACTTGTATAATTATTTGAAAAGTAGAAGAGAAAGTAGTAAAATTATATTAACATATGCAATAGAGCTTTGTGCTCAATTAAGGAGGAAATCATTATGTCAGTTTTCTACGTTCCATCAGTCAATTTGATTGGTAAGGGTGTCATCAATGAATTTGGCGGTCATGTCAAAGAGCTGGGCTTCAAGAAAGCTCTCATCGTTACAGACCACTACATTGCATCCAGTGACATTTTACCAAAAGTCATCAAGCCGCTAGAAGCAGAAGACATTGAATATGTGGTTTTTGAAGATGTAGACCCAAATCCTTCTTGTAAGAATGTTTATGATGGCTTAGCTACTCTTCAAGAAAATGACTGTGATTTTATCATCAGTGTCGGCGGTGGCTCACCTCAAGATGCTGCTAGCTGTATTTCCATCATGGCGACAAATGGTGGTAAGCCGCAGGATTATGAAGGGCTCCACAAGTCTAAAGAAAAGGGTCTGCCAGTTGTAGCCATCAACACAACGGCAGGGACTTCTGCCGAAATCACTATCAACTATGTTATCACGGATGAAGAACGTCAGGTCAAGATGGTGATGGTTGATAAAAACAGTCTGGCTCTCATCTCTGTCAATGACCCAGAGCTCATGGTTTCCAAACCAACTAATTTAACAGCAGCAACCGGGATGGATGCTTTGACTCATGCTGTTGAGGCCTTGGTAACTCCTGGTGCTTATGGCGTGACCAAGAAGTTGTCTATCGGTGCTATTGAGTTGATTAAGGAATATTTGCCGCGTGCAGTTGCTAATGGCCATGATATAGAAGCGCGTGAAGCTATGGTCAATGCTATTTTCCTTGGGGGCATGTCCTTTAACAATGCAGGTCTGGGCTACGTGCATTCGATGGCTCACCAGCTTGGTGCGGTCTATCATTTGCCTCATGGCGTTTGCTGTGCTATGCTCCTGCCAGTAGTTGAGCGTGAAAATGCCAAACGTGTACCAGCAGCCTTTAGAAATGTAGCTAAAGCTTTAGGCTTGCATACCGAAGGCAAGACTGATGAAGAATGTGCAGCATATGCCATTTCAGAAATAGAAACCTTGTCCGAAACGGTCGGTATTCCTAAGAAATTGACCGAACTTGGTATTGAAGAAAAGGACTTTGACTTTGAATACCTTTCTAAGAATGCTTTGATTGATGCTTGCGCACCTGGCAATCCTTTCATGCCGACTTTGGAAGAAACCATTGCTTTATACAAGGAATTGTTTTAAGCCAAAGGAAAAAGCTCTCCCTCTAAACTTAGTTGATTTATATCAAAAAAAGACAGTTGCTCTCTCTCCTACAGCTGTCTTTTTAATTTATGGAAATGGGATGATCTACAGGATTAGTGCTCTAGAATAAACTTAGCAATAGCAGTGGCGACGCCATTTTCTTCATTGCTATCTGTTACATAGTTGGCCAAGTCTTTGACATGCTGGCTAGCATTTCCCATGGCAACGCCCAAGCCAGCAAACTGCAGCATTTCAATATCATTATTCGCATCGCCCAGTGCCATGATTTCCTCAGGCTTGATTTCTAGACGTTGCGCCAGACGTTCTAGGGCAAAGGCTTTTGTAACACCTTTTGGCATCGCCTCATAGATGACAGGCTGGGAACGGACGCCACTGAATCGTTGGCAGAGTTCCTGCGAGAACTTGGTCTCAAAATCGTCTACCTGTTCTGGATTTCCTAGAAACATAGCTTGAAACATTCGATGCTGGCCGCTGCAAGCTTCTTCAAGGCTGATTTCAGTAGGAGTCGTAAAGACAAGAGCCGCATCATCTGTCACAATTTTGCTGGCCTTTTCTCCCACGACGAAGTAATGCTCTTCATCAAACAAGGTCAACTGCACTTGGCTCTGCTCGGATAAACTGTAGAGGTAGCGAATATCATCTGGATTTAATTCTTTCCAGTCAACGACCTGCCAATCGCTAGTCTGATGGATAGCGCAGCCATTGTCTACGATGACATATTCGTTTTCATTCTCCAAGCCCAATTCCTGATAGTAAGGCTTGACACCCACGAGCGGTCTACCTGTACAGAGAACCAGCTTGACTCCAGCTTGGATAGCTTGGTGGATAGCATCAATATGAGCTTGAGGAATCTTTTTTTCCTCAGTTAGTAGGGTTCCATCCATATCAAGGGCAATTAGTTTAATCATAGTTTTTCTCCAATAGTATTTGTGAATATTATAGCATATTTTCTATTGCTAGGAGAGCAGAAATGGGGAAAGATTGTTTTTTTAATTTTCCTGTCCTTATGGTATAATAAGAAAATCTAGTAAGGAAAAGAGAAGCTATGAAAGCAAAGCGTATTGTATTTAAAGTTGGAACGAGCTCACTGACAAATCCTGACGGTAGCCTGTCGCGGGCAAAGGTGCGGGAAATCACGCATCAATTATCGGTCTTGCATGAAGCAGGGCACGAGTTGATTTTGGTATCGTCTGGAGCCATTGCGGCAGGTTTTTCTTCTCTAGGCTTTAAAAAACGCCCCACCAAGGTAGCCGATAAACAGGCTTCGGCAGCTGTTGGTCAGGGCCTTCTCCTAGAGGAGTACACAACTAATCTGCTTCTGAAGAAGATTGTATCTGCCCAGATTTTGCTGACGCAGGATGATTTTGCGGATAAGCGGCGTTACAAAAATGCTCACCAAGCTCTGTCAGTCCTCCTTAATCGAGGTGCCATTCCCATTATCAATGAAAATGACACAGTTTCTATCGAGGAGCTAAAGGTGGGAGACAATGACACGCTCAGTGCTCAGGTGGCAGCTATGGTTCAGGCGGACCTTTTGGTACTTTTGACAGATGTTGATGGGCTTTACACGGCCAACCCAGCTTCAGATCCAACTGCCCAACGTCTTGAAAGAATTGAGGCGATCTCTAGCGATTTGATTGACATGGCAGGCGGTGCAGGCTCTAGCAATGGGACTGGTGGCATGCTGACCAAGATCAAAGCAGCAACTTTGGCGACCATGTCTGGTGTACCAGTTTATATTTGTTCGTCGCTAAAAAGCAATGCTTTATTGGAGGCGGCGAGCCAGACTCGAGACGGGAGCTTTTTCTCAGCGCAGGATAAGGGCTTGAAGACACAAAAGCAATGGCTAGCCTTCTATGCCAAGAGCCAAGGTTCTATCTATGTGGATCAGGGAGCAGCACAGGCACTCCGCTACGATGGCAAAAGCCTTCTGGCATCAGGAATTGTTAGGTTAGAGGGGCATTTTTCTTACCAAGATACGGTGACGGTGTACGAAGAAGAGACGGGTGCGATTTTAGGAAAGGGGCGCGTGCGCTTTGGTAAATCTGCTCTCAAGGATATGCTGCGTTCTAGTAAGCCAAAGGGAGTCGTGATTCATCGTGACGATTGGATTTCTATTACTCCAGAGCTCCAATTGCTCTTTTCTGAATTTTAAGTGGAAATAGGAACTTACTTATTTCCTTTACCCGGACTCCCCAACATCTTCGCCAATAGAAAAAAGGAATTATTGTATCTTACGAAAGGAGGCGCTATGACCTCAACACAAGAATTATTTGAAATTGTAAAAAAGTCAAAAAAATCAATCAACACAGCTACAACTGCTGAGAAAAATCAAGCATTAGAGGAAATGGCAAAGCAGCTCTGGCTTTCTCGTGCGGATATTTTAGCAGCCAATGAACTGGATATGTCAGCGGCTAAAGCTAAAATCTCAGATGTGATGCTGGACCGCCTCTATCTGGACGAGGATCGGATTGCCGCCATGGCAGAAGGTATTCGCCAGCTGATTGACTTGGAGGATCCTGTAGGGCAAGTCTTGGAAAGGACTGAGCTTGAGAACGGTCTCGTTATCAGTAAAAAGCGAGTGGCTATGGGCGTGATTGGCATTATCTATGAAAGCCGGCCCAATGTCACTTCAGATGCTGCGGCTCTGGCGTTAAAGAGTGGCAGTGCAGTCGTTCTCAGAAGCGGCAAGGATGCCTATCAGACAGCGCTAGCTATTGTCACAGCTCTGAAAAAAGGTTTGACTCAGACCAAGATTTCGCCGGATTGTATCCAGTTGGTTTCTGATACCAGCCGAGCTTCAGCTCAGGCTATGATGAAGGCCAAGGGCTATCTGGATTTACTCATTCCTCGTGGTGGCGCGGGATTGATTCAGGCGGTCGTGGAGAATGCGACTGTGCCGGTTATTGAGACAGGTACTGGAATTGTCCATGTCTATGTAGATAAGGATGCTGATCAGGGCACGGCTTTGACGATTATTGAGAATGCTAAGACTAGTCGCCCTTCTGTCTGCAATGCCATGGAGGTACTGCTGGTTCATGAAGAGATTGCAGCAGCATTTTTACCACGTTTGCAGAAGATGCTGGTGACTGATCGTAATGCTGCGCAAGAAAAAGCTGTTGAATTACGTTTGGATGAGAAAGCAGCTCAGTATATATCAGGCTCGCAAGCTAGACCGGAAGATTTTGACACCGAATTTTTGGACTATATCTTAGCTGTCAAGCTGGTTTCCTCGCTGGAAGAAGCGGTGGAGCATATTGAGGCTCACAGCACTCATCACTCGGATGCCATTGTGACGGAGAATGATGCAGCGGCAGCTTACTTCACAGAGCAAGTGGATAGCGCAGCAGTTTATGTCAACGCCTCAACCCGCTTTACAGATGGCGGTCAATTTGGCCTTGGCTGCGAAATGGGGATTTCTACTCAAAAACTGCATGCTAGAGGTCCTATGGGACTGAAAGAGTTGACCAGCTATAAATACGTCATCCAAGGGACTGGTCAAGTGAGGAAATAATGATGAAAATTGGATTTATCGGTCTGGGAAATATGGGCGGCAGTCTCGCTCGCCTAGTTGCCCAAGATGAGAGATATAGAAGCGAATTACTACTGGCCAATCGCAGTCGTGACAAGGCTGAAACGATTGCTGCAGAACTTGGTGGTCAGCCGGTCAGTAATACAGAAGTTTTTGCTCAGGCAGAGGTGATTTTTCTGGGCATCAAACCTGCTCAATTTGCTGACTTGCTGGCTGAGTATCAGGAAATTCTAGAAAAACGAAATTCTCTTCTCCTAGTTTCGATGGCTGCGGGTCTGCCTTTGGAAACGTTAGAAAAATTGACACCTCGCCACCATCGTTGGATTCGAATCATGCCTAATACACCGGTAGCTGTTGGCGAGGGAGTTATTACTTATGCCTTATCTCAGCAGGCGAATCAAGCGGACGAAGACTTGTTGCGTGAACTTCTGTCTTCAGCTGGCCTTTTAGTCAAACTAGAGGAAAAACAGTTGGATGCAGCGACAGCTCTTGCTGGCTGTGGACCAGCCTTCGTCTATCTCTTTATAGAAGCTTTAGCGGATGCAGGTGTGCGAGCAGGACTCAGTCGCGATATAGCCCTTCAACTAGCCAATCAGACCCTTTTAGGCGCTGCCAAGCTAGGTCAGGTTAGCGGTCGACATCCGGCCCAGCTCAAAGATCAAGTCTGCAGTCCGAGCGGATCGACCATTGTTGGGGTAGCCAGTCTGGAAGAAAATGCCTTTCGAGGAACAGTCATGGCTGCCGTTCAAGCTGCCTACAAGAGGACGCAGGAACTTGGTAAGTAGGGTAATTGACATTTTGCTTCTTTTGAAGAAAAAATAGAATTGCAAAATGAGATAATACATCATCATATAAGTAGTGCAGAGAGACACTCGTAGATGGCTTGTTTAAAGTCAGTACGAGTGTCTTTTTGTTTTTCCAAAAGCTATCCATGCTAGGTTAAGTGAAAGTAAACCTGTGGATGACATAGATGGAGACTTTGCCTAAGAAGAAGTAGATTTAAAAATCAACAGCTCAGCCCATATTTCTTTTGTTTTTCCTTGACAGTTAAATTGTCAGAATTTATAATAAAAGAAGAAAGGTGATAACAGTGTTATCAAATTGAAACCATGAAAAAAGAAACAGATGAGTTAAACGAAAAAATCTTGGAAAGCGCGAGGAGTGAGTTCTTGGCTTATGGCTATCAGGATGCTTCACTGCGGAGAATTTGTCGCGCTGCTGGCTTGACGACTGGGGCTCTTTATAAGCGCTATGAGGGTAAGGACAGTCTCTTTACAGCTCTGCTTGAGCCTACTCTGACAGCCTTAGATAAGTATGGACAAGAGCAGAAGCGACGTGACTATGCTTTCCTAGAAGAGGGACACCTGTCTGATATGTGGGCCCATCGCTTGGAAGATCTCCAGTCCCTGATGCGGATTCTCTATGAGCATAAGGATATTATGCAGCTCTTGCTCTTTAAATCTCAGGGTTCTTCGCAAGCGGACTTCAGGATGCGTCTGCCTCATTTGGCAGCAGACGAGACTTATCGCTATTTGGAGCTGGCTTACAAAGAGGGTAAGATCAATCATTTGGTCAAACACGAGTTTCTGCGATCGTGCATGACAGCTTATTACACAGCTGTATTTGAGCCCTTGGCTCAAGACTGGCCCCAAGAGCAGGCGCTGGAATTTTGCCATTCCATCATGGACTTGTTTGACTGGGGAGGTTTGCTCGGTTTTTGATAGAAAGAAGGACATTCTATGAAGAAAAAATCTGTTCTTGCTTGGATCTGGGACTTTGTTTCCCTTCATAAGATGTATTTTGTGCTCAGTCTGATCTTTGCTTTTGTCTCTGTGCTTTCAGGATTCCTGCCTTATTTCTTTATTGGTGGAATGATTAATCAGCTCTTGGATGGCAATAAAAACTGGGATTTTTACTTGCAGCAGTCAGCTTTGGCAGGTCTGGCCTGGATTGGCTACTGGGGATTTCACGGTATTTCCACCATGCTGTCACATACGGCTACTTTTAAGATTTTAGCGGAAATGCGGCGCCGCCTGACAGACAAGCTAGCTAGGCTGCCTTTAGGTACAGTGCTTAGTCAGTCATCAGGAAGTTATAAAAACATTATCGTTGAGCGGGTAGATGCGACTGAAACGACCTTGGCTCACCTGATTCCAGAGTTTACTGCTGGGATTTTTGGTCCGATTATTGTGCTCATTGCTATGCTGGTTATCGATTGGCGGCTGACCTTACTGTCTCTCCTGACTATTCCCATCGTGGCGCTGGCCTATATGCGGATGGCTGTCAATAGCGAAGCGGACTATCAAAATACTCTAGTCAAGACCAAAAAGCTCAATGATACAGCGGTGGAATACATCAATGGGATTGAAGTCATCAAGGTTTTTGGCAAGGAAAAATTTTCTTACGATAAGTTTGTGACGGCTGCTAGAGAAGGAGCAGACTGCTTTATTGAGTGGATGCGCAAGTTCAATCTGGAGATGGGCATTGTGACTGCTTTTCTGCCATCAGGCTTACTCTTTCTGTTGCCGGCTGGCTGTTATTTCTATCTGCAAGGCAGTTTGACTGCCAGCAATTTTATTCTGATGATTATTCTTTCGCTCAGTCTGCTGACTCCTCTGATTTTAGTGGCTAGCTATATGGACGATTTACGGAAAATCGGGACTATTTTTGGCCAAGTCATTGATATTTTGGAAAAGCCTGATTTGGAAAGGCCTCAGGAGCTGCGAGAACTTCCAAAAGGAAGGGATCTGGTCATGACGAATGTCAGCTTTGGCTATACAGATGAAGAGGAAGTGCTGCACGGTATTTCGCTAGATATTAAGGCTGGCAGCATCAATGCTTTAGTTGGGCCATCAGGCTCGGGTAAGTCTACAATTGCTAAGCTTCTGGCTTCTTTCTGGGATGTCAGTTCTGGTCAGATTACCTATGGTGGTTTGGATATTCGCCAGCTTCCGCTAGACTATTACAGTCGGCAGATTGCTTATGTGACCCAGGATAACTATCTCTTTGATGAGACTATTATGGAAAATATCCGGATGGGAAATCCAGCAGCTTCTGATGAAGAGGTCATCGAAATTGCCCGTCGCTGTGGCTGTTATGACTTTATCATGAACTTGGAAGAAGGTTTGGAGACTCAAGTAGGCTCTGGCGGCGGTCATCTATCTGGTGGGGAGCGCCAGCGGATTGCCATCGCCCGTGCCATGCTTAAGGATGCGCCAATTCTTATCTTAGATGAAGCGACTGCTTATACTGATCCGGAAAATGAAGCACGGATTCAGTCTAGTCTAGCTCGTCTGATTGAGGGACGGACCTTGATTGTCATTGCCCACAGGCTGTCTACGATTATGAGTGCAGACCAGATAGTCCTGGTCAATGATGGTCGGATTGAAGCTAGAGGCCGGCATGAAGAGTTGCTGGCAGCCAGTCCGCTTTATGCTTCTATGTGGCAGGCTCATATTGCTACCAGAGATAGTGGTGAAATGGAAGGAGGGCTGACTCATGCTTAATATACTGAAGAAATTCTTTGATTTCTGTACGGCAGAGGACTGTAGGAAATTTTATCAATCCATTTATCTGGGCATCATCAAGTCCTTTATCATCGCTCTGCGTATCCCAGCAATCGGCCTAGTCGTTATGGGACTGATAGAGAAGAACTTCTCGATGCAGACCTTCTGGCTGGCTCTGGCTATCATGTTGGTATCCACTGTGCTAAATGTCTGGATTACTCTGAAAATTACCATGCTGCAGACGGAAGCGGGCTATCATACCTGTGCTCAGAAGCGGATTGAAATTGCCGAGCACATGCGCTATCTGCCCATGGGTTACTTTAATCAAAATAGCTTGGGCAAGATTACCAGTGTTACGACGAATACGCTGGAAGGGCTGTCTGATGTCGCTACTCGAGTGGTTATGATGACTGTGCAGGGCTTTCTGACGACTGGTCTCATCACTATTTTGGTCTTTCTCTATGACTGGCGGGTTGGTCTGGTTCTCTTGGGGGGGCTCGTCCTCTTTATCCTGCCCAATACCCTCATGCGTTGGCAAGTTGGCAAGGTTTCGGCTGACAAGTATCAGGCGGATATGGACCTGGTAGCCGTTGTTTTGGAGTATAGCCAAGGGATTGCTGAAGTTAAGAACTACAATCTGGTCAACCGTTCTGCCAAGAAGCTGTCCAAGGCTATTGAAGGTAAGAGTCAGCTAGATACCAAAATTACACTTGTGACCTCACCTTACATTGCCCTCCAAGGCATTGTGACCAAGCTGACCGGTCTCTTTATGGGTCTTTTCTCTATCTATTTTTATCTCAATGGCAGTATGGAGCTGCTGGTAACCATTATGATGATTGTCAGTGGTTTTATGATTTATGAAAATCTAGACGGCGTTGGCTCTTTCTCTTCTCTCCTACGCATTGTTGATTTGTCAGTTGATATGGTCAATCAAGTCTTGGCTATCCAGCCGATGGACATCAGCGGTCAGGATATTGAGCCTAAGAGCAGCCGGATTGAGCTGAGAGATGTTAGCTTCTCTTATGGAAATAAGAAAATTATTGACCGGGTTTCCCTCACCATTCCCGAAAAAACAACAACTGCCCTGGTCGGACCTTCTGGATCAGGCAAAACAACGCTTTGCAACCTCATTGCCCGCTTCTGGGATGTGGACCAGGGAAGTATTAGTCTAGACGGGCATGATGTTAGGGAATACAGCTATGACAGCCTGATTCGTAATTTCAGCTTTGTCTTTCAAAGCGTCTATCTCTTTGAAGATACCATTGGCAATAACATTCGTTTTGGCAAGCCGGAGGCCAGTCAGGAAGAAGTGATAGAAGCTGCTAAGAAAGCCGCCTGTCATGACTTTATCCTCTCGCTGCCTGATGGCTATGACACTAAGATTGGTGAAGGGGGTGCCAGTCTTTCTGGAGGTGAGCGCCAGCGTATTTCCATCGCTCGAGCTATTATCAAGGATGCACCTATTATCATTCTGGATGAAGCAACAGCCAATGTTGACCCCGAAAACGAAGAAGCCCTCATGCGGGCTATTCAGGCTTTGACTCGCGATAAGACCATTATCATGATTGCCCACCGACTCAAGACGGTTGAGCATGCAGACCAGATTCTGGTGCTGGATCAAGGCCACATTGTCGAGCAAGGGAAACACCAAGACTTACTGGCCAAACAAGGTATCTACAGCAAATTTATCCAAGAAAGAAAAACAGCCGCCAGCTGGCGGATTGAGATGGAGGAGTGATAACCTGAAACAGCAAGCTATTTGGCTTGCTGTTTTTCATTTAAAGGGAAGAATGGTATAATGAAATATAGAAAATCTTGAATGAGGTAGCCATGAACGAAATCAAATGCCCCAACTGCGGGGAGGTTTTTACAGTCAATGAGAGCCAGTACAGTGAGCTTTTGTCGCAGGTTCGGACTGCAGAGTTTGACAAGGAGATTCATGCTCGGATTGAGCAGGAGCTGGCTTTAGCAGAGCAAAAATCCCAGAATGCCCAACAAGCTCTCCTATCGCAGAAAGAGCAGGAAATTAGCAAGCTTCAAAGTCAAATCGCTCAGTTTGAGACCCAGCAGGAATTGGCAAAGAAAGAGGCGGAGCAGGCAGCAAGTCTTCAATTGCAGGAGAAGGATAAGGAAGTTCAGCAATTGGAAAGTCAGCTGACAACTCTGCGCTTGGAGCATGAAAATCAACTCCAAAAGACCTTGTCTGCGCTGGAAAAAGAGCGAGACGAGGTTAAGAATCAGCTAGTTTTGCAAGAAAAGGAAGCAGCGCTGGCTCAGACCTCTCTCAAAGAGCGCTATGAGGTAGAGCTGCGGCAGAAAGATGAGACCATAGAGTTCTACAAGGATTTTAAGGCCAAGCAGTCTACTAAGATGATTGGCGAGAGTTTGGAACAGCACTGCGAGTATGAGTTTAACAAGAATCGCATGGGGATGTTTCCGCGAGCGGAATTTGGCAAGGACAATGATGCCAGAACAGGCAGCAAGGGCGACTACATTTACCGTGAGGTGGATGAAAATGGTGTAGAAATCCTCTCCATCATGTTTGAGATGAAAAATGAAGGCGATGAGACAGCTACCAAGAAGAAAAACGAGCATTTCTTCAAAGAGCTGGATAAGGACCGGCGGGAGAAGGGTTGCGAGTATGCCATTCTGGTGACACTTCTTGAGGCTGACAGTGAACTCTACAATTCGGGTATTGTCGACGTGTCCTATGCCTATGAGAAGATGTATGTTATCCGACCACAGTTCTTCTTGCCCATGATTACCCTTTTGCGTAATGCTGCGCTTAACTCGCTCCAGTACAAGCAGGAGCTGGCCTTGGTGCGGGAGCAGAATATTGATATAACACATTTTGAGGAAGATTTGGATGCCTTTAAAGTAGCTTTTGCTAAGAACTATCAGTCTGCTTCGACCAACTTTGGCAAGGCCATCGAGGAGATTGACAAGGCTATCCGCCGGATGGAAGAAATCAAGAAATTCCTGACGACCTCTGAAAACCAGCTGCGCTTAGCAAATAATAAACTGGACGACGTCTCTGTCAAAAAATTGACACGCAAAAATCCTACTATGAAAGCTAAGTTTGAGGCTTTGAAGGAGAAGTAAGAAAGTAAGATATGAACGGTATTATCAACTTAAGAAAAGAAGCGGGCATGACTTCGCATGATGCGGTATTTAAGCTGCGCAAGATTTTAGGAACGAAGAAAATTGGTCACGGGGGCACCTTGGATCCAGATGTAGTCGGGGTGCTTCCGATTGCTGTAGGCAAGGCGACACGTTTGGTCGAGTTCATGCAGGAGGAAGGAAAGATCTACGAGGGGGAGATTACTCTGGGCTGCTCAACGACGACAGAGGATGCTAGCGGCGACATTCTTGAGCGGACGCCAGTGACGGAGCTTTTAGAAGAAGCCCTTATCGATGAAGCGATGGAGTCCATGACTGGTGAGCTTCGCCAGATTCCGCCCATGTACTCTGCAGTCAAGGTAAATGGCCGCAAGCTTTATGAGTATGCGCGTGCAGGTCAAGAAGTGGAGCGACCAGAGCGGCAGGTGACCATCTATAGTTTTGAGCGCACAAGTCCGAATTCCTATGAAGATGAGCAAGCTCGTTTTCGCTTTCGGGTCAAGTGCAGCAAGGGAACCTACGTCCGAACCCTGTCTGTTGATTTGGGAGCCAAGCTGGGCTTTGCCAGTCACATGTCTCAGTTGACACGGACTTCTTCAGCAGGTATGAGCTTAGATGATGCTTTGACCTTGGAAGAAATAGCGGAGCGAGTAGCAGTGGAGGATTTTACATTTCTTCAGCCTCTGGAGTTGGGGACAGGTGATCTACCAAAGATTGAACTAACGATAGAGCAGTTAGAGGAAGTCCGCTTTGGTCGCTTTATTTTCATTGAAAATGCGGCAACAATCTTGGCTGGTTTTCATAAAGGTAAGCTTATCGCCATCTTAGAAAAAAGGGAAGAAGCTTATAAACCTAAAAAAGTTTTTCTTTAATCATATTGAAAATATCAGAGTCCTGAAATTTATTTTCAGGATTTTTTTATGCCTAGAATAATTAACCAAATCTATAGACTAAAAAATGTATAAATATACTGTTCGAATAGATCAGAAACACTTATAAAATTTACTGTGAATTTTTAAAATAGCAATACTCAAAAATTGGACATTTTCGCTAAAAATGAATTAGTAATGATAGGGCTATAAAATTGCTTAAATCTTACTTATATGGTACACTTAAGGGAGTGACAATTTTAAATAATAAGGAGGGTTCCAATACATGGGACAAGACTGGAAGAAAATAGAAAGGCAACGTTTTACAATTCGTAAGACGAGAGCATGGGGCGCATGTTCAGTTTTTCTAGGATCAAGTATTTTCTTTCTAGGAGGGGGAGTTGCAAGTGCGCAAGAAGTTAGTCCTTCTGCACAAGATCAAGCAGCTCAAGTAGCAGAAACTACTAGAGTTTCAGATGAAAAAGAGTCTGAGAAACCGGCAACTGAAGCACAAGCTGAACCTGAAAAGAATGCTGCGTCAGCAAATGCAAATGCTCAAGCAACTGAAGCTAAGGAACAAGCTGCACCGAGCACTGAAGAAGTAGCTAAAGCAGAAGAAGCAGCTGTTTCAAAAGATGAAAAGTCAGAAGAAACAAGCGCTCCGAAAGAAGCTAAAGCAGAAGAAAAGGCTGAGCCAAAAGAAGAAAAATCAGAGCCAAAAACAGCAAGTTCTGAAACTAATGCAGCCGCACAACCTAAGCGTTCAGGCACATCAGGATTCAGAAGTGTTAGTGGTACATCAGGATTCCGAAATACTGGTGCTGCTCGCCAAGGATCTGACTATACTGTTACTCAAGATGGTAATCTAGCTACAGTTCAAGCGAATGCCTTGAAAACTCAGTTGGATAGAGCAGCATCAGAGAACTTGCCAGTTACACCGAACCAGCTTAGAAATTTTGGAACCGCAACAACTGACGAAGAAAGACGCAGATTAGAACGTCAAGCAGCGGATCTTCAAAATACTGAAGCTCAGGCAATGAATAGAAAAATCTCTGATTACTTGACGGCTAAACAAAGAGCTCAACAACTAACTGGTCAAGAAGGAAGTTTGCAACAAATTGCTCCTCAAAACCTCGTGTTCTCTGATGAGCCAAACGCAACGGCTAGGATTAGGCTGGCACAAGGAGACTGGTTCGTCAAAGACAGTACGCTCACATCTCGAAATCAATATGTTCGTGAAGCTTTGGATAGTCGAAGCTACAGTGAGTGGCGAGACGGGACAACTACTCAACCGAATGCAGTTATCACTAGAGCCGATACAAGCCAACCAGCAGCAGAGCGAATCATCAAAGATGCCACAGATGGATACTACATGGTTCATACGCAAGTTGGCAGAACTACAACAGTAGAGTATACCTTGCACAACTCATCTGCTGGTGGTCGACCTATCACGAAAGCTATTGCTAGATATACGCCTAAGAAGAGTTCCGCTAATGATGATAGTATGGTAATGGCTATCCATAAAGACCCAACTATGACGGTTTGGAATGGCTCTAGCTATGATCGTAAAGGAACTGGTAACCAATTACATATGGAATGGGAATTCTATTATGCAGATGGTACTAAGGTGGACTTCGGTCAAACACCAGGTGTTGTTTCTTTCGCTTCACGTAACCACCACGGGGATGATATTTACGCTGAAATTTATGGTAATTTGAGCTCAAATATGCAGAATGTACAAATTGTAGGTTCTTCTATCGTTCCGCAGGCAAATGGTTGGTACTATGCAAACGGCAAAAACAACTCTTATAAAGGTCAAACTGAATACCAATGGGACCAACAAGGTAACCCAAATGAATTCTGGGGGGCAGGTGCTGCAAAAGTTACAAGTGGTACAACATTAGGTTTTGACATTGCTACCACTAACCCTGGTCGATTCTGGCCACGTCCAGTTCGCCAATGGTTCTCATTTAACACCAACGTAAAAGCGAATAATGTCGTAACTAACCCTACTTTGACTTATACTCCAGCAGCATATGTCAATGAAGTTCCAGCACCAGAACCAGAAAAATCTTATGACAGATTTGTTATGGATATTCCACATAATGTCAGAGTCGTAGATTATGAGAATGCCACTCCAGATCAAAAACGCACCTTTGACAATCAAACTGGTTCTCAGATTGTTTACCAACAAGGTAAAGACGGACAAGTTATTGTTGTAGGACCAAAACCAGAAAACCTAAATGACGTACCAAATCCTAAGTTTACAGCTCAAGAACTTGAGACACTTAAAAATGGTGGAACTGTAAGAGGATTTAAGGGACACAATTACGTTGATCCTGTAGATACCATCATGGTTGTCAAACGTAATGCGGGACCAACTGGACCTAAGGGTGATAAAGGCGCAACTGGTGCAACCGGCGCCACAGGTGCAGCAGGACCAAAAGGTGATAAGGGTGCTACAGGCGCAGCAGGACCAAAAGGCGATAAAGGCGCAACTGGTGCAACTGGTGCAACTGGAGCCACAGGCGCGACCGGAGCAACCGGTGCAGCAGGACCAAAAGGCGATAAAGGTGAAACAGGTGCAGCAGGACCAAAAGGCGATAAAGGTGCAACTGGAGCAACCGGCGCCACAGGCGCAGCAGGACCAAAAGGTGATAAGGGCGCTACTGGCGCCACAGGTGCAACCGGAGCTAAGGGTGACAAAGGTGCAACTGGCGCCACTGGAGCTAAAGGCGATAAAGGTGAAACAGGTGCGACTGGCGCTAAAGGAGAAGATGGTAAGCCATCATTAGCCCAAGTTGTCGATAATAACAACGGCACGCACACTGTTAAAGTTGGTCTGGATAAGAATGGCAATGGTCAGTTGGATCCAGATGAGGTAACCTCATCTACTATCGTTAAAGACGGAAAAGATGGCAAGTCTCCATTGGCTAAAGTTGTTGATAACAATAACGGCACACACACAGTTCAAGTCGGTCTTGATAAGAACGGTAATGGTGAGCTTGATCCAGACGAAGTAACATCATCTACAATCATCAAAGATGGTAAGGATGGCAAAGCTGGCGCAACTGGAGCTACAGGCGCGACCGGAGCTAAAGGTGAAACAGGTGCAACTGGAGCTACAGGAGCAAAAGGTGAAGATGGCAAGCCATCATTGGCTCAAGTCGTAGACAACATCGACGGTACACACACTGTTAAAATTGGTCTGGATAAGAATGGCAATGGTCAGTTGGATCCAGATGAGGTAACCTCATCTACTATCGTTAAAGACGGAAAAGATGGCAAGTCTCCATTGGCTAAAGTTGTTGATAACAATAACGGCACACACACAGTTCAAGTCGGTCTTGATAAGAACGGTAATGGTGAGTTGGATCCAGACGAAGTGACATCTTCAACTATCATCAAAGATGGTAAGGATGGCAAAGCTGGCGCAACTGGAGCTACAGGCGCGACCGGAGCCAAAGGCGATAAAGGTGAAACTGGAGCAACCGGCGCAACTGGTGCCAAAGGTGAAGATGGCAAGCCATCATTGGCGCAAGTCGTAGACAACAACGACGGTACACACACTGTTAAAGTTGGTCTTGATAAGAACGGCAATGGCCAATTGGATCCAGATGAAGTAACCTCATCTACTATCGTTAAAGACGGTAAGGATGGTAAATCTCCACTAGCTAAGGTTGTCGACAACAACAACGGTACTCACACTGTTCAAGTCGGTCTTGATAAGAACGGTAATGG
>NZ_RJPU01000007.1:0-82555 GCF_003943535.1 Streptococcus cristatus
TGGAAGTTGCTTACCTGCTGTCTCACTCTCGAAGCGGTAAGTAGCTTGGTACTTGTTGGCTTCAAAGGCCCATTTTCCTACAAACTCAACATTGGCCTTGTTCACGACTGCATTGCCTGCGTCATAGCCTTTGAAAGTCCATGTGCCATCATTCACACTATCTGTATAAGTGGTTTGAGCTGGTTGTTGAGCTGAAACAGAGGCACCATTCACATATCTTGCACTGTCGCTTGGAGTCAATGCGGCGATCGCTGCTGGAAGTGCTTGACCTGCTGTGGCGCTCTCGAAGCGATAAGTAGCTTGATACTTGTTGGCTTCAAACTTCCACTTACCTGTGAAAGTCAAATCAGCTTTTTTCACAATCTTACTTTTGGCATCATAACCAGCGAAAGTCCAGGTACCATCATTCACATCATCTTTGTAAGTCTTTGTTGTCGGATCTTCTGCAAAAACTCTCGTCCCATTGAAGTAAGTTGAGCCATCTTTTGGTGCTTTCTTCTGGATAAATTCAGGCAAATCAACACCAGCCGTTTCGCTTTCAAAAGTGTAGTTTACATGATGCGGTCTAGGCGTTGCTTCCCAGATACCTGTAAATGTCACGCGCTTGCCATTATAGGTCGCATTCTTCTGATCGTAACCTTTGAAGGTCCAGACATAATCTTTTTCTTCTTCAACTACTGATTCTTTAGCAGGTTGTTTGGCTACAATAGTGTCTCCAACCTTATAAGAAGCTTCATCACTTGGCAACTCTTCTAAAATACTTTGTGGCAATGGAACACCTGCTTTAGATGATTTGAATACATATTCTGGATTTGGAGTAGGTACCCAGCTTCCAAGGAAAGTCTGTCTGCCTTTTCCTACAACGATTTTTTCTTTATCGTATCCTGCAAATGTCCAAGTTACCTTGTTTGCTGTGTCAACATAAGTCGTTTCACTTGGTTGTTCAGCGTCTACTTCTGTAAGGAACAGACCGCCCATCTTATAATCAATTGGGTTTTTCGGAGTCAACTTGGTGATATGATCTGGTAATACGAAATCAGGATTAGTTGATTGGAACTGATAGTCTATACCATTTGGCGTAAAGCTCCAAGATCCTGTGATGGTCTTCACTTTTGTACCTGCAATAGCTTTTCCGTATTTATCTGCATCAAAACCATGGAAGGTCCATGTACCTGTCGGAACAGTTACTGTAGATATGTCGAGTTTGCTTGCATCTTTGTAATCGTCAGCTCGTCCAACGAAATCAGTGCCAGCTGGAAGCATCTCGCGAATCTTATTTGGAAGAGGATAAGCAGGAGTCGAGTTAGTAAATTTATACTCTACCCTATAGATCGTATCAGACTGATTGGTAGGAACCAAAATCCATTTCCCTCTAAAGATAACGTCTCCTGCCTCGACTGTTTTCACACGTGGAGAAATAGTCGTATTATCATCTTCATAGTAGTCATCAAAGACCCAAGTTCCTCTGCCATCAGGATCCTCAAATCTTGTTTTAGATGGCATTTTAACGCGAGCTTTTTCACCCTTGACAAATTCTCTTTCGTAAGTGATTAGATTATACAAAGTTGATGGCGGATAGATCGTTTGACCAGAATCATCTTTTGAATCTGTATAGAAGTCATAGTAAACACTATGCTTGGTCGGTAAAAATTTCCAATGAACCGTGTAGGTAGAATCCTCATCGTCAGCTGGTTTCTCAACTTCCTCCTCTCGCTGAGGAATCTGCTGAGCAACCCATGTACCATCATTTTCATTATCGACGTATGAACTGAGATATTGAATTTCATTAAAGACATTGGCAGAATAATCTGATGGAGAAGTCGTGATAGGGGCAGGGATTTGTGCCTTCAAATCATCAGGGATGGTCTTCCCTGGAGTATCACTCACAAAGTCAAAGGAAACAACCTTATCGCGGTGTGGTGTGAAGGACCAGCTACCTGTAAAGAGGACGCCAGCTTTATTGACTACCTTTTCATCCTTGTCATAGCCTTCAAATTTCCAAGTACCTTTATTCTCAAAGTCCATGTAAGTCGTCTTCTCAGGTTTTTTTGCCTGAACAGTAGCACCATCAACATATGTCTCTGTGCTGATTGGCGGGAAGGTTCTGAGTCCATCTGGTAGAGCTAGGCTAGGGTCTTTGCTGACATACTCATAGTTTTCTGGGTACTTTTTCTCTTCAAATGTCCAAGTACCTGTGAACTTGAGATTCCATCCATCGTGCTCCCAGTCGCTCACTGGTTTTTTAGTAAAATCGTAGCCTTTAAAGTGCCAAGTCCCCTTCTTGTCCTTATCTTCATAGGTTTCTTGAATTGGTCTAACAGACTGAACTATATCCTTGCCTTTCGGGTATTTCTTTCTATCTGCATACGCCCACTCATCCATATAAACAGGCTTCAGATTATTGATCTCAGCAGGTAGTTCTTTGCCAGCCGTTCCACTGACAAACTCATAAGTCGGTTTCCGAGGAACTGGTGTAAATTTAAACATCAATGGTATCGTAACTTTTGGTATTTCTCCATATGTAGCCGCCCGCTCTAGTTCACGACTGAAGGTTAAATCTACTACATCTTCCTCAAAGGTCCAATTTCCTTCATGTTCCGCATCATAAAAGGGTTTGTAGAGATTTTGAGTTTCATCATAGCGGCGCAAAGCAGCTACCGTGTCCAGTATATCTTTAGGTAAATACTCATCTCGTTTATCAAACTGATTGAGAGAAAGCTTGTAATCGTATAGCTTACTTTCTAGATCTTTTATCTCCTTAGGAAGAGGTAATTTATATTCGTCACGTGAGGTCTTAGGACTACTTGGTAAATGATAAAAATTCTCAAAATCGTGCTGGTTCATAGGTTTGTAGGATACAGTGACATCCTCAAAGTATTTCCAAGTTCCTACGAACTCTACATCGCCATTGTTTGCCACTTTACTTGGAGCATCAAAGCCAGTCAAAGCCCAATAGCCTTTTCGGTTAGGATATTCTTCTGAAGTATAAAAAACATAGTGAAATTCTTGTGCTTTTACTACTTCACCCTCAGCAAATCTTCTTTTATCTTCTGGGCTCCAATTTGCAACATAAGATGGCGGAGTTTTCCCAGGTGAGCCATTAACTGCTCTATAGGTAGCCTTGTATGGTGTTGGTGTATATTCCCACTTACCTGTGAAGAAAACATCATCTTTGTCAATCACCTGACTATCATGGTCATAGCCCTTAAAGGTCCATCTACCACTTCCATCATACTCTACATAAGTTGTTTCAGTTGGCTGGATGGCCTTTACTTTATCACCCTTTTTGTAGATTTTTGTGTCTTCTGGCTTCAAGTAGTTCAGAGTAAGCGGAGTTGTTTTTCCTGGTGTAGCACTTTCAAACTCATAAAGTGCCGAGCGAGGAGTTTTATCCTGATCTGGGATGAACTTCGGATTTTTATCACGAAGACCAGAATTGACAAAGTTCACGAGATTGCGATAAACCTTATCAATTTCTTCTTGCTTTGTTGCAGTTTGAAGCACACCATCAGCAGCCGTCATTACGCCATTCAAGATTTCTAGACTATCGTCTGTCTTACTTGAAAAGTCCTTGCTGCGCAAGTTTTTGAGGTAGTTCTCTAAAGCGCTCTTGTTTAGACTTGCATTTGCTGAAGCAGGTTGAGCAGTGGCTGCAGCTGGCTGGCTTGTGCCTGTAGCTGGCTGAGCATTTTTAAAAGTAGTCGAATCTGTCGCTTGACTTGCCTCTGTCTCAGCAGGCGTAGCAGATTTCAATGAGGCTTGGTTATCCCCTTGCGTTTCTGTCTGTGCTGGCGCAGGAACTGTTGTTGTGATAGCCTCTTTACTTTCTACTTGCACGGGTGCAGAAGGCGTTACTGAGACAGTCTCTTGAGTTTCTGTTTTCGCTGGTTCAGAAGTTCCCACCGAGACTTGATTTTCTGACTTATTTTCTACTTGAGCTGTAGCCACAAGCTCATCCGCATGGGCTACTTGACCCGCTCCAATCGCTGCGGGTGCAAACAAAAATCCAATCGCAAGTGATACAGTAGCAACTGATAATTTGCGGATTGAATACTTTATCTTTCTATCCTGAAAAAACATCTTTTCCTCCTTTTTGCTTTTTCGATAACTATTATAGCATAAAGAAGAGGAATTGCATATATTTTGAATTATTATTTAAGGGTTTACGGTTACTTATAGGATAGCAAATTCACCCTATATAAATATAGATATTCGCCTATTTTTTCAGTAGAAATTATCTCATCCAACCCCAAAAAAATTGAAAAAGATAGCTAGGCTACGCTTCTTCAATCTTTTTGATTTCTTTATCGAGACGCTAGCAGTCAAATATTCTATTCATCCTCCGCAGCAAAACCATCATTTCTAATCGCATACTGCTCTATGATGCCATTATCACCAAAGAGAACTCCATGGAGTACTCCGCCATAAACAGCTCCGCCATCCATGCCAATCTTGCCATCCTCAGTCATCCAAAGCTGATCAGTTCCCGGCGCTTCATGCAAGAGATAAAATGTCGGTGTATGACCAAAGACAATCCTTTTGCCAGTCTGATTGCTGCCTTCGTGAAAAGGCGCGCGAATCCAAACTTTTTGATAATCACTGGTCTCTCGCCAGTCTTTCAGTTCCAAATCTAGGCCAGCATGGACAAAAATGTATTGCTCTGTCTCCAATAGGAAAGGCATTTGGCGAATAAAATCTACTAAATCGGCCGCCTCCGTCTTTACATGTCCCGCGTCTGCTAGTCCATCTACAGGAGCATTGAGAGGTCGGCCTAAAAGCGAATTAATTGTCGTATCTCCACCATTGCGTCGGTAATGGTCATAAGATTTTTCAGGATTGTGCAGCCAAGTCAGAAACATATACTCATGATTGCCAGACAGACAAACAGCTCCTTCTTGGTCCACTAAGTCCTTGACCCGCTCCAAAACTGCTCGGCTGTCTTCGCCACGATCGATCAAATCGCCTAGAAAGACTAGTTGGCTACGACCGTCCCAGTGCTGGAGCAATTCATCAAGCATGCCAGCCTTACCATGGACATCACCAATTGCAAAATATTCTGTCATACGCGCCACCTTCTAAAGGAGACCGAAACACTAGTGTCTCAGTCTCGCTTGTTTATTTCTTTAATAATTCTTTGGCTTGAGTCAAAGCAGCCTCCGTCACATCTTCGCCAGCCAGCATCTTAGCAACTTCCTGAACACGATCGTCAGCTGTCAACAGGCGAACCGTTGAGACGGTCGAATTCTCATCCGAAATCTTCTCAATAAAGAACTGATAATCGGCAATCGCAATGACCTGCGGCAAATGGGAAATGGCCAATACTTGTCCATTGGAGCCAATCTTGTGAATCTTCTGAGCAATAGCCTGAGCCACTCGGCCAGAAACACCCGTATCCACTTCGTCAAAGACAATGCTGGTCTTGCCTTCCTTACGAGAAAAGGCAGACTTGATTGCCAACATGAGACGGGAGAGCTCCCCACCAGACGCAACCTTCACCAAAGGTTTGAAATCCTCGCCCGGATTTGCTGAGATGTAAAACTCTACTTGTTCATTGCCTTCACGGTTGAACTTGCCCTTACTGAACTGCACTTTAAAGCGTGCCTTTTCCATGTAGAGATCCTGCAGCTCCTGCTTGATTTCTGCTTCCAGCTGGGCTGCTAGGCCGTGACGAGCTTGACTCAGCTCCTGGGCCAGCTCTACCAGCTCTCTCTCCAAGGCCTTCAGCTCTCGGTCCATATCCTCTGAGGACAAGTTACTTCCAGTTAAAAGGCTGTATTCTTTGGAAATCTGAGCAAAATATTCCAGCACATCATCTACTTGGCCACCGTATTTACGCGTAATGCTGTTAATCAAGTCTAAGCGACTCTCCACCTGCAGCAGCCGATCTCCGTCAAAATCCAGTCCATCCAAAATATCCTCTAGGCGCTTGCTGACATCCTCTAAGACATAATAAGTCTCTGACAAGCTGGCAGAAAGCTCCTTGTAGGCTGGATCGTAATCCTCGATAGACTCAAGGTCATTCATAGCTGAACGGACATTGGTCAGACTGGAAAAGTCTTCATTATCCAGCATGGTATAAGCGTTGGTCAGCGTATCTGCAATGAGCTTGTGGTTGAGCAAACGATCTCGTTCCTGATGCAGGGCGGTGTCTTCACCACTTTTGAGAGCAGCACTCTCAATCTCCGCTATCTGAAACTCCAACATCTCAATTCTGGCCTTATGCTCCTGCTGGTTTTTCTGCAGAGTCAGGACTTGCTTGCGTAGACTTCGATAGCGGTCAAAGGTTTCCTGATAGCGGCCTTTGAGATGCAAAAAGTCTGCTGTTCCAAACTCATCTAGCATGGCTATATGAAGCTGTGGTCTCATCAGCTCTTCCTGATCATGCTGACCATGGATATCCACCAAGTGCTGGCCGACAGCCTTTAGAACAGACAGATTAACCATCTGGCCATTGATACGGCTGACACTGCGGCCGTTTTGCAGAATTTCCCGACGGATAATCAGCTCATCGGTCAGCTCCCAGCCCTGCTCCTCAAAAATCTCTCGCAAAGCTCTGCTATTTTCCAGCGAAAAAAGTCCCTCTATCTCAGCTTTAGGCGCTCCATGACGAATAACATCCGTCGTAGCACGGCTGCCCAGCATCATGTTCATGGCGTCAATAATAATAGACTTGCCGGCTCCAGTTTCCCCAGTCAAAACCGTCATACCTTGCTCAAAATTAAGGGAAATCTCCTTAATAATGGCAAAATTTTTAATCGAAATTTCTAATAACATAGACTTTCCTACCAATTATTGATTTCAGCCGTGACTTTTTGGGCTGCACTTTCACTTACTGCAACGATTAGGATACTGTCGTTATCCGCAATGATGCTGAAAATTTCCTCAGCAAATTCTTTACTCAGATAACGCTTGACGACCGCCGCACTCCCTGGCACCAGATTGAGATTGAGCATATTTCCTAGATTTCGACAGGCCAAAATATTATTTTCAGCCAACTTCAGACTATTGCTAGCTGTTTTTGGAAGCTCGTAAATATAGGTATTATCTTTAAAAGGGATTTTGACAATCCCTAGCTCCTTGATATCTCGTGAAACCGTTGCCTGTGTCGCTGTAATCCCAGATTCCCTGAGATGTTCTACAATTTCCTCTTGGGTGCCAATCTCAAACTCACTGACAAATCGTCTGATTTTCTCTAATCTATCCTTCTTCTTCATCTTTAAATTCCTTGTGGGCCGCCTCCACGACAGCGACTAAGTCTTTCTCCAAGTCATTTTTCGGCTGCTCGCTTTTCTCCAGAAAGGCAAGAAATTCAACATTGCCATGCCCACCCTGAATCGGAGAAAAATCCAAACCTTTGACTGAAAAACCCGCTTCCAGCATAAAGGCTGTCACGGTTCCCAGCACCGCCAAATGAACTTTCTTGTCCTTGATAATCCCCTTCTTGCCAATCTGCTCGCGGCCAGCCTCGAACTGAGGCTTAATCAAGGCCACGACCTGACCTCCCTCTTCTAAAATCTGATAGAGGGCCGGCAAAATCAAGCTGAGCGAGATAAAGCTGACGTCAATGCTGGCAAAGCTGGGCTGAAAGTCAAAATCAGCTGGCTCGGCATAGCGAAAATTGAACTGCTCCATGCTGACAACCCGTTCATCTTGGCGAAGTTTCCAAGCCAACTGGTTGGTTCCGACATCAACAGCATAGACTAATCGTGCTCCCGCCTGCAACATGACATCGGTAAATCCTCCAGTCGAAGCTCCGATATCCAAGGCTACTCGGTCTTCCACCGAAAGGCCAAACACTTGCAAAGCCTTTTCTAATTTTAGGCCGCCCCGACTGACATACTTGAGCTTTTCTCCCTTGAGCTTGAGCTCTGTTGCATCATCGATTTTTTCACCTGGTTTGTCAAAACGCTCTCCATTAGCAAGTGACACGACCAGACCTGCCATCACTCCGCGCTTGGCCTGTTCTCGGGTCTCAAAGAGGCCTTGTCGATAGGCCAGTACATCCACTCTTTCCTTAGCCATCCAGTCTCAAACTTTCTATTATTTTTTGAATTTCTTTAGCTGAAAAATCACTTTCTTTTTCTAATTGCTCTAGCATACTTTTCGCTTGTTCCAGCGTTTCATCGAAAAAGTCTCTGGCTCCATCCAAGCCCAGCAAGGCTGGATAGGTTGATTTCTCAGCCGCCAGATCCTTCTGCGGTGTCTTACCGATCTGCTCAAAACTGGCTGTCACATCTAAAATATCATCCCGCACCTGAAAAGCCAACCCCAAGAGTTCTCCTACTTGACGGAGCTTCCCTAGGACTGATTGACCAGTCTGAGCAATAATTCCCGCTGCTACAAAAGGATAGGCCAAGAGCTTGCCTGTCTTATTGGCGTGAATGGTCTGGAGCTGGTCCATGGTCAACTTGTGACCTTCTCCCTGCATATCCAAAACCTGCCCAGCTACCATACCAAAGGATCCAGCCGCCCAAGACAGCTCTGCTATCAGATCCACCTTGACCTGACTAGGGAGCTCTGACATTGCCACCAAACCATAAGGATCCAAAAAGAGAGAATCTCCCGCTAAAATGGCCATATCCTCCCCGAATTTCTTGTGGCTGGTCAGACGCCCACGGCGATAGTCATCATTATCCATAGCTGGCAAATCATCATGGATCAGGCTACCAGTGTGAATCATCTCTAGAGCTGCTGCCACCTGAAAGTGGGCAGGAGTTAATTCCAGACCAAAGCCCTCCAGCAACTCCAAAAGCAAGAGAGGGCGAATCCGCTTACCACCAGCCTCGATAGAATAGAGAATGGTCTCAGTCAAATCCGCTGACACTTCCTTGCTCTGATAAAAATCTTGAATCGTCAGGCCAATTTGCCTGATTTTATGCTCTGTTGTCATTCCATATCCGTTTCCGTGCCATCAGCCTGCATGACCTTGACCAAGGTCTTTTCTGCCTGATCTAGCGTCTTTTGCAAGTCTTTAGACAGCTGCATGCCCTTCTGGAATTCAGCGATTGCCTCTTCCAAGGCTACGTCTCCATTTTCCAGCTTCTGGACAATAGCTTCCAAATCAGCTAAGTTTTCTTCAAATTTCTTGTCTTTTGACATCTTTTACCTCAACTTGGACCTGACCATCCCGCATAAGAATGGTCAGCTGGTCCTTCTCCTTGATATCCTGACTGGACTCGATTACTGTTTCATTTTTTTGGATAATAGCATAGCCCCGCGCCACAATACGACTGGTGTCCAGCATGAGTAGCGCATCTGACAGCCGTTTGGCTTCAGCCACCTTATGATCATAGATCACTGCCATATTGCTACGCAACAAGCGTTCTTGCTGACGAACCTGCTCCTGATAGCGCTGCACCTGTCGCAGAGGTGACAAAGACTCCAAGCGATGCTGTAGAATCTTGACCTGCTGGACTTCTTCACTATAATATTCGCGAATTTTTTGCTTTAAACGCAGAATAAGTTGGTCTAACTTTTGCAGATAGCCATCATAAAGTCGCTCTGGCTGCCGAAAAATAACAGAGGAAGCCAATTTATGCAAGCGTTCTCGCTGGTAAGCTAGACGATTTGAAGCTGCATTTGCCAGACGATTTTGCTGCTGGCTCAAATGCCCCAGAAGATCCAGCTTGGTTACTGGCGTCGCCAATTCCGCTGCTGCTGTGGGAGTTGCTGCTCGTCGGTCTGCCACAAAGTCAGCCAGAGTCGTATCCGTTTCATGCCCCACACTGGAAATAATTGGAATCTGAGACTCAAATATAGCCCGTACGACGATTTCCTCATTAAAAGCCCAAAGATCCTCGATGGACCCGCCGCCCCGACCAATAATCAAAACATCCAAATCTTCTCGCTCATTGGCTCGACGGATATTAGCCGCCACCTCGGCGGCAGCTCCTTCGCCCTGAACCTTGGTCGGATAAAGCAGGATATCCACGCCTGGAAAACGGCGGCTGACTGTCGTGATGATATCTCGGATGACAGCCCCGCTAGGACTGGTCACCACCCCAATTTTCTTAGGAAATTGAGGTAAGGGCTGTTTAAACTTATCTTGGAAAAGACCTTCTTCTCCCAGTTTTTTCTTGAGCTGCTCAAACTGAACAGCCAAGGCACCAATGCCGTCTGGCTCAGCCTTTTCAATGACAATCGAATAAGACCCACTTGGCTCATAGAGCTGCACACGGCCGATGACATTGACCTTCATGCCCTCTTCTAGTTCAAAACCAAGCTTTTTATAAACACCTGACCAAATAGTCGCCTGAATAACTGCCTTCTCATCCTTGAGGGAAAAATACTGGTGATTGGGGCGCTTGCGAAAATTAGAGACCTGACCTGTCAGATAAACCCGTTCCAAATAAGGATCACGGTCAAACTTCATCTTCAGATAACGGGTCAAGGTCGAAACCGATAAATAATCTGGCATGTCGCTCCCTTTCTATTTTCTAGTATTTGCGTAACCTTTATTATACCAAAAAATGGAAGAAGGCGGTGCTTCCAAGTTCCCAATTTTCAGAATAAAAATCACTAAGATTTTGTACTTTCCTTGATAATTTGATACATTTCGATATGCAACTGTTGCGCAATGAATTCTAAGGTTAGTAAACTAGGAATCGAATCGCCTGCCTCGATCCGAGCAAGCTGTCTGACTGTCAAACGAGTCTCATCTTCACACAGCAATTCCCTTGTCATTTTACGTTGTTCCCTTAATTCTCTAATTTTTTTTCCAATTGCTATCCTTAACTCTGACATAACACTTTTTGCACTTATCCACTTCTACTAAATTGTATAATATTAACTCTCATACTTTATTATTATTATAGCACAAAAAAAGGTTCTATCATATTAACTTTTTTAATATATATTGAAAAAATAGATCATGTGAAAAAGAAGAAAAATCCTATTTCTCCCCAGTCACGACAAGATTTCCTAATCAACAAAAAGAGACTCGGATTTTTCCAAGCCTCTCAAGATTTATTGACTCAAATTTTTCATCCAAGTTGGAATTCGTTGACTCAGTTCTGTCGGTAATACCACATAAATCTCCTTGGCTAACTCATCCGCAATGGCTGAATGCAAGTAGGTCGCAGCTATCACTCTTTCAAAAAGTGAAACCTGCTGAAATTGACCTGCAAAGCCAGCAATCATCCCTGCCAAGGTATCTCCCATACCACCAGTTGCTTGATGGGGACCACCAATCTGCAGTTGATAAACATCCTTTTCCCCACTCTGAAAAACTCGCGTTCCATTCCTTTTCTGTACAACTAGAGTTCCCTTAGGAAATTGGTTAACAGCCTTTTGGCTAGATTTTTCGTCCTGTGACTCGATGGGCAAACCAGACAAGCTTTCCCATTCTTTCTGATGAGGGGTAAAAATTGTCTGGGACTTTGGAAAAGGCAGAGCTTGCTTGGCAAAAAGCGATATAGCACCCCCATCCATAATCAGGATTTGTTGCTTGTTTACAAGCTGTAAAACCAGCTGCAGCACTGATTTCTCTAAAGAATTTTCAGCTAAACCCGGCCCAATTAAAATAACAGTAGCCTTGCGGATCTGATCCATCAGTCGCTCTTGCTCCCACAAATCAAAGGCCATAGCCTCTGGCAAATGAGCATGGAGGGCAGAAATATTTTCCCGTTCAGTTGCAACTGTCACCAAACCAGCTCCGCTCCTTACTGCGGCCAGAGCAGCCATGATAATAGCTCCGCCATAGGGATAGGTCCCACCAATCAAGAGCAGGCGACCATAGTTACCTTTATGACTGTCTGGCGATCGATTTATAATAACCTTTTTCAAAAGCCTGTCACTGACTAGTTTCATATTTGAACCTCTATAATTATTTAAATGTTTTCAAAAACCAATATTACCCGCTCAAGCACATCAAGCAAAGAAATTTGACTGCTATTTTCTATCCCTCATAAGCATATCTTTATTGAATTCTAGTTGCGTAAGAGAACAGTGTTGAGCCCAACAAAAAGCATTATCTTTCTTCACTTCACAATCAAAAGCTAAAATTACTCTCCATCTCGCCAGTTATCGCCAATAAGTATATCCTATACTTTGACAATTTTTTCCGAAATTTCCATTCTTCATTTCGACCCGAGCAATTTTTCTTCTCCCATATTTTACCATATTTTCGCTCGATACTTAAAATGAAGAAACAGATTCAGAGAAAGGACCATGTGGAACTGTTACATCGCTTACTACCACAGCACTTAATAAATGGAAACTTCCACCAAAGAAAACTATACCACGATACTCTAGCCTCATCTAAAAAAGACCCAGCGGATTTTAAAAAACATGTAGTTGCCAATGCAACTCTTTGCTTGTAACCAAAAACAGCTATCGGCTCATCCAAATAAACAAATTTATCTTGAAAACAAAAAAAGGTCCATTGGACCTTTTCAAAATGTTAAGTTACTACTGTATCTTTCTATCAACAACCTAAAAATGTCCCCCAGACATTTTGAAGAAAACTCGCTTTCGCGAGTTCCCATCTGCAACCTGAAACAATCCCCCGGATTGTTTCAGCCACCTAGATATGCTTTGCGGACTTCATCAGAAGCGAGGAGCTCTTGACCGGTTCCAGACAGAACGATTTTTCCTGTTTCAAGAACATAACCACGGTCTGCGATAGACAGTGCTTTATTGGCATTTTGCTCAATCAAGAGCACAGTTGTCCCCTGCTTTTGGATATCTTGGATGATGTCAAAGATTTCTTGGATGAAGATAGGAGCCAGCCCCATTGACGGCTCGTCCAAGAGTAAGAGCTTAGGCGTAGACATGAGCGCTCGCCCCATAGCTAGCATCTGCTGCTCACCACCTGAAAGGGTTGCAGCATCTTGATTTTTACGCTCTTCCAAGCGTGGGAAACGAGAGAAGACCTTTTTGAGATTGGCTTGATTTTCTTCACGATTTTTCTTAAGAAAAGCTCCCATTTCAAGATTTTCCAAAACGGTCAGTCCTGGAAAGACATGGCGCCCTTCTGGAACCTGTGAAAGCCCCGCAGCTACAATCTTTTGAGCAGGAACTTTTTGAATTTCATTGCCTACAAATTCAATTTTCCCAGCACTTGGACGAACCAAACCAGAAATCGTGCGAAGGATGGTTGTTTTCCCAGCACCATTGGCACCGATAAGGGAAACAACCTCTCCTTCATTGACTTCAAAGCTGACATCTCGGACAGCCTGAATCATGCCATAGTGGACAGATAGATTTTCAACTTTGAGCATGGACATTAGGCTTCACCTCCTAGATAAGCTTCAATGACGCGTTTGTCATTCTTAATCTCATCTGGTGTGCCGTGGGCAATCAAGCGACCGTATTCTAGTACGTAGATGCGCTCAGTTACTTCCATAACCAGACTCATATCATGCTCAATCAGCATGATGGTAATATTAAATTCATTTTTAATCCGACGGATCAGGGCAGTCAGCTCAGCTGTTTCCTGTGGATTCATCCCAGCAGCTGGCTCATCCAAGAAAAGAATCTTAGGCTCTGTGGCAAGCGCTCGGACAATCTCCAGACGACGTTGCTGGCCGTAAGCCAAATTTTTAGCTAAGGTTTCTGCTTCCTTATCCAAGTCAAAGATGGCCAGCAATTCCAAAGCTTTCGCTTTCAATTCTTCTTCATTTTTATAAAATGCTGGAAGGCGGAAGAAAGAAGCCAATACATGAAGTTTATGGTGATTACCGAAAGCAATCAATACATTGTCCAAAACGGTCAAATCTTTAAAAAGACGAATATTTTGGAAAGTCCGGCTGAGACCCAGAGTTGCAATTTTGTAAGGTGTTTTACCATTCAGCAAATGACCATCCAAAGTAACCGTTCCCTCACTCGGTTCATAAACACCTGTCAAAAGGTTGAAAAGAGTTGTTTTTCCAGCACCGTTAGGCCCAATAAGACCGACCAATTCTCCCTCGTTCAATTCCAGACTTACATCGCTAACAGCCGTCAGTCCTCCGAAATTTTTGGTTAATTTTTGTACATCAAGAAGCGCCATTATTCTTTGACCTCCTTATTCTTTTTAAAGAGCTTAGCCAAGCTCAATTCCCAAGTACCCAGCAAGCCGCCTGGACGGAAAATCATCACCAAGATTAGGGCAAGTGAATAAACAATCATCCGAACACTGGAGATATCTTGTAAAAGCATATTGAGAATCCCTAATACTACTGCCGCAACGATTGCTCCAGTCATTGATCCAAGACCGCCAAAAACGACGATAATCAAGACATTGATTGTATTGATAAAGGAATAGTCTTTTGGTACAACAGAGCCAACAAAGCCTGCCTGCAAAGAACCTGCAATAGAAGCCGTAATAGCTCCAAAAACGAAAGCAATGACCTTAATTTTTGTTGTATTGACACCGACAGACTCTGCCGCAATCTCGTCCTCACGAACAGACAAGGTGCTACGTCCGATAGGACTGCGGAGGAAGTTGAGAGTCAAAATAGTTGTAATTACGACAAAGACATAAACCAACTGCCAAGAGGTAAAGTTAGGAATGGATAGGATACCTGCCGCACCATTGGTCAATTCACCACCATTGACAATCAAAATCCGGATAATTTCAGAAACACCCAGGGTCGCAATCGCCAAATAGTCTCCCTTTAAGCGCAGGGTCGGAATACCAACAAGCAGAGCTACTGCACCTGCAATCACAGCGCCAACCAACATAGCAATAAAGAAAGTCCCATAGTTTGGAGACTTAGAGCCCATGATAGCTACTGCATAGGCACCAATCGCCATAAAGCCAGCATGCCCAAGCGAGAATTGCCCAGAAAAACCAACGATAAGATTGAGGCCCACAGCCAAGATAATATTAATCCCAATCTGCTCAAAGATTTGCAGATAGAAAGGATTGAGAATGCCTGTGCTAGCAAGCACTGTCATCAAAAGGTAGCCAAAGAGGATCAGAGCAAGCCATAACGCATTTACTTTTAAATTATTTTTCATACATTACACCTTCTCTTTCACATTTTTACCTAGAATACCAGCTGGGCGAACCAATAGAATGATAATTAAGATCGCATACACAATCGCATCACGGAAATCTGACAGTCCAACTGCTGTTGCAAAAGTTTCCAAGAGACCGATTACAAAACCACCCAAAGCTGCCCCTGGGATGATACCAATTCCTCCCAAAACTGCCGCAACGAAAGACTTGATACCTGGGGTCATTCCCATCAGTGGCTCAAGTGAGTTGTAATAAAGGGCAATCAGCACCCCTGCTGCTCCTGCCAAGGCTGAACCCAAGGCAAAAGTAAAGCTGATCGTACGATTGACATTGATTCCCATCAGCTGGGCAGCATCGCTATCCACGGAAACAGCCCGCATGGCTTTCCCCATTTTGGTTTTTTGCACGATAAACTGCAAACCAACCATGAGTAAAATAGAAATTCCCAAAATCATTAGTTGGATATTGGAAATCGAAACTGGTCCAATCGTATAACGCACTGTTTCAATCACCTGAGGGAAAGAACGAGTATTGGCACCTACAAAGAAGACCATCCCGTACTCCAAAAGGAAAGAAACCCCAATTGCTGTGATCAAGGCTGCAATCCGTGTTGAATTGCGCAGCGGACGATAGGCTAAGAACTCAATCACTACACCAAGGATCGCTGTTCCAACCATAGATAAAATAAGGGCCACAAAGAAATTCAGGTGAAGGGTGTTAATCAGGTAATATCCCATGAAAGCACCGATCATATAAATGTCTCCATGCGCGAAATTGATCAGTTTGATAATTCCGTAAACCATGGTATAACCCAAGGCCAGAAGCGCATAGACACTCCCCAAAATCAATCCATTGGCTAGCTGCTGAAGAATTTGTTCGAGCATTCCACACCACTCTTTCTAATATAAAATAAGAGCAGAAACAACAATCTCAGACGAAGCCTTGTCTTGCCGTCTCTACTCAAACATCATAAACAAGTAAGAAACAAGTCAAAGACTGGGTTTGTCCCCAGCCTCAGACCCTTTATTCAGGTTTAACTGTCTCAACAGTATCTACTTTACCATCTTTCAAACCGATCATCAAGGCTGTCTTCACAGGGTTGTGATCTTTATCAATGGTAATGGATCCAGTAACTCCTTCAAAGTCTTTTAACTTAGCAAGGTTATCTTTAATATCTACAGATGTTTTTGCACCCTTAGATGCTTCTGCTGCCATGTAAACTGCGTCATATGAGAGCGCTGCAAACATAGATGGTTCTTCATTGTATTTAGCCTTGTAAGCTGCAACGAATTTCTTCGCTTTATCTGTCATGTCGCCTGAAGTTGAGAAACCAGATACATAATAAACATTAGTTGCTGCTGCTGGAGTTGCTTGTTCTACAAACTTAGCATCGCTAAATCCGTCTGGTCCAACGATTGTTTGAGTGATACTCAAACCACGCGCTTGGTTCACCAATTTACCAGCTTCTGTGTAGTAACCTAGTACAACCAGTGAATCAAATTCTTTGCCTTTGATCTTTGTCAAAGCAGCTTGGAAATCTGAGTCACCAGAAGCAAAGGTTTCTGTCGCAACAATTTCACCCTTGTATTCTTTCTTGAAGGCTTCAGCCATTCCTTTAGCATAGTCGCTTGAGTTGTCATAATAGAGTACAACTTTCTTAGCTTTCAAGTTTTCTGTTACATATTTAGAGATGACTTTACCTTGGTAACTATCAGTAAAGGTTGCACGATACAGATAGTCTTGGTTTTTTGTCAAATCATCCTGTGTAGCACTTGGTGTTACCAAAGGCACACCAGCTTTACCAGCATTGGCAATTGCAGCCGCAACCCCACCTGAAGTCGCAGGACCGATGATGGTATTCACCTTATCTTGAGTCGCCAAGCTTGTAGAAATAGTAGCTGCTTCTGCTGTTTCTGATTTGTTGTCTTTATCAGTTACTTCGATTTTCTTGCCGTCTACACCGCCAGCTGCGTTGATTTCATCAACAGCAAGTTGAGCACCGTGTTGTTCTGCAGTACCGTAAGCTGCTACAGCGCCAGTTTCTTCAAAGTTGAAACCGAACTTAAGTGTTTTACCGATTTCTGTTCCAGTAGCAGATGAGTTGTTTGTAGAAACTTCTCCACAGGCTGCTAGAAGCGCAGCACTAGCAAAAGCTACAAGCGAAAGTGCAAATTTTTTCTTCATGAATAATCTCCTCTATTTTGTTATTTGCTTTGTTTGCAAATGATATAGTAAGAATATACCGAATTATCTGACAATTGTCAACCCAAAGAAGCCTTTTTTTTAAATAATAGCGTTTTCTTGGTTTCTAAACAAGCTTCCAACAAAATTCGTATCCAGATTTTGGATCTCGCAGGTCTGGATTTTTTTGATATAGGACTCTTTTGACAGGCTCTCCTTCAGAGAATCCGCCTGATCTTTTGCCACATAAAGCTGCAAATAGCGGTGTTTCTTAGAATGATAAATAATATCTCCAACATGCGCCAGCTTCTTTGCATCTCGATTATAGTATAGATGAATGATGAAGCCCATTCGTTCCTCTTTTTTAAACATGACAATCCTCTCTGGTCATTTGTACTCTATTGATTATATCAAAAAAAGCCCGCAAATGGGGCATTTTTCGTAGTTATAAATGAAAACTAGCTAAGATTATTATTCGCCATGATTTCATCGATAAAACCATATTCCAAGGTTTCTTGGGCACTCATCCAGTAATCACGTTCTGCATCTGCGTGAATCTGCTCAACCGATTTACCAGAATTGTCGGCAAGAATTTGCTCCAAGGTCCTACGAGTCTTAAGCAAATGCTCTGCTGCAATAGCCATATCTGTTTGCTGAGTACCTCCACCAGTACCACCCATTGGCTGGTGAATCATATACTCTGCATTTGGAAGCATGAAACGTTTGCCCTTCGCACCGCTAGAAGCAATGATAGTTCCCATGCTGGCTGCCATTCCCATGACAATCGTCTGCACATCAGACTTAATGAAGTTCATGGTATCTACAATCGCCAATCCCGCTGACACAGAGCCACCTGGAGTATTAACATAAAGATAGATGTCCTTGGTGCTGTCTTGTGCATCTAGGAAAAGTAGCTGCGCAATAACAGAATTAGCCATATTGTCCTCAACAGGACCTGTCAGCATGATAATACGGTCTTTTAAAAGGCGTGAGTAAATGTCATAAGAACGCTCACCACGGCTGGTTTGTTCAATAACTACAGGAATCATGAATATTTTCTCCTTCATTCGATCTATTCATTATTATAACTTTTTGGTCAAAAAAGGTCAAACATTTGCTTTCTCTGTCGGATGACAGAGAACAGCGCTGAGATTATCTTTGGTTTAGAAAGCACAAATCCACCGGTTTGGCAGAACTTTCCTTTTTGTAACTTCTAGCTATTATTTTGTACCAAAGAGGCGGTCACCAGCATCTCCGAGACCTGGAACGATGTAGCCGTGTTCATTAAGATGATCATCAAGGGCAGCAGTGAAGATATCTACATCAGGATGCGCATCCTGCAAGGCTTTGACACCTTCTGGAGCAGACACTAAGCAGACAAATGTGATGTTGCTTGCACCACGTTTTTTAAGTGAATCCACAGCCAAGATAGCAGAACCACCTGTAGCCAACATTGGATCAACAACAAAGATTTGACGTTGGTCAATGTCTTCTGGCAATTTTACCAAATATTCAACTGGCTTCAAGGTCTCTTCATCACGGTACATTCCGATGTGGCCGACTTTAGCGGCAGGAACCAAACTCAGGAGACCATCCACCATACCGATACCAGCCCGCAAGATTGGGACGATCGCCAATTTTTTCCCTGCAATCTGCTTTTGAACTGTTTTCGTAATTGGTGTTTCAATTTCTACATCTTCAAGTGGTAAATCGCGCAAAACTTCGTATCCCATCAGCATTGCGATTTCATCTACCAATTCACGAAAAGCTTTAGTAGAGGTATCTGTACGACGCAAGATAGACAATTTATGCTGAATGAGTGGATGAGCGATAACTTCAAGTTTTCCCATGATTGGATTTCCTTCTTTCATTTTATTCTTCTTATTATATCAAAAAAGAAGAAAAAAGGCTTGCAACAAGCAAACCTTTTCATCTATTTTAATTACTTTTTGATAGAAGAGTTTGATTTCAATTTAGGCTTTATTGATAGACTATTACACCAAACCTTCTAAGAGGCCTCTCATAAAGTTCTCAGAATTAAACTCGCCGATGTCGTCAATTTTCTCGCCAAAACCAATCAGCTTCACTGGAATATCCAGTTCCTGACGAATGGCAAGAACAACACCACCGCGCGCAGTTCCGTCAATCTTAGTCAGGACAATACCTGTCACAGGCGTAATTTTTGAAAATTCTTTGGCTTGAACCAGTGCATTTTGACCCGTAGAGGCATCCAAGGCTAGGAAGGTTTCGTGCGGCGCTGCTGGATCCACCCGCTTGATAATACGACCGATTTTTTCCAGCTCTGCCATGAGATTGTCCTTATTTTGCAAGCGACCAGCTGTATCAATCATGAGAATATCGACATTTTCAGCCTTGGCTCTTTCCAAACCGTCAAACACGACGCTGGCAGGATCGCTCTTCTCAGGCCCCGTTACTACTGGAACATCTACGCGCCGCCCCCATTCAGCCAGCTGAGCCACTGCTCCAGCTCGGAAGGTGTCTGCTGCCACTAGCATCACTTTTTTTCCTTCCTGTTTGTATTTATAGGCCAATTTACCGATTGAGGTCGTCTTCCCTACTCCATTTACACCGACAAAGAGCATGACAGTCAAACCGTTTTGGAAATTGATTTTTTCATTAAAGCGGCCATCTTTCTCATAGATATCGACCAATTTTTCAATGATGAGTTGACGCAAGGCGTCTGGTTTCTTAGCATTTTCCAGACGAGCTTCATAGCGCAAGTCCTCAGTCAGATTGGAAGCTACCTGTACACCGACATCACTGGTAATCAGCAATTCTTCCAAGTCTTCAAAGAAATCTTCGTCAACTGAGCGGAAATTAGCAAAAAAGGCATTAAGGCGAGCACCAAAGCCAGTCCGCGTCTTTTTGAGACTGCGGTCATACTTGTCTTGAACACTCTCTTCTTGGTATTCAGTAGAATTCTCAGATGTTTCTGCGGGAGCCAACTCTTCCGTCGCCTCTTCTCCATACTCGGTCAAGTCTGCTTGTAAAGATGTGCTTGCTTCCTGCTCACTAGATACTTCTTGCTCTGGTTCGTGGCTGATTTGCTCTCTCGCTGCAGCCAAACGCTCCTGCAATTCTTGGTAATAATCTCTGCTTTCGGTCGCCGCTTCTGATTCGCTACTACTTTCCAAAGCTTGATTTGCTGAAGTTTCAGACTGCTCTTCTGCCTCAGCCAAAACTTGCTCAGGACTTTCCTGATCTTCAAGCACTGGTTGAGATAAGTCAGCTTGCTGGCTAGTTGGGGCCAATTCCTGCTCAGAAATTGCTGAAACTGCAGGCTCTGTATTCTCTTCTGGCACAGATTCTACTACCGGAGTTTCCGCTGTTTCTTCACTAGAAGCAGCAAGGGGCTGGAAGTCTGTCTCAGATGGAACTTCAATCTCTGTAGTCTGATAACTCTCCTCTGCCTGTTCATCTAACTGGGGCTTTTCTTCAAGTTCCTCTTTTTTACGTCCAAAAAGACGGTCAAATAATCCCATTCTTTAGTTCTCCTTCAATACATATTTCCGAATGGCCCAAGCAACTGCATCTTCATCATTGGTCATCGGAGTGACAACTTCTGCGACTTCCTTGACTTCTGGCACAGCATTTTGCATGGCAACTCCTAGCCCAGCCCAAGCAATCATTGACAGATCATTGGCTTCGTCACCGCAGGCCATAACTTGGCTTTTATCAATTCCCAAGTGGGCAATCAGTTTCTCCAAACCAGTCGCCTTGTGGACATTTTTAGGTGACCATTCCAGCAGCATTTCCCGTGATTTGAAAATTTCATACTGGTCAAACAGTTCAGGCGAAATGTGAGGAATGGCCGCATCTAGCGGTTCCTGAGCAAAGGCTGTGACGCACTTATTATAGGTAATCTGGCTAGAAAGGTCTTCAAAAGCAATGGATTCAAAATTCAGAGCTGGATTAAACTCCGCATAGAGCGATGCCTGGTCTGATTGAATCTGATAAACCAAGCCACCATCAATCGCATCCAGAGGTAGGCCTAATTTCTCAGTCTCTTCATAAATTCTAGCCACATCATCATAGGCAAAAACTGTTTTATCCAAAATTTCGCCTGTATTGCGCTGAACTAGACCACCATTAAAGGTAATGGTGTATTCATCTGCCTGACCATCAGTGCCCAGCTCATGCAGGAAAAATTCCATAGCCTTAAGCGGACGCCCTGTGGTCAATACAACTTTGACACCTTGCTGCTGAGCCGCTTTGAGCGCTGCCAGATTCCCTTGAGAAATCTTTTTATCCGTAGTCAAAAGCGTCCCGTCCAAGTCCAAAGCGATCAATTTAATATCAGCCATTATAAGCCCTCCATGTAGGTCATAACAGATTGGGCCGCATGGTGGCCAATCACTTCTTTCGCAACTGCCAAAATTTCCGGCCGTGCATTTTCTGGTGCAATCGGGTGCCCCACCACCTGCATCATATGCAGGTCATTGAGGTTATCGCCAAAAGCCATGACCTGGTCCATTTCTAGGCCTAGCTTCTTAGCTAGCTCGACAAGAGCCACGCCTTTATCCACATAGTCCAGCACGATATCAATCGACTTATAGCCTGTTGTCATCGCCTTGACACCTGCGACATTTTCATTGACCCAGGCTTCGCCGTCGGCCACTGTTTCTTCGCTGAAATTGGTCGTGAATTTAAAAATCTCGTCTGTAATCTCACTAAAATCAGCAACTTTTTGGATATTTTCATTATAATTAGCGCTGAAAGAGAGATAAGTCGGATCTACTGTCTCTAGCACATAACAGCCTTTTTTCCCTGTCAGAAGCAACTCATTGATATTGACAAAAGGCGACTCCTTAAGCTTGTCAAATACCTTTAGATAAAATTCTCTTGGCATGGTTGCTTCGTATAGATCTTTTCCTTGAAACTCTACTAGGCTACCATTTTCTGCGATAAAGATAATATCATCCCGAACTTCATGAAAGAGCTTCTCAAGAGAGAGAATCCCTCGACCACTGGCAACAGCAAAGTAGATGCCCTTTTCTCTAAACTGAGCTAGCAGGTGCTTGAGCCGCTCCATATCAAACTGACCCTTGTCATCTAAAAAAGTCCCGTCCATATCTGTGGCAATGAGTCTTATCATACAATTATCTCCTTTTTTGAATTAGGGGTGTGCAAAGGGCATTTAGGGTATGCATCTTTTAAGGATTTAGGCAACCCCCATCATTTCTCATCTCTGTTAATCCTTTATATTATATCATAAAACTAACACTTCATTCCACAGATGAAAAACAGTCAGATCATATTTCTATGACCTGACCGTTTTTGATATTGTTTATACTATATCTATTTACTTTTTTATTTTATAAAATAACATCACATAAACTTTTTATATATTTAGTTATCCTAAATTCAATTTATGTTTTGCTATTTGGCAAATACGTTCTGGCGAAGCGTGGTCTACAAACTGACTTAGCAGTCTTCGAGTCGCCAGCTTCCAAGGTGTTGGTTTGCCTGGCGAATGGCTTTGATTTCGGCGTGCAGCGTGGCGTCTTGTTCCTTTTCACGTAAGTTATGACCACGCCCAATAATTTCACCATTCAAGACCACGACAGCCCCGATTGGCACTTCCGCTTGGTCATAGGCTTTCTGCGCTTCCTTCAACGCTTCCCTCATAAAGAATTCTTTTTCATGAAGTTCCATGTTCTTACTGATAGACGCGCTTCGTCACGACTAGACTATGCGGTCTCTCAAACTCCTTATCTAAGTAATCTTGGTACGTTCCTGGTGAAATAAATCCTCGGGCGCTTAAAATATCGGTGCCTGCTGTCCCGACAATCGTATCGGCTAGCAATACACAGTTGGTACTCATCACAAAATACGTCTTGAATTTTGAAGAGGTAAATTTATACAAGAGTGCATCTGCTTCTTGTTTGAGCTTGTAGGCATACATTGGTTCTTCTTTGTCGATTCCAGGATGCTTAGGTTTCACCATTTTCGGTGGATCCCAAGGCACTGTCAGCGACATCAATTTGGCGATTTCCTTATCGATGGCCGCGAGTTGTTCTGGAGACAAGGCAAGACCATATCCCAGTAGGGTCTTATGATTTTCGCGTTTACAAAATTCGATGTATTTTTCACGGTCGGCACTGAAAAGTACCCCGTCCCCCATCGTTCCAAAGAGGCGCTCCGAATTCGTATCGTAGTTTCCGAATGAAATAATGCGGCCCTTATAACACAGGTCGACATGCCCGATGGCTCCAAACCCGTCTTTTGTGACATGAATAAACATCTCTAAGTTTGGTTCTGCATTTTCTTTGGCACGGTCGTAAATTTCTGAAGCCGTTTCGCCTTCTCCAAGTTCCAACGCATCATTAATTTTTTGTAAGGTTACTCGAGGAATCAGTGCAGCAAATACAAGCGGCATCCCACGACGCAAGCGTCTGCGAAGGACTTTCTTTCCAACTTCGGCCTCGAAGAACCAGCCGTCCCGAATATTGCTAATCCCATACCCGATAAAATAGAGCGAAAGGAAGAACATTTGCAAATTGCCGTCGCCCCCAAGAGAAATTAAAGTGGCTACCCCGACAACTGAAAGCCAAATGGTATCAAAGAGCAAGCGAAATCGCGGGCGAATATCATCTTTGACATAAATATAGTATGTCACACCACTAATTCCCGCCTTCATCACTTCATTGAGTCCCATCAAGATGCTTACAATCGCAATCGGCAATGACAGGAAGAATTGATTTCCTGCTAAAAATCCGTAAAGGGAAAATTTCCCTATATTCAGCCATAACGGGTCTTTAGATGCCGCTTTACTAAACCAACGGAATAAGAAATTCCATAGTTCACGGGCCCATAAGAATGTTAAAAACAGACGTAACATCAATTCTGGGAAGCTTGGTCCGAATATAAGGAGCAATATCCCAGCAACAAGGAACGCAATCCCTTCAAAGAGGAGCTTTTTCCCCGTAATCCCTAAGTCGCTAATTTTCTTCATCAATAATACCTCCTACAGCTACCACTGGAGCAGCTTGTTCATGTTTCTCCATCCATTCTTTCACGAGACGGTAAATCACGGCAAAGATTGGTGTGAAGAAAATCATTCCTACTAAACCAAAGAGATTTCCACCGATTAACGTAGTAGCAAGGGTTAGAGCCGTTGGCAACCCTACGGAACTGCCGACAACCCTAGGATAGACGACATTGCCTTCCACTGTTTGAACGACCATAAAGACGACAACCGAAATGAGTGCTTGAATTGGGCTTTCTGTAAAGATGAAGAGCATTACGATTCCGCACGCCATAAACGGCCCGATATTCGGAATGAACGAGAATACTCCGGCCAGCACCCCAACAAGTCCTGCATATGGCAACCCTACAAGAGAGTATGCGGCAAAAATCATAACCCCAACAATTCCCGCCTCGATGATTTGACTCATCAAGAAACGGTCATACGTATCCACGATGACTTCCCCGACATAAGAATGTGCTCAATTTTGTCTTTTAGCAACACCACATTGAGAATGCGAAGCGTTAAACGTGCGAGTATTTCCTTACTTACGAGAATATTAATCATGAAGAAAATCCCCATAATCACAGAGAACACATTTGAGAAGAGCCTATAATATTCGTTGTAAATCCGCCAAGGAATGTAATGACAGACGATATACGCTTTTGTATTATCTATAACCTAGTTTATTTCCATCAACATACCTGTGCCTTCAAATTATTTTTTATTTATTATCCTCATTATACCAAGAATTCTCACAATTTACTATAACTCCTACTTTCTATTGACGAAAGAAATGTTATTATGCAGTTATACTGCCTCAAGATGATTGACTTTCGAAACATGCAATTTAACGTTTAACAAATCAAGGGTGTCTCCATAGAATCAAAGTATTTCTGATACCCATTTCCTTCTATCTATAGACAGTAAAAAGCCTTGAAACAACTTATTCAAAGGCTTTCTTAGTATTCTATTGTATCAATTACCTTATTCCGATTTCTGTTGCTACTAATTTTATACTCATACTATAAACTTTCTAAATCTTTTAACTTGACCGACACAATCTTGGAAACTCCTGACTCCTGCATGGTTACTCCATAGATGGAATCTGCCGCAGACATGGTTCCCTTACGGTGGGTCACAACGATAAACTGGCTTTCTTTGTCAAAGCGATTGAGATAATCCCCAAAGCGCTTGACATTGGCCTCATCCAGAGCTGCCTCAACTTCATCCAAGATAACAAACGGAATGGTCTTGACGCGGATGATGGAGAAGAGAAGGGCTAAGGCTGACAGGGCTTTTTCTCCACCACTCATAAGATTGAGAGATTGGATTTTCTTGCCCGGAGGCTGAACCGAAATCTCTACCCCAGCTGTCAGCAGGTCGCCTTCTGTCAAGATCAGGTCAGCTGAACCGCCGCCAAACATCTGGCTAAAGGTCAGCTTGAAGCTTTCACGAATGGCTTCAAAGGTTGTTTGGAAACGTTCCTTGACTTCGTCATTCATCTCTTCAATGGTTTCCAAGAGAAGATTTTTGGCTGAGAGGACATCGTCCCGCTGACTTTTGAGGAAATTCAGTCGGTTGCTGACTTCTTCAAATTGTTCTACTGCTTCCAGATTGACCGGTCCCAAAGCACGAATAGCCTTTTCTAAGTCTTTGACTTGGGCTTCTGCAGCTGCAAGATTTTCCAAAGAACGCGCTCTTTGATCAGCCTCTTCAAAGCTGATCTGGTAATTATCCGTCAGATTAGTCAGCAGACGACGCAAGGCATCTGAAAATTTCTCTTTTTCAGCCTCTGCCTTGGCCTGACGGCGAATCAGACTTTCGTTTTGCTGACGGGCTTGATCTAAGTTCCCTAGAATATCCTCAGACTGGCCCTCTAAGTCGTCCAGCTCAAATTTGAGTCGGATGAGGCTCTGATCCAAGTCTGTCTTTTTCTCTTGGGCAGTCTTAAGCTGCTCTTCCAAGACGGAAATATCCACCTTCTGGCTGACCGCTTCTTCCTTTTGCTCTATCAAAAGCTGCAAAGTAACGACTTCCTTGTCCAGAGCAGCCTTCTCCTCTAGCAAACGCGACAAATCATTCTTCTCAAAGCGCTGGCTAGAAGTCAGCTCCGTGCTCTTCAATTTCAGTTCTGACAAGTTAGCCGATAGCTGATCGAAACGATCCTGAACAGCGTTTTTATTCGACTTGACTTGCTCGATTTCAGCAGTAATAGCTGTTTTTGCAGCCTCAATAGCCGACAACCGCTCTTCCATTTTTTTCTTTTCAGCCAGTCCTCCAGTCTCAGACTGACTAGCCAAGTCCTGCTCCTGCAGTTGCTCCAGCTGGCTGAGTTCTGCAACCCGCTCCGCAATCTGTTCGTAAGCCAACTTAACTCTTTGCTCCGTCAAGCGAGCTTGCTCACCCTCAGACTTGATGGCTTCCAAGGCTTGCTTGGCCTCTGATAGCTGGGACTGCAAGCTTTCAACTTGCTGCTCCTGAGCTTTCAGCTTCTGGGACTGCTGCTCCATTTCTCCAAGCAGGCTGTCCAGTTCAGGCTTGATAAAGATTGTGTTATTATTGCGATTGGCTCCTCCGGCGTAAGAACCGCCTGTGCGCAGTTCCGTTCCGTCCAGCGTTACAATTCTGACTTGGTAACGTACCTGACGAGCAGCCGCACGCGCATGCTCAATCGTATCAAAAATAGCGGTTGTCCCCAACAGATTTTGGAAAATATTCTCCAAACCTGGCTCATAGGTCACCAGCTCCGAAGCTATACCTAAGAAGCCTGAACTAGCCTCAATTCTGGATTGATTTTGCTCGGGAAGTTGACGAGCCTTGATGGTCGTCAGAGGTAGGAAGGTAGCCCGACCAGCCCGATTTTTCTTAAGAAAATCGATGGCTCTGGTCGCTGCCCCTTCGTCCTCAACGATGATATGCTGACTACTTGCCCCCAGCGCAATTTCCAAAGCGGTCTGGTAATGAGGATCGAAGCTCAATTTCTCGCTGACTGCCCCGACAATGCCACCCAGACGATCAGCTTCCTGCAGGACACTTTTTACTCCTGCATAAAAATTACTGTGATTTTTAAGAATAGCTTCTAAACTGGCTGCGCGAGCTTTTTTATTTTTTAAATCATCCAGCAGGGCAAACATGCTGGTCTGCTCATTTTGATAAGTAGTCGCCAACTTCTCGACCTGCCCCTGCTGCTCCTGATACTGATCTAGCAAGACTCTGAGAGCAGTCTGAGCTTCTTCTAATTCTGCCTGTCGAGCCGCTTCTTCTTGCCTACCGGCCTTTAAATCAGCCTGTAGTTTGCTAAACTCAGCCTGTTTGCTGGCAGCTTGACTCCGCTCATTCTCCAGTCGATTTTCGAGCGAGGTCAAGTCGTTGGACAAGTCCGCTTCTTCTTGCATGAGCTTGACGTAACGATCCCGCAGATTTTCAATCAGCTGGTCTGGGTCATCTGAAAAGTCCGCCAACTCTGCTTCCAACTGGCTCATGGCCTCTTGATTTTCAGTCAACTGGACTGCTAGATCAGCTAGATGAGCTTCCTTGGAGGAAATATCAGCTGTCAGCTGCTGGCTTTTTTCTCTCAACCCAGCCAAGCGTTCTTCATTTTCCAAACGGCTGCTGGCCGCCTGACTAGATTCCAGCTTAGCTAGGTCTATCTGGCGTTCCAAATCACTGATCAAACGCGTCAACTCTAAAAGACTGGCCTGATCGTCAGACAGTTTTTGATTCACTTCCTGCCGTTTGACCTTGATTTCTTGGTTTTCACGCTCCAATTCGTCCCGTTTCGTATAATAGGCCGCTAGTTCCTGCTTGATACTCTCCAAATCAGCTTCTGCCGCCGTCAAATCACTTTTATTCGCCTTGATTTGAGCCACCAAGACATCCAGATAAAGCTCCTGACGCTCTTGATCCAGTTCTAAAAAGCGCTTGGCTGTCTCAGCCTGCTTCTCCAGCGGCTTGACTTGACTATCCAGCTCGTAGATAATATCTTCCAAGCGATCCAGATTGTCTTGAGTCTGCGCCAGCTTGCTTTCCGTTTCCTTGCGGCGGGTCTTATATTTGAGCACTCCGGCCGCTTCTTCAAAAATAGCCCGACGCTCCTCTGGCTTGCTGTTAAAGATTTCCTCGACCTTTCCTTGGGAAATAATGGAGAAAGAATCCCGTCCCAGTCCTGTATCCATGAAAAGGTCATGGACATCGCGCAGACGGACCTTTTTGCCGTCAATCTTGTACTCGCTATCACCACTGCGATAGATATGGCGCTCGACGCAGATTTCCTTGCCTGCTTGCTTGATAAACTGATCCTGATTATCCAAAATCACAACGACCGAAGCATAGTTGAGGGGCTTACGGTTCTCCGTCCCAGCAAAAATAACATCGGGCATCTTACCGCCCCGCAGACTCTTGACGCTCGACTCACCCAGAGCCCAGCGCAGGCTCTCCGTAATGTTGGACTTGCCTGAGCCATTGGGACCAACAACAGCAGTCACCCCTTGGTCAAAAACAACCTTGGTCTTATCTGCAAATGACTTGAAGCCCTGAATTTCAATTTCCTTTAAAAACATTAGTGACTTTCCTTTTCAAATGCATCCTTGGCAGCTTCCTGCTCAGCCAGTTTCTTAGAACGGCCTTGTCCCTGACCTGCTTTTTGACCATTGATCAACACAGCCACAGCAAAGTTCTTAGCATGGGCTGGTCCCGTCTCATCTGTAACCTGATAGACAATCTCCACATCGCCATTAACCTGAAGGAGTTCTTGCAGCTTGGTCTTATAGTCTGTCACCTGCTCAAAGTCACCTGCTTCCACCTTGGGAATCATGACTTGATAAATAAAGTCCTTGACAGTCTCCACATCCTTATCCAAAAGGAGGGCACCCAAAAAGGCCTCAAATAAGTCACCCAGAATGGTATCGCGATTGCGGCCTCCTGACTTTTCCTCACCGCGACCCAGCTTGATAAACTGATCAAACTGACAGTCCCGTGCAAAGCCAGCCAAACTCTCCTCTCGGACAATCATGGAGCGTAGTTTTGACAAACCTCCTTCTGGTTTTTTGGGGTATTTTTTATATAAATACTCAGAAATAATCAGCTGCAGAACAGCGTCTCCTAAAAATTCCAGGCGTTCATTGTGTGAAATTTTTAAGAGGCGGTGCTCATTGGCATAGCTGGTGTGAGTAAAAGCGGTCTCTAGCAGACTGCTGTCTTCAAACACCAGTCCAAACTGCTCCAGCAGTGCATCTTTTAATTGTTCCATAGTTTCTTTTTCATGCTAGGCCAAGACAGAGCATGAGTCCAATCCATCCTTTCTAAAATGATGTTCTTTGTGAACTATCTACCATTATACCAAAAAACAAGTGCCAACGCACTTGTTTACTTGCCTTCTTAGCGTATTTCCCGGTCTATTCCTTATCTGGGATGACCTTGAAAAGGTAATAAGTAATAAAGATTGTCAGGGCGAACAAGAAAATTTTCACCCAAATTATCGGGGCTAACGCAATAGAAATTCCCATCAAGATATAGATGGACACGATAATCTTTTTCTTGCGCTCTTTGGCAATCGAGCCTGTCTCCCGAAAATCTGCGACATAGGTCTGATATATCTTGGTGTGATAAAGCCAATTCTCAATCCGCTTGGAGCTACGCGAAAAGCAAGCAATAGACAAAAGTAAAAAAGGAGTCGTAGGAAGAAGGGGCAGAAAAATCCCCAGCACTCCTAAAGCCAAAGATAGACAGGCAATCACAAAATAAATCAGGCGCATTTGGTTTCCTCACGTACATTTTCATAGTCATTCTTTAGCTTCCTCTCTAGTATAAAAAACAAGCTAAAAAATATAAAACTAGTTTCCCATAAAAAATAATTCTTGTCAATCCTAAAAAAGAGGCTGGGACAAAAGTCCTAGCCTCTCAATTTTCTTTGGATTGTCGAGCAAGACGCAGTGGTTGAGCGGGCTCTACTACGCTGATTTCATCAGCTTTTACAGCCCTACTCAACTGTGCGGAGGTGGGACGACGAAATCAAATTCTAACGAATTACCGATTTCTGTCCCACTCTCTTTCTGAGCGACTGATGATTAGATATTCACCAAAGGCGTTGCAGTGTCAGGAGAAGTATCGAAGACCTGGAAATCATGGCCCACTGGCAAGTCTGCTTGAGCCAGTTGATTGACCATGGTCATATGAGCCAACTCCTTGATATTATTTTCCTTGCTCAGATGCCCCAGATAGATGCGCTTGGTGCGATTGCCAAGTGTACGAATCATAGTTTCCGCACCATCTTCATTGGATAAGTGCCCCAAGTCAGACAGGATGCGCTGTTTCAGGCTCCACGGGTAGGCACCGCTCCGGAGAATCTCGATATCATGATTGCTCTCAATCAAATAAGCATCTGCATTCTCAATGACTCCTGCCATGCGGTCACTGACATAGCCCGTATCCGTCAGCATGACAAAGCTCTTGCCATCCTTCATAAAGCGATAAAACTGGGGAGCAGCCGCATCATGGCTCACTCCAAAACTTTCGACATCTAAATCGCCAAAAGTCTTCATCTTACCCATTTCAAAGATATGCTTCTGACTAGCATCCAGCTTGCCCAAGTCCTTTTCCATCGCTCGCCAGGTTGCTTCGTTGGCATAAATATCTAGATTGTATTTACGCGCCAAAACCCCCACACCATGGATGTGATCCTTGTGCTCATGGGTGACCAAAATAGCATCTAAATCCTCTGGTTTGCGATCTATTTCGCTCAAAAGACTCGTAATTTTTTTCCCTGATAGACCAGCATCAACAAGCAGTCGTTTCTGGTCTGTTTCCAGATAAAAGCAATTGCCACTCGAGCCTGATGCTAGAATACTATATTGAAATCCCTTAGTCATGTTCACTTTCTACATTCTCTTCATTTTCCCAGTCATCTACACGGACAGCATCGTTATCATATGGAAGAACAATGGTAAAGGTAGATCCTTTGCCATACTCACTCTTGGCCCAAATAAAGCCATGATGCTGCTTGATAATTTCTTTAGCAATAGCCAGACCCAAGCCCGTTCCTCCCTGGGCTCGACTGCGGGCCTTATCCACCCGATAGAAACGATCAAAAATCTTTGGCAGATCCTGCTTGGGAATGCCCAGACCTTCATCTGAAATCGAGAGAATCAACTGAACATCTGTTGTTCTCACAGAAACCGTAATCGTCCCACCATCAGGCGAATACTTGATGGCATTGTTCATGATATTATCAATCACCTGGGTCATCTTATCCGTGTCAATCTCTACCCAAATCGGTGTAATTGAATAATCCCTGATAATCTCATATTTTTTGGTCTCATCCTGATTTTTTATCTTATCAAAACGGTTGAGGATATAGGTGATAAAGGCTGTAAAATTGGTCAGCTCAACATCCAGATGGCTGGTATTATTATCAATCCGCGATAAGCTAAGCAAGTCCGTCACCATCCGCATCATACGGTTTGTCTCGGTTAGTGAAACCTTGACAAATTCCGGTGCAACAGGCTCTGACAGAGCGCCATCATCCAAGGCTTCCAGATAGGATTTCACACTGGTTAGAGGCGTCCGCAATTCATGGCTAACATTGGAAACGAAAAGCCGACGCTCCCGCTCTTCCTTGTCCTGCTCCGTTGTATCATGTAGCACTGCTACCAACCCTGATATAAAACCTGACTCCCGTCTGATCAAGGCGAAGCGAACCCGCAGGCTTACATATTCACCATTTTCATCTTGAGAATCAATAGTCAATTCTGGAACCTTGGTGATCAATTCGCGCAGATCATACTCATCAGCAATATCCAGCAAATCTAAAATACTGGTATTAAGGACATCATCACGTTTGACACCCAATTGCTTGGTTGCCATGTCATTGATGGTAATAATCTGTCCTCGGCGATTGGTCGCAAGCACGCCATCCGTCATGTAAGACAGGATACTGGATAGACGCTTGGTTTCTTGCTCCAAATTTTCATGCGTCAGGCGGATGACTTCAGAGAGATCATTGATGGAATTGGTCATGTCCGTGATTTCAGGACTGCCCTGCATATCTAAAACTTCTGAATAATCTCCTGCAATCAATCCTTTGATCTTTTGGTTTAACTGCACCAGCTTTTGAGTATCTCGTCGATTTTCCAGTAGCAAAAGAGCCACGACGATGATAAAGCCGACAACAATCAGTGAAAAGACAAAGTCAGGAGAAAGTACGAATTCTTTTAGCGTTTCAATCATTATTTCTTATGTAATAACCGACACCGCGGCGAGTCAGGATATACTCCGGACGGCTTGGAGTATCTTCGATTTTTTCGCGCAGACGGCGAATAGTCACATCGACTGTCCGCACATCTCCAAAGTAATCATAGCCCCAGACGGTCTCTAGCAAATGCTCACGCGTCATGACCTGACCAACATGAGTCGCCAAATGGTGCAAAAGTTCAAATTCACGATGGGTTAATTCCAATTCTTTCCCATGTTTTTTCACCACAAAAGCATCTGGAAGAATCTGCAAATCCCCAATAAACAGTTCCTTTGGACTGCTCTCATCCACATGACTATCTGGGACTAGTTCAGAACGGCGCAACAAGGCCTTGACCCGAGCCAATAATTCACGATTTGAAAAGGGCTTGGTCACATAGTCATCGGCACCGATCTCCAGACCAATTACCTTATCGAACTCGCTATCTTTGGCCGAAAGTACAATAATCGGCACATTGCTGGTCTTGCGAATGGTCCGGGCAACATCCAGTCCATCCACTTCTGGCAACATCAAATCCAGAATCAAGATATCCGGTTGCTCTGCTTCAAACATTTCTAGAGCTTCCTTACCATCAAAGGCTGTCAGTACTTCATAGCCTTCCTTAGCCATGTTAAACTTTATAATGTCCGAGATTGGCTTCTCGTCATCTACAACTAATATTTTTTTCATTTTTTACCTTCATATCTATACAATTTTTAAGCTTAGACATCTATTATTTTTGTATCTGTCCTACCGCTCCATAAGCACTATTATATCAAATTTTCCTTAAAAAATACTATTTTCGCACACTATATTCCAACATTCTTATAGAAATTTTACCTTAGCTTTCCCTCTTGCGAAAATTCCAAGCAATGATAAGGAATCCTCACTAAAATCCTTGATTTTTTTCACTTTTTCTGCAAAAATAGAGGCATAGAAAGAAGGTTGAACTATGACAAAAATCAATCAAATCATCACTTATCTTGAAAATGAAAAGCAGGATGTGGCTGTAATCTCTGATCCTGTAACCATTCATTACCTAACAGGCTTTTACAGCGATCCACATGAACGCCAAATGTTCCTATTCGTCTACACTGACCATGAGCCACTCCTTTTCGTACCAGCACTAGAAGTTGAGCGTGCTTCTTCTACCGTAGACTTTCAAGTTATAGGCTATGTCGATTCTGAAAATCCTTGGGAAAAGATCAAGGCTTCTCTACCATCTCAATCCTTCAAACAAGTAGCGGTCGAGTTTGATAATCTGATTTTAACTAAGTATCACGGCCTGCGTACTGTTTTTAATGGGGCTGAATTTGTCAATCTGACCCCTTACATTAACCGCTTGCGCTTGATCAAGTCAGCCGATGAAATCCAGAAAATGCTAGTAGCCGGTCAATATGCTGACAAGGCTGTCAATATCGGTTTCGACAATATTTCACTAGAAAATACTGAAACAGACATCATCGCTCAAATCGACTTTGCCATCAAGCGAGAAGGCTATGAAATGAGCTTTGAAACCATGGTTCTGACAGGCAATAACGCAGCCAATCCGCACGGCATTCCCGGTGCCAATAAAATTGAAAACAACGCCCTCCTCCTCTTTGACTTGGGCTGCATGGTCAATGGCTATGCCAGTGATATGACACGGACTGTCGCTGTCGGCCAGCCAGATCAGTTCAAAAAGGATATCTACTATCTGACTCTGGAAGCCCAACAAGCTGCACTTGATTTTATCAAACCAGGCGTCACAGCTCATGAAGTAGACCGCGCCGCCCGTGAGGTTATCGAAAAAGCGGGCTATGGTGAGTATTTCAATCACCGTCTCGGCCACGGTATCGGTATGGACGTCCACGAATTTCCATCCATCATGGAGGGCAACGACATGGTCATCGAAGAGGGCATGTGCTTCTCTGTCGAGCCTGGTATTTACATCCCTGGCAAGGTCGGCGTCCGCATCGAGGACTGCGGCTATGTCACCAAGAATGGCTTTGAACTCTTCACCGAAACCAGCAAGGACTTGCTGTATTTTGATTAAGAAACTAAAAAAGCACCNATNGGTGCTTTTTTAGTTTCTTAATAGTTTTATTTATCCTGTTGTTTTCTCCCCCGCCTCTAGTTTCAACAAAAAGGCTTTTTTATCCAGACCGCCGGCATAGCCGGTCAATTTGCCGTCGCTTCCGACAATCCGATGACAAGGAATCAGAAGGGAAATAGGATTATGACCGATGGCACCACCGACTGCTCTAGCCGAGCCATTTTTTCCATACTCAGCCTGCAATTCTCGCAAAATATCTGAATAGGTAGCCGTTTGCCCATAGGGAATCTTCTGCAGCACAGTCAGAACCTTGCTTCTAAACTCAGTTACTTGAGGTGCCAATGGAATTTCATTTATTGCGGGATTTTCTCCCTTAAAATAAGCGTCCAACCAAGCAAAGACGCGTCGGCTGACTTCTGTCTCTTCCTCCTCTGCTTGCTCCAAATCATAGCCTCCCCCAAAATATTTCTGTCCCTCAAGCCAAAGTCCCAACAAGGCATTTGAGTCCGTCAAGATGAGAATCCGGCCAATCGGCGATGTATAATAAGTCTTGTACATATTTTTTCTTTCTTCGATCTTCTTGATATGCCTTATTATACCACTCTTGTCTTAATTTTTGCCACAATCCCATCTGGGTCTGTGACTTCTAGCTCTTGGGAGCTAATCCATCGGACTGGCGCTTGTAAGACCTGAGCATTTTCATAAATAGCTACTAGTTCTTCTTTCCCTTCTACTTGCGCTTCAAAATAGGCTAGTCCCAGTTGCTTCGGTTGGCGATGATTCAAGTGAGAACCTCCCCATTCATTGACTGCTAAATGATGATGATAGTTTCCGGATGCCAGCCAGCTAGCAGAAGGTACAGAAAATTTATCCTCCAAGCCTAGAAGCTTTTGGTAAAAATGACTGGCTGCTCTGCTATTTTTCACAGACAGGTGGACATGGCCCATACGAGTTCCTTCGGCAATACTAAACGGCTGGATTTCCTGACCTAGTTCATAGATTTCTTGAGCCGCAAGCGCTTCCGTCACTCCGATAATGCGGCCATCTTCTCGAATATCCCAATCAGCCTGAGGCTTGTCCCGATAAAGCTCAATGCCGTTGCCTTCTGGATCCTCCAGATAAATAGCTTCACTATAACCGTGGTCCGCTCCTCCAACCATAGGTACTTTATTTTCGGATAAATGCTTCAGGATATCTGCTAAGGCTTGACGGCTTGGAAGCAAAAGCGCCAGATGATAAAGACCGTAAGCCGACTTGACGGTCTGCCGGTCACTGGTCGCTAAAAGTCTCACCAGCACTTGTCCGTCCCTGCCCAAAGCCACCTGTCCGTCCTGCTCTTCCAAAAGTTCCAGCCCTAAAACACGCTGATAAAAGTCCTTTTGTCTTGCTAAATCGGCAACATAAAGTGCCACCTCTCCTAGATAAATTTTGCTTTGATATTCAAAAGTCATGTTCTTTCTCCTCTCTTTAATTTTAAAGTTCAGTAGTTTTCCTGCCCAATCTTTCTTTTTATTCCCAAAACAGAAATACGTTTCTTGATGCAGTCTTCCACATCTCCATTTGCTCCGAAGGATTATTCGTGTTGTAATTGTTTTCATTACATCTATTAGTATAGCACATCTTAATGTAATGTCAACAATTACATCTCAGAATATTATTCACCCCAAAAAACAATCTGCTCACTAGGAAACAGATTGTTCTTTAATTTCTTTTTCGGTTGCTGCGACGACCACGTCAAGGCTGGTCTGAGCCAATTCAGCTTCCATGGCTGCTTGAATAGCTGCCAAGCGATCGTCTAAGACATTGTGAATGTTCTTGCCGATAGGACAGTCTGGATTGGGCTTGTCATGAAAACTAAAGAGCTGGCCGCTCTTGCCCAAACATTCAACGGCACTATAGACGTCCAACAGGCTAATGTCTTTCAAATCTTTGGCAATCTCTGCTCCTCCAGTTCCACGAGCAACGGTAATCATCCCGGCATTCTTGAGCTGGGACAGAGTCTTGCGGATAATGACTGGGTTGACTCCGACACTGCCAGCAAGGATATCACTTGTCAGTTTTCGTTTTTTTCCTTCCAAAGCCAGTACAATCAGCATATGGGTGGCAATGGTAAAGCGGCTAGAAATCTGCATTTTTTTCTCCTCCCTCATCATTTTCTCTCACTATTATATCCCAAAAAGGGTGTAACTTCAAGAGTTACGACTGGACTTTAAGAAAGCTGCAATCTCATCTGCATAGCCTTCCCGCTCACTGATTTCCCGCAGCAGGTCGTGGTTATGGGTATGGTGGATACCATTGACCAAACTCTCCCGATAAATCTCATAGTAAGGCAAGTGGAGCTCCCGAGCCAATCGTAGCTCCTGTTCCACATCGTAGGCCACGCGCCGAAGGTCGACATCAGTCAGACCAGTCTCATCTATCTCTAAAATGGCATACTGGGCTCGCAAGTCCTGACGCAAAGCTGAATCTAGAAAGAACGGCTGACCAATAGAGCCAGGATTAATAATCAGCTGGCCCTTAGTCCCATAACGGAGAAACTGTTGGTGAATATGACCATAAACAGCAACAGCACAGTCATTTCCCTCAAAAAGTCGGTCGAAATCGCTCTGCTCGCCAATATGAATCAGCTCCCGCCCCCAATTCTTATCTGGCAGATGGTGACTAACCGCAATCTTCAATCCCTCTACTTCTGTCAAGATTTGCAGAGGAAGTTCCTGTATACGGTCAATCTCTTCAGGACGGATTTCCTCTAGGACATAATGGCAGAGCCGGGTCAGGTAGAGATGGCTGGGACGATCCAAATCCAGCTTTTGATGCAGGGCATGCCAGAGGCTGTCTTCCCAATTCCCTCTGACCTGGAGGCTGATGGGCAGCTGCTCCATCCTATCTAAGATATTTCTGCGACCGGTTCCTGGCAGGAGCAAATCCCCCAAAAACCAATAGTCTGTCACTTGCTGGCTTTCCGCATCCGCCAGTACTGCTTCCAAGGCTGTGCTATTTCCATGCACATCGGATAATAAGGCAATTTTTCGTGTCATCGTGTGTCTTTCTCTTTCTTTACAAGGAATATTATATCAAAGTTCAAAAAAACTTCCACCCATCAAGTGAGTGAAAGTTTTGAAGTCTTTTTTATCAATCAACAGACTTGAGTGCTTCCAGCATATCCACCCTTCTGAGGCGGTAATTGACAAAGAAGCCAAGCAAGGTCAGAATAAGAGTCACTGCTGTTAGAGGAAACAGATAGACTGAGGGACTTACTTGAGGGTTTAAGCTGATAATGCTAGGCGCAACCTTCTCAATCAAAAAACGATGCAGGAAGAAACCACCTAGAAGCCCAACTGCCATCCCAATCACTGAAAGAATAATGGTCTCTCGATAGATATAGAAGGTCACTTCCTTATTATGGAAGCCCAAAACCTTGATAGTAGACAGTTCGCGAATCCGCTCAGCTACATTGATATTGGTCAGATTGTAGAGAATGACGACAGCTAAAAGAATAGAAATCAGCACTAAAATCATCATCGTATTATTAAGAGAATTAGCTAAAACATTGAACTGCTCCACCATGCTTGCATTTTGTGAAACACTCTTGACAGACTTGAGACTCATAAATTCATTGGCCTTGTCCACAATATTTTTGCTGGAAGAATCCTTGAGCCGCACTAAATAAGCATTTTTCTCAGGCTTTTTCCCGTAAATCTTCTGGTAGTCAGTTGCCTTCATAAAGGCAAAATGGCCAAAATGATTCTCATTGACTGCTGCGAGCTTGACAGGCTTGCCACCCAGCTCTATACTGCCACCGGGGCTAATTCCAGCTATGCGAGCCAATTTATCCGAAACAACTACACCGTCCTTGAGACTCAGCTTTTGCTGGTTATCAGGAGTTTCCACATAAATAAAAGGTTCGAAATTTTCCTTGTCCGTAACCATTAAAGTGACTGACTCTGTCTCTTTTTTCCCTTTGTATTTCTCTGTCAAGGTTTCACTATAGATCTCCTGATAATCAGCAATCGAGTCATCTGCCAACATCTTTTTCAGCTTGTCTTGCTCAGCTTGATTCTCCCCAGGATTGACAGCGACAATCAAGTCGTATCGCAGAATCTCCTCAAACTGACGTTTTGGAATACCACCAATAGAAGATTGGAGTCCTAGACCGGCAAAGAGCAGGGCAACAGAACCCGCCACACCAAAGATGGTCATAAACATCCGCTGCTTATAGCGAAAGATATTGCGTGCTGTGACCTTCTGAGTAAAGCTAAGACGTCGCCAGATAAGGGGCAGTCTTTCCAAGAAAATCTTGGAGCCCTTGACCGGTGGTTTGGGCAAAAGCAAGTGGGCTGCTTCTTCTGTTAGCTCCCGTCTTGCCACCAAATAGGCAGGGAGAACACTGGATAGAAAGGAAAGTCCAAGGGCCAGTAAACTATAGGAAATATAAAAATATGCATGAGAGGCAGAGAGCACCATCCCTCTGGTAATAATAGAAGAAATCACTCCAGACAAGAAATAGTGCCCCAGCAGAATCCCTATGAGGGTACCTAGACTCCCCGCCACCAAACCGTAAAGAGCAAACTTGCGAATAATATCGCGGCTATGATAGCCTAGAGCCTTAAAGACACCTGCATTCGTTCGCTCCTCATCGACAAAGCGAGTCATGGTGGTAAAGGTCACTATAGCCGCCACCAAATAGAGCACCACTGGGAAAATATTACCAATCAACGCAATACTATTCATGGAGTTTTTATACATATGATAGCCATTCCCACCTGGCAGAGACTTGCGGTCATAACTATGATAGGCCGGCTCTTTCAAACGACTCAGGTTTGCCTTAGCGTCAGCTAGCTTGTCCTTGCTAGCTGATAAGTCTTTTTCCGCCTGAGCTAGCTCTGCTTTTTTCTGATTGAGCTGGGATTCAGCTTCCTGAATCTGCTGCTGGCTCTGGCTGAGCTGAGCAGGAGGGAGGATAGAAGCAGCTTGGGCTGCATCTAGCTGGCTTTTTTGCTGGTTCAGCTGATTCTGAGCTTGCTCTAATTGCTTTTTACCTTGGGTCAGTTCGCTCTCAGCCTGACTAATCTTATCTTGGCCCTTCTGAATGGTGCTTTTGGCATCTGCCTCTAATCGCTTAAAGCGAGCCGCTCCGTTATCTTCCAGGCTCTTGTCCAAAGCAGTCTGGTGCTGCTCCAAACGCTCCTGATAGCTTTCAGAAAAGGGAGCCAGCTTTTCTAAATCATGATAGCGCAAGCGGGCAATACTATAAACATCTGTATCAAAGGCCTTGGGGCTGACTACAGCATAGGCTGATAAAGCACCGCTTCCACTAGTCGCATTGCCCAGATTTCTATCAGACCAGAGTTCTGCCGAGTTGACAAATCCCACGACCTTATAGGTCTTGTTTTTCAGAACTGACCGACTGCCTGCTTTCTCGGTCAGAACAATCTCCTGACCAAGTTTATATTTCTTAGACCAAAAGCTAGCCAAGGCAATTTCTTGCTCTTTCTTAGGAAGACGACCAGAGGTCACTTGAAAGTTTGAGATATCTTTGGTATCTGAAAATACTCGGAGGGCCTCCTCGTCTACGGTGACATCTGTCAGATAGCCAAGCTCGACATCAGCTCCCTTGATAGCTTCCAGCTCTTTCTGATCCTCCGCATCTAATCCATAGTCCGCCATAATAGCCAAGTCCATGGTTCGCTGCTCTTTCAAGTAATCTGTTGCTGTTCTGCGCATATTGGGAGGAGCGACCTTGAGTCCCACGAGAGCTAAAGAGCCTAGCATCATGAGGATTAAAATAGATAGGAAACGGCCTTTGGAGCTAGTGAAGGAGCGCAGAATATCTTTCCAATAAATCTTTCTCTTCATATCAATACTCCAATGTACTTATATCCTGTGGCTGTTCATTGACTGTAACACTCTTGACTCTCGCATCGTGCATGCGGATAACCCGGTCAGCAATGGGAGCCAAGGCAGCATTGTGGGTCACGATAATCACCGTCGCTCCTTGATTGCGAGACATGTCCTGTAAGATTTGTAGCACTTGCTTGCCAGTATTGTAGTCCAGAGCCCCTGTCGGCTCATCGCAGAGCAAAATCTTGGGATTTTTTGCCACAGCCCTAGCGATAGACACCCTCTGCTGCTCCCCACCTGATAACTGGGCTGGAAAGTTATTGAGGCGTTTTTCCAGCCCCACTGCTGTCAGAGCCGCTACTGGATCTTGAGCATCCTTGACTATCTCCGAAGCCAATTCGACATTTTCCTTGGCCGTCAGGTTGGGCACCAAATTGTAAAACTGAAAGACGAAGCCCACATCATTGCGACGATAGTCCGTCAGCTGGTGGGAATTGTAGTCAGCAATATTCTGACCGTCTATCAGAATGTCTCCCTCATCATTGGTATCCATCCCGCCGAGAATATTGAGCACCGTAGACTTACCAGCGCCAGAAGCACCCAGGATAATGACCAGTTCCCCCTTTTCAATCTCAAAAGAAATATCGTGATTAGCTACAATTTCTGCCTCACCTACCTGATAACGTTTAAAGCTATGTTTCATTTCAATATAAGCCATATCGCTTCTCTCCTTTTCAAACCCCATCTCCTTAAATCGACAAGATGTTGATTCTAAATCACAGATATTATATAATGAGCTTAGACAAAAAGCAATAATCAGAAATCAACAAAGTGTTGATTTAAGCGAAAAGGAAGAAAAAATGGCCCAGAAACGAAAAACTAGTACCAAGGAAGACATCAAAGAAGCCTTGATTCAGCTACTATCTGAGGAAAGGTTTGATACTATCTCCATCAGCAAGCTCTGCAAACGAGCAGGGATTAATCGCGGCACCTTCTACCTCCACTACCAAGATAAGTATCAGATGATTGATAGCCTCAAAAGCGACATCATTTCTCAACTTTATAGTTATAGTTTGTTTGAAGAAGAAGGCGAATATTCCAAACGGTTCATGATAGCCAAATTTCATATACTGCGTGCTAATGAACGTCTGATCAATGCCCTGACCAGAAGCCATTATATTGACTTTCGCGGAGCTATTCGGGAATTCATAACCAGTATCATTCTGAGCGATAATCAAAAAGCTGCGACCCAGCGTTTTTTAGAGGAGAACTTTCATATCCCTCAGAAATACGCCTTGGAAATCTTCCTATCCAGTGTCGAGGGGATTATTTCTCTTTGGATAGCTGGCGGAGCTCAGGAAGAGCCTGAAGAAATTACGCAAATGATCCTAGCTACCTACAATTATGATTATTGGAAATCATAACCAGCACTCCACTTTTATAGATGAGAACTCAAAAAGGCGCAGATTCATCTGTGCCTTTTCTTAAAACATTTCTGGTGAGCAAATAGCTTTTTGGTGATGCCCACTTAGATAAAGGCAACAAAATCCTGTCTATTTCACCATGTCTGGGTCGTAATCATAGAATCCTGTATCAAGAAAACGATTCTTCGGATGCAATTTGTGAAGCAGCTCATCTAGCAAGAAAGCTTGGTCATGGCTAAATTCACCTTTTTCAATCAGATCTCTTGCCTGAACAAAGAGCTTAGCAATCTCAACAAAATTCTGACCAGGAGTATAGAGACCTTCCAATTTCCAATGAATAAAGCCGTGGTCAACCAATTCTGTCAACTTGGTCATCAAGTCCAAGTCATTATTGGCAAAAATGTGAGTCCCATGCTTGTCCTCAAAGATCGAATAATGGCTCTGAGGATCGCTCGGTTCCGCAAGAAAGAGATCCCTCTCTCTTGATTTCGCATCATCGATGTGTGTAAAGTTATAATAATTTTGCAAAAGCGGACGTTTAGAGTGGTGGATAACGCTCGCACCATAAACTAAGACTTCTGCTGGAATCTCAAGAATTTCTGGCATTTTAAAGAGTTCTGCCGATGGAATTTCCCGCGCCAAAACAGCTTCTGACACCCCAGCATTCTTGCCCCAAAAATTAATCTGGCGGCTGCTGGTAACCATGGTTGAAGCATCATAAATCGTTTTCAACTTATAACCATCCCGCTGCAAGACGTAGAATACACCTGCATCCCCAACGGTGATATAGTCCACTTCAATCTCCTGAAGAAAATCCAAATAAGGCTTGATCTGGTCCATCATGTCCTGATGCATCAAAGCATTGACGGCAACGGTCATTTCTTTTCCTGCCTGATGAACCATTTGTGAGATACGATTTAATTCGTCATAAGTGAAGTTATGCGGTAAACGAAGACCGTATTTTTCCTCACCGACATAAATACGATCTACTCCTGCTTCCAATAAGGCTTGAACTTGTTCTATACTTTCAGCTGTTGCTGTTATGATTATATTTTTCATATCATTATTATACCAAAAAAATAGGATTTATGATTTCTTAATTCGATTTTATTCGTTTTGTAACTATCTTGTAATATATCTAATCATAGAAACATGATAGAATGATAAGGTACTACTAGGAGAGAGACAATGGCTGTAAGAGATTTTAAACAGTTTGAATCAGCGCCCCTGCATGATTCGACAGAGCAAACTAAGGAAATATCCTATCAAGAATACCTGCCCCAAGCAGAATCGGCATCACAATTACGTGAGCTATTTTTCTTTATAAATATCGCTTTATTCTGTATTTTGACAGTCTTTTTTAGCTTTATTTTTTTGTCTGCAAAAATGAGCACCTTTCTATCTTTCTCACTTGCTATTGTCCTAAGTCTTATGATTATTCAAGGATATCGCACTGTTCGGAGAAAGAAACATTGATTATCTACGAATTAAATCAAACGAGATCGAAAGATCTCGTTTTTCTTTTCTTTACCAAGCGTAATTTGGTTCCTGACAAGCACACATAGCTGCCAATAATTCTTCTGGAGTTACCTTTTTTAGCCCTCCATAGACTGGATCCTGAACGGTGTAGGACGGATCAATGTAATAAACTGCAAGGAGATCACTGCCATCTGCTGATAATTCATAGCCTGTCCCCACAACATTGTGTTCACCCTTGTGACCTGGGTAGATGGAGGCATTATCAATCGTATAGTAGAGCGGATAGCCATCATCAATATTCTTGCGCAGGCGCTCTTTAAAAAGACGCATATCTTCCGAATTCGAGGCGCTACTAGTCACTGTAGCAAGATGATAGCCCGCTTGACCTGCTGGCACTTCCGCATAACCAAATAAATATTGATTTAAGACACGGATTGCATTGACATTATGGGTACCGAAGGTCTCATCAGTGCCCATCGCTCGTGCCAATTCTTCCTGACTAGCCTGAACGCCCCTGTAAGCTAGAATCATACTGACAGAGGTCGGTGCGCAAGTATTCCAAGCTCGCTGGATCTGCATGGGGACTTCCAGGCGCTTTCTGATTGGGGATGATGCTTCTTTTCTAGAAGGCTGTGTCTCCTCCTCTCTGACCTTTTCACTGGTCTGACTAGAGCTTTCTGACTCCGCAGAAGCAGAGCTCTGGCTAGGGCTAGATTGATTAGCACTAGATTGACTACTGCTAGCTGTTTTCGAGCGGGCTTGACTCGTGCTCGAAGCCTTAGAAGAAGAGTCAGAACTTCTAGACTGAGGGGACTCTGATGCTTTCTGCCGAGAACAGGCTAGTAAGCAGCAGCCTAAACCAAGCAAGGCAAGTACTTTTAGATTTTTCATACCAACACCCCCTTTTATCTATATAATAACGCTTTCTAGGTCGAAAATCAAGATAGGCTAGCAAATGCTAGCCTGATTTTTATCTTAATCAGAAAAATAACTTGATGTTATAAACAGCTACTGAATTTATAACATCAAAACAGCCAATCCATTATTGAGTATATGAACTAAGATGGAATACTCAATCTTCTTTCCTTTGTAATAAGGCATACTCATTCCCCATCCCATTATGCTATAAAATAACAGTGCTCTTACAAATGAATCTTGATTACTTTCACTTACGGCATGCATTATACCAAAGAGCAGTGATGTGATTACTAAGCCCTTACGACTAAGGGAATAACAATAATTCATCATAACCCCTCTAAAACACAATTCTTCAAGAATTGGTATCAATAGTATGAAAAATAGATAGATTAGAGGGAAACCTAACCTCGCATACATCAAATCAACTAATCCATCATTCGCAAATGGCCCTAGTATAGGTTCAAATATTCTAACAAAACATCGTAAACCAATAACTATAGCTATAGCATACAAAACATTTTTCATTTCTAAATGATCTAAATGAATCGGATTGACTACTTTATATTTAACCGAAATCAGATAGCACACTAAGATTAACATCAAGGTAAATATCAACATCAAAATTCTCTCATAAGTTTTTGGAAAAATTTCTAATCTCAGTAGCACAACCCACAGACCAGATAGAATTCCTAGCGTAAGAACAACCAAAGCTTTCTTATAACTTTTCTTCATTTTTAATCACCTTTACCTTCCCAGTTTTAGAGAATTCTATATAGTAGTCTATAAATTTCTTAAACAAGTCGGTATTATGGAGAATAATAATATCTATAGCACCTGACATTCTCCATTTCCAAAAGAAGATTGATTCAAATCAAATTCCAAGAAACAGCTGTCAAGCGATACTTCTTCCTCACTGTTAAATTTAATATTTCTACTAAGATACCTCCTACCTTACGGAAAGCCTGAAATCACGCTGAACTGTATTTTAAATACTAGATATATTTATGTTCGACAAATTGTTTACATTTATAAATATGTTTCGTTCATATAATAAAAATATAATTTTAAGCTCTGAATATCCCTTAAATTTATTGTAGTACTTAAAATTATTATTGTCAATTAATATATAATTTACACACAGTGTGCATAATAACATCCATTTCAACAAACTTTGACTCTATTGAATTATCTACTATTAGTGTTAGTATTCTAAAAATACATGCTACTTTATATATGTTTTATGCACAAGTAAATTTCTTTAATCTTTTTTCTTCTATTTAAAGAGAAAAGCCTCTAAGAATCAAGATAGGCTAGCAAATGCTAGCCTAATTTTTTATTTTTCAAGTTCTTCTGTTTCTAAATCAATGATGATTTCTTCTGAAGGGGCTTTTTCTCCTTCTTCCACCACGATATCAGAAATTTCTTCTTCAAGAATTTCCTCTTCTTTTTCAAACTTTTCTTTGATTTCTTGGAATTTATCCTGTGAATAGTCCACAACTGACTTGGTCGTATCCTTAACAGACTCCAATACTGTTTCTGCTGTGATTTCGCCATTTTCAACCTTTTCCTTGGTTTGGTTGATGGCCTTAACAGCCTGATCTGAAAAGTCCTTTACTGATTGGACAACGGCTTCGTGAGTCTTATCTGGATCTTCACGATAGTCGACGACAAAGTCTTGAACTTTTTCAGTGATTTCTTTACCTTTTTTGCTGGTTAGAAAGTACGCTGCAGCTGCACCAGACACAGCACCTAATAAAAGTGATGAAATTTTTCCCATAGTAAACCTACTTTCTTATTTTTTGAATAATTTTGTAAACAAACGAAGGGCCGTTAGACCTGCTGTTGTTTTAGCTGTCGTACTTCCTGCTGCGACTGCCTTTTTTCCTAAAACACGCGCCTGATCGTTTAAATCAGATACTGATTCGGATAGGTCTGCCACCGCATTGAAAAGCGGATCAATCGTTGCTACTTTGTGGTTGATATCATCTGTCAAAACATTGACTTTGGCAATCAAATCATTGGTTTGATGTAGGGTGACATTAACATCAGAAGTCAACACTTTGATCGTATTTTCTGTCTCATCCAGCATTTTTGCAGCCTTATCACCGAGAGTTTTGACGGTGAGGGTCATGTAGATTAGAAAGACAATCAAAGCGACAGCAACTAAAGTATAAGCAATTTCAAGCATAATATTCTCCTCTCATTCTTGATAATAGGGGGCTTGTTTTTTTCTTTGGTAAATCATAATGCCGATGCCTAGTAAAATCAGAGCTGCAGACAGCCACTGAGATACACGCACACCCAAGAACATGAGACTATCGGTCCGCATACCCTCGATAATCATCCGGCCAAAGCCGTACCAAATCAGGTAAAAGGCTGCCAATTCTCCCTGACGGAAGAATTTAGACCGGCGTCGTAAGATTAGCAGTAGCCCAAAGCCAAGTAAATTCCAAAGGGATTCGTACAAAAAGGTTGGCTGGCGATAAGCACCATCTATGTACATATTGTTACGGATGAAGGACGGCAGATAATTAAGATTTTTGACCACCGCTCCATAGGCTTCTTGGTTAAAGAAATTGCCCCAACGGCCGATGCTCTGAGCGATCAAGACACTAGGCGCTGCAATATCCAAGAAATCAACAGGATTGATCAGCCTTCTCTGAGAAAAGAAATAGAGGACAAGGGCACCGGTGATCAAACCACCGTAAATGGCTAAACCACCATTCCAAATCTGAAAAATCTCAATCAGAGAATGTTTGCCATAATAAGACCATTCAAAAATCACATAGTAGAGTCGCGCTCCAAGGATGGCCAAGGGAAAGGCAATCAGAATGAAATCAAGAATATCATCTGGAATCATCTTCTTGCGTGGCGCTTCCTTCATAGCCAAGTAGACGGCTAAAATCAAGCCAGTGACAATGCAAATCGCATACCAACGAATACTAAAGGGACCGACTGAAAAAGCTACTGGATCAAGCATCTTTCACCTCATTCTGGCTAATCAAATTAGTCAGTCGTTCTTCAAAAATCTTGGTGGCATCAAAGCCCATTTCCTTAGCCCGATAGTTCATGGCTGCGGCCTCAATCACTACAGAGATATTGCGTCCTGTCTTAACTGGGATGCGAATCCGAGGAATTCTGACACCGGAAACTTCCAGTTCTTCTGCATTATTGCCCAGACGGTCAAAGGTCTTATTGGTATCATAATTTTCCAGATAGACGGCAATCTGTACCTGTGAAGAATCCTTGACCGCACTAGCTCCGTAAAGACTCATTACATCGATAATACCGACACCACGAATTTCCAAGAGATGGCGAAGAATCTCAGCAGGCTCTCCCCAGAGAGTCATTTCATCCTTGGCAAAGATATCGACCCGGTCATCCGCCACTAGACGATGGCCACGCTTAACTAACTCAAGACCAGTTTCACTTTTACCAATACCACTGTCCCCTTGAATCAGCACTCCCATCCCGTAAATATCCATCAATACGCCATGAACACTGGTTCTGACCGCCAAACGTGAGTCAAGGAAACTAGAAATTTCTCCTGATAGACGGCTGGTTGATGTGCGGCTGGTAAGAATCGCGATTTGCTTTTCTTCGGCTGCTCGCCGCATTTCTTCAGGAATCTCCAAATCACGCGCTACAATGACAACTGGCGTTTCTGGTTGAAACATTTTCAAAAGGACTTGATGACGGTTGTGAGATGTCATCTTCATCAGATAAGACCACTCCTTCATCCCAATCAGCTGAATCCGTTCTGGTGTGTAGTAGTCAAAATAGCCGGTCATTTCAAGACCCGGCCGCGAAATATCCGATGTCGAAATCTCCTTTTCTAAGAGGTCATCACTGCCGTAAACGATGCGTAAACGGACTTTTTCAATCAAATCTTTGACCTTTACAGACATTCCCTGCTCCCTTCAAATTTATCTTTCTCTATTATAGCAAATTTTTACCCTAAAAGAGTTTTTAAGATTGGAAATTAAGCAGGATTTTTCCCTAGATGCTTGTGAAAACATCTGCCAGCCAGCAAAAAGGCCAGTCAAAATAACTAGCCAATCCATCTTTGGAGAATTTTTTTCTGATTTTGAAAGCAAGGATGGCTCTCGATAAAAGCTGGTATTTCTCCTAGAGGCAGCCAGAGATGGGCATCGGTTTCGCCTGCCTGATAGCGAACTTGGCTCTTGTCCCCAGACACCACCGCTTCATAGAAATCAAAGTGGCACTGGTCTTCGACAGAGCACACCTGCTCCAACAGTCTGATACTGTCGGGAACCAGGCCTGTTTCTTCTTCCAATTCCCGCAAGGCAGCTGTCTGGCTATCTTCTCCAGCCAGCACACTACCTCCCGCTCCAAACTCATAGTAGCCAGGATAGAGACTTTTATTTGCTGACCGCCGCATAAAGAGAATATCGCCATCCTGATGGCGAACCAAGACATTGACACAGAGATGAAACTGCCCTTCAGGAATCTTTTCTCCTCGAACTAGGAGATGCGGGAGCTGTTTTCGATTCAAGTCATAGGCATTCCAAACTTCTGTCATATTTCCTCCTTGGATAAAGTCATTCGTATTTCGGCAATAGCTTCCAGATTCCGTCAGCTGCGTTTCCCTAGATTCTCTCTTTTCGTTTCTTCTACATCTAGCAAAAATTCGGGCATACTCCCGAATTTTATATTTGTTATTTTACCAAAACCAGCCGTCATTGTCATTAATTGGCTCGGCATCTTTCATTTTGCGAGGACCAGTTCCATACATTTCCGCTTCCACATCTTCCTTGTAAGGCATCACGACAGCCAGCAAAATATAAATCAAAATTCCTAAGCCAAAATTGAAAACTGTAAAGATGATGAATAAAAAGCGTAACAAGCCAAGATCAAAGTTAAATTTATCAGCCAATCCCGACAAAACCCCAGAAATTACTCGGTTTCTTCTTAGTTTATAAAACTTAGTTTTCATGATGATGACCTCAACTCTCATTCTTTCCTTCATTTTATCATAGCGGGATAACAAAAAAATCAGCCCCAAGGCTGATTCTGCATCGATCCGTTTTTAATTTGCTCAGCCTTTGCTAGTCTCCTCTTTTAGGAATGCCAATTTCCCTCTACAACGACCGCAACGATATTTTTGAAGATTGACTCTGCGTCTGCGACGGATAAGTGCTCCGCAGCTCAAGCATTTATAAATGAGAAAGGTTTGCGAGTCGGACAAGGATAGAGCGTAGCGCAGACCGTCAACTTGCTTAAGGAGGTCTTTAAAATCTCTATCTCCATGGCGGTAACCTTTGCCCTGATAATAGAGATGATAGTGGACCAACTCATGGCGGACAATTTTTCGAAAAGTTTCAAGTCCAAAAGTTTCATAAATTTTCGGATTGAAATCTAGATGACCATCTTTTGGAAAGAAGCGCCCTCCAGTCGTCCGGAGGCGCTTGTTCCAAAAAGCTTGGTGGCGAAATTCCCAGCCAAAATCTTCAACTGAAACCTGCTTGACATAGTTAGTTAGATTCATTTGGTGCTATCAGAGAGAGGTTGACCTTCTCCCGCTCCACATCCAGTTTATCCACCCAGACAGTAACTAAATCGCCAACAGACAGGACTTGACTTGGATGCTTGATAAAGTTTTTACTTATTTTAGAAATATGGATAAGACCGTCTTCGTGGATACCGATATCCACAAATGCTCCAAAATCGACGACATTGCGGACAACGCCTTCCAGTTTTTGACCGATGCGTAGGTCCTTGATATCCAAGACATCCTGCCGTAGCACTGGCGCGTCAAAGGAATCACGCAAATCTCGGCCAGGCTTGAGCAGATCCGCAATAATGTCTTTGAGGGTTTCTTCTCCTAAGCCCAGCTCTGCAGCCAAACTAGCAACCTGAACAGCCTTTAATTTCGCTTGGGCTGCCTCATCCAAACTGCTGATTTCTAAGCGCTTAAAGAGCTCTTCTACAGCCTTATAGGACTCTGGGTGAACACCTGTATTGTCTAGCAGGTTATCACTTTCAGGAATACGCAGGAAGCCGGCCGCCTGTTCAAAAGCCTTTGCGCCCAGACGCGGCACTTTCTTGATGGCCTCGCGAGACCGAATCAAGCCTTCTGTTTCCCGGTATTTGACGATATTTTCTGAGATAGTTTTATTGAGACCAGCTACATGGGCCAGCAAGGCAGGGCTGGCGGTGTTGATATTGACTCCGACTTGGTTGACCACGGTATCCACGACAAAGTCCAGACTTTCAGACAGTTTTTTCTGGCTGACATCATGCTGGTACTGACCAACTCCGATGGACTTAGGATCAATCTTAACCAACTCTGCCAAAGGATCCTGTAGACGGCGAGCAATGGAAATAGCTGAGCGCTTTTCAACCGTCAAATCTGGAAACTCATGACGAGCTAGTTCACTAGCTGAGTAGACAGATGCTCCGCTCTCATTGACGATGACATAGCTGACAGTTGGATGAGATTTCAAAACTTCTGCTACAAAGGCTTCGCTTTCTCGGCTGGCCGTTCCGTTTCCAATGGCAATGATTTCCACGCTAAACTGCTCAATCAGCTCTGACAACTCTTTCTTAGAAGCTTCAATCTGAGCTGGCTTTGCTGGCGCTACTGGATAGATAACATGAGTCGTCAGCATCTTGCCTGTCGCATCAACAACAGCCAGCTTGGCTCCTGTCCGAAAGGCTGGGTCAAAGCCCAATACTACGCGACCTTTGAGAGGAGCAATCAGGAGGAGGTGGCGGAGATTCTCTGAGAAGAGCTGAATCGCTCCATCTTCAGCGGCCTCAGTCAGCTCGGTCCGGATACGACGCTCCATAGCTGGAATGATTTTCTTTTTGACCGCTTGCTGGATAGCTTCACTAATATAGGTATTTTTCACCTTGAAACGTACTTCAAAGAAGCGCAGAATTTTCTCAAGATTGTGCTCAAAACCAACCTTGAGAACACCTAGCTTCTCACCACGATTAAGAGCCAGAGTACGGTAGCCTTGCATAGTCGCTACTTTTTCGGAAAAATCATAATAAATCTGGAAAACCTGCTTTTCATCCAAGTCGCCGTCTTTGAGACTGGATACGATAGAAGAATTGGACTGCATTTCATGGTAGGTCCAAGCCCGCAGCTTGGTGTCTTCGGAAATCGCTTCAGTCAGAATATCCACTGCTCCAGCTAGAGCAGCTTCTGCTGTTGGAAAGGCTTCACTAGTCAGTTTCTCAGCTTCTTCCTTCAGATTAGCCGCATCCTGTAAGATTAAGCGGGCCAAAGGAAAGAGACCTGCTTCACGCGCAATGGTAGCCTTGGTACGGCGCTTCTCCTTGTAGGGCAGATACAATTCTTCCACATCAGCCAGCTTTTCAGCAGCCTCAATCTCAGAGCGCAGCGCATCCGTTAGTTTGCCCTGCTCCTCAATCTTAGCTAAGACCGTCGCTTTGCGCTCTGCTAAAGCAGTCATACTCTTATCTAAGTCAATGATTTCCTTAATATCGACCTCATCTAGATTTCCTGTCATTTCCTTACGGTAACGAGCAATAAAAGGAATTGTATTTCCTTCAGCGGTCAAAGCTAGGACCTGTGATACTTGACTTTCTTTAAGACCCAATTTCTGGGCAATTTTTTCAATATTTATATTTTCCATAACGCTTCTATTATATCATAATATGAAGCTGAAAAATCTATAAAGACTAGTTTAATCCATCTTTTTCTTGTTAAGATGAGTCCACTGTCTCTAATCCATCATGGCTGAAAATATCATTTTTTTTCGTTTGGTAGTATAATAGAATTATTATTTTAGAAATGAGGTGGCCCTATGGCTGTGAAATTTACCAAAACAGACGATTTAGACAAGATGTTCGAGGAGTTTGCGACCCTGCCCAAGCTTGAAAAAGTAGAATTTCCAGATGACAAAAAGAAAAAAGAAGCGCAAGAAAAGGCTAAAAAAGCATGATCTTCTTTTCAAACCTTCCTTCCAGCGTCTTACAGGCTGGCGCTATCTTTCTCTCCATCATCATTGAGGCCCTGCCTTTTGTCCTGATCGGAAGTATTATTTCCGGCTTTATCGAGGTGTATGTCACGCCAGACAAGGTTTATCGTTTCCTGCCCAAGAATAAATGGGCTCGGATTTTCTTTGGAAGCTTGATCGGTATAGTCTTTCCTTCCTGCGAGTGCGGAATTGTTCCCATAATTAACCGCTTCTTGGAAAAGAACGTGCCCAGCTACACTGCTGTTCCTTTTCTAGTGACAGCACCTGTTATCAATCCTATCGTGCTCTTTGCGACCTACTCAGCCTTTGGTAATTCCTTCCGAATGGCTCTGCTGCGTGCTTTAGGTTCTATGATAGTAGCCATTATTTTAGGGATTTTTCTGGGCTTCTTTGCAGACAGCAATATTCAAAAAGAAAATCGCAAAGCGGTTCATGAGCATGACTTTTCACATCTCAGCAAAGGACAAAAGCTTTTTCAGGTCTTTGTGCAGGCTATTGACGAATTTTTCGATACAGGTCGCTATCTGGTCTTTGGCTGTCTCTTCGCCAGCCTGGTCCAGGTCTATGTGCCAACCAGAATCCTGACTTCTATCAGCTCGACACCAGCAGTTGCTATTCTCCTACTCATGCTACTGTCCTTCCTGCTCTCACTGTGCAGCGAAGCTGATGCTTTCATCGGAAGCTCTTTGATTGCTAGCTTCGGCTTAGCGCCAGTCTTAGCTTTCTTGGTCATTGGGCCTATGCTAGATGTCAAGAATCTGCTGATGATGAAAAACTACTTTAAGACACGATTTATCTGGCAATTTATCAGCCTGGTTACCGTCGTCGTCTTTCTTTACTCTTGGCTTGTGGGGGTAGTGCTATGATCCGATTTTTAATCTTAGTCGGCTACTTTGAGATTACCATGTATCTGCAGCTGACGGGAAAGCTTAATCAATATATCAATCTCCACTATTCCTATCTGGCCTATCTATCTATGATTCTGTCTTTTGTCTTGGCAGTTGTACAGCTCATTATCTGGATGAAGAAGATGGAGGTTCATAGTCATTTGACCTCTCGCTGGGCCAAGCTAGGCAGCGTGCTGCTCCTTGTCATTCCGCTTTTTGTGGGAATTTTCTTTCCAACTGTAACTTTGGATTCGACAACAGTTTCGGCCAAAGGATTTCATTTCCCGCTGGCTGAGGGAACTTCTGCAGCCGTCCAGCAGGACGAAGGCACAACCAGCCAATACCTGAAGCCGGACACCAGCACCTACTTTACCAAAGGGGCTTACGAAAAAGAAATGCGGGCTGCCGCCAAGAAATATGTTAAGCAAGATACCATTCAGGTCACAACTGAGAACTACATGGAAATCATGGAGGTCATCTATGATTATCCCGATGAATTTGTTGGTAAAACACTTGAATTTACCGGCTTCGTCTACAATGACCCCAGCGACCAAAAGAGTCAATTTCTCTTTCGCTTCGGTATTATCCATTGTATCGCCGACTCAGGTGTCTATGGCCTCTTGACGACTGGAAATACCCAGCATTTCGAGGATAATACCTGGATTCATGCCAAGGGGAAACTTGCCATGCACTACCATAAAAGTCTGGGACAAAGCCTGCCAACTCTAGAAGTTGAAAGCTTTGATAAGGTAGAAAAACCGGACAATCCCTACGTCTATCGGGTCTTTTAGAGTCAAACACCTGTGAAAATCCATTTTCATGGGTGTTTCTTTTATATGCAAGCCTTGCAATTCATTCTCTCCCTTTTACTAAGTTGTTATGACCAACTTTTATAAATTACAAGATCCTTGATTAAAGTTGCTATTTAACTTTTTTCTCTCCTCTCTTGGAAAATCATGCTACAATAATACTATCTCATTTGAAAAGGAGTTGTTTTTATGAATCAAGAAAAAGTAAAAAAACGAGATTTGCTTTCTATTCTGGCTGTGGCCTTAGTCACCTTTGCTGGAATTCTTTCAGAGACCAGTATGAATGTGACCTTTCCCCACCTCAGCAAAGTATTTGGTCTGAGCCTAGGAGTGCTGCAATGGATTACGACTGGCTATCTGCTGGCCGTCGCCATCACCATAACTTTAGGTGCAACTCTAGCCCACAATTGGACGGAGCGTCGCATCCTCTTTACCTCACTTTCCATCTTTACCCTTGGTAATCTGATTGCTATGGTTGCCCCAGACTTTACTTTCCTTATGCTGGGACGGATCCTTCAGGGTGGAGCGACTGGGATTGCCATTCCACTTATGTTTAATCTCATCGTGGAGCGGATTCCTCGGCAGAAAATCGGATTTTATATGGGGTTGAGTGGCCTAGTTATCAGTCTGGCACCAGCCATCGGTCCGACCTACGGAGGATTCATGATTGGCTCCTTCGACTGGCACATGATCTACAGCTTTATCATGCCAGTTCCCATCCTCTCTTTTTTGCTGGCTTATGTTAACTTGGAAAATTCAGCAGGAAAAAGCAAGCGTCCTTTTGATGTGCTAGGCTTTCTCTCGCTCGCAACGGCTCTTTCCTTTTCTCTGATGACCATCTCCAGTTTGGAAGGTGGCGATAGTGTCAATTGGCTCTATCTAGCTATTTTTCTCCTTTCCTTTGCCTTTTTCATATGGCGGAGTCTGACTGTTCAAGATCCGTTTCTGGACATCCGTATCTTGAAAGAACCAACAATTTTCTTTGGAATTCTGCCCTTTTTAATCTTCCAATTCTCCAACCTTTCCAGCAACTTTCTCATTCCCAACTTTCTCGTACTGGCCAAGAATGTCTCTACTGCCCAAGCTGGATTTTCCCTGCTTCCCGGAACCATGATCGGAGCTTTTATGTCGCCCTTTCTAGGAAAATTGTACGATAGCAAAGGCCCAAAGCTGTCTCTGCTAGGCGGCAATTCCCTAGTCTTTCTGGTCATGATTGTCCTTAGTTTTTTTACAAGCTGGCTCAATCTTCCTTTAATCTTAGGATTCTATATCCTCTTTACTCTGGGACGCAACATGGCCTTCAACAATACCATGGCCTTATCCGCTTCTCAAGTCAGCAGAGATAAAACGGCGGATGTGACTGCCCTCTTTCAACTAGCACAAACCTTTGCTGGTGCCTTGGGAACGGCAATTGCAGCTGTCCTGCTTAACCAAGCACCCGATACGACAAGCGGCGTCCACAATGTCTTTAGCCTACTACTTCTTCTTGCAATAGGAAACTTTATTTTCTACTATTTTCTGTTTCGAGCGATTCATCAGAAGAAAGAAGCCTAAATTTCTATTCCGACTTTCCCTCGGGATATTTTCTTTGATCAAATCCAGATTTTTCAAATACAATTTTTCTGAAAATTGTGATAAAATAGAGACAATCAAATTTAGATAGGTAGTAGATATCATGTCTTCAAAAGTTATTATTACAATTTTCGGTGCCAGCGGAGATTTGGCTCAAAGAAAACTTTATCCTTCCCTCTTTCGACTTTATAAATCTGGCAATCTTTCGCAACATTTTGCCGTAATTGGAACTGCCCGCAGACCTTGGAGCAAGGAATATTTCGAATCTGTCGTTGTCGAGTCAATCTCAGACCTAGCAGACAGTGCAGAGCAGGCTCAAGAGTTCGCCAGCCACTTTTATTATCAAAGCCATGATGTGCAAGATACCGAGCATTATATCGAATTGCGCAAGCTACAAAATAAGCTCAACGAGCAATACCAGGCAGAAAATAATAAACTCTTCTTCCTTTCTATGGCGCCGCAATTTTTCGGGACTATTGCTAAGCATCTCAAGTCTGAGCAAATCGTTGATGGAAAAGGATTTGAACGCCTAATTGTTGAAAAACCCTTTGGGACAGATTTGGCAACTGCCAGCAAACTTAACGAAGATCTACTGGCAACCTTTAACGAAGAACAGATTTTCCGCATCGACCACTATCTGGGCAAGGAAATGATTCAAAAGATTTTTGCCATCCGCTTTGCTAATCTGCTGTTTGAAAATGTCTGGAACCGCCAATACATTGATAATGTACAGATTACCTTTGCTGAAAAGTTGGGCGTTGAAGAACGCGGTGGCTACTATGATCAATCCGGTGCCCTCCGTGATATGGTGCAAAACCACACCTTGCAACTCCTCTCCTTATTAGCCATGGATAAGCCAAAAAGCTTTACCAAAGACGATATCCGAGCAGAAAAGGCCAAGGTATTTGAGCGCCTCGTTCAGCCAAGCAAGGAAGATTTGAAACGTTTCTTCATTCGCGGCCAGTACAAGTCTGGCAAAATCAACGGCCGAAAATACATTTCTTACCGTAGCGAACCAAATGTCAACCCTGAATCTACGACCGAAACCTTTGCCTCTGGTGCTTTCTTCATTGATAGCGACCGCTTCCGTGACGTTCCTTTCTTCTTCCGAACAGGGAAACGCCTCACCAAAAAAGGCACCCATGTCAACATCGTTTTCAAACAGATGGACTCCATCTTCGGTGAGCCTCTCAAACCAAATGTCCTAACCATCTATATCCAGCCAACTGAAGGCATCTCACTCAGCCTCAATGGCAAGGAAGTTGGAGAACTCTTTAATCTCGCTCCCATCTCATTGGATTATCGGACAGACGCCACAGCTTCAGGAGCTTCTCCAGACCCTTATGAAAAACTAATTTTTGATGTCCTCAATAACGACTCAACTAATTTCAGTCATTGGGACGAAGTAAAAGCCAGCTGGGAACTCATCGATCGCATCGAAGAACTCTGGGACCAAAATCAAGTGCCACTCCATGAATATCCTGTCGGATCTATGGGACCAGAAGCCTCCTTTGAGTTACTTGCCCAATTTGGAGCAAGCTGGCAATGGCAACCTGATAAAGAATAATACATACAAAAAGAGAGTGGGACAGAAATCGGTCATTCGTTAGAATTCGATTTCGTCGTCCCACCTCTGCACAGTTGAGTAGGGCTGTAAAAGCTGATGAAATCAGCGTAGTAGAGCCCACTCAACCACTGCGTCTTGCTCGACAATCCAAAGACAATTGAGAGGCTAGGACTTTTGTCCCAGCCTCTTTTTTATACTTCTTAAACATCTGCTAGTCTTTCTATTACAGCCATTCCTTGTAACGCTTGATATAAAGGCCTTTCACAAGGGTTACGCTAACCATATAAAGCACGATAATCAAGAAAAGGCAAAGGAAATAGGTGCCATTCAGCGGGGCAGTCTTCAGAACTGACGCAAAGAGGCTGTATGGCAAGGAAGTGACAAAGAGCGCTGCCGCCATGGTCGTCACAATGACGGAAAGAGCAGGACGGCTTTGCACAAAAGGCAGTTTAGGCGAGCGTAGCATGTAGATGACCATAGTCTGGGTCCACATAGACTCAATAAACCAGCCTGTTTGGAAAAGAGTGATAAAGGTCACTGCCTGTTCAGTACCAGCTTGATAGCTGCCTCCTGTGATCATAGGCACAATAATAAAGTAAAGCACCAGATAGGTCAAAACATCAAAAACGGATGAGATAGGCCCGATCCAAGCCATAAAACGGGTAATAGAGCTAGCTGACCAAATATGAGGCTTCTTGAGAAATTCACTATCTACATTATCAAATGGCAGAGCTATACAGGACAAGTCATAAACCAGATTGAGGACAATCAAATGAACTGGTGCCATAGGCAGAAATGGCAAAAAGATACTGGCAAAAAGAAGAGAAAAGATATTTCCAAAATTGGAACTGACCGTCATCTTGATATACTTAGTCATATTGGCATAGACCTTGCGTCCCTCTACCAGCCCTTTCTCCAGAACCATAAGGTCCTTGTCCAGCAAAATGACATCCGCCGTTTCCTTGGCAATATCGACAGCCGTATCAACAGAAATACCAACATCTGCTACTTTCATAGAAGGTGCATCATTGATGCCATCGCCCATGTAGCCAACCTTGTGGCCATTGGCCTTGAGTTGGAGGATGATCCTAGCCTTTTGGTCAGGTGAGAGCTTAGCAAAGACTGTTGTGTTCTCCACTGCCTGGCTCAATTCCTCATTAGATAAAGCATCTACCTCTACACCTAGCAAGATATTGTCTACATCTAACCCAACCTTTTCACAGACTGCTTGGGTTACCTTATCATTATCACCCGTCAAAATCTTAGTGGCAACACCGTATTCAGCCAAAGTTTCAATAGCTGGAGCTGCGGATGACTTAGGTGGATCTAGAAAGGCCAGATAGCCCGTCAAAATCATATCGGACTCATCCTTTACTTCATACTCATAATCTTCTTCTAAGTCTGACTTGTAGCTAACACCAAGCACGCGCAGCCCCTGCTCATTGAGTTGAGCCACTTCCGCAAGGATTTCCTGACGGATCTCCTCAGTCAGTTCTGTAATACGATTTTTGTATTCTACATAGCTAGAGATAGCCAGCATTTCCTCCAAGGCCCCCTTGGTTACCATGCTGATGACATCCTCATCATCCTTGACAATGACGCTCATACGACGACGCTCAAAGTCAAAGGGCAGTTCATCAATTTTCTTAAAGGTTTGGTCTAAATCACGGACAAGCTCATGCTTCTCCGCTTCTTTCTCCGTCCGATTGATAATAGCCCGATCCATGAGATTTTTGAGACCCGTTTGATAATAGGAATTGAGAAAGGCCCGGCGGAGCACTGCCAAGTCCAAATTACCGTGAATATCCAACGGGTATTCTAATACAATCTCGTCTTGGGTCAGTGTGCCTGTCTTATCCGTACAGAGGATATCAATAGCTCCTAGGTCTTGGATGGCATTCAGCTTCTTAATCACGACCTTTTCCTGAGCCATGATGATGGAACCTTTAGCCAAGCTCGCTGTGATAATCATAGGCAGCATTTCTGGAGTTAGGCCGACCCCAACACTGAGGGCAAAGACGCCTGCTTCCAACCAGTCGCCGTCTGTCAGACCGTTGATAAAGAATACGACTGGCACCATGACCAGCATCAGACGAATCAAGAGCCAGGAAATGCTATTCATTTCGCGCTCAAAAGAGGTCGGCTCATCGTAAGTGTTCAACGTCTGTTCAATGGCTCCCATCATGGTCTCATCGCCAACCACCAGCACCAGAGCTGTAGCTCTTCCGGAAATAACGTTGGTTCCCATAAAGGCCAGCGACTCTGTTTCTAAGAGGCTATCGAGATTTTGACCATCTGCCTTGGTCAAACAGATCTTTTCTACTGCATCACTTTCCCCTGTCAGGCCGGACTGCTGAACAAAGAAATCACGCGAGTCCAGTAGCAGCACATCTGCAGGAATCATGTCTCCGGCACTAAGCTTGATGATATCTCCTACAACAAGCTCATCAATGGGAAGTTCCTGCTCTGCTCCTTCACGGATAACCGTAGCCGTGTTGACAATCAGCCGAGACAGATTGCTAGCAGCACGGTCGCTCCGCAGTTCCTGAATAAAACGAATGCCTCCAGAAATCAGCACCAGAACAACAATGATGATGGAAGTCGTCGGATCTTCCTCACTGGGCTTGGCCAGCCAGACATTAGTAACTAAAGACACGAGGGCAATCACCAATAGGATGACTGTAAAGGGGTTAATAATAGACTCGTAAATTTTCTTGAAAATAGAGTCTTCCTGACCCTTTGTGATAATATTTTCACCATAGAGGTCACGATTTTCTTCGACCTGCTCTTCTGTCAGGCCCCGAAAGGAACTCTTGTAAAATGCCAGAGTTTCTTTTACAGGAAGCTGCAGAGCAGCAACTAATCTTTCTTTTACTGTTTTCATTGGTTTCTCCTTTATGTATGATTGATAATTTTCATACACAGGGACCAATCACTTTATAAGGACAGAACGACACAAATCAGCGATTGGCTGTGTATGTGCGGTTCCGGATGATCGTCAATTTGCATCGTACTTCTCCTTTCTTAGTTTATAAAAGCAGTTAATAATCCCAAGATGCCTGCAAAACATCAAAAGTGGCATTCATCTTCTGTGTCCATTCTTGCAAGTCGGGAAAATTTTCTTTCAAAGAAAATCCAATGACTTCTTCACGTAAATTCCACCAATCTACAAGAGCAACTACTTGGATTGTTGCAATATTTAAAGAAAGTCCCTGCTCAGTAGCCAGTTTCTCTAATAAAGCCAAACTCCGGACATTTCTCTCTTCAATTTGCTGATGTCTGTCTTTCCACCAATGCTCTTTTTCATGGAAAATTTTTTCCGCAACCATCGGCATTGTGTTTTCCAAAATTCCTTCAGCAACGGACAGTATGTTTAAAACGTGCCACTTCTCTATCCCATTAGGAAAAAGCGGAGTTTCCTGACCTAGCTCGTCTAAATATTGGGAAATTAAATCACTACCATACAACCATTCTCCATTGGAAGCTTGAAAAGCAGGAATTCTACCCAAAGGATTATCTTGATTATGCGGTGAATTTTTGTCGAAAGCCACCTGAACTTTCTGAATATCCACTTGCTCCTCTAAATGATGGTGTAAAATTATAGCATAGACTTTACGCGCAAAAGGACTGGTACTAGAATACCATAATTTCATTACTATTCCTCCTTCTTTTTCTTAAGAGGCAGGCAATCAACTATTTCTACTCTTGAAATATTTTCAGCAAAAAAGAAGACCCTGCCAATTCTCGACAGGGTCGTTTGCATGTCAGGTTATTCGCTTCATTGTTTTAAACACAGATAAAACAAGCATTCACCGTTCAAGCTTTAACTCCATAAGGCGATGAAATGAGCTTAGTCTTGACCTTTGCGATCAGGACTGTTGACCAACGAGTAGTGTCTCCACTGCTTTGCGGTAGTCATCCGTATCCTTATGGTAGCCTCACCTACCGATTGACACTATTACTATACTCCTCTTTAGAAAGATTGTCAATAAAGAGAGCTATTTTTATTTTATTTTGGTAAAACTTCCGCAATCCGTCGACAAATCTCTTTGATCATAGTCTTCGGTGCAGCTGTATTGAGACGAGCATGTCCTTTGCCTTCTTGGCCAAAATCACTTCCCCGATTCAGGACAACCTTAGCCTCTTCTCGAAGCAAGTGAAAAAGATGGTCATCTGTCAGCCCATAATCTGAAAAATCCAGCCAAACCAGATAAGTCCCTTGAGGTTTCATGACCCGCAGACGTGGTGCTTCCTTAGCAAAATAATCGACTACAAAATCAATATTTTCCTCTAAGACAACCTTGAGCTCAGTCAACCAAGCTTTGCCATGACGATAGGCAGCTTCCGTCGCTAGAAAACCAAGACCCGAAATTTCATGCTGGTTATTGGCCAGTTGGCGCTTTTGAAACTTTTGTCGCAAGCTAGGATTCTCAATCACTGCATAGGAATTTTTTGTCCCAGCAATATTAAAAGTCTTAGTCGCACTGGCTAGAATCAGGCTAAAGTCCTTAAAGTCAGGTGAAACAGTATTGAAAGACTGGTGTTTATGTCCAAACAGGGTCAAATCTTGGTGAATCTCATCTGAAACCACGAGAACGCCGTACTTTTGGCAGAGACGACCAATCTTGTCTAAAACGTCCTCTTCCCAAACTCGACCGCCAGGATTATGCGGATTGCAAAGCACGTAAATCTTGACTTCATTGTCTACGATGTCCCGCTCCAGCTGTTCAAAGTCAATCTGAAAAAGACCGTCCTGTTCTATCAAGGAATTAGTAATCAGCTGACGATTATTAAGCTTGACACTGCGGGCAAAAGGAGGGTAAACAGGAGTATTGATTAGAACGGCATCACCTTCCTTGGTAAAGGCTTGGATAGCCGTCGAAATAGCAGGAACAACTCCCTCAATAAAGACCAAGGCTTCCTTGTCAAAGGTATAGCCATGCTCATCCCGCTCCCAAGATAAAACGGCATTGATCAACTCCTCACTAGCATAGGTATAGCCATAGACTAACTGATCAGCGTAATCATGCACTGTTTGCTTGATTTCAGGCAGGACTTCAAAATCCATATCCGCAATCCAGGCAGGTAGGACTTGACTGTCTTTCTCAGCTTCTTTCCATTTATAAGTATGCTGGCCAATCCGATTGGGCGCTGTTTCAAAGTTATAACTTGCCATATTAGTCCTCCAAGGCTGCTCGTAAATCGTCTACCAAATCTCGACTATCTTCGATCCCAATCGACAGACGCAGCAAATCATCAGTCAAGCCATAAGAATGGCGCACTGCAACAGGAATATCTGCATGAGTCTGGGTCGTTGGATAGGTAATCAAGCTCTCTACTCCACCCAAACTTTCTGCAAAGGTAAAGACTTTCAGGCTATTTAAGAGATGAGGAATCTTCCCTTCGTCCACAACTTTAAAGGAAATCATGCCACCCTTGCCTGGATAGAGAACCTCTTTTACCGCAGGAGATTTCTTCAGAAAAGCGACTACTTCTTGCGCATTCTGAGTAGAACGCTCCATGCGAAGAGCCAAGGTCTTGAGCCCGCGCAGAAGCAGATAGCTGTCAAAAGGAGACAGGACCGGCCCAGTTGTGTTGAGGTTGTAGAAAAGTTTGTCATAGACACCAGCGTCATTGGTCATGATAGCTCCAGCCAAGACATCATTGTGCCCGCCCAGATACTTGGTCGCAGAGTGCAGAACTATATCAGCTCCATCCTCCAGCGGTCTTTGGTAAATCGGACTATAGAAGGTATTGTCCACAATGACAGCTGCTCCTCGCTCATGAGCCGCTTGGGAAATGCGGGCAATGTCAAACTCTACCATAAGAGGATTGGTCGGTGTCTCGATATAGACAATATCTATATCCTCTGTTAGCTTGTTCAGGAGTTCTTCTTCCGTATTAGCATAGGTAAAGCTAAAGCGTCCTTCCGCTTCGACCTGAGCAAACCAGCGGAAAGAGCCACCATAGAGATCCCGAACAGCCAAAACCTTACTGCCGACTGGAAAGGCGCTAAAGGCCAGCACAATAGCCGACATACCAGAGCTAGTCGCTAGGGCATAATCTGCACTTTCGATAGCAGCTAGAGTCTCTTCCAAGCTAGCCCGTGTAGGGTTCTTGGTTCGAGTATAGTCATAACCTGTGGACTGGCCAAACTCAGGGTGCTGGTATGTCGTTGAAAAATGCAGGGGGGTTGTTAAGGCACCCGTTGTTGTGTCTGTTTTTACTCCCGCTTGGGCCAACAAGGTATTTAATTTCCGTTCTCTCTCCATTTAACCGTTCCTCTTTTTTTAAAATATTCTACCTTTCTATTGTAACATCTTAAGAAAGTCTTGAGCTTTTTTCTTTTCAAGAGCTAGCTATAGTCTGAAACTATAGAGTAACAATCCAAAAAAAAGAGTCGCTGAACGACTCTTCGTTTCTTATTTCATTCTCAAGCGTTGGCGCAAACTATCTGCCTTTTGTCCGATAAAACGGTCTATGAGCCGAACTTTGAGAGACAGTACGATATAGACGATCATTCCGACTCCTCCAACGGCAGCGACATAGATAAAGCTGTACATTCGATTAGTTGGCTGGAAGATAAAGCTTAGTAGATACTCGACAAGCAGAACCAAGATCACCATGGCAATTGTGAGAATCATACTCAACAGCAGACGCTTCAAGAGGTTCTTAGGATTCAAACCAACAACCTTGCGGATTTCTCTAAACATGAAGAAGATTGGCAGTAAAAGGCCGACGGTCGTTGAAATCAAGGGACCATAAGCATGGAAGAGATTGATCATCGGCACCTGCAGACTGAGCTTGACAAGAACCCCATAAAAGAAGTAGAGAATGGCCTTCTTATTTTGGAACAGAGCTTGAATCATCGGAGCCAGAACTGTATAGGTGCTGAGAATGATCGTCTGCAGCATAGCGCAGATGAAGAGCCCCAGTGCTAGACTATCTGGCTTACCATAGAAAACGGTATAGAGCGGACTAGCCACCAGAACTGCTCCCACTGTTGACGGAAAGATAAAGAAGAGCAACATGCTAAGATTATCTTGCACTAGGCGAGCAGCTGAGCGAAAGTCACCCTTGACATAATTTTCGGTCAAGAGAGGAATCCCGACACCACCGATAGAAGTTGCCACCGCAATTAAAATCATGGTGATTTTATTTGGATTAGCTGAGAAATATGCGAATTGCACTAGGAGCTCTGATTTCGTATAATCGCTAATCTGGGTCATAATGTTGATAAAGGTCGCCTGGTCAATAATCTGGAAAAGCTGAATAGCTGAGCCTGTAATGATAAAGGGAATGGCTTCTCGTATCGTATCCCAGAGGAGGGAGCGACCACTAATTCCCGCGGATTTTTTAGGCTTTCTCATGATAGAGCGTAGCATACCCGTTTTTGCTAGATAGAAAAGTAAGACGAGCATACTTGCCAGCATCCCGACAAAGGCGGCAAAAGTAGACTGGGTCACAGCTTCAACATAGTCACCTGAACCGATTTTCATAATGAAATAAGCTGTCAGTAGCATCCAGATAACCCGAATCACCTGCTCAGAAATCTGGCTGATGGCATACGGTTTAAGATTATTAAACCCTTGGAAAAAGCCCCGAATGACACTCATAGACGGAAAAATGAGCACAGCCCAAGACAAACTCTGCATGACTGGAATCAAGTCAGCCCCGCCACCAGACATTGAGGCAAAAACCGGTGCCATCAAGTACATGATGACTGCAAAGATCAATCCCAATACCAGCATGAACTTGAGGAACTCTCGAATGAGGGCAAAGCTGTGTTCCTCCTTGTCAATGGTATTGTACTTAGCAACTTGCTTGGCAACAGCTACCGGTACTCCTGCTGTGGAAACCAAAAGGAACCAAGCATAGATATTGTAGCCCATGGTAAAGAGACCATTCGCTTCCGCCCCATGCTGTCCCATCCAGATGTACCAAGGAATGATATAGACAGCCCCAAGAAGGCGGCTGATAAAATTACTAGCAGTCAGCCAGGCAGTCCCTCTTAGCATTTTCTGCTGCTGGCTTGTTGTTTCTTGGCTCATAGAAAACCTCTTCTATTTGTTCTTCTTTTATTATAAACTTTTCCTTGCCTCTTGTAAAACATAGCCTTTCGGTTTACAATAGAGATATGATAAAAATTGAATCAATACTAGATATTTTAAAAAAAGACCAAAATTTTCGTGAAATCATCGCTGATGGAGACTACTACTTCAACTATCAGGGCTTGACCTTTGACAAGATTAGCTATGATAGTCGCAAGGCAGATAGTAGAACTCTCTTCTTTGTCAAGGGCGAGCATTTCAAGCGGGAATTTTTAGAAAAGGCTGTAGCAGCTGGGCTAGGGTTTTACCTAAGTGAAACTGACTTCGAAGTCGGAATTCCAGTGCTTCTGGTCAATGATATTAAACAAGCCATGAGCCTCATTGCTATGGAATTTTACGGCCACCCAGAGCAAAAACTCAAACTGTTGGCCTTCACTGGTACCAAGGGCAAGACCACATCGGCTTATTTCGCTTATAATATTTTAAAACAAAGCCACAAACCAGCCCTGCTTTCCACTATGAATACCACTCTGGACGGCAAAACTTTCTTTAAATCAACCCTGACCACTCCTGAAAGCTTAGACCTCTTTGAGATGATGGCTCAAGCTGTAGCCAATGGTCGTACCCATCTCATCATGGAAGTCTCCAGCCAAGCCTATCTTAAAAAGCGAGTCTACGGCCTGACCTTTGATGTGGGGGTCTTCCTCAATATCAGCCCTGACCATATCGGCCCGATTGAGCATCCAACTTTTGAAGACTACTTCTACCACAAACGACTCCTGATGGACAATAGCCGAGCTGTTGTCGTCAATAGTGGCATGGATCATTTTCAAGTTTTGGCTGAGCAAGTGGCCAACTATGACCACGACTTCTATGGACCAGACTCCGCCAATAGCATCCTGCAATCGCAAGCCTTCTCCTTTAAAGCACAAGGGAAGTTGGCTGGTTCCTACGATATCCAGCTGATTGGTCGCTTCAATCAAGAAAATGCTATTGCTGCTGGTCTAGCCTGCCTACGACTTGGAGCTTCTTTGGAAGATATTCAAGCTGGTATTGCCCAGACACGAGTTCCGGGACGCATGGAGGTCTTGACCCAGTCAAACGGTGCCAAGGTCTTCGTGGACTATGCCCACAACGGCGACAGTTTGGCTAAGTTGCTGTCCGTCGTACAAGAGCATCAAAAAGGGCAGACTATACTTGTACTAGGGGCTACTGGCAATAAGGGAGAAAGTCGACGCAAGGACTTTGGCCTCCTACTCAATCAGCATCCTGAAATCAAAGTCATTTTGACCGCAGATGATCCAAATCGCGAAGATCCAATTGCTATCGCAAAAGAAATTGCTAGCTACATCTCCTTTGAGGTGGACATGATTGCCGACCGTGAGGAAGCTATCAAAAAAGCCCTCAGCCTAACCAATGCTAAAGGCGATGCAGTCATTCTAGCTGGCAAGGGAGCAGATACCTACCAAATCATCAATGACCAAAAGGTTCCTTATCCCGGTGATTATACACTGGCAGAAAAATACATATAAAAAAGGACTTTCGAGTCCTTTTTATTATCCATTCCACATCACTAAGACGTAGAGCAAGCTGCTGCCTACCATATCAGCAAAGGCGTGTGCCAAAAAGAAAGGCAACAAGTTTTTAACCTTGTATTTATAAAAGAAATAATAGAATAGACCGAAGACCACGCCAATCAGAAAAGCAGAGACTAGCCCCTGATAGGTATGGACAGAAAAGCGAACCAGCGTTGAAAAGCCTAAAACCCACCATTTGCTCTCTTCTTTTACTGATGTTAGCAAGCCTAAGAAAAAGAATTCCTCATAAACACCATTGAAGAGGGAATAAAGAATGACGACAGGTCCCAGTGCAGCTAGTTTGCGAAAAACTTCGACAAAGGTCCAGTCGATATGCTGCAAGATTTCTAAGTCAAAATAATTATAGGAACCGACTAAAGCTGCTATCACATCAGAAGTCAGACCGACAACCGCAAAAATCAAGGGCGCCCAAAGAATAGACCAAGACAAGCGTAGTTTCAGCTGTTTGAAATCATAATGACGGATGCCTAGATAGACAAGTGCCAACACCAGCAGGAAAACTTGCAATTTCAAATTGCTCAGCAAGGCAAAATTTTCATCCTCTGGTCTGGGCACGATTGCTTGTCCTACAGAGCTGGACATCGTCAGCCAATTTATTGTTGAGGAGTAAATAAATTGACCAAACATAATAATTGCTAAAATCAACATATCGAACCACCTAAGGTTCTCTAGTGGTTGCTCGGGATAGATTTTTTTCAACATTGTCATTCTAATTCCTTTCCCAAATTCTATATACTACTATAGCACAGAATATGGCAAAATGACAGGTGGGGCTGTCTAATTTTTCCCTCATTCTAAAAACTATCAGTCCAATTGGAAGACTAGGCGCTCTTTATCAAAGCTAGCCTTCAACTCATACTTGCCAGCCTCATTCTGACGAATGTAACCTAGAATCACCAGACTATCGACAAAAATGTCTCGACGCTTCTGCAGGAGCTCATCCTTACGGACATACTTGAGGAGGAATGTCGTCATATACTTGAGGGCATACTCTGGATTCACATCTCCTAAAATAGCATAAAGGGGCTCCTGCTCCTCAGACAGCGGATACTGTCGCTGCATTTTATAAAAAAAATTGGACAAGGTCAGTTTATCTCTCTGAAAATTGGTCTTTTCCAGCAGAATAGCCGCATTAGTCTGATTAGCAAGCTGAGTCTCAAAGCGCAAATTCAGCAATTCCTGATAGATCGGACTATCATCTCGAATAAAGATTTCCTGATCCAAAGATAGATTTTCTAGATTCTCCAAAAGCGGAACCTGCTGATAATAGCGCTTATTCTCCCGCCGAATATAGCCCGCCTTGATACATTCCTCCATGAAGCGATCTAGATTGGGAAAGCCCGCAAATTCACGTTTGATTTCTCTTAAAATCACATCATCCTGCTGATCCAGATAATTGATTAGTTTTTCAAATAAGGGCTGTCGTGTCAGCCGAGTCGGATTGAGAATTTTAATCATGGAGCTCTCCTTTATAGATAAGCTTGGCTGATTGAGCCAACTGACTGGGATTGGTTCCAGGATGTCCTACAGGCACTGCTAAGCCCAAGTCCTCATAGTAAACTTGCCAAAAATTAGAAATCAAGTTTTCCTCATCTCCAAACTGCATGGGAATGGTCTCAAAAATTGGCAAAATCTGAGCAATATATTCCGAACAGTAAGATCCCTCGCTCTCAGGATAGAAACTAGCATTATAGGACTTTCCCAGATGGGATTTGGCTTCTTTGAAGGCAGCAGAGGCATCTATCTCTGGATAAGCAAAGACATGATACCTGTCCTCTTCTTCCAAAAACTGGCTCAAGGGCTGATGGGCCACTCCCTTTTCCTGCGTCGCATGGTAAATCTCACCATCAAAAACGATGCCCACATGGCTATAGGCGCCCGTAGCTGTCCGAATCGCTGCTGCCATATCGGATTTCCCAACTGTAAACAATAGATCACCATTTTGTAAATCTTGAATCTTCATTTCTCTCGTCTATCAAAAAAGGAGCCGAAACTCCTTTACATGTGCGGAAAACCAGTGTTTCCTATCTTATAGTTGTCATTTAAGATATTAAGCATTAAAGCTTTCAGTCAACTGAGGCACGACTTGTTTCTTACGTGAAACGGCACCAGCCAAGAAGGCATGGTTATTTTCAAGTTTGAAGTTGAAAGCTGCTTCTACCTTGTCCATGTTTGCGCCAATTGCAAGGATTTCTGAGTTTGAGTTGACGATGTCTGTAATCATCAAAACAAAGTCAGAATAGCCATTTGCTGCAATAGCTGCTTGCATTGCTGCCTCGATTTCTGATTGGCGTTCCAAAACTTCAGCAATATCAACAGTGTTGACTTGCGCTACACGGACATTATTTCCGTTGAGTTCAAAAGTCTTAGCATCAATGTCAATCAATTCTTCTGCAGACTTGCTGGCCAAGTTTGTACCAGCCTTCAGCATAGCGAGACCGTATTCTTCCAAGTTCACACCTGCTAACTCAGCCAACTCAGGAGCAATATCCTTATCACTTGGGTGTGTCGTTGGAGATTTCAAGAGAAGTGTATCTGAAATCAAACCAGATAACATCAAACCAGCAAGCTCTTTAGGAACTGCCACACCGTGTTCTTTAAACATACGATAAACGATAGAAGACGCTGACCCAACAGGTTCCAAACGCATGTAAAGTGGGCTTGCAGTTTCAAAGTTAGCTACACGGTGGTGATCCACAACGCCATAAACTTCCACTTCAGCAATATCTGAAACAGATTGTTGGAATTCATTGTGGTCAGTCAAGATAACTTGCTCTGCACCTTCTGCTTTAGCGGATGTGATCACGCGTGGTGCTTCTACACCAAAATAGTTCAAGACAAAGGCTGTTTCTTCATTTGGAGTCCCAAGAGCTACTGCTTCTGTATCCAAACCATAAGCTGTTTTTGCAAGATAAGCAAAGGCTACAGATGACCCGATGGCATCTGAGTCTGGATTTTGGTGACCAAATACTAGAATCTTAGACATGATAATACCTCTTTGTTTTTAATAATATTTATTCCACTTATTTTACCACAATTATGGGTATTTCACAAAAGGAGAAGGATATTTTCTTGAGAAAAATTGTAGCTTTGCAATAGAGGTCTGAGCTGAACCTTCAAAATAATCATCCAACCTTAACCGTCGATACAAGTATCATCTCTTATGAAAGTCCCCCAGAAGAAACGCTTACCTTATCATTTTTATTTCCTGTGAAAGGAATTTTTTTCTAAAAAACAGCCCCATCATAAGATAGGACTGAAAAATTTATCAAGTTAGCGATAGAGGCGATCGTCACTACTATTTAAGTGACTGTCTCTTCTCCCGTTTAGCCAAAAGTGGCAAGATGACGCCTAAACTAATCAAGACAATCGGTGTCAAGATATTTGTCATCAGAGAGAAGCGCCAACCAGCTGGATCAACCATATAGTCTACTTTGGGAACCATACCTAAAATACAAGCAAAAGCTGTGAAAAGGAAGCACCAAGCTCCGATGATAAAGCCAAATTTTGGATTTTTAGTAAGTTTGTATTCCGCATCCTTGTATTTCTTCCAAGCTTTATTGAGCAACATATAAGCCACAAATACCCAAAGATAACGCATTGGCATAACGATGGAGTTAAGATTAGTCATCCATTTAACCAGACCGTCAATTTCCTTGATTCCAAAAATTGGTAGGACAATCAGGAAGCTTACCAAAATCCCTGTCAGGATATAACCGTTAATCAGTACACCTTTTGATGTCCGCTTGCGTAGCCAGCTTGGAACAAATTCTTCGTCTGCATTATTGAGCAAGATTTGTAGAGGCGCGTCAATAGAGAAAGCCAAGGCCGCAATCTGTCCAACCATATTGGTCAGGGCATAGATGACTACTAGTACATTGCCTACACCCCAGTAGTTGCCCAGCATTTGAAAGGCTTGGTAAGCACCGTTTCGCATCAGGTCTTCAGGAATATTGCTGCCATCAAAAAGCATGCCCATAGCAATAGAGCCTAGGATAGCAGAGGCACCAACCATGACAGCCATGACAATCATCCCCTTTGGAAATTCCTTGGCTGGATTGCGAGTTTGGTTAACGTAAGGCGAAATTTTCTCAGCCCCACCTACCGCAAAGACCAAAAGTGAGATAGTCGTAAAGTATGAAAAATCAAAATTAGGAATGTAAGTGCTGAGCTTGTCCATATTAGCCGTTGCAAACTGCATATCCGGCTTGATAAAAGGCGCACCGACCGCTAAGAGAACAAAGAGGAAGGACATAATCAGCATCGCACTTCCAGCTAGACCGCCAATGACCTTGAGCGTGGATAGACCCTTGGTAGACAAGTAGAGAAAGGCACCGAAAATCAGCAAACTAAGAATAACAATCCAGTGAATATCAAGACTGCTCAAAAAATCGCCATTTCCTTGGATAGCCCATCCTAAAGGAATCAGAACTCCCTGTGGCTTTTGAGCCAAGTAGGGAATATGCACTACCCAGTAAGTCCAAGCCGCAAAATAAGCCAAGCGCTTGGTAGAGGTCTTCTCCACCCAGTCGCTGACACCACCTCCGCTCTCCTTGAAGGTCGAGCCTAGCTGCCCCACGATGAGGGCATAGGGAATAAAGTAAATGGCCAGGATAAGAATCCAAGAAACAACGACCGAAATCCCTTGTTGGGAGTAGTTGTTGACCACATTTCCCAGACCCCAAACCATATTAAAGGCAATTAGGGACACCATCAGCCAAGTCAGCTGGTTCTGATCTTTTTTCATCATTCATCTCCTTTGAATATAAAATAAATTGCTCCATAAAATTATACCATGTTTTTACATTTTTGTAACCGTCTTCAGCATATTTTGTCCAAAAAAAGAGCTACCCATAGGTAGCTCAAATTCAATTCTTAAAGTGAGTTCACGTCAACCTTGATACCAACACCTTGAGTAGTTGTGATAGTCAAGTTTGTTACGTAAGTTCCTTTAGCTGTAGCTGGTTTTGCTTTTTGGATTGTTTCGTTGAAAGCTTTGAAGTTTTCAACCAATTTTTCAGCTTCAAATGATACTTTACCGATGATTGCTTGAACGTTACCAGCACGGTCAGCACGGTAAGTGATCTTACCACCTTTAGACTCTTCAACTGCTTTAGCAACATCCATTGTTACAGTACCAGTTTTAGGGTTTGGCATCAAGTTACGTGGTCCAAGGACACGTCCAAGACGTCCAACAAGAGCCATCATGTCAGGTGTAGCGATAACTACATCAAAGTCCAACCAACCGTCGTTGATTTTCGCAACGAGGTCATCTTCACCAACGAAGTCTGCACCAGCAGCTTTTGCTTCTTCAGCTTTTGCACCACGTGCGAAAACAAGAACGCGTGAAGTTTTACCAGTACCGTTTGGCAATACCATTGCGCCACGGATTTGTTGGTCAGCTTTTTTAACGTCGATATTCAAGTTATAAGCAACTTCTACAGTTGCGTCAAATTTTGCAAAGTTAGTTTCTTTTGCAAGTGCTACAGCTTCTTCTACACTGTATGCTTTTGTGCTGTCGATTTTCTCAAGAGCAGCACGAAGTTGTTTGCTTTTTTTAGCCATTTTCTATTCTCCTTGTAAGTGGTTCAATCGATTTTCATCTCCCACGTCACTCCTCGAAATGATGAAGTCTTGCGGGTTATATTGGGGGTGTTATTGATTAGTCAACAACAGTGAATCCCATAGAACGAGCAGTACCTTCGATCATACGCATTGCAGACTCAATGTTTGCTGCGTTCAAATCTGGCATCTTAGTTTCTGCAATTTCTTGTACTTGTGCACGAGTAACTGTAGCAACTTTCGTTTTGTTAGGTGTACCTGATCCTTTTTCAACACCTGCAGCTTTTTTCAAAAGAACAGCAGCTGGTGGTGTCTTTGTAACGAAAGTAAATGATTTGTCTTCGTATACTGAGATAACAACTGGAATGATCATACCAGCTTGGTCAGCTGTACGAGCGTTGAACTCTTTTGTGAATCCCATGATGTTGATACCAGCTTGACCAAGAGCAGGTCCAACCGGTGGAGCTGGAGTAGCTTTACCAGCAGGGATTTGCAATTTTACAAGTTTTTCGACTTTTTTAGCCATTTTTAAATCCTCCTTTGTGGTTTTGGCGGTAATTAGAGATTTTTACCTCCCACAAGTATGCTTTTTACATACTTTTCTATTATACACTAATCTTTTCAAAATGCAAGAAAAATTCTTATATTTTCTCATTTTTATGGTAAAATGGTTACATGGTATTATTAAAAATTGCTTCTGTATTATTTATCTTTTTAACACTTATCTTATCGATTATCGCGGTGAAGGTCTTCAGGCTAAGAAAATTTGGCTTGAATTTTGCAGATTTGGCTTTCCCTTTTTTTGCTATAGAGTTGTATATCATTTCAGACAAGGCCTTCTACCATAGTCTTTTACCCCACCTATTATTAGTATTGTCTAGCCTAGCTATCGCCATCACAGCCTATTTTCTCAGAAAAAAACGGACTTTCTACTATCCCAAGTTCTTTAAATTTTTCTGGCGGGCTGGTTTTATCTTGACCTTCTTTATGTACCTAGCCATGGCCATCGCTCTCTTTTTATAAATGTAAAACACACCCCATCGGTCAGTACAGACCGATGGGGTGTTCGTATGCGGAACTTACAAGTCATGCTTTATATCTTCCGATTCTCTTTCTTTTATTCATGAATCTCTAAAGGCAGACCATCCGGATCAAAGAAGAAAGCCATCTTACGGCCATCAAGGTCATCATAGCGCAGCTCGGTATGGGGAATCTCCAAACGATCAAATTCCGCTAGCGTTTCTCCAACATCTGTCACTCGGAAAGCCAGATGCCGCAACCCAGTATGCTCTGGTGCAGGCAGGGCTGGCCGCTTGGGAGCCGCTTCCTTGATGAAAATTTCCAGTGTCAAATTCCCTTTGCGGACATTAAAGAGAATGTCCTGCTTGTCGGGCCGATGGTGCTCATCCAGCATGTCAAAGCCCAGCTTATCCACATAAAAATCCTTAGTCTTGGCATAATCATGACCAATAATCGCAATATGGTGAATGCTATCTAGTTTCATAACTTTTTTCCTTTCATTCTTCAGTAGAGAAAATCTGCCGGCTAACTGCTGGCAGATTTGCATTTACAAGATATTATTCTTGTTAACCAACTGCTCGGGAAAATGTTTAATTCGTCTGCAAAACCTTTCTCGGCTTGGTTCCTTCGGCTGGTCCGATAACGCCTGCCGCTTCCAATTCTTCCATGAGACGAGTGGCCCGATTAAAGCCGACCGAGAGTCGCCGCTGGATCATCGAAGCGCTAGCTTTCTGTGTCTCAATGACCAAGGCCTTGGCTTCCTCAAAGAGAGGATCGCCTTCATCATCGCCCCCGCCAGTATCCAAATCACTTTCAGATACTTCACCAGGATCAAAACTATCGTCATAGTCAGCTTCAGCTTGATTCTTGACAAAGGCTACGATGCGCTCCACATCTTCATCTGAAATGAAGGAGCCCTGCAGACGGACTGGATGATTTTCATCAATCGGCTTAAAGAGCATATCGCCACGTCCCAAAAGCTTTTCTGCTCCATTTTCGTCTAGAATGGTCCGACTGTCTGTCCCGCTGGACACAGCAAAGGCAATCCGAGAGGGTACATTGGCCTTAATCAGACCTGAGATAACATCCACAGATGGCCGCTGGGTAGCCAGAATCATGTGAATCCCAGCCGCACGCGCTTTTTGTCCCAGACGTATAATAGCGTCTTCCACTTCCTTGCTGGCCACCATCATGAGGTCAGCAAGCTCGTCCACGATGACGACGATTAAAGGCAGGGGCACCTGCTTGTACTCAGATTGGGCATTGTACTCAGCAACCTTAGTATTGTAGCCTGCAATGTTGCGAGCACCGACCTTGGAAAAGAGTTCATAGCGGTTTTCCATCTCGTCCACAACCTTCTGTAGGGCGCGGCTGGCCTTGCGAGGATTTGTTACGACTGGGATAAGCAAGTGGGGAATGTCATTATAAACAGACAGCTCCACCATCTTAGGGTCCACCATCATAAACTTGACTTCATCCGGTCTGGCCTTCATGAGAATACTGGCGATAATGCCATTGACGGCCACAGATTTACCAGAGCCAGTAGAGCCCGCCACCAAGAGGTGAGGCATCTTAGCCAAGTCAAAGGAGCGGACAGAGCCGTTGACAGCCTTCCCAAGTGGGATTTCTAGGAGCTTGCTGGCATCTGTCTTGGACTGCTCCCAGAGTTCTCGGAAGGTCACGGTCGCAACTTCAGAGTTGGGTACTTCAATCCCGACAAGAGACTTCCCAGGAATGGGTGCCTCAATCCGCACATCCTTGGCAGCAAGAGCAAGAGCCAAGTCATCCGCCAGATTGGAGATCCGATTGACCCGAACGCCGACGGCTGGCTTAACCTCGTACTTGGTGACAGAAGGCCCGATTTCAGCTCGCTCAACAGTAACCTTAATCCCAAAGCTAGCAAATGTTTCTTCCAAAATCTTGATGTTTTCTCGGACAATCCGCTTTTCTTTAGACTGATTTTTGGGCTTATCAGGCGCAAAGAGATTGATGGTCGGTAATTTATAGTCTAGACTTTCTTTGGTCGTAAAATCTACCTCTACGTCCGCCTCTGCTTCTTCTATTTCCTCTTCGCGGTCAAAGTCCAAGGGCTCATGAGGATCATACTCTCCCGATTCAGTATAGTCCGCCTCATCAAAGTCCATAGGCGAGTAAGACAAATCCTCATCATCTAAAATCTCCCCCGTTTCAGGATCCACTTCAGTCTCTGCTTGCTCTACCTCAATGGCTTGCATAGCTGCCTGTGCAGCTTTCTCCTCCTGCTCAAGAAAACGAAGTTGACGTTTTTCTTCCTCTTTTTCTCTCCAGTTTTGGAAAGCCACGCTAAATTTCTCGGCAAGATCGTAAAGCGACCATGGACTCATGAGCAGAGCACCCAGCAAAATCAGGAGCAGCCCGATAAAATAAGAGCCGATATTTGAAAAAAGAAAAGAAATCGGAGCATAAAGAGCCGCCCCAATCAGCCCCCCGCCAGCAAATGAGGACACTTTAAAGGCCAACAAATCTGTCAGAACTCTTGTAAGCGTTGTAGATAAAACCTGCCCTTTCAAATGCAAAACATGAACAAAATAGGCTTGAAAAATCAAGCTGAGTCCTAAGAAAAAGTTGATGAAGCCTGAAATCTTCCCTTCATGTTTATGCAGCCACTTAAAGAAAAAGAGATAAAACAAGGCAGCTAGAATCGCCACATAAGCCAGACTCCCTACTAAAATCCGAATTAAGTTATAAATGGTGACGCCAAAAGCCCCCAGCTTCAAAGCAGCAAACAACAAAGCGATAGCCAAAACAAAGGTGACTATCATCCGTCGAATCGCTTTTTGTCTTTCTAATTCCGCTTTTGTCGGCCGTCTCGTAGTCCGACTGTTTTTTGTATTTTTCTTATTTGCCATAAATTTCATTATACCATATTTTAAGATCTTCTAAAGAGAAAACTAGCTGCCTTTTGCAACTAGTTTCTGCCTTATTCTTCTGGCAAAATCACCCAGAAAATGAGGTAGGGAAGAAGTCCAATCCCATAAGCAAAAAAGGAAACTCCCCAGATAACACGGATAATGACCGGATCTATATTAAAATACCGAGCCAAGCCGGAGCAAACTCCCGCAATGATTTTATCATCAGCACTTCTTGTTAAACGTCTTACCATAATCAAACTCCCTTCAAACGAACGATAAATTTTTATCAAACGAAACCAATGATTTTTATCTTATTTTACCATAATTTTTCCTCAAATAATTGTTGGAACTTCACTATCGCCCTCAAAATCTTCGACTTTTTCTTAATTCGGGAAAGGTTTCTGGATACGCCCTAGTATAAAAGGCGAGAGCGGACCAACCAAGAGGAAGTTTAGGGAAACCGCCATTACAAAATTTGTTCCCCAAGCTCCCAAATAGCTTTCCATTGACAAGGACACACTCTAATATTTTTTCAGCGCTTATGTTGATCTTTCAAAAAACGAACGGCCAGTTCTTTGACCAATGGCTCTACTAAAAAAGCCGTTATAAAACCAGATGAACAACATAGCTTCCTTCAAATCTCTAGGCATAAACGTTCCATTTCTGATGTATCACATTCAATCTATCATAAATATTTTTTTCTCGTATGCAGAAATTTCAAGAAAATGTTTTTATCACTCAGATTGGTAATCTTTAGCTATTTTTGCTAGACTATTTAGAAGAAAACAGCGGAAAGGAGAATAGTATGCGAGCAGGTGTGGTTGTCTACAATCCTTTCTTAGATAAGATTTTGCTCATTCATCGCTGGAAGAATGGGCAAGAGTATTTGGTGATTCCCGGTGGGACTATCGAACTTGGAGAAGGACCTCTAGAAGCCGCCTTACGGGAAATGAAAGAAGAAGTCAATCTTAGTTTTTCTGCTGACCAGCTGCACACAGCTTTTTCCTTTAACAATCCGGGAAAAGAGGAGTATTATTTTTACACCGAACTATATACGGCTGAGATTCCCCTCATGCAGGGCGAGGAGCTTGAGCGCAGTAGTCTCCAAAACATTTACCAGCCCGAATGGGTCAGCTTGCAAGAACTTTACAACCACAATTTGCGTCCAGAAAGCCTAAAATCCTTGCTCTTGGAATTTCTGACGCAGGAAAGTTTGAAAAACTAAAGCACTTATAGTAAAATAGCAATAGTTCATAAACTTATGCATAGAAAGGTTATTTATGAAAAAAATCATTCTTTTTAGTCTTTTATCTGCACTTGCTCTGACAGGCTGCTCCACTAAAGAAGATTCTACTACCAAGTCCTCCAGCGCTCCTAAGCAGTCTTCTGCTACCGATACCAGTTCTGAGGCAGCTGAAGCTCAAAAACTCCGTGAACAATACAAGGATGCCATGACCAATGAAAATGCCAACTTCCCACAACTATCTACAGAAGTTGCCGAAGATGAGGCTGAAGTCAAGATTATCACAACACAAGGAGACATTCGCCTCAAGCTGTTTCCTAAATACGCTCCTTTAGCTGTCGAAAATTTTCTGACACATGCAAAGGAAGGCTATTATAACGGTGTGATTTTCCACCGCGTTATCAATGATTTCATGATTCAGACCGGTGATCCTAAAGGGGATGGCACGGGTGGCGAATCTATTTGGAAAGGCAAGAATGAGTCCATTGACTCAGGAAATGGCTTCAAGAATGAATATTCTCCTTACCTCTATAACTTGCGCGGTGCACTAGCCATGGCCAATGCTGGAAAAGACACCAACGGTAGTCAATTTTTCATCAACCAAAGCAAGAAAGACTTATCCAAACAATTACCGACCGACACCTTCCCAGCTAAAATCATTGAAGCTTACAAAAACGGCGGAAATCCAAGCCTTGACGGTGGCTATACTGTCTTTGGTCAAGTCATTGAAGGCATGGACGTAGTAGACAAAATTGCTGCCACAGAAACTGGCGATAAAGATAAACCCAAAACAGATATTAAAATCGAAAAGATTGAAATTATAAAAGAATAGGAAAAAGTCAACTCGACTTCTCTCATCTTATGAGTTATGTCTTAGTGTCAACAAAACAAAAAACCAGTCCCAAAAAGAGGACTGGTTTTACTATGCATTTTTCTAATCATACAGCAGAAACAGCATACTTCAACTCCACTTTTAAAGTGATGTATGTAGCTTCTAACCTTTGAGAATAAGGTAGACGCTGAGTCTGCAATTAGATTTTACTGGGCATAATTACCACCTGTAAAATGATAATACTCTTCCAGTGTGAGGCCAGATTCGGAAATTTCCTTGGCCTCTTTTCCTACATAGCGTAGATGCCAACTTTCGGGCACATAGCCAGTAGAAGCCTCCTTGCCAACAGGATAACGTACTACAAAACCATATTTATAGGCATTGTCCAAGAGCCACTGACTAGCTCCAGCTTCTTCAACCAGATTGCCGCTACTATCAATCAGATCAAATGCTAAACCAGTTTGGTGCTCGCTGTAGCCTGGTCTTGCCGAATAACGATCAGCCGCAGCTTGTCCATCTCGATTCACATAACTTTGATAAAGGCCGACCTGAGTTTGATAGCTACGAAAACCGCTATATTGGTTGCTGATAGGATAACCTTTGGACTGCATATCTGCGATTAACTTAAGTAGTTCTGCTTTAGCAGTCGGATCCTCACCTGGATTGTAATCAGCTGATAATGGATAGTGTTTATTGGCGATGACTATTTCGTCATATTTCCCTTGAACGCTATAATAGCTTCCGTTGTAAGAAACATTTTTATCGACAGTTACGTCCTGCTTTTGCTCCTTCTTAGACTCCGCACTATCCGATTCACTCCTTGTATCTTGGCTAGATGACCGGTCTTTTTCAGCCTCTTTTTTTTCAACAGATACCTTTGAGCTACTTGCCTGCTTGTTTGTACTACTTTCAGTCTTTTCTTTGGCTGCTGAGCAAGCACTTAAAAGCAAGACTGCCATTGCTAGAAAAATAAGTTTATTATATTTCATTGTATTCCACTAACTTTCTGAAACTTCAATATTGTAGATTGCAAAGGAATTTCCAGTCGGCTTCAAATAGTAAGTTTTATTTTTTCGATTGACACTATTTGGAGTACTATCAATATAGTGAACTGTATAGTCTTCATAAGTCGTCACAATATAAGAGCCGTTCTCCTCTCTCACTTCACGGATATCCAAAGCTCCCGGATCGTAATAATCAATTTTCGCCTTCTTGACACCGCCACCTGTAGTCCACTCAACCATCTCTTTGTATGCTGGACTAGAAGTATCATAATATTGAGCATAATAATTAGAACGATTAGAGACCGATCTGAAAACAGCCGTGCGATATTCACTAAGGAAATTGGTAATTTTTGCCTTGTTAGCTTCTACCTTTTTAGCTTCTTCATCCTTTTCTTTGATCTTATCTGTCACTTCTTTAGGTAAAGATAAAGCAACATCAAGCGTGTCTCCTTTGACAACAATGCTCTCCTTGTTGGTTACAAAAGTGTTATCAGCAACAATAAACTTAGCATAAACTTCCAGTTCTTGATGTGGTACAACTTGAATATCTGTTTCCAAGCCACCACCAATTTCCTTGCCATTTACAACAATTTTAAGGTCTGTTGCATTTGAAGCTTCTGCTGGCATAGTAACCTTCAATCGTTTCTTTTCAGACTTAAGATCCAATTTAATTTCATTATTCTTAGCAGTGGCTAAATCAAGCTGAATCTTACTCTCAATCTCTCCAACTTCCGTCTTCCCTTTCAGGGTAAATTCCTGCTTGATAAAATGATATTTGCCAATATTCGTCTCAGCATTCTTACTCAAAGGAAGGCTTTTCTTATCTCCTGCTTTGATGCTCGCATTGTCTAAGTTCGTGTTAACCTTAACCTCTACTGGATAGGCCACTATTTGATATTCCTGAAAAATCCCAAATTTCTTGCTTTTTTCAGTCACACCTAAAAGTTTATTCTGATTGTCATCAATATAGGCTGATTTACCCTTTGACTTAGCACTGTTGTCCAGCTCGGTCTCAATATTGATTTCTTGACTCTCTAAGTGCTCGACCAAAGCCCTCGCGTCTGCACGTGTCCACTTATCTGAGTTAGAAGAAAGTAAGTTTGCGATTCCATCATAATCCTTTTTAGTAACCGCTTTTGTAAAATCATCCGTCACTACTTTAACACCTGTCACCGAGCTCAGATATAGAAAGGCTGCCACCAAAACAGAAAGTAGAATAAGAGGAAAAGCAATCAGCATGACTTTCTTCTTCGACATTCTTTTTTCTGCTTTTTTTATTGCTTTCTGTGGTAATTCCGAATCCAATAATTCAGAGCGAATAGGCAGATTAAGAAAACCTTGATTTCTTGCTTCTAAAAATTCCTCTTTAGTCGGCTTTCTACCAATATTCGTCTCGAAAGCTTGCAGCCAATTCTCCCGTTGCTCTTGGTATTGATCAGGCTCTGAAAACTCTTGCTTCTCTTCTTTAAGAGGCTCCACAACAGATTCTTCTTTGAAAAACTCTAGGGCTGGCTCCTCTTGCCCCAAATTTTCTTCCTGAGTCACCGAGCTTTGCTTCTCTTCAGCTGACCCATCGTTACTTTGTCCTGCTGGAGCCGCAATAGAAATAATCTTTCTGGGATCAAAATCAGAACGTTTTCCTTTTAAAAACTCATCTGCGGTTGGCTTTCTACCAATGACTTGCTCAAAAAGCTCAACCCATTTTTCTTTCGTTACCATAAATCACCTCCAAGAACTTTACATCATCATAAGACTCATCAGCAATGAGAAAGCGATGAAAGTAAAGATAAATGTAATCACACCATTGACAATAATTGCCAGTAAATATTTATAAAAAGGATCCATTGACGTGCTAGATTTTGAATAAATCAAAGCAAAGGTTGCTCCGACCCCAATTAACACTAAGCCGATCCATGCTAGGAAGAGGGAAACAGACATAATCCCAAGTAAGCTAAATAAAGCCGAAAGAGCCACAAAAGGTAAGACAATCGCATAGAGTCTGCCATACCAGTCAAATGCCTTATTAAAGCTAAAGCTTCCATCCTTATAGACCATGCGTTTTACAGAAAAGCCTCCTAAAATAATGGAGAAAAGAACAAGGGATGCCGCTATCAGTGAGACCAAGAAAAGTCTAAAATCAAAAGTCGGACCACTGTAAAAGCCAAAACTCACCGAATGAATAAGATTATAAAAGTTATAATTCACCACAATAGCTGCAAAGAAAACAGTCAATCCTAGAGAAAGATAGCCATTTAATTTACTACTTTCAACCTCTGAAGTTGGCGACTTCCAAGCAGAAACAAGCCAAGCCCAGAAACCCTTCATTGTTTTAGAAAATTCACTTGGTTCCGCAGGCTGTTGCTGACTATAGTAGGCCTGTGGACCTTGCTGGAAATTCTGCGCATTGAACTGGCCTTGCGGATTATTTTGATAAGCTTGCTGATTGAAGCCTTGCGGACCAGAAGATTGAGGCTGAGCAACAAACTAGTTAGGTTGCCCACCATTTGGTTGTTGATAAGGATATCCCTGTTGAGCAAATGATTGTGCTTGATTAGCAAATTGGTTTTGGTTAGGCTGTTGCTGAGGAAGCTCTTGATATTGCTGTCCAGTTGGCTGAGCGAACGGTGCTTGCCCATTCTGTTCCTGAAAAGCATTTTGCAGCTGAGCATAGTATTCACCGTTTGAAGCTCCTCCTTGTGCTCGAACAGAGTCTGATATGATTGAGCCAGTTTCACTTCCAACTTGGTTCGTACTTGTCACCTCAGATTCCACAAATTCACCAGCCAGCAAAGCTTGAGTAATTTCCGCATCCGTTGCTGAACGGCCATTCACAGCTTCAAAATACTCGAGCCAATCTTGCTTTAACATATAAAAATCTCCCATCATAAATGATTATCCACATATTAGTATACAAAAAATTAAGTAAAAATTCAATCAAGGCAATAGGCACGCATAAACACCAAAAAATATGAAGTAAGCAAAATACTTTAGTAAAAAGTAAAAAGACCAGATCCCATATGGAAACTATCTAATTTACGAAAACTTATAAATTATAGAGACATTATAGAAAAGCAAAAAACCAGGACCCATAAAATATAAAAAAACAACAGCATATAGCCGTTGTCTTCTATGAATTAGAATATCGGGAAGACAGGATTCGAACCTGCGACACCTTGGTCCCAAACCAAGTACTCTACCAAGCTGAGCTACTTCCCGATGATAAGTAAAAACGGAGTCATATGACCTCGTTTCCCTTCATGCACCCTAGAGGAGTCGAACCTCTAACCGCCTGATTCGTAGTCAGGTACTCTATCCAGTTGAGCTAAGGGTGCCCTGTCGCATATCCGCTATGCCGAGGACCGGAATCGAACCGGTACGATCGTTACCAATCGCAGGATTTTAAGTCCTGTGCGTCTGCCAGTTCCGCCACCCCGGCCTCAAAGCGAACGACGGGATTCGAACCCGCGACCCCCACCTTGGCAAGGTGGTGTTCTACCACTGAACTA
>NZ_RJPU01000008.1:0-77865 GCF_003943535.1 Streptococcus cristatus
TATTAGCTATCGTTTCCAATAGTTATCCCCCGCTACCAGGCAGGTTACCTACGCGTTACTCACCCGTTCGCAACTCATCCAGAAGAGCAAGCTCTCCCTTCAGCGTTCTACTTGCATGTATTAGGCACGCCGCCAGCGTTCGTCCTGAGCCAGGATCAAACTCTCATTAAAAGTTTGAGTTCTCACTCATTTCTGTCACTGACAGATTTATTGTTTTTTCTTTGTTCAGTACTACAACAGATGTTGTAGCGCCCTGCACATTGGTTCGTCTTGTTCAGTTTTCAAAGGTCTTTATCGCTCTCTCAAGCGACAACTATATCAGTATATCACCTATCCACTCCCTTGTCAACACTTTTTTGAAATTTTTTTATCTTTTTTTCATCTTTTCTTCCTAACCCCTCTAAAACCACCTATAACTCAATAAATTAAAAGGGAAAGCCAACCTCTCCCTCTTACCTCTCCCTTATTCTCTATAGCACCGTGCTGCTAAAGTCTATTAATGCTCTAGCTACAATTAAATTCATTCAAATATACTCAAACTAGTATAATACACAGTCCAATCAATCACATAAAGAAATTTGTTTCGGCTTGCTATTAGAGGTCAAAAAGGAATTACTTTATCCCTCATTCATAAGCGGAAGCAAGTAGCACTCTTCCCCTTCTTTTCGTTTTTCCAAACCTTTAACAGATAATTGAAGGAGATCAGCTGCAAATGATTGAATAGAGTCTTGATCCGCTTGTGTTAACTCGATTTGCGAATACTTTCTGCGCAGCCTTTTATAGTTACGCCCCTCTAATTTGAAGAAATCACAATCTTTAAGATAAGCGGTCACTTCCTCAAGATTAGCTAACAATCCCAAATTAAAAGCTGCTGGTGCAAAGGTCCTATCGAGAGGCTGGGCACAAGTGCTCCTAAATTCGATCGTTCCCCGCACTGTCAAATCTTGGTATTGATAGCTTCTGTGATTACAAAAATCATCTGCATGGGGGATTACTAGACTTTCCTTGCCACTTAAATTGTATCCCTTGATTTGCTCCTGCTTTAGATACTCTCCAGCTACGATAGGAGGAAAATAATAGGTGTCACCCTCTCGCTCAACATTGAAAATGGCTGTATGATTTAAATAATTGAAAAAATCTTCCTCATCTTTGAAATCATGGGGATTAACACCGACATTTTCTACTAACAAGCCATGCATGGACTCTTCCCAGAAGCGGTCTCTCGAGATTCTAGTGTTGAAATCTTCTGTAAGTAATTCTGAATTGGCAAAAAGATAAGCTTTGGCAGCCTCGATTTGATTAAAGGCGTTAATTACCTGTATGAAATTTGCCCGTGAAACATCTAACTGTACCTGGCTCCCACAGATATAGCTACCATAATCAGGATGGCGATGGAAGAAATCTCCTCCAATTTTCTCACTCAAAGCTAGATATTGCATTAACATTTGATAGCGGGGATATTTAACAGGACCATTATCATTCTCCTTCCAGAATGGATGTAAACCATGTCCCTGAAGTTCATGATGATTTTTGCGCAAAATCTTTTGAATGGTGCCTAGGTAATGATTAAAGCGCCTTTCGACTTCCTGAATCGTTTTCGCTTTTTCAAATGCAAATTCCAAAATATTATAAGACACTTCAAAAAGTATCCGATCTTCGCTATCTGAAGCTTTTAACTGGATAGGATTGCCCTCTGAATCCCTTCTTTCTACGATAAAGCCATAGTCTGAATTTAGCCTTACTAATAGCTCCTTTGTTACACGAGTATCTGTCGCTCCTCTCTGAAGATTCACAATTGGAAATTCTAATTCAATCCCAATGTATAAGTCTGGATTTTCTTGTATATTTGCCAAATAACGTTCTTTCAAAATAGCAATCGAATCTTGCATTTCTTCTCCTTCCCTCAACAAAGTTTTTCTTTTCCCATTCAAAAACGCCTGCTTACGAAATTGTTTTTCACTAAAAGCAATTTCGTAAACAAGCGTCTACCCTTTCATCATGATGATGAGTGTTCCCGCTAGGAAAAATCCTAGCGGTAGACCAGAGCTAGACTAAGAGTATAAGAACTCCATCATCATAACACTCAACAAAATTGATAAAAATTATACTAATTCAATAATTGCCATTGGCGCAGCATCCCCACGGCGTGGTTCAGTCTTAAGAATACGAGTGTATCCACCATTGCGCTCAGCATAGCGAGGTGCCAATTCAGAGAATAATTTTTGAAGAGCTGTAGTTGTAGTGTACTTGTTAGTCTCTTCATTGTAGTTTTCTGATGCAATTTCGTTACGTACAAAAGCTGCTGCTTGACGACGAGCATGCAAGTCACCACGTTTACCAAGAGTAATCATTTTTTCAACTGTTTTACGGATTTCTTTAGCACGAGCTTCAGTTGTTACGATTGATTCATTGATAATCAAGTCAGTAGTCAAATCACGAAGCATTGCTTTACGTTGTGAGCTAGTGCGTCCTAGTTTACGGTAAGCCATGTATTCCTCCTTTATTTATCATTTCTTAACCCAAGACCAAGGTCAGCAAGTTTAACTTTAACTTCTTCAAGACTCTTGCGGCCCAAGTTACGAACTTTCATCATTTCAGGCTCAGATTTTTCTGTCAAATCAAAGACAGTATTAATTCCTGCGCGTTTCAGACAGTTGTATGAACGAACTGATAGATCCAATTCTTCAATTGTACGTTCCAAAATGCGATCATCTGAAGATTTCTCTGCTTCCTTCATCACATCAGTTGAAATAGCAACTTCTGTTAAATCTGTAAAGAGGTTCAGATGCTCTGTCAGGATACGAGCTGATAGTCCCAAAGCGTCTTCGGGAATAATTGTTCCATTCGTTAAAATTTCAAGGGTAAGTTTATCAAAACCATCGTTGCTACCAACACGAGCTGGTTCAACCTGGTAATTTACTTTTGTCACAGGCGTATAGATAGAATCTACCGCAAGTGTGCCTACTGGTGCATCATCTTTTTTATTTTCATCAGCTGGCACATATCCACGACCGCTATTCACAGCCATTTTCGCTTTAAAGCGAGCACCTTCACTGATTGTAAAGAGATAATGATCAGGGTTTACAATTTCGATATCACTGTCTGTCAAAATGTCTCCAGCAGTTACTTCTGCAGGACCTTCAACATCCAATTCAATCATCTTTTCGTCTTGGACGTAAGATTTTACAGCAATCCCCTTGATGTTCAGAATGATCTGCATAACATCTTCACGGACCCCAGAAATCGTATCAAATTCGTGCAATACTCCTTCAATGTTGATAGAAGTCACTGCTGCACCTGGAAGTGAGGCGAGAAGTACACGACGAAGCGAATTTCCAAGTGTTGTACCGTAACCGCGTTCTAGCGGCTCAACTACAAACTTGCCATAATTTTTATTTTCATCAATTTTTGTTATATTTGGTTTTTCAAACTCAATCATTTAGTTAACTCCCTCTTAAACGAAAAGCAGTGTAATTGTTTATGATTATACACGGCGACGTTTTGGAGGACGAGCACCATTGTGTGGCACAGGAGTCACATCACGAATAGCAGTTACTTCCAGACCAGCTGCAGCAAGTGCACGAATAGCTGACTCACGACCAGAACCTGGACCTTTAACTGTAACTTCAACTGATTTAAGACCGTGTTCTTGTGCAGACTTAGCAGCCGCTTCAGATGCCATTTGGGCAGCAAATGGTGTAGATTTACGAGAACCTTTGAAACCAAGAGCACCAGCAGATGACCAAGCAATCGCATTACCATGCACATCAGTAATCATAACAATAGTGTTATTAAATGTAGCGTGAATATGTGCAATACCAGATTCGATATTTTTCTTCACACGACGTTTACGTGTTGGTTTAGCCAAGACTTTTACCTCCTATATTATTTTTTCTTACCTGCAATCGCAACGGCTTTACCTTTACGAGTACGAGCATTGTTTTTAGTGTTTTGTCCACGGACAGGAAGTCCACGACGGTGACGGATACCACGGTATGAACCGATTTCCATCAAACGTTTGATGTTAAGGTTTACTTCACGACGAAGGTCACCTTCAACCTTGATTGCATCCACTTCGCGACGGATAGCGTCTTCTTGATCTGATGTCAAATCTTTGACACGGATATCTTCTGAGATTCCAGCCGCAGCCAAAATTTTCTTAGAAGTTGGAAGTCCGATACCATACACGTAAGTAAGTGAAACGACTACACGTTTGTCATTTGGAATGTCAACTCCAGCAATACGAGCCATGTTTTCTCCTTTCTATCTTATCCTTGACGTTGTTTGTGTTTTGGATTTGCTGGGCAAATTACCATAACACGGCCATTACGACGAATAACTTTACAGTATTCGCAAATTGGTTTGACCGATGGTCTTACTTTCATTTCTTATCCCTCCAAGTTTTTCGATTATTTAAAGCGGTAAGTGATCCGTCCACGTGTCAAATCATAAGGACTCATCTCGACAGTAACACGATCTCCCGCTAAAATACGAATATAGTTTTTACGAATTTTACCAGAAACTGTTGCTAAAATCTGATGTCCATTTTCAAGTTCAACCGTAAACATTGCGTTCGGCATCGTATCAACTACTTTGCCTTCGACTTCAATCACATCGTCTTTTGCCACGCAAAAGCACCTCCCTAAATTTCGATAGATTCCTCTGAGCACAGAGGTAACAATTATAAGTCAGACTAACTCATTGTATCACTACTTGTCAAATATTGCAAGCGGGAAAAACGCTTTTATTTTAAATTTGACAAGACTTTTTCGATATCTGAGAAGACTGCCTCAATCTCTTGATTGCCCTGAATGTCGTGAACGAGTCCTTGAGCACGGTAATGATCAATAATTGGTTGGCCTTGAGCGATATTAACATCCAAACGACGTTTTACTGTTTCAGGTTTGTCGTCTTCACGTTGATAGTAATCTTCTTCTTTGTAATCCACTGGTGGGTTGAAAACTTTGTGGAAGGTTTCCCCTGTTTCACGGTGGATAATCCGTCCACTCAAACGTTCTAACAAACTATCTGGATTTACTTCGATATTGATAACTGCGTCAAGTTGGATGCCTAGATCCGCAAGGATTTTATCCAAAGCATGGGCTTGATCAATTGTCCGTGGATAACCGTCCAACAAGAAACCAGTTTCTTTAATATCATCTTGTGCTAAGCGCTCTTTCACGATTCCGTTTGTCACTTCATCTGGCACCAACTCGCCTTTAGAAATGTAGGATTTCGCTAAAACACCCATTTCTGTTTCATTGGCCATAGCAGCACGGAACATATCCCCAGTTGAAATATGTGCCACGTGGAATTGTTCCACAATTTTGGCTGCTTGTGTTCCCTTGCCTGCACCTGGCAAGCCCATAATCAAAAGATTCATGTTTTGTCTCCTTTTTTGTTTTTAAAGCAATCTATTAAAACACTTAATAAACTTTTTTAAAAACAAAATAGAAGGTTGACTAAGTCAACCTATTTCTATTCTGTTGTAGTATCCATAAATCCGACATACTTACGCTTCAGAAGGTAACCTTCCAACTGCTTCATTCCTTCAATACCTGTCGAAATGATGATAAGAAGACTGGTTCCTCCAAGAGCGACTGCATCGGTCAGACCAAAAAGATCTTTGGCTAGGATCGGAATGATTGTGATAATCCCTAGGAATAGTGAGCCAACTGTCGCCAAACGGCGAAGCAATTTAGACATATATTCTTCCGTTCCCTTACCTGGACGAACACCTGGGATGTAGGCTCCACTCTTTTGCAAATTCTCTGCTGTCTTTTCAGGATTAATTTGTACAAATGTATAAAAGAAAGTAAAGAGAATAATCAAGAGAGCATAGGTAAACATACCACTGATGGTTGTAGTCGCCAGAAGCGCCTGTGCCGTCCGAACCCAAGATGCGTTATAGCCCATAGCACTTACAAATTGGAAGATAGCTGCTGGAGCAGCTGTAATCGAACTTGCAAAGATGACTGGGATAACACCAGCAGGATTCACTTTTAACGGTAGGTAGGAACTTGAAGGTGCACCTTGAGCAATCTTCGTATATTGAATTGGAATTTTGTACTCAGCTTGTTGCACAAAGGTTGTGAAATAGATAATCACCAAAACCGCAACAATTAAAATCCCAACGAAAATCAAAGACGAATTGAGTCGATCGCTCGGGATATTAACAAAGTAATCTTCATAGATTCCTTTGATCATACCAGGAATACCAGATACAATCCCTGCAAAGATAATCATGGATACACCATTACCATAACCCTTATCTGTGATTTGCTCTCCTAACCAAGTCACAATAACTGAACCTGTCGTGAGGAGGGCACCAATCAAAAGATAGGTTTGCCAATTTGGATTCGCTACTAGTTTGGTTCTTGACAAAGTCGCAAACCCAGCTGTAATCCCGATGGATTGGACAAAAGCCAATACCAGGGAAATATAGCGAGTTGCTTGATTAAGCTTTCTCCGTCCGACTTCCCCTTGCTTGCCCCACTCTACAAATTTTGGAAGCAAATCCATTTGCAAGAGCTGAACCACGATCGAAGCCGTGATATAGGGACTAACCCCAAGAGCAAAAACAGAGAAGTTACGCATGGCATTCCCAGAAACCAAACTAAGCATGTTTAAGAAAGGTAAATCACTTAAACTATTCAATGCTTTCGCATTAATTCCTGGAACGGTTATAGTTGTACCAATACGGAAAACTAAGATGATGAACAGTGTAAACAAAATCTTAGACCGTACTTGTTTTATTTTAAGTGCGTCTTTTAATAGCTTGAAAAACATAGGTCACCTCTCTTAGATGACTTCGACTGAACCACCTTTAGCAGTGATAGCTTCTTCAGCTGATTTAGAGAACTTAGCTGCTTTAACAGTCAACTTCTTAGTCAATTCTCCATTACCAAGAATCTTAACACCAGATTTTTCAGCTTTTACAATACCTGCTTCGATGAGAACCACTGGAGTTACTTCTGCACCATCTTCAAAGATATTTAATTGGTCAAGATTAACAATCGCGTATTCTTTACGGTTTACATTCAAGAAACCACGTTTTGGTACACGACGGAACAATGGAGTTTGTCCACCTTCAAAACCAAGACGAACACCGCCACCGCTACGTGCTTTTTGGCCTTTTTGACCGCGACCAGAAGTTTTACCGTTACCTGATGAAGTACCGCGACCAACACGGTTGCGAACTTTACGTGAACCTGCAGCAGGTTGTAATTCATGAAGTTTCATTATTTTTTCTCCTCTTTTGTAAAATGCTAGCGCTCGTACCAGAGAAAAGGTGTCTCTGATACAAACTCGCCTATACATATATTTAGTTTTAGGGGCTGAGAAAATTCTCAAATCCCCTAATGTATCTTAATAAAAGTTTTTCAGCTAAGGCTTACTTAACTTCTTCAACAGTTACCAAGTGAGATACAGCAGTGATCATACCGCGTACCGCTGGATTGTCTTCTTTGATAACTGAGCTGTTCAATTTGCCAAGTCCAAGTGCTACAACAGTTTTACGTTGTGACGGGATGCGTCCGATTGGAGACTTAGTCAAAGTAATTTTAATTTGAGCCATGAGTTCCCCTTTCTTAAGCCAAGTCAGAAACTGAAATACCACGAAGGGCAGCAACTTCTTCAGCGCGTTTCAATTGTTTCAAGCCTTCAACAGTTGCGCGAACGATGTTGATTGGAGTGTTTGAACCAAGTGACTTAGATGTAACATCTGCCACACCTGCCAATTCGATGACGGCACGAACAGCACCACCAGCAGCAACTCCAGAACCTTCAACAGCTGGCTTAAGCAATACTTTCGCTCCACCAAATTCTGAAAGAACTTCGTGAGGAATAGTTGTACCAACCATTGGAACTTCGATCAAGTTTTTCTTCGCATCTTCAACTGCTTTACGGATAGCTTCTGGTACTTCTTGAGCTTTACCAGTACCGAAACCAACACGACCGTTGCGGTCACCAACTACTACAAGAGCTGCAAAACGAAGACGACGTCCACCTTTAACAACTTTAGTAACACGGTTGACTGCAACTAAGCGTTCTTCAAGTTCAACTGCATTGTCTTTAAATGCCATTTTCTAGTGTCCTCCCTATTAGAATTTCAATCCGTTTTCACGAGCTGCATCAGCCAAAGCTTTTACACGTCCGTGATAGAGATATCCACCGCGGTCAAACACCACTTCAGAAATACCTTTAGCAACTGCACGTTCTGCAACGAGTTTACCTACAACAACGGCTTGTTCAGTTTTAGTTCCTTTTGAAACTTCTTTGTCAAGAGTTGAAGCGCTTGCGAGCGTTACACCCGCTACGTCATCAATCACTTGAGCGTAGATGCCTGTATTAGAACGGAATACGTTCAAACGTGGGCGATCAGCAGTTCCAGAGAGTTTTCCGCGAACGCGACGGTGGCGTTTTTGGCGGATTTTATTTTTATCTGGTTTCGTAATCACAATTTTCACCTCTTATTTTTATTGACGTGCCTTAGCACAAAATCGGAAAATAAATTGGCTGGCTGAAAAGATCAGCCAATCAATATTATTTACCAGTTTTACCTTCTTTGCGGCGAACGAATTCACCAACGTAACGGATACCTTTACCTTTATATGGTTCTGGTGCACGAAGGCTACGTACATAAGCAGCTGTTTGTCCAACTGCTTCTTTTGAAATTCCGCTAACAACGATTGTTGTTGGGTTTGGAAGTTCAAAAGTAATTCCTTCTGGAGCTTCAACTTCGTCTGGGTGAGATTTACCAACAGCCAAGACAAGTTTTGAGCCTTGAAGTTGTGCACGGTAACCAACCCCACGCATTTCAAGTTCTTTCTTGAATCCTTCTGATACACCAACAACCATGTTGTTCAAAAGGGCACGAGTAGTTCCGTGGATTGTTTTCATTTCTTTTGAATCGTTTGGACGGTGAAGAGTTACTTCAGTTCCTTCCACACGGATTTCAATATCTTTTGAGAACTCACGAGTCAGTTCTCCTTTAGGTCCTTTTACAGTTACAACGTTGTCATTGTTAGTGATTTCAACACCAGCAGGCAACACGATAACTTTATTACCAATACGTGACATGTTTATTTTCTCCTGTTAAATTGTCAGGCCGCAAGCGACCAGTTTTCACGGGGGGCATTCGGATTAGAGCAAACCTAGTTTCTTTCGAAAAGCTTTGACAAACTCCTGATATTCTGTCAATACATCAATAGCCGCAGGACTATAACCAATTTCACATAAAAGAGATACAAGGTCATCTTTTGACAATTCAGCCAAAGCGTCTTCTGCAACAATAAGTTTTTCATTCAATTCAGTAGCTTTCATCTTTTTCTCCTAAACTAATTTACTCTCTATTTAGCTGATCAGTAAATCAGCTAAATTGAACACGAGCTATGGTCTGTGTGAAAAAGACAAATCTTCCTAGAGTGTTAACACTCTTTGTCAGATTTCCTATTTTCACATTGCCCATGACGCTCTTTGTATCTTGATTTTACCAAACGTAAGCGATAACTTCTCCACCAACGTTCTTTTGGCGTGCTTCTTTATCAGTCAGCAAACCTTCAGATGTTGAAAGGATAGCAATTCCAAGTCCGTTCAAGACTTTTGGAAGGTCTTCGCGTTTCTTGTAAACACGTAGACCTGGTTTTGAAACACGTTTCAAACCAGTGATAACTTTTTCACCATTTTGTCCGTATTTAAGGAAGACACGGATGATGCCTTGTTTGTCATCTTCGATGATTTCAACGTTTTTTACAAAACCTTCACGCTTCAGGATTTCAGCAATCCCTTTTTTGATGTTTGATGCAGGTACTTCAAGTACTTCGTGGTTCGCTTGATTAGCGTTACGGATACGAGTCAAAAAGTCTGCAATTGGGTCAGTCATAACCATTTTATATTTCTCCTCTTACTAGTAGTTTGCAAGCTGCACTTGCTAGTTAATGATTGAGCTAGGCTCAGAATAAGTTTCTAGGCTTCAAGTCCTAAGTGAGTCTAGGCATCGGCTTGTAGGCATAACTAAAGTTAGGCAAAAGCCGATAACGAAGAATCGTGACGGAATTGGAAGCTAGAATTACCAAGATGCTTTGGTAACGCCAGGGATTTGTCCTTTGTATGCTAATTCACGGAAGCAAACACGGCAAAGTTTAAACTTGCGGTAAACTGAATGTGGACGGCCACATTTTTCACAACGAGTATAAGCTTGCGTAGAGAACTTCGCTGGGCGTTTGTTCTTAGCAATCATTGATTTTTTAGCCATTTGTTTTACCTCCTATATTATTTTGCAAAAGGCATTCCAAGGCCTGTAAGCAATGCACGTGACTCTTCGTCAGTGTTAGCAGTTGTTACGATAACGATATCAAGACCGCGAGTCTTATCAACGTCATCAAAGTTGATTTCTGGGAAGATCAATTGTTCTTTCACACCAAGTGTGTAGTTTCCGCGTCCATCAAATGATTTTGTTGGAACACCATGGAAGTCACGCACACGTGGAAGTGATACAGTAACCAATTTATCCAAGAACTCATACATACGTTCGCCACGAAGGGTTACTTTAGCACCGATCGCTACACCTTCACGAAGACGGAAGCCGGCGATTGATTTTTTAGCTTTAGTGATAAGTGGTTTTTGACCTGAGATAAGAGCCAATTCTTCAGCAGCTTTTTCAAGGTTTTTAGCGTTTGATACAGCGTCACCGACACCCATGTTCAAAACGATCTTATCCACTTTTGGCACAGCCATAACAGATGAGTAGTTGAACTTTTCAGTCAAAGCAGGTACTACTTCATTAAGATATTTTTCTTTTAAACGATTTGCCATTATACTTCTCCTTTCCTTCGTGATTAGTCAAGCACTTCGCCTGATTTTTTGTTGTAACGAACTTTTTTGCCGTCTACAAACTTGTAACCAACGCGTCCTGCAACACCATTTTTGTCAAGAACTTGAACGTTTGACGCATGGATTGGTGCTTCTTTTTCTACGATAGCACCTTGAGGGTTTTCGCTATTTGGTTTTTGGTGCTTCTTAACAAGGTTAACACCTTCAACAACAACTTTGTTTACTTTTGGAAGAGCTGCAACAACAAGTGCTTCAACACCCTTGTCCTTACCAGCAATTACGCGAACTTTGTCGCCTTTTTTTACAAACATTCTTAGGTTTCTCCTTTAATTTCTTACGCCCATGAGGGCACCCTGGAAAACTTCCAGGGGACTTGTTTGATTTTAGATTAAAGTACTTCTGGAGCCAATGATACGATCTTCATGAAGCCACCGTCACGCAATTCGCGAGCAACTGGGCCGAAGATACGAGTTCCGCGAGGAGTTTTGTCTTCACGGATGATGACTGCAGCGTTTTCGTCGAATTTGATGTATGAACCATCTTTACGACGAGCACCTGATTTAGTACGAACGATAACCGCTTTTACAACGTCACCTTTTTTAACCGCACCACCAGGAGTAGCTTGTTTTACAGATGCAACGATGACATCACCGATGTTGGCGAACTTACGTCCTGAACCACCAAGAACTTTGATTGTCAGGATTTCGCGAGCACCGCTGTTGTCAGCAACTTTCAAACGAGTTTCTGTTTGAATCATTTAAGTTTTCTCCTTTCTGGTTTGATTAGATGATAACCGCTTCTTCAACAACTTCTACAAGACGGAAGCGTTTTGTAGCTGAAAGCGGACGAGTTTCCATGATACGAACGATATCGCCTTCTTTGGCAACATTGTTTTCATCATGTGCTTTGTACTTCTTAGAGTAGTTAATACGCTTACCATAGACTGGGTGGTTACGTTTTGTTTCAACTACAACTGTGATTGTCTTATCCATCTTGTCAGAAACGACGCGTCCGACGAGGGTTTTACGTTGATTACGTTCCATTTTAGAATTTCTCCTTTCCCAAGTCTATTATTTAACTTCTGATTGAACAGTTTTGATACGTGCGATTTGTTTTTTCACTTCTTTCAAACGCGCTGTCTGCTCCAATTGACCAGTAGCGGCTTGGAAACGAAGATCAAACAATTCTTTCTTCAATTCATTTTCACGCTTCGCGAGTTCTTCTTGAGAAAGACCACGAAGTTCTTTAACAAAATCTTGAATTTCTTTAAGTTTCATGCTTTCTCCTTATTCTGCTTCACGCTTTACGAATTTACATTTAACTGGCAATTTGTGGCTTGCAAGACGAAGAGCTTCACGAGCGATTTCTTCTGATACACCAGCGATTTCAAACATCACTTTACCACGTTTAACTGGTGCTACCCAACCTTCTGGAGCCCCTTTACCAGATCCCATCCGTACACCGATTGCTTTTGCAGTGTATGACTTGTGTGGGAAGATTTTAATCCAAACTTTACCACCACGTTTCATGTAACGAGTCATAGCGATACGGGCAGCTTCAATTTGACGGTTAGTGATCCAGTGGCTAGTAGTTGCTTGAAGACCATATTCTCCAAAAGTTACTTCTTTACCACCTTTAGCTTCACCACGCATTTTTCCGCGGAATTCGCGACGGTGTTTAACACGTTTAGGTACTAACATTGGTTATTTACCTCCTTTAGTGTTTTTACGAGCTGGAAGAACTTCTCCACGGTAGATCCATACTTTAACACCAAGTTTACCGTAAGTAGTATCAGCTTCTTCCCAAGCGTAATCGATATCCGCACGAAGGGTGTGAAGTGGAACAGTTCCTTCAGAGTATCCTTCGCTACGAGCGATATCTGCACCGTTCAAACGACCTGATACTTGGGTTTTGATTCCTTTAGCTCCTGCACGCATTGCACGTTGGATTGCTTGTTTTTGAGCACGACGGAAAGCAACACGTTGCTCCAATTGACGAGCAATTCCTTCACCAACAAGGTGAGCATCCAAATCTGGAGATTTGATCTCGATGATGTTGATGTGTACTTGTTTTCCAGTTAATTTGTTGAGTTTTGCACGAAGTGCATCAACGTTAGCTCCACCTTTACCGATAACCATACCTGGTTTAGCAGTGTGAAGTGAAACGTTAACTTTGTTTACTGCGCGTTCGATTTCAATAGTTGAAACAGCTGCGTCAGCCAATTCTTTTTGAACGAATTTACGGATTGCAAGATCTTCATGAAGGTAATCCGCGTATTCTTTTTCAGCATACCATTTGGCATCCCAATCACGGATGATGCCGACACGCATACCAATTGGATGTACTTTTTGACCCACGATGTTACCTCCTTATTTTTCTGCAACAACCACAGTGATGTGGCTTGTGCGTTTGTTGATTGGTGAAGCTGAACCTTTAGCACGTGGACGGAAACGTTTCATAGTTGGTCCTTCGTTTGCGAAAGCTTCAGATACTACCAAGTTAGCTTTTTCCAAACCAAAGTTGTTTTCAGCATTAGCGATTGCAGAGATCAATACTTTTTCGATAATGCCAGCAGCTTTGTTTGGAGTGAATTTCAAGATTGCGATTGCGTCAGCGACGTTTTTACCACGGATATTGTCAAGAACTAGACGAGTTTTACGAGGTGAAACACGCACTGTACGAGCCATTGCTTTAGCTGAAGTAATTTCTGCCATTTATGTTCTCCTTATTTTCTACGTGTTTTCTTGTCGTCTGCAGCGTGACCTTTGTAAGTACGAGTTGGTGCAAATTCACCAAGTTTGTGACCTACCATGTCTTCTTGGATGTAAACAGGCACGTGTTTACGTCCGTCATAGACTGCGATTGTGTAACCGATGAAACTTGGGAAAATCGTTGAACGACGTGACCAAGTTTTGATAACTTTTTTCTTTTCGTCGTTAGCTTGAGCTTCAACTTTTTTCATCAAATGCTCATCGACGAAAGGTCCTTTTTTAAGACTGCGTCCCATTTTTATGTTTTCTCCTTTAAAATAAGTACCACAGCGGCCTGCGCTGCTAGGCAGCGCTACCGAGCTGGCGGATAGATTGTTTTAGATTATTTCTCGTTGCGACGACGAACGATAAGTTTGTCAGATTTCGCTTTCTTGTTACGAGTTTTAAGACCAAGAGCAGGTTTGCCCCATGGAGTAGATGGCGCTTTACGACCAACTGGTGCTTTACCTTCACCACCACCGTGTGGGTGATCGTTAGGGTTCATTACAGAACCGCGAACTGTTGGACGGATACCTTTCCAACGGCTACGACCTGCTTTACCAAGGTTAACCAAGCCATGTTGTTCGTTTCCGACAACACCAACTGTAGCGCGGCAAGTGCCAAGGATCATACGAACTTCGCCTGATTGAAGACGAACAAGAGTGTATTTACCTTCTTGACCCAATACTTGAGCAGAAGCTCCAGCAGCACGAACCAATTCACCACCACGACCTGGTTTCAACTCAATGTTGTGAACCAAAGTACCAACTGGGATGTTAGCAAGCGGAAGTGCGTTACCGATCTTGATATCTGCTTCAGGACCTGAAACGATACGTTGACCTACTTCAAGACCTTTAGGAGCGATGATGTATGCCTTCACACCGTCAGTATAGTGAACCAAAGCGATGTTTGCTGAACGGTTTGGATCGTACTCGATAGTTTTAACTACTGCTTCAACAGCATCTTTGTTGCGTTTGAAGTCAATCAAACGGTAGTGACGTTTGTGACCGCCACCTTGGTGACGAACAGTGATGCGTCCGTTGTTGTTACGACCAGCTTTGCTCTTAAGAGAAACGAGCAAAGATTTTTCTGGAGTGCTAGTAGTGATTTCAGCGAAATCCAAAGAAGTCATATTACGGCGACCGTTTGTTGTTGGTTTATAAACACGAATTCCCACGATATTTCCTCCTTAGATTATTCTGCTTCAGCAGCTCCGAACAACTCGATTGCTTTTGAATCTGCTGTCAGAGTGATGATAGCTTTTTTAGTTTTGTTAGTAAAACCAGTGTAACGTCCAACGCGTTTTGCTTTAGGTTTTACGTTGATAGTGTTGACATTAGCAACTTTAACTCCTTCAAAAGCAGCTTCAACAGCTTGCTTGATCAAAAGTTTGTGAGCGCGAGTGTCTACTTCAAATACGTATTTGCCTGCTTCAAGCTGAGCCATTGAGCTTTCAGTGATGACAGGCTTTTTGATAACGTCATACAAATTCATTATGCAAGAACCTCCTCAATTTTAGAGATAGCTGCTTGAGTAACAAGAAGTTTGTCGCTGTTTGCGATGTCAAGAACACTTGCTGTTGTTGCTGTTGCAACTTTAACATTTGGAAGGTTACGTGCTGAAAGTGCAGCAAATTCATTTCCTTCTTCAAGAATAACAAGTACTTTTGTGTCAATGCTCAATGCTGCAAGCACTTTTGCAAACTCAGCAGTTTTTGGAGCTGTAAATGAAAGGCTGTCTACAGCTACGAATTTGTTTTCAGCAACTTTTTCAGAGTAAACTGATTTCAATGCCAATCTACGAACTTTTTGTGGAAGTTTGTAGGCATATGAACGAGGAGTTGGACCGAAGACGATACCACCACCACGCCATTGTGGAGAGCGGATAGAACCTTGACGAGCACGTCCAGTTCCTTTTTGACGCCATGGTTTGCGTCCGCCGCCTGATACTGCAGAACGGTTTTTAACAGCGTGAGTTCCTTGACGGAGGCTAGCGCGTTGGCTGATGATCACGTCGAAGACAACTGATTCATTTGGTTCGATACCAAAGATTGCGTCGTTAAGAACTACTTCACCAGCTTCTTTACCAGTTTGGTCAAATAATTTTACGTTTGCCATTGTGACTGATTTCCCCTTTCTTTATTATTTACCAGCTTTAACTGCTGATTTGATAGTGATAAGAGATTTCTTAGCACCAGGTACGTTTCCTTTGATCAAGATAACGTTTTTCTCTGGAACAACTTGTACGATTTCAAGATTTTGAATCGTTACACGGTTGCCACCCATACGTCCAGCCAAGTGTTTGTTTTTGAAAACACGGTTTGGCGCAACTGGTCCCATTGAACCAGGACGACGGTGGTAACGTGAACCGTGAGCCATTGGACCACGAGATTGGCCGTGGCGTTTGATTACACCTTGGAAACCTTTACCTTTTGAAGTTCCTGTTACATCAACAACATCACCAGCTTCGAATGTATCAACTGTGATTTCCGCACCAACTTCCAAGCCTTCAATGTTTTTGAATTCACGAATGAAGCGCTTAGGAGCCGTGTTAGCTTTCGCTACATGTCCTTTAGCAGGTTTGTTGCTCAATACGTCACGAAGGTCATCAAAACCAACTTGAACTGCGTTGTAACCGTCTGTTTCAACTGTTTTTACTTGAAGAACAACGTTTGGAGTTGCTTCAACAACAGTTACAGGGATTAATTCGCCAGCTTCAGTGAAGATTTGAGTCATTCCCACTTTTTTCCCTAAGATTCCTTTTGTCATGAGAAAATGTTTCCTTTTCTATTTTTTTGTCTAAAAAGTTTTTAACGAGCGTTTTTTATGCTCAAGATATCAAGCTTTAGATTAAAGTTTGATTTCTACGTTCACACCACTTGGAAGGTCCAACTTCATCAAAGCGTCAACTGTTTTTTGAGTTGGGTTGATGATGTCGATCAAGCGTTTGTGAGTACGCATTTCAAATTGTTCGCGAGAATCTTTGTATTTGTGAGTCGCACGAATGATTGTGTAGAGGCTACGTTCAGTTGGAAGTGGGATTGGACCCGCAACTTCAGCACCTGTACGTGCAGCAGTTTCTACGATTTTTGCAGCCGCTGTATCAAGTGTACGATGTTCGTAAGCTTTCAAACGGATGCGGATTTTTTTGTTTGCCATCTTTTTCTCCTTTTTTCGTCTATTTAAGATAATAGGCTAGCTCCACAAGAAAACCGACAGGTGATTGCGTGGCAATGCAACCGAGCGTGTCGCAACCTCTTGCATCAAAGCTACAAGCTGTTTTTTACAGCACCATAGTATCTTAACACAAAGAACCAAGCATTGCAAGGGATTTGAGCAAGTTTTTAAAGATTTTTAGGATAATTTTTTATGAAAGTGTTTTCTAGGTGACTTATAAGTCTTGTAATCATTTATATAGAAGAAAATTTAGATTATTCTACCTAGTCGTTTGAGTTTTTGCTCAAAAAATAAAAATGCTCACTGACGCACGTCAGTGAGATAAAAAATGAAAAATTTGCTTTTAGCTGCTTTGTTTTATAACAACGGGCTGTTCTTTTCAATGCGAAAATCGTTGCCTGACTGGCAGATGACAAGGTCGGCAGCTGCTAGATAAGGCTGATAAAAGTGCTGATATTGCTCTCGCCGAGCTAGGTGCGTCTGCTCTATCCACTCAGGCCTGCGCTCTCGCACAGCCACATCCCGCGACAAGCGGCGTTCTAACTCAGTTTGATCATCCGTGTAAAAGCAAATCGATAAATCAAACAAGCTTTTAGGCAAAAAAGCTGCTGACATGCCTTCTACTATTAAAATTGGCTTTTGAGCTGACAAACGCAAACTTGGTGACCAAGCTTTTCCAATGGTCAGAATATCCAGACCAGACTGCAAAGCACAAATATCACGCTCCAGACTACTCAGTTCATGAACGGCTGGGATAGAAGCCGTTACTTTTTGATGAGGAAAATCCTTAGAACTGAGCAAATCTCGATACTCCCCAGTAATTACATAAGGATCTGTTTCCAGCAGATTGGTTCCTTCCTCACCCAAGGTAAGCTGGAGTTTTCGAGCAAAAGTTGACTTACCCGAAGCTCCGTGACCAAAAATCCTCAGAGTGTGCTTTTGACCATCCGACAGGTAGTCTACCAAGCTTTCCAACAATTTTCCTTCATCAGACATACTTCTTCCTTTCTAATGAAGACTCTTAGAAATTCCTCTTGGAGCGGTTGTAGCCGTAGCGCTCAACAAAGTCTTCTCGGAATTCTAACAAGTTATCATCCATAATAGCTTGGCGAACTTTCTTCATAAGGTTTACCAAGAAGTAAAGATTGTGGTAACTGGTCAAGCGGAGGCCAAAGGTTTCATCAGCTTTGAGTAGGTGGCGGATATAGGCCCGCGTGTAGTTTGTACAAGTGTAGCAATCACAGTCGTGATCCAGTGGCGTGAAATCTTCCTCAAACTGGGCATTTTTGACAACCAGACGTCCCTCGCTGGTCATGCAGGTGCCGTTTCGGGCAATCCGAGTCGGCAGGACGCAGTCAAACATATCAACGCCACGGATAACACCATCAATCAAGCTATCTGGCGCTCCCACTCCCATGAGATAGCGAGGCTTGTTTTCAGGCAGCAAAGGCGTTGTGAAGTCCAGTACCGCATTCATTTCCTCATGAGACTCACCAACAGCCAATCCTCCAATAGAGTAGCCTGGGAAATCCATGCTGACCAAATCTTGAGCAGACTGGCGGCGCAAATCTTCAAAGCCAGCTCCCTGAACAATCCCAAAGAGACCTTGATCGTGTGGACGAGTGTGGGCCTTGAGTCCGCGCTCTGCCCAACGGCTAGTCCGCTCAATGGACTTCTTGACATAGTCATAAGGCTGGTAGAACTGCGGGCACTCATCAAAGGACATCATGATGTCGCTACCTAAGTTGTTCTGGATAGAGATAGCCTTTTCTGGCGAAAGGAACATCTTGGAACCATTAAGGTGGTTCTTAAAAGTCACTCCTTCTTCTGTGATGTTGCGACTATCCGCTAGAGAATAAACCTGAAAGCCACCACTATCGGTCAGAATAGGCTGGTCCCAGTTCATGAACTTGTGTAGGCCACCTGCACGGGCAATCAGCTCATCACCCGGCCGCAACCAGAGGTGGTAAGTATTGGCCAAGATGATACCAGAACCCATTTGCTTGAGCTCTTCTGGCGACTGGGTCTTGACCGTAGCCTGAGTGCCGACCGGCATAAACATAGGCGTTGGGAAGGTTCCGTGGGGCGTGATAATCTCCCCCAAACGAGCACCTGTGTGCTTTTCTTTTTTGATCAAACGATACTGAATCGGTGAATCTGACATGTTTCCTCCTGCTGGGAAAGACAGTCCCAGCTATTTTCTTCTATAAAATAAGCGACAGGCGCTCATAAGATACCGTATGATTTTACCAAAAAAAGTCTTGTCTGTCACGATATGTGGTATAATAAAAATCATGAAATGGAGGTCTGTATGAATTTAAGCGAAATCCGTGCCCAGGCACGCACTATCCGAAATCAAACCAACGGCATTTACTCGCTCTTTGCCATTCCAACTCTGGTAACCATCTTATCTACCTATCTGTCTCCCAACCGTCATCTAGAGGAGATCGTTCCCCAGTTGGAGGTCAATCAGGCCTTTGTTGTGATTTTTGGTCGTCAAATTTTTCCACAAATCGTAGAATTTATCATCGCCCTGCTCTTTTTATCTGCTGGCTTCAGCATGATGGATGTCGTCCGGAAAAAACGCGATACGGTTGGCTTTACGGATATTGGCCGAATCTTTTCTGCCGAGCTTTTTTCACCGATTTTTATCACACAGCTGACTAAGAGTATCCTCCTCTTGCTGTGGAATTCTATCAGCCTTGTCGGTTCATTTTTCCTTATTTTCAGCAGTTACAAGGTGCTAGCTATTTATGGGAAAATATCCGATGTGTCCCAATTGACAGCTGCTAGTCCTGAGGTGGAGCAAATCGTCAGCTATGCGCCCATGATGTTTCTCGGTACTCTCATTGTCTTGGCTGGTACGGCAATCTTCCTGATGGCCAACTATGCTTACTCTCAGACCGACTTCATCCTTTATGATCAGCTGAGTACAGGCACCTACCAAGGACCTTGGCAAGTCATTGTGCAAAGCAGACGCATGATGAAAGGCTATAAATGGAAACGTTTCTTGCTGGATCTGAGCTTTATCGGCTGGTATATCCTGATTGGTATTACACTGGGAATCGCTGGAGTTGTGGCCTATCCTTACATCACAACAGCCCGAGTACTCTTTCATGAAAATTTAAAATCACTAGGTAAGTAAAATGAGAGTGGGACAGAAATCGGTAATTCGTTAGAATTCGATTTCGTCGTCCCACCTCCGCACAGTTGAGTAGGGCTGTAAAAGCTGATGAAATCAGCGTAGTAGAGCCCACACAACCACTGCGCCTTGCTCGACAATCCAAAGACAATTGAGAGGCTAGGACTTTTGTCCCAGCCTCATTTTTTCGTCTAGATTTAACGCAGTTGGACTTTCACTACCAAGGGTAAGTCGGCTGCTACACTCGGCATGAAAAGACACAAACCTTGAGGCATTTGCTCCCATTCAAGCGCTTCATCATAGCCTAGTAAAGATAGCTTTTCTATGATACCATGAAAGCGAGAAGCGGGATTTTCTCTTTCGTCAGCCAAAGCCTGAATCGTCAGCCACTGATTTACTGCAGGCTCCATCAAAAAGGCATACACCGCTCCGCCCTTGGCCGTGAAACGGAAATCCTGGTTTGTATACGGGATGTTTTTTCCATCCGAAAATGGCCCACTATCTACTTGTGTCGGACCTTCTCCAAATTGCCTCCACGCGCGTGAATCATAGATCGCTTGACCATTCACTTGGAGCCAAGCCCCGATTTCTCTCAAGATTTCTTGATCTTTTTCTGGAATCGCCCCGTCTCCTTTTGGCCCAATATTCAGCAGCAAATTCCCATTTTTGGACACAACATCAATCAAGGTCTGGATGATTTCTTTAGCTGATTTATAGTCAAGGTTTTCTGTGTAACCCCAAGAATTTCGCGCAATAGCTGTATCCGTCTGCCAAGTGAAAGGCTGGATCTCTGCGAAACCGCCGCGCTCCACTTCCACAATCCCCGCACCAAAAGCCAGCGCACCATGCTTGTAGCAGATGCTAGTCGGCTTCTCAGAAGCTGCTCCTAAATTATAGTAATAGGCCGCAAAAAGCTTTATATACTCTTTAAAAGCTGCATGCTGAATCCACCAGTCAAAATACAAAATCTCAGGCTGGTAATCTCGAACCAACTCACAGGTGCGCAGGAGCCAATCATCTAGAAACTCCTGACTCGGATAAGGCTGACCAAACAAATCATGGTGGTCTGGCTCTGGCATAGCCGGCCAATAGAGTTCCTCGCGACTGACTTCGCTGGCAATGTCACTAGCAAACTCCTTCCCATGTGAAAAGAAAAAATGATGCTCCGCCCGATGGGAGGAAGTACAAAAATGAACCTGCTCTCTTTGGGCTGCCTGACTCAATTCCCCCAAGATGTCACGCTTTGGGCCCATTTCCACACTATTAAAAGAAGAGAGCTGGCTGGCATAAAGCTGGAAGCCGTCGTGATGCTCCGCCACTGGAAACATGTATTGGGCTCCCGCTTCTTTAAAGAGGCGCAGCCATTCGTCCGCATGAAAATTTTCGGCAGTAAAGAGTGGGATAAAATCCTTGTAGCCGAAATCTTTGTGAGGCCCGTAAGTTTTGATATGATGGTCAAACTCTGCCGTACCCTGGATGTACATATTTCGAGAGTACCACTCGCTCCCAAAGGCAGGAAGGCTGTAAAGTCCCCAGTGGATAAAAATCCCAAACTTAGCCCTTTTGAACCAGTGGGGAACTTGATAGGTCGCAAGAGAGTCCCAGTCTGGATAGAAAGGGCCTTGGTTGGCAACTCTTTGAATTTCTTCTAAAGATATTTTCATCGTTACTACCTCATCATTCGATTAAAACGCTTTCTTTTATTGTACCAATTTTTGGAGAAGAAAGAGCCATTTTACAAAAAAATAATCCAAAACAGCCCTATGAACAAACTTTTTTCGATAAAGCAAAGAAAAAGGAACAGCAATTAATTCTGTTCCTTGTTTTTATATTGTCAGCATGACGAGTACCTTGGAAAGTCACTCGCACCACGATGTTCATCATTCAATACATCAATTCGCTACGCGATAGTAGGGATGTTGGCTTGCATAGGTAAAATCTTGCCCCACTAAAATGCGTTCTTTCGGATTTTCACTTCCAGTATCATAAAGACGAGCTCCTTTAGGAATGGCTGTGAAGGAGGCCACTTGATTCCCTGATTTATGAGTTAAAAACGCTCCAAACTTACCTTCATATACTTGACTATTTGTCAAAGTGTAGTCGCTTGATTCATTTCCTCTGTAAGTATGAGACACCAAGCCATTTGCATCAAATACTAATTGATTGCCCAAATCGTCTTGCCAAGTACCTGCAATGCTAGAGAAATCACCATTTGCTAGAGCATTGACATCCATACCGGAAGTTGTTGGAGTCACTGGGGCAGCTGGAGTTGGTGACGTGTTCGAATCTGCTGAAGTCTTGTTGTCCACGGGCTTCTCAGCCTGGCTGGAAACACTCTGGTCGCTAGATGTCTGAGGAGTTGAAGAGGATGTCACGGAGTTAGAAGCAGAACTTTGCTTAGCTGATGGTTTGGTAGAAGACTTGCTAGAACTGCTAATTTTAGAGCTCTGAGAGGTAGAACTACTAGCCTCCGTGGAAGGTTTGGAACTACAGGCTGCGAGCAGGAAAGCAGAGCATAAGGCAGTGGCTGTCAATAGAATAAATTTACTACGTTTCATAATGGAATCTCCTTGTCAGTTTATCATCAATTTGCTAAACGATAGTAGCGATGTTGGCTTGCATAGGGGACATCTTACCCCACTAAAATATATTCTTTAAAACTTTTTTGTAACAAAAGAAATATTTTGTAATCTAATTGTAATCCTGTGAAATAATTTTGTCAACATTTTGTGTGATATTTTTCTCAAAATTTATTTAAAATTTCTGAAAATGCCTTTTTGATGCAAAAAGCACAGAAGTTCTTCCTCCTGTGCTTCGTTTCAAATTTTCTTTAAATCCTGAACGATCCGCTCAAAGGCTGCCTCCAAGGAATCTTCGTCCCTAAAGAACGATTCTTCTTGCCAGCCTAAGAAATTTCGATCTTTCCACCAGCGCTTCATGTCGGCCGGGGTAAATTCTTCTTGCTTCGCTCTAGTCTGATGGCGGCGGACGGTTTCTTCGAAAGTCAAATCATAGTAATATGCTAGAGTCTGAGAACCAAATAAATTCCGCAAACGCTCTAGCATGTGCCCATAAATATCTGTCTCATAGAAACCTTCTACCAAGACCAGCAAATCATGTTCGTAGCCGAAGCGTGCCAATGTCTCTGTCAGGTCAATAGACAAATTTCCCGGCTCGACTTTTTCCTTGAGCATGTCCCGTCTAACTGTGTCCTGCGCAATCAAAAGAGTCCCTCGACCATAGTATGCCTGCAGTTTCTTAGCCAAACTCGACTTGCCAGAGCCAGAATTACCATGAATGATAACTAACTTGGTCATCTTATTCGCCTAGAATCAAGCGGGTATGCTCGCGTTTGATGCAGCGATCCATAACGATATCTTCATAACCAGCTTCCCGCAAAATCTGCTCAGCTTCTTCATTTTCCAAGCCCAACTGAGCCCAGAAAATCTTGGCATCTGCTTCCAGAAAATCACGCGCCACATCTGGCAAAAACTCGCTACGACGGTAAACATCGACAATATCCACTGGGAAAGGGATATCTTTGAGACTGGCATAAACCGTTTCACCAAAAATCTGACTGCCCGCTGCTCGCGGATTGACTGGGATAATCCGATAGCCCCGCGCTTGCATTTCCTTGGACACACGGTTACTGGTCGTTTCCTCACGGTCTGATAGACCGACAACGGCAATCACCTTGCTGGTTTCTAGATAGCGCTTGACAACGCCGTCACTGGGATTTTGAAAATGGTAAGTCATAAACTTCCTCCTGTTTTATAAATAATTTTCAACTTTTTTACAATGATATATTAGCCAAATGCGGTACAAAAAAGATGGTTTCCCTCGAGGCTGGGACAAAAGTCCTAGCCTCTCAATTGTCTTTGGATTGTCGAGCAAGGCGCAGTGGTTGAGTGGGCTCTATTACGCTGATTTCATCAGCTTTTAGAGCCCTACTCAACTGTGCGGAGGTGGGACGACGAAATCGAATTCTAACGAATTACCGATTTCTGTCCCACTCTCTGTGTCAGCTTTCTATTTTCACTTTGTGTTTTACGCCCTTGATATCTTAAACTGAATACGAGCTAAAACCTTAGAAAATAGATAATCCGTTCTAGGAGCATGACTCCTTCGGCCAGATTCCTGATTTTCAGTCGTTTTTTGACGCTCTTTGTATCTTATCTTACTTCGCCTCGTACCAAGTTTGGCCGGCATTTTCATCAGCCACTAGTGGAACGGCTAGCTCAATCGCGGCTTCCATGGTTTCTTTGACTAGCTGGCGGACGGCTGTTAGCTCGTCATTTGGCACTTCCAGCACGATTTCATCGTGAACCTGCAAGAGCATGCGAGACTTGAAATTCTTCTCTGTCAGTGCTCGGTCCAGATTAATCATAGCGACTTTGAGAATGTCTGCGGCAGATCCTTGGATGGGGCTGTTAATAGCTGTGCGCTCCGCAAAATTTCGGATGTTAAAGTTGCGGGAATTGATGTCCGGCAAGGAGCGACGGCGATGGTAAATGGTCTCTACATAGCCCTTATCACGCGCTTCGCGAACGATGGTTTCCATATAATTCTTGATACCAGGGAAGCGCTCAAAATAAGTCTCAATGTAGTCTTTAGCTGCCTTACGGGAAATGCCCAAATTATTAGCCAGTCCGAAGTCGGAAATGCCATAGACTACTCCGAAGTTGACAGCCTTGGCATTGCGGCGGTCATTCGGCGTCACATCCTCTGCCTTTTCAATACCAAAGACCCGCATGGCTGTAGCCGTGTGAATGTCTTCTCCATGCTGAAAGGCAGCAATCAAATGCTCGTCCTGAGAAATATGAGCCAGCACCCGCAGCTCAATCTGGGAATAATCCGAGCTGAGAAGCACACTGTCTGCCCACTCTGGCACAAAGGCCTTGCGAATAAGACGCCCCTGCTCCAAACGAACGGGGATATTCTGCAGGTTCGGATCAACCGAGGACAAGCGGCCCGTCTGGGTCAAATCCTGAACATAGCGAGTGTGAATCTTGCCGTCAGCCGCTATCGCCTCCTGAAGTCCGATGATATAAGTAGACTGGAGCTTGCTGATTTGACGGTATTCCAGAATCTTAGACACAATCGGTGCAATGGGTGCTAAACGCTCCAGCACATCAACTGCTGTCGAGTAGCCCGTCTTGGTCTTTTTGGTGTACTCCAGTGGCAATCCCATATCCTCAAAGAGAATGGTTCCCAGCTGTTTCGGTGAGTTGATATTGAACTCCTGACCAGCCAGATCATAAATCTCCTGCGTCAGACTTTCCAGCGTCTTTTCATTTTCCGCCTGCATGCCCTGCAGGGTTTCCCGCTCAACCTTGATTCCTGCAATCTCCATCTTGGCTAGGACAAAGGCCAGAGGCTGCTCCATTTCAAGCAACAAATCCAGCTGATCGTGGGAACGGAGCTGTTCTTGCATTGGCTCTTCTGTTTCCAGCAACACTTGGATTTTACGAGCTAGATGCTTAAAGAGCTGCTCTTGCTCCGGCAAAGCGCGCTTGGCTCCCTTGCCATAAACCTCGTCATCCGTCGGCAGAATTGTTTGGCCGTAGAGGCGAGCAATAGTCGCCAGCTCATTATCCTCGACCGTCGAAAGCAGATACTTGGCTAGACGCGCATCAAAGGCTGCTGCCGGCAGTTCAATGCCGTAATGACTGAGCAGTACCTTAGTCCGCTTGAGATCGTAGGTTTTCAGAGCTGTTTTTGTCAAAAACTCCTGAAAGAGAGGTTGCTGTAGTAAATCGCTGGAGCCAACATAAATCTGACGACTATCTCCCCAAGCAAGGCCGACAATCTCTTCCTTGTGGTAGTTGTCACCCAAGATTTCAAAATAGAAGAATTGCTCTGGTGCCAGCATATCCGCTGTCACCTCAGTCACTTTGGTAAATTCAATTGGTTTGACTTCTACCGGCTCTTGACTAGTCCCTAGCTGAGCCTTGAGCTGCTTGAAGCCCATCTCGTCATAGAACTTGCTCAGAGCCTCTACCTGCGGACCCTTATAAACCAAATCATCCAGTCCGATTTCAATCGGAGCCTGAGTATTGATAGTAGCTAGAGTTTTAGATAAAAAGGCCTTGTCCTTGTCATTGATCAGATTTTCCTTCATCTTGGAAGCCTTGAGCTGGTCAATGTTTTCATAGAGATTTTCCAAAGAACCATACTCCAAGAGGAGCTTGAGACCAGTCTTCTCACCAATCTTGGTCACTCCGGGGATATTATCCGACTGATCGCCCATCAGCGCCTTGAGGTCAATGAACTGCTCTGGTGTGATGCCCATCTTTTCCATGAGGTAGGCTGGGGTAAATTCTTCAAACTCGGCCACACCTTTCTTGGAAATCTCCACCACGGTATTGTCATCCGTTAGCTGAATCAAGTCTTTATCGCCGCTGACAATGGTCACATCGTAAGGCACTGCTGTCTTTTCAGCCATCTTGTCCAAGGTTCCGATGATGTCATCTGCCTCATACTGAGCCAAATCGTAGTAGTGAATGCCTAGGTGCTTCAGCATTTCACGGATAAAGGGCAGTTGCTCACGAAATTCATCCGGCGTCTTGGCCCGACCAGCCTTATAGTCGGCGTACATCTCGGTCCGGAAAGTCGTCTTGCCAGCATCAAAAGCTACCAGGACATGAGTCGGCTGCACGCGCTCCAAGAGATGATTGAGCATGAGGTGGAAGCCATAAATGGCGTTGGTATGCAGGCCCGATGGACTCTTGAAACGATCGATTTGATTATAAAGCGCAAAAAAAGCGCGAAAAGCAACGGACGAACCGTCGATTAATAATAATTTGTTCTTTTTTTCCATAGGTTTATTATAACACGAAAGGCGGGCAAAGACAGAAAAGGCGGCGTGGAAAATAGGTAGAAAATGAATTGAGATTTAAATTTTGCTATAATCATCTTATGAACAACACCTACTATTTTATCCGTCATGCGCATTCTAACTATACACCTGATGAAATCAACCGACCATTATCAGATAAAGGACAAGAATCCTTGGCGCAGCTTGACTTTTTAGCAGATAAACCCATTACCGCTATTTATTCCAGCCCCTACCGAAGAGCTATCCAAATGGTTGAGCCTTTGGCTCAGAGTCTGAAACTCGCTATTCAAACCGACAAACGACTAATAGAGCGAAAACTAAGTAGTCAAGCGATTACCGACCAAGACTTTGAAGAATGTCTCATGCAACTTTGGTCACGGCCAACATTTTCACTTGTTGATGGTGAATCCAATCAGCAAGCTCAACAGCGTGCCTTAGCTCTTCTTCATGAACTGGAAAGCAAACACCAAAACGAAGAAATTATCATTAGCTCCCACGGTAACCTGATCTGCATCTTGCTGAGCGCATTTGACTCCAGCATTAATTATGACTTCTGGCGCAGCCTAAACATGCCAGATGTGCTGGTTTTAGATAAAAATGGGACTATCTCTCGCCTCCTATAAAAGATGGCATCGCCTAGCAAGAGCCAGCTATATCTTGTCGCTCTTCTATGGTATAATAATAAAAACTAGGAGGTAAAGCATGTTCCCAATAACCATTCCAACTCTTGTGACTGAGGAAGTCTATCAACGATTTGCATGGTCTGTTTTCATACGTGGAAAAGGATTTTTACTAAATATTCTCATCTTTATAGGAATCATGTCGCTCTATCTGACCTTTATACCTGAGCAACTGAAGCGATTCTCTGTGTTTACCATGCTATTTGCATCTTTGATTACATTCTCAGCCATATACTTTGGCATGGACTTTCAGATAAAGAAAGCCTATCAAAAAACTCCTTTCTGGAAGGATATGGAGCAAACTCTTATATTTGAGAAAGATAACTTTTCTGTGAAAAGCAAACGAGGAGAGTTTCTTTATAGCTATGATGACATCGTCAAAGTTTTTAATACCAAGGAAGATTTTTATATCATGTTGGGGCCAAATGTCGGCTTCCCTATTGAAAAAAAGAACTGTACTCCCGAGGCTCTTGAGTTCTTGCTAGAACTTCACATTGAGCATATGTAAAAGAAAAAGCAGGCTAGACTGACAGTAAATCAGTTCTAGTCTGCTTTTTATCTTGTAAATAATTGCTTGATATCCAGCAACTTCTCTATTTTCTGATTGATTTCTGGTCGGTAGTCACAGAAGTTAATGCTCTGGATGCCACTGTTGACGGCAACATCCACATCCAGCGTCCGGTCGCCGATATAGTAGGTTTCTTGCTTGTCCAGACCGTATTTCTCGACCAGATAGTCGACACCTTCTGGGTGGGGCTTGCGCTCAAAGCCATTGGCTGTTGTGATGATTTCTGTAAAATAATCATGAATGCCCAAGTCTTGCAAGATTTGATGGGCATTGAGTCCCTTGTGGGTATAGACAAACTGGGCAATGCCCTGCTCCTTAGCCCAAGCCAGTATCTCCGCAGCTCCTTCCATCATATGGACCTGAGCATTTTTCTCCTTTAGGCTTGCTCCACGGAAGGCATTCATCTCGGCAGCGTCCAGACCTTTCTCAGACGCTACTTTTTCCAAAAGCTTCTGGACAGAGTGCTTTAGGATATAGCTGTGAATACTGGCTCTATCGAAGTCCAGACTATAGTGAGCATAGGTTTCCTCAATTCCTGCCAAAATAGCATCATAGGAGTCCAGCAAGGTGCCGTCCAAATCCCAAATAAACGCTTTTGTCATGCAATTTCCCTCATTTTTCTGTCAAATAAAACCTTTAAAAATAGCCAGCGGAAGCCATTGTCCAAGAGAGTCCCAGCCCAGACACCCGGAAGGCCCAAGCCAAATGTCACGCCCAGCACATAACCCGCAATGATGCGAATCAGCCACATGCCAACGGTCGTGGCATAAAAGGGCAATCTAGCATTGCCCAGCCCCTGCCAGACAGCTGTGTAAATCACGGTTCCCACTGTCATAGGAGTTCCCAGCAGGGAAAAGAGGATAACTGAAAGACTAGCTGTGATCGCTCCGCTATTGTCCGTATAGAGCACGGTCAGGGGTCGACCAAGGGCGAAAATCCCTAAAGCCAAGGGCAGCATGCAAGCAAAAGACAGCCAGAAGGCCCGCTGACGAATCAGACCAACCGCTTGCATATCACCCTCGCCAACCGCATGGGCGACCAGCATGACTGTTGCTGTCGCGACCCCGAAAGCCGGCATGTAGTTAAACTGAGTCAGGACTTCACCAATGGCATTCCCCGCTACTGCGTCCGTCCCAAAGACGACCACAATGGCGATGATTACCACATCACCTGCCCGCATCATGAGCCGCTCTCCAGCAGCCGGCAGAGACAGGCGCAAGAGCTCGCCATCTAGGCCCCAGCTCCAGCGGATCGTGGACAAGTCTAGCTCCCGCCAGAGAATCAGCACACCGACCAAACGAGCCAGCACCGTTCCCAGCGCTACACCGACAATACCAAGCCGAAAGACGTAAATCCCCAGACCGGAAAAGAGGGCATTGAGAACATTGGTCAGAAGACTGACATACATGGGAAATCTAGGATTGCGCATAACCCGCACCAGAGCTCCAAAGGAAGTCATCAAGCCCAACAAGACAATAGTCCCACCAACCAGAGCCAGATAGAGACCACCTGCTTCAGCCACCGCTTTTTCCGTCCCCAGAAGGTCCAGCATCTGCCTGCCAAAGAGCAGGGAAACCAGCCCCAACAGAAGACTCAGAAGCAAAGTCAGCTTGATAGCCTCAGCTGTATGATAGGCCAGATGCTCCTTGTCCCCCTGCGCCAGAGTCTTGGAAATGATACTGGAAATAGCAGCCCCCAGCGCGATAAAAATTGCCTGATAAATAGTAATGATGTTACCGGCCACCGAGACACCAGAGATTGCAATCAGCCCTAGACCGGCCACCAGATAGCTGTCGACCATACCCATGAGCATCTGCAAAAAATTCTCCGCCATAGCTGGCAAGGCGATATTCATGATTTTTTTATACGTCGTCATAGAGAAAATTCTCCCTCTTAAGCATCAGCTACTTCACTTTCTTTCATTGGACATCCTAAGAAAAAATCAGCCAGATATCCAGCTGATTTTAGGCTTTCTAAGCCATTTTTACAATTCCAAGTAATCTTCGACTGCTGCCTGCATTTGGTCTGCAGCGACTGTGGTTTTGTGGCGAACTGGTGCTGATTCTAAGCCATCCACAGCTGGTGGCAGGGCTACGCCAGAAAGTTCATGCAGTTGGCCCAAAGCCTCAAAATCACTGAGGCCTGTCTGACCAGTCACAGCCTCAACGGCCACTACTGGGAATTTATAAGGACTAGCGGTAGACGCGATAACAGTCTTGCGCTGATCACCTGTCTCTGCCAGATATTTTTGATAGACAGCAGACGCAACGGCTGTATGAGGGTCTTCGATGTAGTTAGAGACTTGATAGACCCGCTTGATTTCAGCTGCTGTTTCTTCTTCTGTCGCATAGTCAGCCGCAAAGAGCTCTAAAATCTCAGCGTCAAAGTCCGTCAGTTCATACTGTCCATGCTCATTCAGAGCCGCCATCAGGGCAGACGTTTTCTCAGCGCTGTTACCAGACAGATGGAAAATCAAGCGCTCCAAGTTAGAGGAAACCAGAATATCCATGGACGGACTAGTCGTCACCTTGAAACTCCGCTTCTTGTCATAAACCTGAGTCTTGAAGAAATCCGTCAGGACATTGTTCTCATTTGATGCGCAAATCAGCTTGCCAACCGGCAGACCGATTTGCTTGGCATAGTAGGCCGCCAGGATATTACCAAAGTTCCCTGTCGGAACTGTAAAGTTGACCTTGTCTCCTGCTGTGATTTCTCCCGTCTTCACTAGCTGAGCATAGGCATAGACATAGTAGACAATCTGCGGCACCAAACGGCCGATGTTCATGGAATTAGCTGATGAAAACTGGAGTTTGTGCCCCAAGAGACGAGCTCGTAGGTCTGTGTCATTGAACATGTGCTTGACATTGGTCTGGGCATCGTCAAAGTTGCCGTCAATGGCAACAACATGCGTATTGGCACCTGTCTGCGTCGTCATTTGCAACTCTTGGACCTTGCTGACACCGTCTTTGGGATAAAAGACGATAATCTCAGTCCCAGGAACGTCCGCAAAGCCTGCCATAGCCGCCTTGCCTGTGTCGCCAGAAGTCGCTGTCAGAATGACAATTTTGTTTTCCAAGCCGTGCTTTTTGGCTGCGGTTGTCATCAAGTGAGGCAGGATAGACAAAGCCATATCCTTGAAGGCAATGGTCGCTCCGTGGAAAAGCTCTAGATTGTACTGACCATCCAGCTTGACCAAGAGAGCAATCGCCGCATCATCAAACTTGCTGTCGTAGGCATGGTTGATACAGTGGTCCAGCTCCGCTTCAGAAAAATCATCCAAAAATGCAGACAAAACCAGCTTGGCTACTTCCTGATAAGAAGCGTCTTTGAGCTTGGCAAAGTCCAAATCGACCTGCGGATAGGTAATGGGCGTAAAGAGCCCGCCGTCTGTCGCCAAACCTTGCAGAATCGCCTGGCTGGCTGTTACTCTATTATTTTCGTCACGTGTTGATTGATAAACTAAAGTCATTCTTTCTTTTCCTTTATCTGTAGTTCGTTTTATTATATCAAAATTTATCAGAAAATTCTCCATTTTTATCAAAATTAAAAAACAAAAAGAGAGTGGGACAGAAATCGGTAATTCGTTAGAATTCGATTTCGTCGTCCCACCTCCGCACAGTTGAGTAGGGCTGTAAAAGCTGATGAAATCAGCGTAGTAGAGCCCACTCAACCACTGCGTCTTGCTCGACAATCCAAAGACAATTGAGAGGCTAGGACTTTTGTCCCAGACTCAATCAAATGTTAAAACTCAGACAAGGCTTTTATTTGCTGGCCCTTTTCGTCGAAATTGTCTGGGCTCAGCCATTTCTCCAGACGAGTCTTGACGGCCGGCCAATCGCTGTCAATCATAGACAGCCAGTCCGTGTCTCGGTTGCGCCCCTTATAGACGACCGCCTGACGAAACCTGCCTTCATAGGTGAAATCAAGTCTCTCTGCTGCCCGTCTTGAGGGCTGATTGAGTGCATCGCATTTCCATTCGTAACGGCGATACTCCAGCTCTTCAAAGACATAGCGTGCCAGTAAGTACTGGGCTTCTGTAGCCAGTCTGGTGCGCTTCAGCTGCGGTGAATAGGTCACAGCGCCTACTTCAATCACACGGTTGCCTCGGTCAATCCTCATTAATGCGAAGGTTCCCAGCGCCTTGCCACTCTCCTTGTCCACAATGGCATAGTGGAAACGATCCTGAGCTGCCAGCATCCGATCTAGCAAACCATCCCACTCCTCCTGACTCTGAGCAACATTTTGAAAGAGATAGGTCCACATATCAGCAGGTGAATCCGGACCATACACTTCATACAAATCTGCTCCATGCTTGTCCTTGGATAGCTGCTCAATGACAACATACTGTCCTTCTATTCGCTCCATCTTGGGCAGATCCCCCGGTTTAAAGTCCGACAGAGCCTCTCCAATAGGCTGGCCTAGTTCATTGATTCGCATAAAAAACCTCACAATCTAGCTTTACTGATTTCCAAAATAAGAATTGGAAGCTGTAAGTAGCAGTGGCTCCTATCTCCCTTGCTTCAGATCCAAACTTGGAACATTACTTGTGTAAATTATATCACTTTTTCCTGTACCCGACACAATCTTTAGGAAATAGCTGCTCAGAAAGAAAGACCGTCATATTATCAGGAAATACTGAAACTACTGATCGCTCATACTCCAATGGAAAGTAAGGTCTGATAATTCTTGGCTGTGAAAACACTTTATTCCCTCTAAACTATGTTATAATGAAAATACGTTTTTATTATTTTGACCAAAGAAAGTGACCCATCATGAGACACCAACAGAATATCTTGGCCATCATCGAAAGCTGTTACGACACTATGACCGATGTCGAAAAGCGGATTGCCGACTATTTTTTGAATCCGACCGATATAGAAGGGGACCTGTCCTCCCTCGAAGTAGCCCAAACTTTACACATCTCGCAGGCGGCCTTGACCCGTTTTGCAAAAAAATGTGGCTTTAAGGGCTATCGAGAGTTCAACTTCCAATATCTCCAACAGCTGAAAATCAGCAAAACGGAGCATACAAATCTGAAAAATGATTCGTCCCGCCAGGTGCTACGCAACTATATTCAAATTCGGCAACAAACCGAGGACTTGATTGACGAAAAAAGGTTGGAGCGCGTAGCCCAGCTGATTGAAAAAGCAGATCGTGTCTATTTTTTTGGCACGGGAAGCTCGGGGCTCGTCGCTCGCGATATGAAACTGCGCTTCATGCGCTTAGGGGTTATTTGTGAAGCTCTGACAGATGCGGATGGCTTTGCTTGGACAACGAGCATTTTAGACAAAAACTGCCTAGTTATCGGCTTTTCTCTTTCAGGTCAAACCCCATCCATTATTGACAGCCTGATTGATGCTAAAGGCATGGGGGCCAAGACCGTGTTAATCACTGGCCAGCCTGATTTGATTAAAGAAGACTTTTCAGAAATCATCCCAGTTGCAATGCAAAGTAAACCTCAGTTCATCCAACGAATCTCAGCTCAGTTCCCAATGCTGCTGATGATCGATATACTTTATGCCTTTTTCCTAGAAATTGACCGAGAGAGAAAGGAAAAAATCTTCAATAGTTACTGGGAAAACCACAAACTTAACGGTTATTACCGTAGACATCAATAAAAGGCTAGGACAAAAATTCTGGCCTTATTTTTAACCCCTTGATGGGTTACTGATTGCTCAACCTCGAGGGACTGCTACTTCTTAAAAGGCTTGGGCAACCTTTTAAATCTACTCCTAAAGACAAGTGGGCAAAGTTAAATTTTTTGAAAATTTAGCTCTATCCACCGAATTTTTCCTGTCATTTCAATTCCTTCTAAAATATCGTCTAGCCATCTACAGAAGCAGTTTGTCTAAAAGCAAGAAACCTGAGGTCACTCCCCAGGTTTGCTTGGATTACTGATGTTTATTTTTAAAGTGGTAGTAGGCTCCGAACATGCCTGCCGTATTTTGGTGATAGGCAAAGGCTAGTTTGGTCTTCTCAGCTATGCTCGGCACCAGAGCATCCTTGAGAGCCGCTTGGATCCGCGGTCGGAGAATGGCCTCTTGCCCCATAATACCACCGCCCAAGACGACGATTTCCGGATTGACGACATAGCAGATATTGGCAATGCCCTGCCCCAGATAGCCTACCATGCGGTCAATTCCTTTGATACAGAAGGTATTGCCTTCGGTCGCTTCTTTGAAAATCCTGCGACCATTCCAGAGAGAGGGATCTTCTCCGTGCAAGTCAGCAACATATTGAACCAAGGCTGTGGTCGAAGCTACATCCTGAAAGGCTCCGTCCGGCAGGTGCAGATAGCCTACTTCGCAGGCTGAGTTGCTAAAGCCGTGAAAAACTTGCCCATCCGCTACTAGACAGCCACCAATCCCTGTCCCAATCGTTAGACAGACCGCAATTTTTGCTCCCTTACCATGGCCAGACATGACCTCAGCCAGACCGGCACAGTTGACGTCGTTCTCAATCTCGCAAGGAATGAAAAACTCCTCCTCCAAGACCTTCTTAAATTGCGTCCCAGCATAGTTAGGAATCTGAGGGCCAGCGTAAAAGATTTCTCCCTTGTCTGGATCGACCATGCCAGCTGAGGAGATACAAATCCCCTCAATCAAACCAGCCTGCGCATAGTCCGCAACTATCTTTTGAACCTTACGCATAATTTCTGGACCACCCTTATGGGCTTCCGTAGGTATTTCATGGGCTTCTACTAACGTTTCTTGGTCGTCTATCAGGCCGTATTTGATATTGGTACCGCCAATGTCAATCGTAACATAATTTCCCATAAGTATCCTTCTTTCTTTTTAGAGGAAGCGCTCCTTAGTTTCTTGGATCAAGGCTGCTGCTGCTTCTACGACTGGACGGTCTGCTTCTACGACTGGTGTCAGAGGAGCACGAACAGAGCCGATAGTCAGTCCTTCGTTGAGCTTGAGAACTTCTTTGATAACAGCATACATATTGCCGTGAGCACTGGTTAGCTTGCCGATAATATTGTTAATGGCAAACTGCAACTCTTTAGCTCTTTCTAGCTCCTTGTCTGCAATCAGTTGATTAAGCTTGAGGAAGAGTTCTGGCATAGCCCCATAGGTACCACCAATTCCAGCTGCTGCTCCCATGAGACGACCTCCCAAGAACTGCTCATCTGGACCGTTAAAGACCAAATGGTCACTGCCACCAAGTGCTGCAAAGGTCTGGATGTCCTGAACTGGCATGGAGGAATTTTTCACCCCAATCACGCGCTCATTCTTCAGCATTTCCTTATAAAGACTCGGAGTCAGCGCTGCACCAGCCAATTGCGGAATATTATAAATCACAAAATCAGTGTGTGGGGCAGCCGCACTGATATCATTCCAGTACTGAGCGACAGAGTATTCTGGCAGTCGGAAATAAATCGGCGGAATAGCCGCAATGGCATCAACTCCTAGAGCTTCCGCATGTTTTGCCAACTCGATACTGTCCTTAGTATTGTTGCAGGCTACGTGAGCAATTATAGTCAGTTTGCCCTTAGCAACTTTCATTACTTCTTCCAAAATTACTTTTCTGTCGGCCACGCTCTGGTAGATACATTCGCCTGATGAACCGTTGACATAGAGACCTTGCACGCCCTTGTCGATGAAATACTCCACCAAAGCGCGAGTCCGCTCCGGGCTGATCTCACCCTCCTCGTCATAACAGGCATAAAAAGCTGGGATGACACCGTGATATTTCTTTAAATCTTTCATTTTCAAATTTTCTCCAATGTATTAATTCTAGATTATAGACTGCTATATTTAGCGAAGATTTTTTCCAAAATAGGAAGCTGCAAAAAAGCCAGACCTGCAAAGCCGATAAAGGCAAAGAGGGAAAATCCTAACAGCAACACAAAGCCTGAACTGTAGATGATGACAAGGATCGCAGCTATAACCACCATCATAACAAAGAACCGAGGAAAATTCAGACTTACAATCACTAGGCTGGTCTGTAAAATGTCTCTAAAAGACATGAGAAACTTACCAGCCAAGGGATAGACGCAAAGAGAAAGCAGGATTGTAAAAATAATAATTCCAAAACAAACCGCCTTTAAAACTTGGAAAGGCAGGGCTTCCTGCGTCCGAAAAAGCAGGAGGTCAAAGAGACTGATGCCGACTAAAGCCAATTCCAGCAAGCCCAGTTTGAGTCCTTGCCTCCAATTTTCTCGAAAGATTCGAGTGTAAGTTCTGATTACTTTTACTCGACGGTTTCCCTTGATTTCAAAAAGTGTCTGATAGAGACTGAGCTTGGCAATCCCAATGGTCACCAAGGGCAGGCAAGACAAGAGAAAGAGAAGATTGACTGTCATCAAATCCAGGATTTTCTCACAGATTTGCATGAAAAAATTATCTGTATCAAATATAGCTCTGATGAGTCCTGTTCCCTTATCTGACATAAGTCTCTCCTTTCTCTGCTAGCCTGGCACACTCAAAAATCTCGCTCACCTAGGGCTAGTCTATTAAAACTTTAAAAAGATACTTTCTAACATTTTCTTCCAGACCCGCATAGCCATTCGGCTGATGAGCTTCTCCTGGAAAGAAAATCGCAAAATTATGATAACCCAACAAGAGAGGATAACGATTTTGACAATGAACAAAGCCGATATCTGCCTCTTCATCAAAGGCTACCGCCTCATCGACCACCTGGCTACCATAGGCAGAATATTCATGCCCTGCTACTAGCAGATGAAAATCTGCATATTTTTTATGATACTCAAATTGATCATTGACCTCTTGATTGAGGGTATTTTCCTGAACCAAGAGAAAGACCTTATCTCCATCCACTTCATAGCGTCCCAAGTCAAAGCTGTCTTTGCGGTGCTCATAGAGATAATCAATCGCTTTATCCAGATTTGGATGAAGGCCCTTGTAACGAGTCACATTTTTTAAATCATCAAAAATCATAGTTTTATTTCCTCTATTGAGTGCCTTATCCTTTGACAGCTCCCATAGTAATCCCTTGGGTGAAGGATTTTTGGAAGATGAGGAAGACTGCTACGATTGGCACCGCCGCCAAAGCAGCACCGGCCATAATCAGACCGTAGTTGGTTGCCATCTCAGCCTGCATAGTCGCAACGCCTAACGAAATCGTTAGATTGTTCCGCGAGGTCAACATTACAAGCTGCATGAAGTAGTCATTCCAAGTGTTGATAAAGGTAAAGATAGCTAGAGCAGCAAAGCCGGGTTTGACGATAGGAAAAGCTACACTCCAGAAAGTCCGAATTTCACCACAACCGTCAATCTTAGCTGATTCCAGAAGCTCTGTCGGGATATTTTCACTAAACTGCTTCATGAGGAAGACCCCGAACGGCCAGCCAACTAAAGGTAAAATAACTGCCCAAAGGGTATCGTGGATTCCCATGAAATTGACAATCCGCACTAGAGGTACTAGGACAACCTGCTTAGGCAAGGCCATAGCCGCGATAAAGATAGCAAAGAGAATCCGTTGCCCGTAAAAGCGTTTCTTAGCCAAAACGTAACCAGCTAGGGATGACGTCGCACAAACCAAGAACATGGTCGCAAGAGAAATGAAGACACTGTTCCACATCCACTGCAAAGCCGGATTTTGAACGGCTAATTGCTGGAAGTTCTCTGTTGTCGGGTTTTGTGGCCACCATTGCGGCGGAATCATAATGGTATCCGGCTGAGATTTAAAAGCTCCAGTCAGAATCCAGTAGAATGGAAAGACAAAGAGCACGGTCAAAAGTGCTAAAATAACAGATGAGAACACTTTAAATGAATTAAATTTTTTTGGTTTCATATTCCTGCTCCTTTCTTTAATATTCCACATCGTTACCGAGAATCTTGAACTGAGCGAAACTGATAATCGCAATCATAATCGCCAGAAAGACTCCCATGGTGTTTGCATAGCCATATTCAGATAGCTTGAAGGCTTTTTCATATAGATAGTACATAAGCGTACTAGTTGAGTAGTTTGGTCCACCTGATGTCAACAGCTGAATCAAGGCGAAACATTGGAATGAGTTAATAGTGGTGATGATAGCGATATAAAGTGTCGTTGGTAAGAGACTCGGCCATTTGATTTTCCAAAAAACTTGCATCTCTGTCGCCCCATCCACACGCGCAGCCTCAACTAGAGAATTGTCAATGTTTCCCATAGCTGCAATGTAGAGAATGATGGGCTGACCGACAGATGTTGTCAGCAAAATAACAATAATAGCAGCTAAGGCCCACTGTTTGTCTCCCAACCAAGAAATGTTTTGGTTGATGATATGGCCAGATTTCAAAACAAAGTTCAAAATACCAGATAGGGGATCGTAGATCCACTTCCACACGACTGTCACGGCAACACTACCTGTAACAACCGGTAGGAAGAAGACAAAACGGTAGAAAGAGCGAGAAACAGCATTCATCTCATAGGTCTGTGAAGCCACAAACAAGGAGAAGAGCACAACTACCGGCACAGAGCCGATTACAATAATGACTGTATTAATGAGTGACTTAACAAAAACTGGATCATTGAACATCCGAATGTAGTTATCAAACCCAACGAATGTAAATGAGGTCATTGTATAATTAAAGAAACTAGTGATAAATCCCATTATCATAGGCGCCAAAACAAATACTGTAAAGAATATAAGAATTGGAGCTAAAAACGCATATGATATTAGGGTTTCTTTCATTCTGATTTTATTGACTTTCACAATGAGGTACCCCTCTTTCAAGATTTTCTAACAAAATACCCCTTTTTCTATTTTTAGAGACTGACAACAGAAAAAGGGGCGGATTTTAAACTTGCTTATTTTTTAGTAATCGTTTCGTTTGCTTTTTCAGTAAATGTCTTCAAAGCAGGTTCAACTTTTTCATCTCCATTAGATACAGATTGCAACATTGGGAACCAGAGTGTTCTCATTTCTGCAAATCCATCAATGGTGTTGTAGTATGGTGAGTAGTATTTAGTCCAGCCACTGATTGTTTCCATACGCTTGTCATCATAGAGTTTACCAAAGGATGTACGAACTGGGAAAGCACCTGTACGAACAACGTTCTTAGGTCCCCATTCTTTGTCATCAGCGATGAATTTCACAAATTTCTTGGCTGCTTCTACTTTCTTGTCGTCTTTGTTGTTAAAGACTGCAAAACCATTTACAAGATATTCAAGTGCTGGTTTACCTGAGTCTGATGGAAATGGTACTTCAACCACTTCTACTTTACTTGCTTCCAACAATTTAGCTTGGATACCATTTTGTGCTGGTGCCCAAAGAACAGTATAAGAAGTTTGACCGTTAGCGAAGTTTTGGATATCTGCTCCGCCATCGTATTGAGAACCGTTCATCATAAGGCCATTGTTGATCCAGCTCACTGCTTTTTCAAGACCTTTGACAAATTTCGGATCATCAGTTGTATATTTAGTTACTTTTTCGTCTGTAACAGATCCACCGTAGAGGTTAGCGATGAAGGCACGAGTTCCTTGATCTCCACCTTGACCATTACTGAAGAGAGATCCAGGTGTATAACCTTTGTCTTTAAGCGCTTTCAAAACTTTTTCAAAGTCATCTGTTGTCCAGCCTTCTTTAACTAGGTTGAGGACACCAGCATCTTCCAACATTTTCTTATTCATTGCCATGTAGAATGGAGCAGAGCTGATTGGATACATATAAGCTTTGTCTCCAGCCTTGCTGGCTTGGATAATATTGTCGTTGTTAACATCTTTGACGAAATCATCTGTGAAGAGGTCGTTCAAGTCTGCCAACTTACCGTTTTTACCGTATTGAATAATCCGGCCTGGTGCATCGAAGAGCACATCTGGCGCTGTTCCAGCCTCGATAGCTGTCGTAATTTTTTCTGGACCTGACTTGAAGTCGATTGTTTCCAAATTAACATGAATATCTGGATTTGCTTTTTCAAATGCTTCAATGATGGATTTCTCATAAGTTCCCACACCGTCATTAGCATTTTCTTGAGTGAAGACCGGGAATGCCCACCAAGTAATCTCTGTCTTACCAGATTTATCACCAGAGCTAGCTGCTTTATTTGAGCTACCACCACCGCTACAAGCTGCTAACGTAAGAACTGCAGCTCCCGCTACCAATGAACAAAGCAATTTCTTCATTTTCATTTGTTTTTCTCCTTTAAAATTAAGATTCCAAGCTGACCTAAACAGCTTTTACCTGCCTATTGGAGAGTGGGACAGACCTCTTTCATTAGGCGCCCCAGCCTCGTTTTTCCTGTGTTATTTCTCTGGACAAGCGTCCACCTATATTTGATTAAAATCCTAAACTTTTAAAAGTACAATCACTCCTTCTCTGTGACCTTTCTTTTATCCTAAAATAAAGTCAGTCAGTTCATTTTAGGTTGTTTTACAAAGTAATTCGTTTTTGAGTCTCACTATCAAACAGATGACTCTTAGGTAGTTTGAAGGTGAAGCGAAGCTTCGAACCTGGCTCCAGATAATTGGAAGCATCTACCTTAGCTGAAAACTCTTGGCTGCCCACCTTACAGTAGAGCACTGAGTCACTACCCAGCAACTCTGACACGACAACTTCCGCATCGACCACATCGCCAGGGAAAGTATCCTCTACAATCAAGTCGGCTGAGATATCCTCTGGTCGGATACCCAAAATAACTTTCTTACCTTGGTAGCCTTTTTCTGTCAAAAGCTTCTCTTGACCACCCGTCAGAGTAAGATTGAGTTGATCACCATCAGTCAGTTGATGACCAGATACCATCACTTCAAAGAAGTTCATAGCTGGACTGCCGATAAAGCCTGCAACAAACTTATTCGCTGGTTCATTGTAAAGCTCTTGCGGAGTTCCGACTTGCTCGATACGACCGATAGTTCCCGTGCCCGCTTCATTTTTCGTCGCTGACATGATAACAATGCGGTCGGCCAAGGTCATGGCCTCGGTTTGGTCGTGGGTAACGTAGATGGTTGTTGCTCCGATACGGCGGTGGATTTTGGCAATCTCAGCACGCATGGACACACGCAGTTTCGCATCCAAGTTTGACAAAGGTTCATCCATCAGGAAAACCTTGGCATCTCGGACGATGGCCCGTCCCATAGCTACCCGTTGACGTTGACCACCAGACAAGTCCGCTGGTTTGCGGTCTAGAAACTCTTTCAAACCAAGGATTTCAGCTGCTTCTTGCACCCGTTTGTCGATATCTTCCTTGCTGTACTTGCGCAGTTTCAATCCGAACGCCATGTTGTCATAGACTGTCATGTGTGGATAGAGGGCATAGTTCTGGAAAACCATGGCAATATCACGATCTTTAGGAGCAATATCATTGACTAGTGTCTCATCGATATAGAGCTCGCCCTCAGTGATGTCCTCCAGTCCCGCAATCATGCGCAAGGTCGTCGATTTCCCACAACCTGAAGGACCGACAAAGACGATAAATTCTTTGTCTTTGATTTGCAAGTCGAAATTTTCTACAGAGTAGAAATCACTATTAGGATATTTTTTGTAGAGCTTATTTAACTTTAAGGTCGTCATTGCTTTACCTCACTTTATTTTACTGCTGCAACGAAACGCTCGGTGATTTCCTTTGGTCGAGTAATAGCTCCGCCTACTACAATACCACGAACACCCAAATCATGGATTTTCTTGGCTTGATCTGGATAATGAATCTTGCCCTCAGCAATCACATCTACCCCCGCATCACAGAGCTTCTTGACCAGTTCAAAATCTGGTCCGTCTACCTTAGGACTGTAGGAAGTGTAGCCTGATAAGGTCGTACCGACAAAGTCAACGCCAGCTGCTACAGCTGCCACGCCTTCCTCAAAGGTACTGATGTCAGCCATCAGCAGTTGCTGCGGATATTTCTCCTTGACTTGGCGGATAAAGTCCTCAATCTTTAAACCATCATAGCGTTCCCGCTGGGTGCAGTCCAGAGCGATGACCTCTATATCAAGGGCAGCCAGCTCATCCACTTCCCGCATAGTCGCAGTGATAAAAGGCTCCTGTGGCGGATAGTCCCGTTTGATAATCCCAATAATCGGGAGCTCGGTTACTTCCTTAATCTCCTTGATGTCTCGCACGCTGTTGGCTCGAATACCAACTGCCCCACCCTCTTCAGCCGCCTTGACCAAGAGAGGGATGACACCGCCAGCCTCCGTATAGAGGGGCTCATGCGGCAGAGCTTGACAGGAAACGATAATGCCATCTTTGATTTTTGCAATTAATTGATCTTTGCTAATCTGTGACATAAATAATCTCTCCTTTTTCTATGTTTTCTCCGTTCTTTTTATAATGTCATTATATACAAAAAATAAAGCGCTTTCAATATGTTTTTAGATTTAGATTTTAGTTTCTAAAAACCGACTTCCTTTCTTAAAAGCTGAAACTACTTTCAGGATTAGAAGTGTTTCTACAAAAAAGTTACTATAGATTTTTGAATATTTATCATAAAAAGCCTGAGATTATGCTAATCTCAGGCTTAGTTTCTTTCTTAGTACTATCTATTTTTACCAGTCTTTAAAAGCTTCCAGCAAGGATGGATGGTTAATCTTTGAGCCACAAAGCCAGTTGAAGACCCTATCATTGACATAGACATTCATAGCTTCATGCTCGTACTCTGGCATGAGATGGTGCTCCTTAGTACACTCCAGCCGGTTGTAAATCGCAAACTGGGTAATCGGATAACAAACATCGTCAGCAAGTCCTGTTATCATCCGCACCTTACCTTGAATGCGGTGAGCCATATTTTTCACATCGATATAGGACAAGGTCTGAATAATCTCATCCTCCGTTTCGTGGAAAGGATCGTGGAATTTAAAATAACGAAAGAGCTCATCATAGGCCTCGCTGGTATTGCCAATCTCCAGCACCCTCCGAAAGTCTGACAAGAAAGGATAGATAGCCACTGTCTGCTTAATGCGCGGATTGAGAGCCGCTGCCACCAAAGCCAAGGCTCCGCCCTGAGAAGCACCGTAACTGGATAGATGATCCTCGTCCACAAGGTCCAAACTCGCCACAATCTCAATCAAGCTGTAGATATCCAGATAGACATCCTTATAAAAGAGACGCTCTGGTCCATCCACTGCCCCACGGATAATCTGTCCCTTGACGGTATTACCCCTTACAGGCGCTCCACCATCCAAGGAATAGCCTGACTGGCCGCGTACATCCATAGATACAACACCATAGCCAGCAACCGTATAAGCTAGCATATCGGACCAATCCCAGCCACGCCCCATATAACCGTGGAAATGAAAGATAATCGGAACTTTTTTACTCGATTTAGGAAGGACCATACGGGCATAGGTTCGCCCCTGATTCGTCCCCTCAAAAACTAGCTCATAGCAGGTTACCCCAGCGATTTGAAAGTCTTTTTCAATCAGCTGATAGTCCGGCAAGCCACTCAAACTGCTAATCTGACGATCCCAAAAAGCATCAAAATCTGCTGGAACTTCATCTCTACCTCTATAATCTTTTGCTTCTGCTAATAAATCTGGATTGCGCATCTTATCCTCCAACAATATTGTTTTTTGTAAACCCTTACAAAATAATAGCACAGCACCTTTCCTTTTTCAATCCTTTACAATATTAAGAATTTAGTTTCTGTTTTTGCTATGATTCTTTTTCTTTTTGAAACTAGTTTCAAAAAAGCTTTCTGGCCTATCTTTTCCCTAGTTTTTTAAAAAGTCGTCTATTTCATACATTTTAAAGAAAGAAAAATCCCCCACTTAGTGAGGGATTGATTCTACATTATTTACGGCGTCCTGGACGTTCTCCGTAACCATAGTAAGCATCTGCCATGATTTCTTCCATGTCAGCTACCATTGGTAAGCGTGGGTTTGCAGGAGAACATTGGTCTTCATAAGCAAGCAATGCGATTTCATGCAAGCTGTCTTTCCAAACTTTTTCATCGATTCCAAAGCCTTTGAAGTTCATTGTAATTCCGACTGCTTCACCAAGATCGTAAACTGCTTTGGCATAAGCTTCAACAGCTTCTTCTGGAGTTGAGTGAGGCAAGCCAAGCATTTTCGCGATGTCTTGGAATTTCTCATCAGCTTTCCAGTAGTTGTACTTAGGCCATGTAGTTGTCTTAGATGGACGAGTACCGTTGTAACGGATAACGTATGGTAGTAAGATTGCGTTTGTACGTCCGTGAACAGTATGGTGAACACCACCGATCTTGTGGGCCATTGAGTGGCTCATACCAAGGAAGGCATTGGCGAAGGCCATACCAGCCATTGTAGACGCATTATGCATTTTTTCACGTGCTTCTGGGTCAGCTGTCTTAACAGATTTTTCCAACCATTCAAAGACAAGCTTGATAGTTTGAAGCGCAATACCGTCTGTGTAGTCGTTAGCAAAGTTTGAAGTATAGGCTTCAGTCGCGTGAGTCAAGACGTCCATACCTGTATCAGCAGCGATGAAGTCTGGAACTGACTCAACCAAAGCAGGGTCAACAATCGCAATAGTTGGTGTCAATGAGTAGTCAGCCAATGGATATTTACGGTTGTTTTTCTTATCAGAGATAACGGCAAATGGTGTTACTTCTGAACCTGTACCTGAAGTCGTTGGGATACCGATGTACTTCGCTTTCTTACCAAGTGATGGGAAGCGGAAGGCACGTTTACGGATATCCATGAATTTTTGAACCAAGTCACGGAAGTCGATTTCTGGTTGCTCGTAGAAGAGCCACATAACTTTGGCCGCGTCCATTGGAGAACCACCACCAAGAGCGATGATTGTATCTGGTTCAAATGCTTTCATCACTTCAGCACCACGTTCTACAGTTGTGATGTCTGGATCTGGTTCAACATCTGAGAAGACTTGGATCGTTACACGGTTGCTACGGGCGTTCAATTGATCGATCACACGTTGAACAAAGCCAAGTTTTTCGATAGATTTGTCAGTAACGATCATAACGCGTTCAATATCTTCACATGTTTGAAGGTATTGGATAGAGTTGCGCTCGAAGTAAATTTTTGAAGGAACTTTAAACCATTGCATATTATTTCTACGTTTCCCTACTTTCTTGATGTTTAGAAGGTTAATAGCGCTCACGTTATCACCAACTGAGTTACGTCCGTATGAACCACATCCAAGTGTTAATGATGGGATGAAGGCATTATATACGTCCCCGATACCACCGAAAGTAGATGGAGAGTTCCAGATAATCCGCATCGCTTTGATTTCAGTACCAAAGCGTTTAGCCAATTCTTCGTCTTTTGTATGGATAGCTGCTGAGTGACCAAGTCCGTTAAATTCAACCATTTGACGAGCTTTTTTAAGACCGTCTTCTCTATCTTCAGCTTTCAAGACAGCTATAACTGGTGACAATTTTTCGCGAGTCAATGGCTCATTTGGACCTACTTCCGCACATTCTGCAGCCAAAATGTTGGTACCTTCTGGTACTTTAAAGCCTGCTTGTTCTGCAATCCATGTAGCTGGTTTACCTACAATATCTGCATTGAGCTTGGCACCCGCACAGTTTTTGCTGTTTGCTTTAGCACCAAAGCAGAATTCTTCAAGAAGGGCTTTTTCTTTTTTGTTTACAAAGTAAGTGTGGTATGACTTGAATTCTTCTACAAATTCGTCATAAACTTCCTTGTCAATGATTACCGCTTGCTCAGATGCGCAGACCATACCATTGTCAAATGATTTAGACATTACGATATCATGAGCTGCTTGGCGAAGGTCAGCAGATTTTTCGATGTAAGCTGGTACGTTTCCGGCACCTACCCCAAGAGCTGGTTTTCCGCAAGAGTAGGCAGCCTTAACCATCGCGTTACCACCTGTTGCAAGAATTGTTGCAATACCATCGTGGTTCATCAAAGCTGCTGTTGCTTCCATAGATGGTTGAGTAATCCATTGCACACAGTTTTCAGGTGCGCCAGCTGCGATTGCTGCGTCACGAACGATTTGCGCTGCGTGAGCAGATGACTCTTGAGCAGATGGGTGGAAGGCAAAAACGATTGGATTACGTGTCTTCAAGGCAATCAATGCTTTAAAAATTGCTGTTGATGTTGGGTTCGTTGTTGGAGTGATACCACAAATAACTCCAACAGGCTCAGCAATCTTTGTCAATCCAGTAACAGGATCATCTTCGATAACACCAGCAGTTTTCACACCACGCATGTTGTTGACAACGTGCTCACAGGCAAAAAGGTTTTTTGTTGCCTTGTCTTCAAATACACCACGACCAGTTTCTTCAACCGCATGTTGAGCAAGGATCCCGTGTGCATCAAGAGCTGCAACTGAAGCTTTTGCTACGATGTAATCTACTTGCTCTTGATTTAGTTTTCTCATTTCTTCAAGAGCTAGGAGACCTTTTTGCACAAGCTCGTCAACATGTTTTTCAGCCGCTAGCACTTTATCTTCTTGTTCAACAGTTTTCTTCTTATCAGCCATCATAGTCCTCCAATGGTTTCTGCCAAAAGGTTAAATAGAGATTTCAACCTTTGTTAATTATTTCACAATATAATTATACTCTATTCCTACAAATTTGTAAACACTTTCAACAAAAGTTCACAAACTTTTTATGGATTATTTTTTAAGCACTGATACTTCAAGCTTTTTTACTAAAGTCTCTATTTATTCTCAAAAATTTCACATACTTTTCTTTAAAAATGTGTTAGCGCTTTCTTTTTTGTTATAAAACTAGCTCGGCTAAATAACCGAGCTAGTTTTATGGCTTAACACTGCCATTTGAAGCGGCAGCCAAAGCTTCTTTTATCATGTTAGAGTAGAGTTTACCTCCCTCTGCCATGGACTCTGAATCTGCCCCATAATGGACATAGTCTGTTCCAATCCAAATCTGCGGATTATTAATCGCTACCTGATACCAGTCTGCTACATATACAAAATCGTATTTCTTAGCAAGTTCAAGTTCGTATTGTCGCATCTTAACAGGAATACTACTTGGATCATTGGCTGTCCGGCCATCATATGGCGTGACTAAAATCAAGCGATGGCCTTTTGGCAAGAGCTCGATATACTGATCCAGCAATTCTTCATAATTGTCAACTGGATTGGTTCCCAATGCCAAGACGACGTTTTGAAGCAGTGTTTGGTTAGCAATATCGTTCTTGAAAAATTCCAGACCAGACACTAAATTACGACTAACAACTGCATCGACTTGAGCGTCAGGTATAGCCTCTTGGATCCATTCAGCAGAGCGCAAGGTGACCGAATCACCGATAACAGTCGTTCCCTCTGCCACGTTATAATTTGTTGCAGTTTTCTGGTCTGCGTGCTTACGGGTTGTCTGCATTTTCGTATCGGATTGGTTCAAAGAGTTGACAATCAGGCTTTCCTCAAAGGCACCAACAGACGGAGCTGTGATGGTGATAATAAGCAAGATAAATGTCAGCGGAATGAAACTGTAGAAAATCGGCTTGGTGATGGAACTCACATTCATCTCCTTGCCAAAAATCCGAGGCTTCCGTCCAGCTAAAGTCGGCTCTAAGATATAGAAGGAAAGAGCCGCGAAACCAAAACTCAAGATTGTAGTCAAAAGCACAGCCCATCCATTGCTCATCAACTGAGTAAAAATAATATAGAAAGGCCAATGGAAGAGGTAAACTCCATAGCTAGTGTCTGCAATAAAGTTGAGAGGACTAGGCTCCTTAATATTTGGCAATTTATCGTGCAAGATGCGAGTTGCTGCTATCATGACACAAGCCAGAAGTGTTGAAATCAAGAAACCAAATAAATAAGTCCACAGGCTGTCAAATTTCAAAATAAAACTGAGCAAAATAAGAAGAACAAAACTGCCAGCTAAAGCGATCAAGACTTGCTTGATTTCTACCTTTTCTTCCAGTTTCCTCATCTGAACGCCTACATTTCCGACTCCAGAGAAAGTCGCTAGCACTGTCCCAGCAAAGAAAGGAAAGACATGGGTCAAACTTGAGAAATAAATATTGGAGTAATTCTTGCTGAAAAAGGCTCCGATAAACATAGCCAAGAAACTGAACAGAAACAGAGCAATTGAAGTCAGAGAAATCAGCCCCCGATACTGAGCAACTGACTTGCTAATCTTGCTAATTCCCCAAGCAGCCAAGCCCCAGAGGATATAGTAATGCACTTCCAGTGCCAAACTCCAAGTGTGAATCAGCAAATGCGGTACAAACTGGCTTTCATAACTACCGCCCGACATCATTTCATAAAAATTGGTCACAAAACCAAGAGCAGCTGAAATCTGCGTCCCGATACCTGCTACAAAGTCCCGACGGATCAATAAAGTAAAGGGCATGATGACCAAAATCATAAAAACGAGCGGAGGAACGATACGATAAAAGCGCCGTTTCAGAAAGCCCATAATATCAATCGTACGACTTCTTGTAAACTCATCAATCAATAATGAAGTAATCAAAAATCCTGAAAAAGTGAAAAAGATGTCCACTCCAATAAAACCTCCAGGAAAAACTCCCTGAAAGTAATGATAGAGTAACACCAAGACCAGTCCAGTAATCCGAACCAGTGAAAACCATCTAATGCGCATTTTGATAAATTCCTTGCTTGAACGTTCCTTCATAGACGACATTACTTTCTGTCGTCAGTTTTCCTTTACCATTGGCCTGACCGTTGGCAAATTCACCTTCATATTTCCAACCAGCCTTCGATGTAAAAGTACCCTTACCATCAAAAGTACCATTTTTGAAATGACCTTTGTAGCTATCCCCATTTTTAAAAGTCAGGGTACCTTCGCCATTCATTTTTCCGTGAACTAGACTGCCTTCATATTTTATCTTACCTTGATCCAGCGTTAGCGCACCCTTGCTAGGGATATTGGAGGTAAACACTAAAATTGCTGACAAGGCAATCACTGTCACCGCTAGGATTTCTAGATTCTGACGGGTCAGATAGATTTTATATTTATCGTAAAATTCTTTTATTTTATCCATTTTTCACCCATTTAAGCGTTCTAGCCACTTGTGGCAACCAGCCAAAATCAGCTCATAAGTCTCATCAAAATCACCCGTGTACCAAGGATCCGGAACACCGATATCGGCAAACTGGTAGATTTTATCCTGAAAATCCGCTGGCGCCATTTTCTTCAAATCTCGAATATTGGCTTCATCCATGCCAATGATATAATCAAATTCTGCAAAATCTTGCGCTGAAATCTGCTGAGAAGTCTTTCCTTTGTCATAAGAAATCGCATGTTTCTTAAAAATAGCCTGAGTCCCCTGATGTATAGGGTTTCCATGCTCCCAGCTAGACGTTGCACGACTCTCAATATGTAAGTCATCGGTCAGACTTTTCATAACAAACTCTGCCATCGGACTGCGGCAGATATTTCCTAAACAAACAAATACAATTTTCTTCATAGATCTATTATACCAGAATAAAAAGAAAACAGTGGAGCTTTCTTGATTATTCTGTGACAGCGGAAGCGGGCTCTGAAAAACAGCTAATTATACCGACTTACATAAAAGTGCAGATCATTGAGGCAGTAACCCACTCAATCTAGCTTGCACCAGATTCAACTTTACTTTTCTTCAGAAAGAGTTTCAAAACTTAATTGTGGCCATTTAGCCTGCCAATTTTTCTTGCTAAGTCTTTCCATATAAAGCTTCTTTCGCTCCGCATCCGCCAAAAAATGTGGTGTTGGTCGCACCTGAAATGCTCGAATATCTGCCAAACCATAGGGTGCAAAAAGCTCTAACTTATCATTTTCCAGCAATCGAAGACCGATAGCCGTGCAGCACTCAGGATACTTGCTTATGGCATCTTTCGAGCTAGTATAGGGCTGGGTGTTGGGACTATGACTATGCATATAGACTTGATTTTTCAGCTCCCAAGAATAAGCGGGAAAAGCTTTTCTCAACTCCATCTCCAGCTGCAAAGTTTTCTCATAAGACACAGTTGGATCAAAGAATATGACATCCACATCCGTTTCAGCATCAAAGCCCGACTTGCCAGACAAGATATTCCAAATAAAATTTCTGACACTACCCGCAGCCAGCCAAGAGTCCTCTAGCTGCAGATTGCGGATTATTTCCAGAATCGCTCGGATATCCCGATCCTGACCCAGTCTCTCTAAAATCTCCTTTTCTGTCATCATTCCTTCATATACTCATATCCTAGATGCTCATAGGCTTTGCGAGTCGCCACGCGCCCAGTCCGTGTCCGCATGACAAAGCCTTTCTGAATCAGGTAAGGCTCATACATGTCCTCCACCGTTTCGCGCTCCTCAGCAATATTGACTGAGAGGGTTCCCAACCCCACTGGACCACCCCCATAAACTTCAATCATGGTTCGTAGGATTTTCTGGTCCACATAGTCCAGACCTTCCTGGTCCACATCCAGCATGGAGAGAGCTTGGTCAGTTATCTTATCATCAATCAGGCCATTGCCCATAATCTGCGCGTAGTCCCGCACCCGCTTGAGCAAACGATTGGCAATCCGCGGTGTGCCTCGGCTACGTAGAGCAAGCTCCCGAGCAGCCTCGTGGGTAATATCCATCTCAAAAATCTCTGCCGTCCGCTCGACGATTTCGGTCAGATCGTCAGGTTCATAATACTCCATATGACCGGTAATCCCAAAACGAGCCCGCAGAGGATTGGACAGCATGCCCGCCCGAGTGGTAGCCCCAATCAGAGTGAAAGGTGGCAATTCCAGGTGGACGCTGCGACTGGTTTCGCCAGTCCCAATCATAATGTCAATGTAAAAGTCCTCCATGGCGCTATACAGCACTTCCTCAACCGCCATAGGCAAACGGTGAATCTCATCGATAAAGAGGACATCGCCTGGTTCCAAATCATTAAGAATGGCCACCAAATCACCAGACTTTTCAATGACCGGACCAGAAGTCTGCTTGATATTCACACCGAGTTCGTTGGCGATGACAAAGGCCATAGTCGTCTTTCCCAAACCTGGAGGACCAAAAAGGAGAGTATGATCCAACGCCTCATCCCGCAATTTAGCCGCTTCAATAAAAATCTTTAGCTGATCCTTGACCTTGTCCTGACCAATATATTCTCGTAAATACTGAGGACGGAGGGTACGTTCTACCAGCTCCTCATCCCCCATTAATTCATTATCTAAAATTCTACTCATAGGACTATTATAGCAAAAAATAGGGCAGAGGAAGCAATCCGACCCGCTTCTGAGCACAAAAAAAGCCACCAAATTGGTGGCTCTTATGGGAGATTATTATGAAAAAGTTTTAGGATTTCTATCAAATAAAGTTAGGAGGTCTTCATTTGATGGTATTAGTATAACGTCTTTATCTTAAAATTTGCTTAAAGAAAAAATATTTTTTAAAAATAAAATACTTTTAAACATCTTACTAAGATGATACAAACTAATATGAATTGTTCAGTCTGATTAAAATAACCTCTATTTCATTGACTGTCTCAGGAACTCATGATACAATGAAAAAAATCGAAAAGGAGATTTTAGATATGAACAACCTTAAAAAGAAAACTTATCGGAATACACCAGCCTTTATGTTTATGGCTTGGGGCTCATTCGCCTTCTTTGTGACTCTTGTTCTCGTCGGCCTCTATACTTTGAAAGAACCTTTGATGGTTAAAGGATACTATCTCATGGGTTCTGTCGGACTGATTTCTTCTTCATTCACTCTTGCAAAAGTTATCCGTGATAACCAAGAAGACGAAGAACGTTACAATCAATTCTTCCAACCACAAGACTTAGACAACCAATAAAATAAATAGTAAAAACGGCAGAGGGGGAATCTGCCGTTTTCTTGTATCTGAGGCTAGTATCGCCATGTTAGATACACTTCAAATGAAGCAAGTTTAGTATTTATTTCACTCCTGCGAAATAAACGGTGGTGCTGGTGAAAATGTGGCCTGCCTTGAGAATGACCTGATCCTTCAAGTCACTATGAATCGCATCAGGCAAGGCTTGTGCTTCCAGCGCTAGACCATTATGCTGAATCATTGGCTGTCCATTGATGATAACTGACTCATCTACAAAATTTGCCGAATAAGTCACGACACAAGGAGCATCCGTACGGAAAGTCAGGTAACGACCTGATGCCGCATCATAAAGATATCCTGCCTCTTCCTGCTCTTTATCGAGAGCAAAGGGATGATCCAGCCCTGACACGACCTGAATTTGCTCGTCTTGGTCTGCAAAAATTTCTTTCAGCGCCAGACCTTTTTGTAGACCTTTGACAAAGCCACGATCTGCATCCACTTCTTTTGCTGGCACGCCGTCAGGAGCAATCGGATACACCCCTTTGGTATGCAGCTGGAGGACATGCTGATCAATCGGCTGACTAAAATTACCTGACAGATTGAAATAGCTGTGGTTGGTTGGATTAACCAGACTATCCTGGTCTGTCTGGACTTGATAGGAAATCTCAATCTCCCCTTTTTCCGATAAGGAATAGGAAATCCAGATTTTCAAATTTCCTGGGAAGCCGCCCGTCCCATCTGGGCGCTCTGTGTAAAATGTGACGCCCTCGTTTGTGACTTCTTCTGTCTGAAAAATCACACTGTCCCAGCCAGTAGAACCACTGTGGTTACAATTCTGACCATTATTGACTTCCAGCTGGTAGGACTGCCCATTCAGCTCAAAGCTAGCCTTCGCAATCCGCCCCGCAACTGGTCCCACGCTGGCACCATGCTTGGGACTATTGCCAATATAATCCTCAAAACGCTCAAAGCCTAGAATAATATTGGCAAAATCACCATTTTTATCCGGCGTCCGATATTCCAAAATCGTTGCGCCATAGTTCATGACCTTGAAGCGATAGCCTAGCTTATTTTCAAAGGTGTAGGCTAAGACATCCTGTCCTTTAAAAGTACCAAAAATAGATTCTTGATAAGATTTCATACAATCTCCCTCTGTCTCGAGTCTGGGACAAAAGTCCTAGCCTCTCAATTGTCTTTGGATTGTCGAGCAAGACGCAGTGGTTGAGTGGGCTCTACTACGCTGATTTCATCAGCTTTTACAGCCCTACTCAACTGTGCGGAGGTGGGACGATGAAATCGAATTCTAACGAATTACCGATTTCTGTCCCACTCTCTTTCTTGACTTAGTCAAGGGACAAGGATGGAAGGCCATCCTTTTGATCTGAAAGTCTTTTTAATAACTAGCTTTCCCATGACTAATGTTTGACTTTTCCATATTTAGCTTCCTACTGCTGGAAAGGGTGGATGATAACTCCCTGAACGACTCGATTGACCGTACCTGTCGGAGACGGTGTATCTGGTCGATTTTTTACTTTCAAAGAAGTCAAGAGAGAGAAGAGCTGAGCATAGACGATGTAAGGGAAGGCTCGATAGCTATCTTCCAAGATATCACTTTCAAGAACCACTTGCTCAACATTTTCCAAATCTTCTCTGCGCTCTGTAAAGAAGACCACTTTGCGAGCAATCTGATCTCCTGCCACTTCACGCACCAAATCCAAGTCGTAACGTTTGGTGTATGCATCCCTTGAGCCAAATACCAGCACAAGCGTCTTTTCGTTAATCAGAGATTTTGGTCCATGACGGAAGCCGACTGGACTTTCATACATGGTCGCAACCTTCCCAGCGGTCAACTCCAAAATTTTCAGCTGTGCTTCGTGCGCCAAACCAAAGAATGGCCCTGCTCCAAGGTAAATGACACGGTTAAAGTCTAATTCTGTCAAAGCTTGAACATCAGCTACATCTGCCAAAACCTTTTGACTCAAGGCAATCAACTCAGCTACTCTTGCTTCTTTTTGAGCCAAATCTGCTGGGGCAAAAACAAGAAGAGCTGTCAACATCATGGAGGTGAAGCTAGAAGTCATGGCAAAGCCAGCATCATTTGATGGAGCTGGTTGCAATAAGAGGAGATTCCGCTCATCACCATGTGCCTGCTGAGCTAGTTTCCCCTCTGCAGCACAGGTAATAGTCACTTGATAAAGCTCATCAACCAACTGCTTGGCCAAGTCCACTGTCGCAACACTTTCTGGCGAATTGCCACTGCGGGCAAAAGAAACGAGAACCGTTGGAATTTCCTTGTGCAGATGCACTTCAGGACTCGCCACAATATCAGTCGTCGCAACCGAATTAAAATTCCATTTGCGCTCATCATAAAGCTTTCTGAAATATGGCAGCAGCGTGTCCCCTACATAAGCCGAAGTTCCTGCACCTGTAAAGATAACTTTTATATAGTCATGCTTTTCTTCGATACCTTTTAGAAAAGCAGCGACTTGGTCAGCCTGAGCCTTGTAATGATTAAAAGCTGTCTGCCAAACATCTGGCTGTTGGTAGATTTCACGCGTGGTGATTTCCGCGCCTAATTCAACCAGTTTCTCTTTTGAATAATCTAGCATGATAGTCCTTTCAAAAATAAACATTGATATATTAGTTATTTGCCTTTAAAAGAGGGAATGGGAAAATTCCCCACTCCCCTTCATTTCTTTTTTCCTTAGAAAACAGTCCTACTCATCCTCATCATCTGATAAGCCTGCTAAAATATCATTGACTTTAACGATATTTTCGACTGCATTTTTCGGATAGTCAACATCAGCTCCTGTCAGAGAAGCATTGAGAAACTCAATCACCATCGGCAGATTCATGCCGGCGTACAAGTCAATATCCTTGCCTTCTAAAATAAGGCGGCTGACTACATTACATGGTGTGCCTCCCAAAAGATCTGCAAAGACAATATAGTCATCAAAATCCTTGACTGTATCTAAAAACTTAGCTGTGAAATCATCTGGTCCCTCCTCTGGCAACAAGGCAACGGCATGGATATCCGCTTGAGGTCCCATAATCATCTCAGTGGTTGTTTTCAGCTCTTCACAAAAGCGACCATGACTAATCAAAATTAATTGTTTGCTCATAATTTACACCATTATGCCATTCCAAAGAAGAAGTGACCAAACGCTGAGAAAGCAATCGCTGCAAGAATGATGAGCAAGATAGCTTTTGTAGAGTTCATACCCTTACGTCCAAGCAACCAGAAGATTACACCTGTGATGATAGCTGGTACCAAGCGTGGGAAGATGAGGTTAAGCATATCTTGAATTTCAATTGCTTTGTCCCCGATGTGTGGAGCCCAAGAAACTTCAACACCAATCATGCTGGCAATCAAGGCACCAACCATGAAGACACCAAGTACAGATGCAGCATCAATCAAAGCTGTCAAAGTACTTTGCATGTTGTTGATGAGGTTAACCCCTTCTTTATAGGCAAATTCCAATTGTTTCCAACGGAAAATGTCATAAGCAACTGCAACAGCGATCCATAGGAAGATACCGGCTGGGTTTCCTGCAACAGCCAAAGTTGCTGCGATTGAACCCATAATAGCTGGTACCAATGATCCAAAGATTGAGTCTCCAAGGGGAGCGAATGGCCCCATGAGACCCGTCTTGATACCATTGACCGCATCTTTTGATTTCACACCATCTTTTTCTTCCAAAGCAAGGTCAAAACCAGTGATAATAGTGTGGAAGAATGGTGAAGTATTGAAGAATTGCGTATGCAATTTCATCATTTCTTTCAGTTCAGGTGTACCGTCTCCATACATTTTGCGCAATTGTGGCAAAATCATGTAAAGGTAACCAGAAGCCTGCATACGCTCATAGTTCCAACCCAATTGGAAGGTAAACAAGCTACGTTTGTTAATCTGTTTAAAATCTTCTTTTGTTAGTTTGTAATTAGAATTCGTCATCTTCAATTTCCCCGCTTTCTGATTCAGTTACTGGAGCAGCTACGACTGTACGTTGGCTGTTTTTGAAGTGTTGTACTGCAAGGAAGACGCCAATGATGGCGATACCAATCATAGATACACTCTTGAAGTTGTTAACAAAAGTAATAGCTTGTTCTTTTGGAAGTTTAGAGAACACTTCAGAACCAACAATGCTAGACACTGCAGCACCAAGGCTTTGAACATTACTGTAAAGCACTGTCAACATAGCTGTCAAGCCAAATCCAAGTGCCAAGTAGTGAAGGTTGCGTTTCACTGGGAGATAACGAAGCAAGATTGCAAATCCAAGACCTGGAAGCATTTGACCTGCAAGTTTCAAACCGTTTGCCAACCATTGTACATTACCGAGACCTGTAACAACAGTTTCTACAAAAGCTCCACCAAAGGCAAGAGCAAAGAAAACTGGGAGGGCACGAGAAAGAGCCCAAGGAATCGCACCAAGGAGATAGTTGCGTTCGATTCCTTTGTAATCAAAGCGTTCAATCGCAGCATCCACACGGTGAGCGAAGTAAGTTGTAGTCATACGACCAAGAATGTCGAAGTATGTCAACAAAGTTGCTACCGGCACAGCGATTGTAGCAATAGCAAGCTCAGGATCAAGCCCTTGAGCTACTGAGAAGGCAGTCGCAAGAACCGCACCAGAAGTAGCGTCAATACGAGACGCACCACCGAAGGTACCAACACCGAGTACTACCAATTGAAGAGAAGCACCGATGAAAAGACCTGTACCCATATTTCCCATAATGAGACCTGTGATAAATCCAGCAAATACAGGTGAACCTGCTGAAGAAACGATCGTCAACTCATCGCAAATTTGATAAGCTGAGTACAGAGTGAGTAGTAAAATTTGCCACCATTGTATCATGACAATGACCTCCTAAAAATTTTTCCTTATTTTAACAAATTCATAAAATCCGCAACCGGATCATTTGGAACCATCTGAGCTGTCAGCTTCACCCCTTTTTCATGCAACTTGTGGAAAGCTTCCACATCCGCATCAACCACATTGATAGAGCGAGTGATGGGACGAGTTTCGTCTGACTGAGACATATTGCCAACGTTCAGTGTTTCCAGTGGAACACCAGCTTCTACCAAACGAAGGAAACGGTCTGGTTTACGAGCAACGATAAAGAGTCGTTGTGAGTCATATTTACCAGCCAAGATGTTTTCTGCTGCTTTAGCGATTGGCAAAATGCTGAGCTTCACTCCTGGCGGCGTTGCCAACTTGAGTCCGCTCTTTTCGATAGCATTTTCAGCTACCTCATCGTCAATCACCATAATGCGTGAAATGTTTAGCTTGGTAGTCCAGAGATTGGCTACCTGTCCATGGATCAAACGTCCATCGATACGTGCACCTACGATTGTCATAAATTTTCCCCCTTTATTGTTTTAAATGTAGGTTGGTTAACTAGGTTAATTGATTCTTCATATTCCCCTTCCGTTTCAAAAATGATGATTCGGTTATGTCCTTCTTTCAGAAGGCTATGCGGAATATAAAGCGATAAGGTTGGCCCAACATTCCAGAAACGGCCGATGTTGACGCCATTTACAAAGGCAAGGCCCTTTCCGAAACCGGACAAGTCTAAATAAGTATCTTTAAGCGCTTTCATTTCAAAGTCAAAAGCGTAGAAAGCTGGTTGTTCTTGCTGCCATCCTTTTGAGAAATCAATATTTTCTGTATTTTCAAAAGAAAGTGGATACTGCTGCCAATTCAGCAAGAAGTGCAAATCCTTGCAAACACCCGTCCGAATCCCTTTTCGCTGGGTATCTGCCAAGAATTTATGCCCGTAGTTGACCCGCCCCATGTTTTCCATCAGGACGTCAATACGGTGGGTGGCTTTCTTTTCTCCAGCAACAAAGATATCTTGACCAATCTCTGTTTGATACTGGGTTGCCATAAGCTTGCCGTCCATAAAAAGCTGCATCCGGTCTCGCCCGTCAATCACCCGAATTTTTTCCTCATCCGCATCCCAGCTGGATTCTGTACGGTAAAGCAAGTAGCCATAGCTCTGCCCCAAATCCTCCATTTTGACAGGATAGAGACTCTCCACTGGCTGGGCCAAATCAGGCAATGTCTCAAACAAACTCACCTTCTCACTCAGAGCAATGTCTCTCAATTCAAAAGATTCTTTTGTGAGCGGTTTCATTTGTGGGTACTCAGGATAGTAGGTCGCCATCATTTTTTGCACTGCAAAATATTTCGGAGTTGGATTTCCCTGTTCATCGAGCAGGGCATCGTAATCATACGAAGTCACCTGTGGTAAATCCGTCACACCTCTGGCCGAGCAGCCATTCATGAAGCCAAAATTGGTGCCGCCGTGAAACATATAGAGGTTGATAGAGCCTTGTTTCAGAACCTCATGGACAGCTTGAGCCAGTTCCTCAGGATCCCTTTTGATAATTGGCTCTTTCCAACGATTGAACCAACCATCCCAAAACTCCATACACATGAGTGGCCATTTTTTGTCATGCTCATCAAAGAATTCCTGCATCTGGGCAAAATTATAATCTGCCTTGGAGCCGAAATTTCCTGTAACAAATAAATCTTCCTCAATCAGCGTGCCAGCTTTCAGCGTTGCCCGCCAAGGACCATCCGATGTAAAGAGCGGGCAATCAAGGCCTCGGTCCAACATCATCTGCCGAATCGCTCTCAGGTAGTCTTTATCCTCCCCGTAAGAGCCATATTCATTTTCCACTTGCATCATGAGGATGTTCCCGCCCTTGTCCAAGAGCCTTGGAACCAAGCGAGGAAGCAACTCATCATAGTAGTCTGCAACAGCCTGAAGATAGGAAGCCTCAGAAGAACGGATTCTCATATCCTCAGTCAAGAGCCAGGCTGGCATGCCGCCAAATTCCCACTCCGCACAGATAAAAGGCGAAGGGCGAACGATGGCATATAATCCTAAATCTTGAGCAATCTGAAGAAACTTCTCAATATCTAAAATTCCCTGAAAGTCAAACTGGCCTTTCTTTGGCTCGTGCATGTTCCAAGGAACATAGGTCTCAACTGTATTGAAGCCTAAGGCTTTAAGATTGTAAAGCGAGTGATACCAGTCTTCCGGCTGAATCCGAAAATAGTGAATCGCTCCTGATAAAATCTTAAACTCCTGACCATCCAAGTAGAAAGAAGAGCCTATTTCAAATCTCTTCATCTCCCCATTCCTCCTAGATTTAAAACGCTTTCATTTCTTATTAATATTAATATAATAAACTTTTGCATAAATGTCAACATTTTTTTTAAAAATATGTTAAAATCAATATAGAGAGGGATAAAAAAAGAGAGGTGAGCACAATGGCTATTCCTAAATATCAACAAATCAAAGATGATTTAAAACAACAAATCATTTCTGGTAACTTTGAAAACGGTGATAGATTCTACACAGAAGCTGAGTTAATCAAGATGTTCAACGTTAGTTCCATCACCGTTGTCCGCGCTTTGAACGAACTTGCGAATGATGGCTACATCATCCGTCAGCAAGGGAAGGGAACGTTTGTTTCACGCGCAAGAAAACACAAGCGTGTGGAATTCTCTGATATCGAAACTTTCCCTATCCAAAAGGATAAGGTGACTGTTCTGTCCATCGAACGTGGAAATGAATTGAGAATCTTGGAAAAACTAGAACTAACACCGTCCCAGTTCTACTACAAGATTGACCGTATCAGAAGGACAGGCGATAAAGTCTATATCTATCACCAAACCTACATTCCTGAACAGTACATCAATCCAAACTATCCAGATCTGGACTACTACAGCTCGATCTACAATCGCTTCAAGACGGATTATCACATCCACATGAATGATGAGTATTTCGAAGAAACCAACGAAATCGTCTTTCCAACGCCAAAAGACATTGCCAAGACCTTAGAAATTGATCCAAACTTCCCAACTGTGCATCAAGTCAAGATCACAAAACTGGAAAATACTGGACAAATCCTAGAGTACAGCGAAACCTACAAGCGTGGCGATTTCTTCAAAATCAAATTTATTTCTTCTAGTCGCGATCATTAATCTGAAAAACGATGGTTCTCATGAGCTGTCGTTTTTCATTTCCCGACCAACTAGCCTATCATTATTATAAACCTATCTATACCAATTTGCAAGACGTTTGAACGATTTTTGTTTAATAAAAATCAAAAAATGACAGAAAATAAACAGAATTTTTTAATTTCGTATATTTTTTAGTATTCTAGGACTGAAAACCAACAAAAACGGAACTTTCTATATCAGGCGAGAATAATAAAAAAGAGAGGCTGGGACAAAAGTCCTAGCCTCTCAATTGTCTTTGGATTGTCGAGCAAGACGCAGTGGTTGAGTGGGCTCTACTACGCTGATTTCATCAGCTTTTACAGCCCTACTCAACTGTGCGGAGGTGGGACGACGAAATCGAATTCTAACCAATTACCGATTTCTGTCCCACTCTCATCTTTTTTGTTTAATCCAGCCCCACGCGCTTGAAGATTTCATCCACTCGTTTGGTGTAGTATGCAGGGTTAAAGATTTCATCGATTTCTTCTTGAGTAAGGCGGGAAGTGACTTCTGGGTCCGCTTCGAGCAGAGGCTTAAAGTCCACTTGGTTATCCCATGAGTGGGCAGTTTTTGGTTGCACCAAGTCATAAGCCTGCTCACGCGTCATGCCTTTCTCAATCAAGGTCAACATAGCCCGCTGGCTGAAGATAAGACCAAAGGTTGAGTTCATGTTGCGCTTCATATTTTCTGGGAAGACGGTCAGGTTCTTGACGATATTACCAAAGCGGTTGAGCATGTAGTCAATCAAAATGGTCGTGTCCGGTGCGATAATCCGCTCAGCAGATGAGTGGGAAATATCACGTTCGTGCCAGAGAGCAACATTTTCATAAGCTGTCACCATGTGACCACGGATGACACGCGCAAGACCTGTCATGTTCTCAGAACCGATAGGGTTGCGTTTGTGAGGCATAGCAGATGAACCTTTTTGCCCCTTGGCAAAGAACTCTTCCACTTCGCGCTGCTCAGACTTTTGCAGTCCACGGATCTCGGTCGCCATGCGCTCAATAGACGTCGCAATCAAGGCTAGGGCTGAGAAGTATTCAGCGTGGAGGTCACGTGGCAGGACTTGAGTCGAAATCTCTTGTGGACGGATACCTAATTTCTCACAGACATAGCTTTCCACAAATGGCGGAATGTTGGCAAAGTTCCCAACCGCACCAGAGATTTTCCCAGCTTCCACACCCGCAGCCGCAAGCTCGAAACGTTCAATATTGCGCTTCATTTCGCTGTACCAAGTCGCAAGCTTAAGACCGAAAGTCGTAGGCTCCGCATGCACACCGTGAGTCCGCCCCATCATGATGGTGAACTTGTGCTCCCGCGCCCGCTCTGCAATGATGTCAGTGAAGCGACGCAGATCCTCACGGATGATGTCATTGGCCTGCTTGTAGAGGTAGCCGTAGGCTGTATCTACCACGTCGGTAGAAGTCAAACCATAGTGAACCCACTTGCGCTCTTCACCGAGTGTCTCAGAAACCGCACGAGTAAAGGCCACCACATCATGGCGTGTCTCCTGCTCAATCTCCAGGATCCGGTCAATGTCAAAGCCTGCCTTTTCACGAATCAAGGCCACATCTTCCTTGGGGATTTCACCCAACTCAGCCCAGGCCTCATCAGCCAGAATCTCAACTTCCAGCCAAGCCTTGTACTTATTTTCCTCAGTCCAAATGTTCGCCATTTCAGGGCGAGAATAACGGTTGATCATTTTTTGCTCCTTTAATTAACACCTAATTTGTTTTGTAATTCTTTTCTATGGTCATCTAAGTCTGTAAATGACTTAATACCTGTAGTATATACAGCAATAACATAGTCAATAATAATATTCTTTATTTTAGTAAGCTCTTTATCAATTGCTGACGTAGTAGAGTAATCAGCCAAGTTTTGAATTAATTTCCCATTATGTACTAACTCAGTCCTAACGTCTTTTGATATTTTTTTTATATATTCACCTAATTTATTGTAATTGGTTTGATCCTGTACTATATAAGAAATTACTTTTCCCTTCCACTTTTTTACATTCTCATACTCAGGAGATGCAATTGCTTCTAAGGTTGTCCAAAGAAAAATAAAGGTATTCGTAGAATCTGGAATATAATATGACTTCGCCACTCTTCGTAAGGCATATCTACAGATTTTATATACTTCATCATTTCTATATCTATCATATAAAATTTTATAACAATCTTTACTATAATCATTAGTGTCGAAACCATCAATATACAGTCCAATCCCATCAACAGGAAAATGTGAAACTCGACCTAGTATAGTATCCCAATAAATCTCTCCGTTCTGACCTTTACTAAATTGGTAAACCGTCTTAATTCCAGATGACATATCATACCCAGCTAAACCTGGAAGCTTCTCTTTGTTACTGTAATTACCATAACTAATTCTAAAATAGTCTAAATCTTTATCAGCTAAATCCGAAATATAATCACACCAAAAGAATCTTTCCGAAGAAGTAGATGGATAAGAACCACCTGCACAGAAAGTAATATAAGAAGTATTTACGAAATCATCTGAGGTATATATAAGTTTTTTTTGCAATTTCAATACATAAATCATATTCACTCTGAGTTATAGTAGTCATATATTCACTATTATAGTCTTGTTTTATCAAACAGAGACCTGTGTCACCATCTTCATAGATAATTTTATTTTGTTCACTTTCGGATATTATTGCCTTCTCACAGTTCTCGAAAAATAATCCTATTGGAGGTATTATTATACTATCGTTTACTTTTATTGGATAATCTAATATAAAATTTGAAACTGGTACAACATAATTAACTCCCATGATATATCTCCTTTACAAATCGTCCCTCAATATTAACAACTGCTTTTTTACTGCCTTCTCTGATGACTTTATCAACTGCGAAAAAACCATTTATCCTTGCAAGAGTAAGATAACAGAACTTGTAATTAGGATTCTGTCTTAATTCTAAAACTCCTCTTTCCCAATAAACACAGATGGGTAGTGAGCTAGTGTGTTCAAGTCCGTATCCGTCGGTAAATCATAAATTGCTAAATAGTTTTCGGAGTATTGAGCAACTAGTTCTTCATATTTTGCTTTCACTTTTTCGTGATTGCTACTAGGATACAAAACTTCTACAACAGCTCCAGTCTTATCCTTTTCCACAAAAGCATTGACGATAATTTGAATCATAAATATTACCCTGACTTGTATTTAGCTAAGCGAATACATGCCTCTTCTCCCTTTCTTTTTCAAACTAAAAATTAATATCAGTTAATTATCTATTGCTCAATATGGTCTACATAGATATTCTCCGTATCCCAACTCCTTATAAATATTATCAAAATTACTTTGATCTACATAAATTAAAGGATCAAAAGAATCTTCAGGAACAATCTCCATATTTTCAATTTGTTGCAATTTCACGACCAACCAAGGATTAATGATAAACATTCTTTTATCATTATGTATATAAAATAATCCAAAAATATTTGAAGGCCACAAAACATTCTCAATCATAATTTCTTGTTCAAAATCAATGATAGATTGATGTTCTTCTGACTTATACAGTAGTAGTTGCAATTCCTTCGAATTAACAAAATATTTACCGATTTTTTCAAATCCAAAAATAATAAAACCTTCGTTATCAATAAAGTTTTTTGCAATATTATAATTCCCATTTCCAACTGTAGTTGAAACATAATGGGAAACATAAGATTTAAAATCAGAGAAAGTTTCTTTCCCACAATTATGAACAATTGCTTGTAATAACCTCAACTTCATCTTTTTATCTGAGGGTAAAAAGAACTCATCAATATTTATTTTTGTTTTAATTTCCTTCAATAAGTACTCCTCATTATTAAATTGTTCTGAGAGTATTTGATTTTGACTAGCCCCAAGTTGATTTTCAATAAAATCAACTCCTTTGTCCCCAACAATAAAGAATTTATTTAATCCATGTTTTAAAATATAGCTTATATCTGAACTTATATGCTTTAATCGAGTGCCTCTATAATAAGTAAAAAATGAATCGCTAAAATTAACATTACTAATAAACGATTTAAACTTTTTTATAATCTCTTCATCAACGACTTCCAATTGGTAACCTGACATACATTTTGGATCAATTGTTCTAAAATCAACATCAGTAAAATCTCTATCTAAGTCTGCTTTTTCAAATTTTGAATCTTTGATTATAACCATACTGCATTAAATATCCTTTCTAAATCCCTGCATATCAATAATACATCAATAAATATGCTCATCTCTAAAAACTACTGATTTTCTATTTTTAGAGATGTCATATAGATTATTCAAATAAACTATTTTTAAAACTCCTCAACCTCATCCGGCACATCACTAAACAAAGTCACATGTCCCATTTTGCGGTTGTGCTTCGCTTCTATTTTACCATACATGTGGAGGTGGGCGCTTGGATTTTCTGCGATATACTTTTCAGCGGCCTCGACGTGTTGGCCGAGAACATTGAGCATAACAGCAGGTGCATGCAGTTTGATGGCTGGTAATGGTGCTCCGAGAACACCCAAGATATGCGTGTCAAACTGCGAGAAGTCACAAGCTTCGATTGAGTAATGTCCTGAATTGTGTGGACGTGGCGCGATTTCATTGACAATGATATCATCAGCAGTCGCGAACATTTCCACACAGAGAGTTCCAGACAAGTTGAGTTTCTCAGCGATTCTCACTGCCATAGCTTTGGCCTTGTCAGCCAGACTTTCTGAAATGCGAGCAGGAACGATAGTTTTAGAGAGGATGTTGTTGCGATGGATATTTTCCTGAACTGGGAAAACCGTCACATCCTTACCATTCCCTGACACGATGACAGAAATTTCAAGGTCGAAGTTGACAAACTCTTCCAAGACACAGTCTGCTGAATCGGCTAGCGTACGGGCTTCTTCCAAGTCTGCTTCCGAGCGAATAATCTTTTGTCCATGCCCATCGTAGCCACCAGTCGCAGTCTTGAGGACATAGTTTTTCGACAAGTCGATATCTGCCAAGTCTTGGCTAGAAGTCACGACCTTGTAGGGTGCCACGGTGACTTGGGCCTTGTTTGCGAGAAAGTCCTTTTCAAAAATCCGATTTTGAGAAATGCGGAGCAGGTCCGTTCCTTGAGGGAGCTGACCATCCTTAATGACAGCATCCAAACCATCAGCATCAACATTTTCAAACTCATAAGTCAAGACATCGCATCGCTCAGCCAACTGACGAAGGGCGTCCACGTCATTATAAGGCGCCACGATAATCTCTGCCACGCGAGAGGTAGGGCAATCCGCCGCAGGATCCAGCGCGATGACCTTGTGCCCCATGTAGATGGCAGAAATGGCCATCATCTGACCCAGCTGACCGCCACCGATAATTCCGATTGTTTTAGATGAGCTCATTTGTAGACTCCTCTGCGATTTTTCCTTGCTCTTCTGCGAAATCAGCCAATGCTGTCGCGATAGCTTGATCCTCTACTGAGAGGAGACGAAGGGCAAAGAGAGCTGCGTTAGTCGCTCCAGCTTCACCGATAGCCATAGTTGCCACAGGTACACCGCCCGGCATCTGCACGATAGAGTAAAGGGAGTCCAGACCGCTGAGTGCACGTGATTTGACCGGTACACCTATAACAGGCAGAGTGGTTTTAGCAGCTACCATTCCTGGCAAATGGGCTGCGCCACCAGCACCTGCGATGATGACCTTGATGCCGCGACTACGTGCTTCTTCGGCATGTTTGAACATGAGGTCTGGTGTACGGTGGGCAGAGACAACCTTCGTTTCGTAGGCTACACCGAAGCGGTCGAGGACTTCGGCTGTTTTTTGCATGGTTGCCCAGTCGGATTTTGAGCCCATGATGATGGAAATAATTGGTTTCATTGTTAATATCCTTTTTCTTTTTGATAATGGTCTTAGGTGGTGGGTCGGAAGCAAACCTTCGGTTTCATTCCTAAAATTTGAGCCTGAAGTCTCAAATTTTCCCTAGACCAGAACATACACTGTTCTGGTCTTTTCACCACGGCGACCATTATCTTACTTTGGTTCGCTTTCGCTCGCCATGACCACTATAGTATCTGTTAATCTTTTATCGCCTTGCTTCCAATATCTGTTCGGTAGAAGAGGCCTTCTGTTTTTTGTTGGGATAGTTCTTGGTAGATGGTATCTTGGGCTTCTTTGACAGTGTTGGCTGTGGTGACTAGCATATAGACACGGCCGCCATTTGACAGCAGTGCTCTGCTATTTTCCGCAAACTTAGCCCCGGCATAGTAGGTGATGATGTCACCATCGGTTTTGGCTGGCAACTTGACACCTTTTTCATAGTCCAGCGGGTAGCCCTTGGATGCGACAACCACACCCAGAGTCACACCCTTGTCTGTCCACGTGATGTTCGGCTCCTTGCCATCGAGGATATCCGTGATATTTTGTGCAAAGTCAGAGGTCAGGCGGGGCAGGATAATCTGAGTTTCAGGATCTCCGAAGCGAGCGTTGAACTCGATGACCTTAGGTCCGTCTGCTGTCAAAATCAGCCCAGCGTAGAGCACACCCAGATACGGACGACCTTCTTTGATCATGCCCTCAAGGACTGGCTTGACAATAGTGTCAACCACTGTGTCAACCACACTCTGTGGTAAGTGAGGGACTGGCGCATAAGCTCCCATACCGCCTGTATTGGGTCCCTTGTCCCCATCGTAGGCCCGCTTATGGTCCTGAGCCGTAGGCATGATGTAAAACTTGTCCCCATTTACAAAGGCAAAGAGGGAGAACTCCTCACCGTCCAGGAACTCTTCGATAACCACGCGCGCACCGCTGTCGCCGAACTTATTGTCTAAGAGCATGTCATGAGCTGCTTCGACCGCTTGCTCGACTGTCTCCGCTACGACGACGCCTTTCCCAAGCGCCAAGCCGTCCGCCTTGACGACGATAGGAGCGCCTTTCTCCTCGATATAGGCCTTAGCCTCCTCAAAGTCGGAAAATGTGCCATAGGCTGCTGTCGGAACGCCGTATTTGACCATGATTTCCTTAGCAAAATCCTTGGACCACTCCAGCTCCGCTGCTAAACGAGATGGACCAAAAGCCTTGAGCCCAGCTTTGTTAAAATCATCCACGATACCCGCAGCAAGGGCATCATCTGGCCCAATGAATGTCCAAGCGATATCGTTGACCTTTGCAAATTCAATCAACTTAGAATGTTCGGAAATAGAGATATTCACCAATTCCAACCCATCCAAAGTCATCCCATCATTTCCAGGAGCTACAAAGACCTGCTCCACATCCTGAGACTCCAACAACTTCTTGGCAATCGCATGCTCACGACCGCCCGAACCAACAACTAAAAGCTTCATAGCTAAGATACCTCAATGTCCAATATCATAGGTGCTTACGCACCAAGCTAACACATCACGTAAAAATTCCCGTTTTTTACGAATTATTTATCTAAATTATATCATAATCGTTCGTTTTATTCCATGATAAGCAGGAAAAGAAGAGAAATAATCTATTTTTGTTAGGGATATACATCTCTGACAAATAAAATCTACCTATATCATTTCTGGTATTTTGACTATTTCATTACTTTTATTTCAAATATCAAAGATTTCATAAAACTAAAATAAATTAGAAATTCAACTATCATCATCTTTTAAAATTTTTCTTTTTTTATATTTTTTCCCGAATAATCTAAATGGAATCATCCAAATTACTTATTCAAAGGAGATTTATGAAGAAATATCAGAAGCTGTTTTTATTATCCGGAGCAGTCCTTGGCCTGTTTACCAGTCATTCCACAGCTCAAGCTGTTGCATCAACTGAAGCTGGAAACAAAGTCCTAGGCCCCACTGATCGTGCCAGCAATGTAACCGTCAATGTCACTGGGGATACGGCGCAGATTCATTACGCCCGCTCCAAGGCTCAGGTCCCCTATACCATTTCCCACGCAGTCTGGTCCGACGAAAACGGGCAGGATGATTTGAAATGGTACACCACGCCTCAGACATCCAGCACAGCCATTGACCTCCGGCAGCACGCTGGCTATGGCACCTTCCATGTGCACACTTACATTAATATTAACGGTAAAATGATAGGCTTGAATGGTACGACCTTCACTGTTAATAAGCCTGCTAGCAAGACAAGCGTCACAACATCTGGACAAACCGGCCGCATCAATTTTACGCGAAATAAAGACCAAAGGAACTCAAAAATTGTCCATGCAGTTTGGTCTGATGAAAATGGTGGCGATGATCTTAATTGGTATGAAGCTGGGCAAGAGAGTACTGAATTTAACTTTTCTAAACACAAAGGTTATGGAAAATATTTCGTAGATACTTATGAAAATAAAAATGGCAAAATGATTTACCAATCAGGCATCACTTTCCATCTCGAAAAACCTAATCCGACCATTCAGACAAGCTTCCCTGAACCTGGCATTATGGAAATCCTTATCAAAAATCTTCCTGAATCCATGTATAAGGTCAATGTCCCAACCTGGTCTGAAAATAAGGGACAAGATGATTTACAATGGTATCAAGCAAGAAAAAATCCTGATGGCAGTTATAGCGTCAGAGTCGAGCTGAAGAAACACAATTATGATACGGGAACTTACCATATCCATCTCTATGGAGAAAGCTATGTCAAGCCTGAGTTAACAGGATTAGCAGGAACAAGTGTTACGCTGGATGCTGGAAAAATGCCATCTCAAAAAGACCAAAAGCCGGTTTTCTCTGTTGAAAATATCAATCAGGAAGAGGGAACCTACACTGTAAAAGTCACCGAAACTGCGGCATCTAAGCCAATCCAATCCGTCCGTGTGCCTATCTGGAACGCTCAAAATCCAAGTGCCATCAAGTGGTATGAGGCAAGCAACAATGGAGATGGAACTTTTACTGCACAATTCAATATCCGCAACCACCAAGCCTTATCTGGAAGCTACACCAATCATATCTACGTTAAGTACAAAGATGGTAGCGAGCATAGCTATGCGACAGACAGCGTCACCCTCTCTGCTGAAAATATCAAAGCTAAGGTTTCTGTCAATAAAATTTCTACCTACAATTACGAAGTAACCGTTTCCGATGCTTTCGGACCAGGAACCATTTCTCTACCAACTTGGTCAGAGGTCAACGGCCAAGATGATATCAAATGGTACACTGCTAACAAAGTGGGCAATGGCTTGTATAAATTTACCATCAATATGCAACAGCACGCTGGAAATGGACTCTTCCATACCCATGTTTACCGTAATCTCAATGGACAGATGACTGGACTTACAGGCACCAGCTATCAGGTTGATAAACCAACTACGCCTGAGCCAACCCTCTACACCCCTGATTATGCGGGAGCCTCCTCTTATCCTCATGGTCAGTGTACTTGGGGAGCAAAAGTACTGGCTCCTTGGGCTGGTCCTTACTGGGGCAACGGCGGCCAATGGGCAGCTAGCGCACGCGCAGCTGGTTTCCGAACAGGAAGCACCCCACAAGTCGGAGCCATCATCTGCTGGACCGATGGCGGCTATGGGCATGTCGGTGTTGTCACCCATGTCGAATCCAACACCCGCATCCAAATCAAAGAATCCAACTATGCAGGCAAACAGTACATTGGCAACTTCCGTGGCTGGTTCAATCCCTACGCAGCTGGTCAAGGAGCTGTCAGCTATATCTATCCAAAATAAATTCACTAAGAAAACCTTGGTTTTATCAACCAAGGTTTTTCATCTGTTCAAATCGAAGCCGATTTCTTACTTCGCTAGTTTCTTTTCCAAATAGGCAACAATATCTGCGACATTTTCAAAGCGATCAACATCCTCATCTGAAATTTCAATCGCAAACTCATCCTCTAAAGTCAGGATGAATTCCATTAAGTCAACAGAATCAGCGCCTAAATCATCTTTTAAGCCCAAAGTTGGCTGGACAACAAAGTCCTTTCCTTGACGTTCTTGGATAATCTCTGTTACTTTTTGAAAAATTTGTTCTTGATTCATTCTGTATCCACCTCTTTTGAAAATTCCACCACAGATTTTCCGACAACATCTGTCTCCAGCATGGTTCGGATCTGACGAATGGTGCTATAAACAGCCTTGGCATCGCTTGAACCGTGTGTCTTGACCACTGGCGCCTTAAGACCAAAGAGAACGGCCCCACCGGCACTGGAATAGTCCAGACTCTTGCGCATTTCCTGTAGGCTGTCTTTGAGCAACAAAGCTCCTAACTTAGCCTTGAGACCACCGCCTAGCACAGCCTTTTTGAGCTGGCCTAGGATGCTAATGGCAGTTCCTTCGATAGATTTGAGCACAGCATTGCCCGTAAAGCCATCTGCTACGACAACATCTGCCACTCCATCCATAAGGTCACGCGCCTCCACATTGCCGATGAAGTTCAGCTTGTCATCCGCCGACAACAGTGCATAGGTTTCCTTACGCAGAGGGTCTCCCTTGCTGGCCTCAGTACCATTATTGAGCAAGCCAACTCGTGGCCGCTTAATGCCACGAACATTTTCCGCATAAAAAGAACCTAGGATAGCATATTGATGTAGATGGTGAGGGGTATTTTCAGCATTTGCCCCCAGATCCAGCATATCAAAACCTCGACCATCCACAGTCGGTAAAGTGGATAAAAGCCCTGGTCGATCAATATTTTTGATCCGTCCGACGATAAAGAAGCCCGCCGCCAAAAGCGCCCCTGTATTACCAGCAGACAGGACTGCATCTGCTTCTCCATCCTTGACTGCCTTGGCTGCCAAAACCATGCTAGCCTGCTTCTTCTTGCGAATAGCCTTGGTCGGCTCATCATCCGAATCAATCTTTTCATCCGTATGGACGATGCTGACGCGCTCTGTCGCTGTCAACAGAGGTTTTATCTTGGCCTCATCCCCATAGAGAACAAGCTCAATATCCGAGAAGTCTCTCAGAGCCTGATTAGCACCTTCGACCAAAGCCTGAGGGGCATTGTCTCCGCCCATGGCATCAATAGCTATTTTTTTCATGCTGTTCTTCCTCATGTTTGTCTTGTAAAATACTGCCCCAGTCGCCCAGAGAGTCGATAAATTTCTTTGATTTGAGATGAATGCCCACGTATTCATCATAAAGTTGATCTATAAAGTCCCTGATCTGTCGCTTGATTTCCGGCTTGAGCGAAATCGTCTCCAGCTCACTAAACTGAACCGCCTGAAACTGATTGAGCAAAAAAGGAATATTGGGATTAAGATGACTGCGATGAGCATCCTTGTGATAATGCTCTGGGCAAAGCACCCCGCCATATTGAAAGGAAAAATCAAAAGGCAGACCTGTCCGATGGCAAAAAACACAGTCATGGAAATTCAGCGAAATGCCAAAGCGAGATAAAATCTGAATTTCAAAAATATTTGTCAAAACCTCATAATCCAACCCTTGATTCATCAAATCCAGTGTCTTTTGCAAAAAGGCAAAGAGGGCCGGATCTGGCTGATTGTCCTGAATACTAGCATCTGCTAGAGCCGCCACATAGCTGGCATAAGCCATGACAAAGAGATCGCTCTTGATTTGCCCGTAACTTTCCACAGCTTGGTAATCTTCGATATAGCTGAGCCCGTCGTCATTGATTTTCATCAAGAGTTCTGCCATCGTCAGAGGCTGGATGACTGGAGCCAGCTTAGACTTTCCAGCATGTTTCACGAAAAACATTCGCTTGCCAGCCTGTTCCGTAAAGATCTTAACCAGCTTATCATCTTCCCGGAAATTCCGATTATAGAGAATCAAACTCTTGCTCGTTAACGGTCTAAGCATGGCCTTCCATGTACTCCTTGAGCCGTTTCAGAGCTTCCTTGATGGTTTCCATACTAGCTGCATAAGACAGGCGAATATAGCCCTCTCCGTACTGGCCGAAAGCCGCTCCTGGGATAAAGGCCACAGCCTTCTTCTCAGCAAAATCCCGCAAAAAAGCAAAAGAATCTTGATTGTAGCCTGCTGGAATCTTGGCAAAAATATAGAAAGCACCGTCTGGCTTGATAATCTGATAACCCAGCTCCGTCATCTGTTCGATAATGTAATCCCGCCGCTGGATGTATTCCTCCTTCATCGGTTGGGCATCATCCTTACCAGCCGTCAAAGCCTCAATAGCTGCATACTGAGCCATAGTGTTGGCTGCTGTCACCAGATACTGATGGCTCTTGATCAATTGAGCCGTAAAAGCAGCTGGTGCAAAGATAAAGCCTAGTCGCCAGCCCGTCATAGCATGAGACTTGGACAAACCATTGATAACGATGGTCTGCTCAGGCAAATATTCTGCCAGAGAAACATGTCCCTGCTCCGTATAAGTCAACTCAGAATAAACCTCATCGCAAACGACAAAAACTTCATACTTGCTCAATACTGCTGCCAAAGCCTCCATCTGCACCCGCGAATAGGTCACGCCAGTCGGATTGGCCGGATAGTTGAGAATAACCGCCTTGAGCTTGTCACCTTGCTCCAAGATAGCCTGCTCCAGCATTTCAGGAGTCAAAACAAAGTCGTTTTCTGTCGTATCAATCTCGACAATCTCCGCCCCAACCAAATTCACAATCGGCTCATAGCCTGGATAAGCTGGCGCTGGCAGCAAGACCTTGTCTCCCTCTTCCAGAATAGCCGTCAGAGTCGCAGACAGGGCCTCAGTTGCCCCAATAGTGACTAAGACTTCATCTTCTGGACGATAGTTCAGATTGTACTTCTCCTTGACAAAATCAGCAGCAGCCTGCCGCAGCTCCAAAAGCCCGCTCATCCCTGTATAGTGGCTCTGATTGGCATCAATAGCTACCTTGGCCGCCTCCTTGATATGATCTGGTGTCGGAAAGTCTGGCTCCCCCAAGGTCAGCCGCAAAACACCTGGAATCGTAGAAATAGACTGGTCAAACTGACGAATCAGAGACACTTCAATTTTATCTAAATTCTTATTAAACTTCTTAGTCAAATTCATAGCCGCCTCCGATAATCTAATAGAACTATTATACTATAAATGCAGCACTACAGCAAAATTTTATTACAAATAGGAATAAGAAAGAGATTTAGCAAGTTGCTAAATCTCTAATACTCCACAATCCTTATATATTATGTCTTTCAAAAAGGGGGGAAAGTGGACGTTTTTCATGGATCCGAACGATGGCTTCTGCCAAGAGATGAGCGATAGAAATCTGCTCAATCTTATCGATTAATCTGTCCTCTGAAAGGTAGATGGTATCTAAAACCACAAGTTTTTTGATAGCAGATTTTTGGATATTTTCCATAGCTGGCCCTGACAAGACTGGGTGAGTACAGCTCGCATAGACTTCCACAGCACCGGACGCCGCCAGCGCATCTGCCGCATGACAAATGGTCCCCGCCGTATCAATCATATCGTCTATCAGAATACAGGTCTTACCTTCTACCTTACCAATGATATTCATGACTTCACTGGTATTCATCTTATCAACGCTGCGACGTTTGTCAATGATCGCGATTGAAGTCTTGAGAAATTCAGCCAACTTGCGAGCGCGGCTCACACCACCGTGGTCTGGGCTAACAACCACATAGTCACTACCAACCATGCCCCGACGCTCAAAATAATCAGCAATCAAAGGCGCTCCCATCAAATGATCCACAGGAATATCAAAGAAACCTTGGATCTGAGCAGCATGCAAATCAATGGTCAATAGGCGGTCGACCCCAGCAATCTCCATCAGATTAGCCACTAATTTAGATGTAATCGGCTCACGAGCACGAGCTTTTCGGTCCTGTCTAGCATAGCCATAGTAAGGCATCACTACGTTGATAGACTCCGCACTAGCCCGCTTCAAGGCATCCACCATGATCAAAATCTCCATTAGATTGTCATTAACAGGTGAGCTAGTCGACTGCAAGATAAAAACGTGCTTACCACGGATCGATTCTTCGATGTTTACTTGAATTTCCCCGTCAGAAAATTGACGAACCGTTGATTTACCAAGCGGTATACCAATCTCTTTTGCAACACGTTTCGCTAATTCTTGATTAGAAGAAAGAGCAAAGAGCTTTAATTCAGAAAAAGACATGATTCCCTCCAGATTCTAAATCGTCTTTTATTGTAACCAATTGCATTTGTCCTATCTACCATTGTAACGCTTTTCCAGCAATTTTTCAATAAAAAATAAAAGGGAGAGTGGGACAGAAATCGGTAATTCGTTAGAATTCGATTTCGTCGTCCCACCTCCGCACAGTTGAGTAGGGCTGTAAAAGCTGATGAAATCAGCGTAGTAGAGCCCACTCAACCACTGCGTCTTGCTCTACAATCCAAAGACAATTGAAAAGGCTAGGACTTTTGTCCCAGCCTCCTTCATATTTCATTAGTTTGGATAGATGTATGTTACGTATCCTTGTGCATTTGTTGGGTCAAACCATCCACGGTGATTACCGATTGATTGGTTACCAGCATAGTTTGCTTCTGATACTTGAATGTTGTTAGCAGATTGAACTGCTGTTACAACTGCAACGTGTCCGTAGCCACCGTCGTTCCAACATGCGATTGCTCCAACTTGTGGTTGTGATCCTGTACGGAAGCCTGCTGCTGCTGCACTAGCTGCCCATTGGCCACCGTTACCCCAGAAGTCGCCTGCCCATGGTGCCAAAGTCTTAGCACCCCAAGTACATTGACCTACAGGATAAGTTGATGCTGAAAGGCTATATGATGGAGTTGCAACAACTCCTGATGTAGCAACTGCTGCTTCTGCTGCAGGAGTTCCACCTGTATTATTTACAGCTTGAACTTGTGCTGCGAAGCTTGTATTTCCTGAAGCAAGGATCGCTTGTTGTTGTGCTTGTTGCTGGTTCTTATATGCTGCTTCTGCCGCTGCTGCCTCAGCTGCTGCTTTTTCAGCTGCCGCTTTTTGCTCTAAGAGACTGTTTTTCTCATTTTCAGCAGTTGCTTTTTCAGCTGCAAGGTTCAGTTGAGCAACCTTAAGTTCAGCCTGCTTAGTTGTCAACGTTTGAGCATCGTCTGCAAGTTTTTGTTGGTTTGCAATGACTGTATTGATAGCTTCATTGTTAGCAACTTGTTTTTCAGCAATCTTTTCTTTATCTTCTTTTTGTTGTTCCAGCATTTTGTTGTTAGCCGAAACGATTTCGCTCATCGCTGCTACACGAGAGATAGCTTCAGTGATTGAAGCAGAGTTGATGATTGTGTTGATATAGCTTGTTGCCGTACCATTTGTTTGAGCACTACGCGCTTGATTTGCAAGAGACTCATTACGAGCAACAATATTCTTTGATAACTCTTCAATTTCAGCAGTGAGTTTCGCAGATTCAGCATTCAATTTTTCATTTTCTGCTTGAAGCACTTCTTGTTGATTTTGAATAGCTGAAACTTGTTTTTGAATTTCATCAACTTGTGCTTGCGCCGCTTTTTGTTGATTTGTTAAACTGTCAATTTTACTATTTTGAGCTGCAATTTTATCATCTGTACTATCAGCTTTAACATTTACTAGCGCAGCACCTTGAGAAAGGATCACCGCACTCAATAAAACTGATGTAAGTAGCTTTTTCTTCATAAAAATATTAACACTCCTTCTTACTAAGACATTATATAGTATATCAAAAAAATTCTGGCTATATATTACGCATTCGTTACATTTCTATTTCTAAATCATCATAAATAGACTTTTTCAAACAAAGGCTGTAACAATAGAAAAAGAAAGGCATTAAATACTAAAGTTGGCACCAAAGCATAGATAATAAAATCAGGGAATGTAAAGCTCGCTAAGTGCAATAAGGATGCAGAAGCAAAGCTAATCATTTCAAAAAAGAAGACAATCATAATGATTGCTAAAACGCGTGTCCAACGATTTAGCAAAAACACAGAAAGAAAATGATAGATGACAACTGTCAGTAGAGGTAAGATGAAGGTGAAAAGCCCAATCACATGTAGATAATAAACATCGTAAAAAAGACCTAGAGTAAAGAAGAGGAAAAAAATATATTCCTTTGAAAAGTTTAAAAATAAGAAAACCGTAAAGAACAATAAAATATGACTTGCCGGATGCCACTTCTCAGCAAATAGGTCTACAAGACTTCTTGATAATTGACCATCAATGAAGAAGATCAGAAATAAAAACAAAGCTGTAAAAAAAGTTCCTCTTAGAATTTTCATACTAATTTCTCACCAACAGAACCGCTTGAATATCAGATAAATCAGCAGCGGGCTTCACCAAAACTTCTTTGTTTAATTGGTCCTTACCAGCTGATATTGATAAAACCTGACCAACCAAGACATTCTCAGCATTATAAGAGCCGAGACCACTTGTCGTTACAGTTGCTCCTTCTTCAATTCCCTCCACCGTATTTAGCTGACTGACGATAAAAGCTGACTTCTCAGTGTCAAAACCAACAATGATGCCATAGGCAAAGCCAGTCTTTGTCTGAATTTTAATGGCAATAGAACTATCATTCTTCTCATTTGTAAGCAGACTAACGACACTGGAAGAATCAGAAACACTGCTAACAGCCCCAATCAAACCGCCGTTAGAAATAGCCAACATGGAGGTTGTTACATTGCTTGACAGCCCCTTATCAAGAGTTAATTCATTCTTCCAAGTAGATGGAGAGCGAGAAATAACTTCTGCAGCAATCTTGACAGCACTTTGATCATTATTTCGTAATTCTAATATGGAACGCAACTTCTCATTCTCCAATTTCAAGGCATCAGAAATATTCGCCTTCTCTTCAAGATTGTAAATTGTTCCTTTTAGGATCTCATTTTCTTGATAGGTCTCTATTAACTGAACAACCTTTTTCTTTTCCTTAGCAAAATAGTTAAAAGGAATAGCAACTACCCGATCAACACTGGACAAAAAATCACCAGTCACAGAAACAATCCATGGTGAAAGAGGGGAAAGCATCAAGCTTATCATAACAATTCCCAATAGCAAAATAGAAATCAAAAATTTAGACATCTTTAATTTATTCATTCCAATCTCCGAAATCAGTAAATCCCTAAAAACCTGATTATAAAAGCCTAGATCTAACCAGACCAGCACAACACACCAAAAAGAGTTTAAACAAACAATAAGAAACAATATTAGAAAATAAAAACATTATAAAACAAGAAAAGGAGATAGCAGATGCTAAACTCCCTTATTTACGGAGAATGGGGGATTCGAACCCCCGCGCCAGTTACCCGACCTAACGATTTAGCAAACCGTCCTCTTCAGCCTCTTGAGTAATTCTCCAATATACCTAATGGGCACGAGTGGACTCGAACCACCGACCTCACGCTTATCAGGCGTGCGCTCTAACCACCTGAGCTACGCGCCCAAGTTATAAAAAACTTGGTATGAACTTCTGTTCAAAGCGGGTGACGAGAATCGAACTCGCGACAACAGCTTGGAAGGCTGTAGTTTTACCACTAAACTACACCCGCATCTTAGATAATGGTATGGCGCGAGACGGAATCGAACCGCCGACACATGGAGCTTCAATCCATTGCTCTACCAACTGAGCTACCGAGCCAAATTGCGGGAGCAGGATTTGAACCTACGACCTTCGGGTTATGAGCCCGACGAGCTACCTAGCTGCTCCATCCCGCGATATTCTAATCTAAGGAGGATGTGGGATTCGAACCCACGCACGCTTTTACACGCCTGACGGTTTTCAAGACCGTTCCCTTCAGCCGGACTTGGGTAATCCTCCAAGATATTCATTATGGACCTTGTAGGACTTGAACCTACGACCACTCGGTTATGAGCCGAGAGCTCTAACCAGCTGAGCTAAAGGTCCAACAAGATCGTTATAGCGGCGAAGGGGATCGAACCCCCGACCTCCCGGGTATGAACCGGACGCTCTAGCCAGCTGAGCTACACCGCCAGATATCGGGAAGACAGGATTCGAACCTGCGACACCTTGGTCCCAAACCAAGTACTCTACCAAGCTGAGCTACTTCCCGATGATAAGTAAAAACGGAGTCATATGACCTCGTTTCCCTTCATGCACCCTAGAGGAGTCGAACCTCTAACCGCCTGATTCGTAGTCAGGTACTCTATCCAGTTGAGCTAAGGGTGCTCTATATCACGATAATCAATTATAACAAAAACACATAAAAAAGTCAAAACTTTCTTATGCACCCTAGAGGAGTCGAACCTCTAACCGCCTGATTCGTAGTCAGGTACTCTATCCAGTTGAGCTAAGGGTGCCCTGTCGCATATCCGCTATGCCGAGGACCGGAATCGAACCGGTACGATCGTTACCAATCGCAGGATTTTAAGTCCTGTGCGTCTGCCAGTTCCGCCACCCCGGCCTCAAAGCGAACGACGGGATTCGAACCCGCGACCCCCACCTTGGCAAGGTGGTGTTCTACCACTGAACTA
>NZ_RJPU01000009.1:0-77155 GCF_003943535.1 Streptococcus cristatus
CTAGGATTACTCAGAGAAATAATATCACTAATATCCGAGTAAATACTCTGTGTTCGTGTCGAAATCTTACTTAAGCCTTCAATGGGGTCTTTCATCCTCTGCTTGACTCGCTCCAGATACTCCGTATTGATAATCGCACTATCATTGGTCTCACCAACCGTCTCCTTAAAAAGCTTGATAATCCCATCATAGCGACTGACAATGCTATCTAGGGCATTGACATAGTTATCAACCAGTGGTATCTGATAGTTGGTCACCTTCTGGTTAATGGCTTCCTTCACTGTCCCTTTGAGACTATCTGTAGAGACAACTTGGGACAAACAGCTTCTGGCCTTGGTTAGCTCGCCCTTGATACTACCTACAGATGTACCCAAGGCCGATTTCTGAGCTTGTACCTCAGATAAATCAATCTTCATTCACTATCTCCTCTCCATATACGCTAGAAACAATGCCCTCATTGAAATACTCTCTGCGGAAGACCTCTTGACAATAGCGCTCATCTGTCATTTCTGTATATCCTTCCGATACGACTCGCTTGATGAAGAGATTGCTTACAAACAAGGGAGCCGTATCAAATCGCAACCCAAAAGGCCATGTATATCCTATGTAATCTATGTAGCTTCCCGTTTCCATCACTACTCTACGACCAGAAAGAACGACAAAAAAGTCCATCTGCTCACTCTCAAAGGCTGCAACCAAATCTTGTGGAAGAAGGTCTCGATCCAACTCTACAACACTGCCTAAAGGATAAATACGGCTAAAACAAAGATCAACATAAGAAGCATATTGGATAAAGTGACCTCGCGAAAGAACAACCTCTTCTTTGAGACGCTTCACTCGAACTTCAGAACCTTCAAAGAAAAAATCTAGTGGAGCACCAATCATCGGATGGTAGTGATAAGAGTCCTCTCCATTCATAAAAGCCAAATAACACTTGCGAAAGACTTCCGGATGTCCTGAGAGAGTCATAGAAACCGCGAATAAAAATTCTTTAGCCTGTTCAGTCACCTCTATGCGACTAAGAGCTTGCTTAAATAAAGATAGCTGTTCTTCTTTCATCGCATCGTCCCCCAGCTTGAATAGCACCTGCTTCTCGAGCGTCATCCTGAACTTTATTATTCGCAGCTTGCTCCATCTTAGAAGCATCAGTACGGGTAAAATCTTTCAGTTTAACGATTGATTTATTAAAGTGCTCTAACACCTCATTAAACGTTGTAAAAGGGGTGAGATCTGTTTTTTTGAAAGTCAAATCCTTTATACGACCAATATTTGTCGTTGAGGACGATACACCCTTAGTAATACTATTCCATCTAGCTTCATCTACGCCTGTTGGTTTCATATCTACCTCCTATTCCATACAATCATAAATACGAGCCTGCCGATAATAAGAATTAATCGTAGACTGCAAACCTTCCGACTCTGACTTAAGAGAGCGAATCTTGTCATCAATAGCTGTCTTGTTATTGCTATGGCTAATACAGAAATTAGAGATATGAGTTCCTAGAGCATAAAATTGTGCTTCAAAATCTTCTTGACGACTTCCCTTAAAACTTGTAGAATCCAACGGAATTATCTGACCAAGTGATCTACTTTTATTGCCTATAGATTGAATTTCTGTTGCTAATTTACTACTAGCATTTTTTAACTTAGTAATTTTTCCATCAATTTCAGTTTTAGCAGCTTGAGCTTCTGCGGCTCTCCTTCGAAATCTTGCAGCTACATCTCTATAATACGAGCTCATCTCATTTCTCCTTTTACTATCAATATAAAATATCGCTTTTATTTTATCATATTTAAAATAGAATAGCTAGTAAGGTGAGGTAATACAAAAAAACATACCCACTTTCAAAAATCTAACGGGTATGTTTACATTAATCATCTGTTAGGCAACTTGATCCTATAAACTTCTCTTCCTACAAAGAAGTGAACTTCATCTACTTCCAGAAGCGGTTCATTATAATTCGTTTTCCCTTTGATCATCCCTTGATCCATAAATCTAGTACCAAAGATGCCTGCCGGCATATTTGACCGCAATCGCTTACTGAACTCATCAAATTTGTTTTCAATAGTCTTTTGATGACCGTGGAAAATGAAATAAACTCCTGCTTTAGCTGCATTTTTCAGAATAGATTCTAAAGTATTAAATGAGATTAACATTTTCTCGTTAAGAATATGTATATCTGGCATATACACAATCATTGGGATCTTATGTCCTCCATGAAGTCTGCGCTCTATTTCACCAACGATATCCGTAATGACTGCACTAAATTCTTCTGATGTGATAACTGAGTCACAATCAGCCTGATTAGCAAATCGACCCTCTAGATCAAAAACAATGCGTTGAGCTTTTCCTTCCAATTGTTTAAGGGCCTTCATGATAATGACTTCAAGCATTTCTGTCTGCTGAGGCGTATCATCCATAATCACAAAGTAGCCGTGCTCTTCTGGATTAAAGCCAACAATCTTTGTTGTTTCTTTATCATAACCTATTGGAACTTGTACTTGATGCAGCATAGTCTGTGTTTCCTTTGCCTGCTCAAAATCTTCCATTGTAATCTCATTTGGCAACATTGGAATTGACTCTGGACGTACCCCCGTCCACATATTTGATATCGTCTTAATTTCCTCTTCTAACTGATAGAGGCGCTCAATATCATTGTCACCACCCGTAGGTAAATAGACCTGAATAGCATAAGGGATATCTTCTTTAATTTGAGCACGTCCGAAAATTTCTTGCTGAATGAGGGCCTCGCGACCTACTATTTCTTTAGCAGCCCCTTCATCTACCATGAAGAAGGCCATCCGTGAAGTTATATTGCTTGACATACTAATTTTAAGACTATTCGAACGAAGAACTGTTAAAATCACATAACAGCCTAAACTAGCTCCCTCACGTAGAATTCGATTAACCAAATTTTCAATTGACTCTTCTAAAGGTGTATCCTTTATAGAATCAAATCCATCAAAAATGGTTAAAATTATCGGAAGCTTTTCACCAGATTTCTGCTCATATTGAGAAAGACTTGCTACATTGTAAGCCGCAAATTTCTCCTTGCGAGCTTTCAATTCATGATCAATTCTCTTTAAGAATTTAACTAGTTTTTCTTCTTCATCAAATCTTGTCAAATCAACTATATGCGGTAACTCCTTAAGCGGTAGCAGACCATTTGTACCAAAATCAAACAAATTAACATGGACTTGTTCTGGAGTATTTAGTCGAGCAAGATTCATCACCAAGGTTTGGAGTGCAACAGACTTACCAAAACCAGGGGAACCGTAAAAGACAGTATGACCCATCTTTTCTATGTCAAAGTTAAAATTAGTTTGTCTCTGCTCAGTAGGTATATCCATCTTAGCAAAAGGAACCGCCAAAACTTTTTTATCTGTCCAATGCACATCCGTTTCTGGTGATATAATCCTTGTCTCCAATGGCTCCAGCCAAGGTCTATCTGGCATAGTAATAGAAAAATGACTAGTAAATTCAGAAATATAGTTCACAAGTGCATCAAGCTCAGTGATTTCTTCAGACTCTGTAGTTGTATAATCCTCATCAATTGATAAATCCTCAGATAGCAGCTCATATTGTCCTAAATCATTAATCAGCCAAATCCGTTCATCAACCGTCTCTTTTTTATCATCTCCCTGCGGAGCATAGGCTGCACCACTCCAAGCGGATTGGAATAATTCGTATATTTCATTATTTCCAACTTGTAGATAAGCACGTCCTGGTTCTTTGATACTTGCTGCATCTGGTGTTTTTATAATTTCAGACGAATCTGATGCATCTGAAACTTTTAAGGCTAATTTAAAACGCGAGTTAGACCATATTTGATCATTAACAACACCTGACGGTTTTTGAGTCGCGAGGATAAGGTGAACCCCAAGAGAGCGTCCAATACGAGCAGTTGATACAAGTTCTGTCATAAATTCTGGCTCATGCTGTTTCAACTCTGCAAATTCATCACTGATAAGAAATAGATGTGGTAAAGGCTTGCTTGGAAAAGAATCCTTATCAGCAGCTAACTGTCCTTCTTTATACAATTTAGTATAACCATTGATATGGTTCACTCCAAATTGACTAAACAATCTTTGACGCTTTTGCAGTTCCGCCTTAATAGAGGCTAAAGCACGTGCACTTGAAGCCCCATCTAAATTCGTAATTGCCCCAAGCATATGAGGAAGATTGTTGAAAAGATTGGCCATTCCTCCACCTTTAAAGTCAATGGTAAGGAATCCAACATCCTCTGGACTGAAATTTACTGCTAAAGATAGAATATAGGATTGAAGAATTTCCGATTTCCCTGAACCCGTGGTTCCGGCCACGAGTCCGTGCGGCCCATGAGCTCGCTCATGAAGATTCAACTCAACAACATCATCTTTCCCACGCAGTCCTAAAGGAACTGCCAATGTCTTTGAAGTATCAGCCCTTCGCCAATTCGAACCTAAATCTATTTCTTCTACTGTTTTAACCTTATACAGCTCTAAGAAAGAAACAGACTTAGGAATCGTATTTTTTTCAACTTCAAGGTGTTCTAAATTTGCCAATGTCCGAACGCATTGTTCGTAAGTCGGCAAAGCTGAATATGGACAAAATGTCTGAGCGCTGTAATTTCGACCGTCATTGATAATCTGCCCAGCATTCTTATTTTTATATTCAATCAATGTTGTGACTGTTTCAGGCAATAAACGCTGAGCTTCTTTTACCCAAATAACAGTAACACCAAGTTCTGTCAAATCTTTTGCAAGATATTCGTTTAAACTATGACCTAAAAGATGTGAGTCATCTAAAATGGTTAAAACATAGTGAGGCTTAAATCGTGCATCTTTCTCACCCATCTCTTTTTTTAGCTGAGAGCGCTTTTGGATAATACGATAAAAAGAATTTAAAACTGCATCACGACTTCGAGCATCATGCACAAAACCTCGAATATTTCGTTCCTGCATTTTGAAATGAGGTAAAAAACGCCATTCTGACCAATCTTTCTCATAATCATGCTCATGAACCAAATTAATAAAGTTCACATCTAAATAACTATGAAAAATTGCCAACTGCAAAAGCAAATTATAAATAGCTGTCTTGGTAACTTCTTGATTACCAATCAATCCGACCGTCGCTTGTGCAATATTGACAGTAATAGGAACCTGTCTTTGCATCTGATATTTTTGAAGAACCTTTTGTGCAAATTTAGATGACTCATCTTTACTTTGAATATCAAAATTCGTTTGCAATTGGAGCTGACTTACTTTATTACCAAGCCCAAGAGAAAGTTGCAAAAAATCCTCATTGTAATCTAAGCGTTCGTAAATACGAGAATCATACCGAGCAATCATATCTGCTAAAACTTGAATTTCTGGTTGATTATACCTTAGAATCGCTGCCTCTTCTTGATAATATCGATTTAATTCTGAAACTTGCTTAAGCAAGTATTTTTCATAATCTTCTACCCGAATACGCTCCTGCTCTTTATTATCTTTTCTTTCTTCAAAATACTGGCTCATGGTTGTACCAGCAGTTAGCAGGCTAAACCCACCCATCCCAATCATCATCAGCGGGTTCCCTTTGAAAACAAAACTACTAAAAGCTGTAATTGCGAACATCCCAAGTGCAGGGACAATCGCTCTTACTAATGAATTTTTGGCTGGTTTTATCGGCAAAGGAGGTTGATTAATATGAATTTTTGAACTATAAATGGAGGGATTAATCCGAGGGCTTCTGCGATATGCTGGAAAATCTTGAGGATATTCGCTTGCACACTCTTCAACTAATATTTTCTCTAGATTAAAAATAGGAATTGAGTAGAGAGAAGAAATTTTCCATTGTAACTTTCGCTTTTCAATGAAATGCTGAGCAGTAGCAATCATATCTCCTATTTCAAATGGAAATAACCCACTTTCTTCAATTAGTTTATAATTAAGATAAACTGGCCTATCACCAATTTCAATCTGTACTTGTTTATCGGAGAAAATCAAAACTGTTGAAGAACTAATCTTCAGATCAGCTTCTTCCTGACTACTGCAAATGAAAAGCTCTGTCGGAGCAAAAATATAGGTCGTAAAGATTTCTTTTTCAGACTCTAATAAAGTGACTTTTTCCTCACCAAAAACTGTCTCTCCTAACTTTAAGATATCTCCATTTCGATAAACAGTCTGGTTCTCCAATTTATATGCACTACCATTCAGTAAAATAGACTGTGAATCTACTAGATTAGCAGTTAAGAGTTCTCTCGTTTCTATTAGTAACGTGTAGAGGGGATGATACTCTTCGAAAAGTTGATCACCTAGCTGGTGATAGTATACGTTCTTATTTTCTTCCATCAACTACTCACCATTTCCTTTTGATGAAAAAGTATCTTTAGAGTGACTACTGTCATCCGTACTTTTTTCACCAATTTCTGAGGATAATTCCTTTATTTTTTTCTCATATTCACTCAATTTTTTCTGTTTCTCTGAACCATTCATATTTACATTTGACCTGACTGATTCATAAAGATTTGTATAAGCATGCAGAATAAGTTGGGTATCTCCAATATTCTGGGCTACATCCAGTGCCTTTTCAAATTTTCCACGACCCAAATAAATCCAATAATTCAAAATAGTATCATCACTAGATTCCGTAATCGTATTTAATACTGTTTCTTTTTGCTTATCACTCAAACTATCTAAACGAACATAACTAGCTGCTAGAATGTATTTCGCCTCTTTAGGTAATGAATCTACACTATAAGCCTTTAGCGATTCGACCGTCTCAGAAAAATCTTTTCTCATAAAGTTTGATTGTGCCATGATGACTGCAGATTTTAAAGGTCCATCCTTGAACATAGATTGATAAGTTGTGAAACTAAGAACCGCAGAAACAACAGCTAGAACCGACGTAGCAATCAATAGACCTTTCCATTTTTTAGTATTGACCAAAATATTCTCTATCGAACTCTTTTTTGACAATGTATAATATTTTTCAGAAACATACTGATTGATTTCTTCCAAAGTTCTTAAAGGAATAATATCCTGAGCAATTTTATCTTTAACAGCATCTAACCCACTAACAGCCAACTCAAAATCTACTTTTGGCACTAAAATAGATACCATCAATGCTTTGTAGGATGCTAGACAAAATTCTTCATCATATATCCGTGGAGACAATAACTTCTCAATCCCTCGATGAAGCATCTTCACTTTCCCACCTAAAATAACAATATTTTCTGGATGTATATAAGGAATTTTAAAATTATTTTCTCCCAATTCTATAGAAGTCATTTTTTGGGCTAGAGCAAATCGCTCCAATTCTGTCTTTAATGATAACAACTCCTCTGTAACTGTTTTAAAATATGCAGGTATTTCATAATCTAAACACAGCGAACCATTTTCTTGTCTTATCGCAACACGACAGTATTCTTTGATAGCATCTAGCCGTTCTCTGTCATATCCTGAAGAGGAAACTTGAACAGTAACTTTATTCTCCGCCTTCAAAAAAATTAGCTTATCCCCGTCAAACATATATTACTACCCTTCCTAATTCTTCTTTCTAACCGATAATTTCTAGTATATCTCCATTACTAATAGGATAATTGGCTAAAATATCATTTCCTTCTATATGAATATGTTTATTTTTTACTTTAAACCAAAATTGATCATCAACTGGCAGCCCCAGTTTTGTTCTAATCACTCTATTATTCAATATCTTCTTAAAATTTATCCAAGTTAGAGACTTTGAAACTCTAATATCTAATTTTCTCTGTTTATATTCTATTGTTATCTCTACTTTTCCTAAGTCCATGCCATTTCCTTCCTAAAAATATTCCTGCAGTAGTCATAAAAATTAAAAAAACAGCAATCAATATATTAAATATTCCTTTTCCAATTTTTTTATTATTATGTTTAGTTACAGAAAAACCTTCAGCTAATTTATAGTCTGTAAATAGTGATTTTTTTAATTGAAGTGTATCTAATCCATAAATAGAAAAACTTTTCTCTTGCTTAAAAATATTTATTTCTGCTTCTTGCAGTAACTCTTTAGTTGTCCGATTTCTTTCATCCACCGCTTTTTTTGTTCGATTCAAGAACAGGTTAGGTGCATACTTTGATTCGATTAGATTGGCATTATTATTTTCCTGAGTACCATTTGTAATAATATCTGTGTCTAGCTTTAACTTCCCATCATCTGCAAACACTAATTGAGGTAGTAACAAACAACATATAAATAGAATCTGTAATTTTGCTTTTTTTTTCATAACAAAAATAAGCGTCAAGTTTCCCTGACGCCCCTCAATTCTTTTTACAAACCAAAACTTTGCGCATCATGTTGGTCGCGTTCAGCAACAGTTTGAGCATAGTTGTTCAATTGTTGATTAATACTTACTAAAAGTTCTTCAAATTTTTGAACATGAGTATATAGTTGATTATATTGTTCGAGGTAAGCATTAAAAGCTTGACCTTTCCACTGTGATGCAATTTCACCGTTTGTTTTATTAACAGTTTGAATTGCTTGTTCAATCTGATCTTTAGCACTAGTATAAATACGTGCTTGTTCTTTTAGCTGTTCTGGGGTTAAACTAATAACTGACATAGGTGTCTCCTTTTGTGTTTTTATTACTCCTTTAATTTATCATATTTATAAGAGTTTGTCAATTTTGAAGTACAAAGTACTGCTAAAAACAGATTCCCATGTTACTTATTAAATAATTAAACTATATCTATTATTTCTTAAGTCTCTTTTCGTACCTATCCTTAGACAGTAGAATCTATTTACCACTTTATACTTCCAGTAGAAACTTTCTTTTCATTTTATATAAGGCATTAAGGCAATAGTACGCCACATCCTACCTTTTCTCATAAATCAACATCCTTATGGTATCCTATAAAATCTTTACATATTAGGCGCCTTCTAAGCTAACGTAAATAGCATATTTGTCCAACTATTCATCATATTTGAATTATAAATACTTATTGCAACAATTATCAGGAGATAATTCCATATGAGAAATTACTTATTCTTATAAAGACTATACAATCCATTTAAACTGTCGTCTATTGTCACTACTCTCATTAAATGAATCACAATTTTATCCACATCTATTTTTATATTTCTATCAAGCGCTATAGCTATAGAACCTATCATCTCTATAACATAGAGGTATTGTGGAGTATTTTAGTATAAACAAAAGATCCTATACGAATTATAGTCTAATTGTGACTATAACATCATTAAAAAGAATCATATGGAACTAATTAATTCATTAAGAATCCTCGATAATCCCAATAAGCAGACTTTTTTATTGATGATAATCGTAGGCAAGGCGAGGGCTGCCATCTGGCAAATAAATCGTGCCACACTGGCTAAAACCGTAGCGGCGAATGGCTGCCTGCATCGGCTGGTTATCTTCATGCGTATCAATGCGAAGATAGGGAATCTGCTGCAGGCAAAAGTCAAAAAACAGGTAAGCCAGACCCTTGACTTGTCCATTTGAAGCGATACGATGGATTGTACCGTAAGGCTCTGATAAATGCCAAGCACCTTCAATCTCTTGGTAGGTTGGATCTGGTCCGATGATGAGCGCAAAGGTTCCAACAACTTCCCCAGCCTCTTCAAAGACATAGCAGTGCCCCGCCCGAATATCTTCCTCTACCAGCTGACGATTCGGATAGGAAGCTGGCCACTGACTGGGATTTCCCATAGTCCGCATAAACTCCCTAGCCTGACCAAAAATTGCTAAAATCGCTGATATATCTTGCATTTCCGCCAAGCGAATCATGGCTTCTCCTTCTAGCTTGCATTCTTATTTGACAAATTCCTCATAATCGCCCGTGTAATTAGCCCACTCCTTACTGAAGAATTTTTCATTGATCTGATAATTCGGAGCAGGTTGAGGATTAGACACAAAAGGATCGACAGCCTTGTCGAAAGCCAGCCAGCCATTCCAGCCCATGTGGATCGTGTCCTGCATGAAGTAAGGCTTATCGCCGTCCTTAGAAAAGTCAGCAATATTTGTAAATCCTTGACTCTCCAGCTGGAACTTAATCTTCTCAACCGTCCGCTGGTACATCTCTTCGCTCAGTCCAGTATAGGCCATCCATTTGGCATTGACCGGTGGAATGACAAAGATAACATTGGTATGGGATTTGGCAAATTGTTCCAAAACTAGCTGCAAATCATTGTACTCAGGAGACTTTTCGTAAGACTGTTTGGATTGGAATCCTTTGAACTTCTTGATTTTTCTAGCTAAACGCTTCTTATAAAAGTCGTTATCAATGCCTAAATCATTGTTATTGGTCTGCTTGACAGCATCTGCAGTAGCCAGTTTTTCCAATTCTTCATAAGAGAATTCATCTGGAAGACGGGAAAGCTGAGGCAAAACCTTCGTGTCATAGTTGCCATTATTACCAGCAGCAAATGTACTGAAAAATGCATCCTCCCGCTGATAAATCCGGCTCATAGTATTAATATACTGCTGCTCAAAAGAAGTCAGTTGGCTTCCATCGGCCACTTTCCTGACAATATCCCCCATAGCAATGTTGGGATAGAGCTGCAAAAGTCGCTGGGCTGCATACTGAGCGCCTACGCCACCGTCCTGCCAGCTGAGAAAGCCAGCTAGCTGGTCGCTATTGAAATACTGCTGAAAAGCCGCAGCGTCATAGCCTTTTTTGGTAAACCATTGCGGAGAAACGACATAAACAGCCGTCTTATTTTCCAGCTCAGAGGTCATCTGCTGCATCCCAAAATATTGGTTGAGCGAAGCCGCCCCCCGCTGCCCTAGAAAATAAGGTCGGTAATTGCGGTCATACTTTTCAGCCAAAACAGCTGGGTGCATACTGTCAAAGCGCAGCCATTCGCTGGAGCCAAAGTAGGGCACAAAACGGGTATCTTGATCTGTCAGGGCCGTCATTTTTTTGCTACGGCTTTTGAACGTTTCTGCTGTAAGGGTCACAGCTGCCCGCTTCTCTGCTTCCACATCGTGCTTTTTCTCAAGCGGATAGAAGAAAAAGAGCAGGGCGACCATGACCAAGGCGCAGAAGACCGGCCCCAGAATCAGCCAGAGTCGTTTAAGCATTACGAAGCTCCGTTACGCCTTCAACGATTTTATTGGCTGTATTCCAGTCATCGCGGCCAAATTCTGATACTGGCACACGGATGTCAAAACGGTTTTCCAGCTCAACAATCAGCTCTACTGTCCCCATGCTGTCCAAAACACCAGCATCAAACAAATCCTCGTCCATCATGTCCGAAACATCTTCCATAAATAATTCGTCAATAATTTCAATTACTTCTGCTTTTACATCCATTTTAGTTTCCTCATTTACATTTTATTTTTTAAACCAAAGGTCATTCAAAAATCCTGAGAAGATCAAGAATGAGAACATGACAACATGGAAGGTGATAACAACCCCCAGCGCTTGGGTCCACTTGTTGTCAGGCAGGGCCGGTAGTCCCTTGCTTTTACGCTCTTTATTGATGGTCTTTTTCTTACGGAGCCAAGCGTCATTGACCACCAAGCCCAAACCGTGGAAAAGACCATAGGCGATATAGTACCAGGTCACACCATGCCAGAAGCCCATGACCAACATATTGATTATATAGGCTACACTGGAAGTCGTATTGCGGTTTTTAAAGACCTTGTTGCGCATGAGCACCATGACCAAGCGCATAAAGACAAAGTCACGGAACCAAAAGGACAGGCTCATGTGCCAGCGATTCCAGAATTCCTTCAAATCGCGTGAAACAAAAGGCTTGTCAAAGTTGATAGGGCTCTTGATGCCCATGAGATTGGAAATGGCCACCGCAAACATCGAATAACCAGCAAAGTCAAAGAAGAGATCCAGACCAAAGACATACATGACGCCTAGCGTTCCCAGATTGAAGAAACCGCCAGTATAGAGGGCATAGGTCTTGACATGCCCTAAAATCATGTGGCCAAAGATATGGGCCAGGACAAACTTATAGAGAAAGCCCAGCATGATATACTTGACCGACTGCTCCAGCATATCTAGAAGCTCATCACGCTCTGGAATTTGGAGATAATTTTCATTGAAACGCTTGAAACGATCAATGGGACCACTAGAAAAAGTAGGCATAAAGAGCATAAAGCGGAGGAATTCCCAGAGGCTGAAATCAGTCAGCACGCCATCCCTCAGCTCAATAATCATACCAACTGAGCGAAAGGTCAAATAGGAAATTCCCAAAAAGCCAAAGAGTGATTGATGCCCACTGATAGCTGGTTCGACCTTAACCCAGAATAGGGGCAGGATCGCCAATGCTGTATGCAAATAAAATATCCACTTGCTGTCCTGCTTTTTGCGGTAGAATTTATAAGAATAAACCCAGACTGTCTGCCAGACAACATAAAAGAGCAGGGCATAAAGCTGCGCCAGACTGGGACCCGTCAGCATCAAGACGATAAAGACCAAGCTGACCAAGGCTTCATAGACTGGGAAGCGTTTTTTAAAGAAAAGTCCGATAAAGATTGGCAAAACAGCCAAGATAAGATAAAGGAAATACTGTGGGTCTCCGTAAGGCTCCAGATGAGGAAGCTGTTTCAAGAAATCCATCATGACTTGTTGACCTCACTAATCAGCCCCTTGATATCAATCTTACCGTTTGGTGTTAGGGGCAGAGATTCCCGATAGAGGAACTTAGACGGCATCATATAAGACATCATGATATCCTGTAAATCCTCTTTGATAGCCTTGGTAATATCGATTTCGCGGTCAAATTGCTCTGCAACACCGTCCTTCAAAATAACGTAGGCCAATAAGTTTTGCACCTTGTGGTCCTTATTATAACGTGGCACTGCTACTGCTGCCTCGATATACTTGGATTTGTTGAGGTTTTGAGACACATCCTCTAGCTCGATGCGATAGCCGTTAAACTTAATCTGGAAGTCCATACGACCGCCGTAGAGTAGGAGACCTTCATCAGTCATCGTCCCCACATCACCTGTATGATAGGCTGGTAGCCCTTCAAATTCAAAGAAGGCTTCAGCTGTCTTTTCAGGATTGTTGAGGTAGCCCTTTGATACAGCTGGTCCACAGACAATGATTTCGCCCTGCTGACCATTCGGCAATTTTTGCCCATTTTCATCGATGATAAAGGTTGGAGAATCTTCCTTGGTATAGCCGATTGGCAAGCGCTTGAGGGTCGCTAGCATCTCATCCGTGATGGCAACTGCAGACAGAGCCACCGTTGCTTCGGTTGGGCCGTAAGCATTGATAATACGAGCCTCAGGGAAACGCTCCCGCAATTTCTGAGCTGTCTTGACCGTCAGCTCCTCTCCATCAAAGTAAAAATGCGTAATGCCTGGCATCTTTTGGCTATTAAAATCTTCCGAAAGCATAGCCATATCCGCAAAGGACGGTGTAGAAGTCCAGATTGCTACAGGCAGGCTGAGAATCGCTTCAAATAGCTGCTTGAAGTCCTGAGTCAGACTAGAAGGTAGGGCATAGAGAGTTCCTCCTAGCGCCAAAGTCGGTGCCCAGTACATAACTGACAAGTCAAAAGAATAAGGCGGTTGCGCCAGCATTTGCGGACGGCTAGGTGTCGCAAATTCCTTGTCTGTAATCATCCAGTTGGTAAAGCTGAGCAGGTTATCATGAGAAATTTGCACACCTTTAGGTTTACCAGTTGTACCAGAAGTAAAGATGATGTAGTAATTGTCATCACCCTTGACAGGATGGCTCATCTCATAGGCAGTCTTTTCTGCGTAAGCCGCTCGAACCTCTGCCAGACTGAGAATGCTTGCATCTGTATCAGCCAGCGGAAAATCCGCAATGGCAATAATCAGGCTTGGTTCGGCTACTTCCAAAATAGCAGTCACGCGCTCCAAGGCTGAGTGACTATCAATAGGAATATAAGCATGACCAGCCTTGGTCAAGGCCACAAAAGTAGCCAACATTTCGTACTCCTGACCACCGTAAACAACGACGGGTGACTTGGGAGCCAGCCCCAAGCTATCAATCTTAGCTGCCAGTGCATCGGAATCGGCCTTTAGATCTCCGTAGGTATGGACTTGTCCGAGGACATTGTAGACAGGGAAATCTGGCTGCGTCTGAGCAAAGTGCTCAATCGCTTCAATCATATCTGTAATTGCTGTATTTGACATGTGTATAGTACTCTCTTACATTAAAATTCATTGTAGATAAAGCCACCTTGACCTTGACCAAGATAACTAAAGAAATAAAGCAGGGCTACGAAAATCACAAAGTATAGCAATGTCTGCCCTAGAAACTTATAAATCGTCTTATATTTCGTCATTTCATTCACTCTTATCTTTTTTTAGATAGACATAGATTATTTTACCATTTTATAGAGAAAGATTTCAATATAAAAGCTATCAATTGTGTAAAGTTCTTGTAAGGAAATAAAGAGAAAAAGAGTTACTTCCCTTATCTTTCAAGGATGAAATCCTTTTCAATATCTATAAGTAAAATTTCTATATATTACTTGACTTTTTGTTCAAAAGGGGTTATCCTATATGTAGAAAGTTTATATATAATATTTTTATATATAGGAGGTAGTGCATGTATTTCCCTACATCTTCTACCCTGATAGAATTTCTGATTTTAGCAATTTTAGATAAAGAAGATTCCTACGGCTATGAGATTAGCCAGACTATCAAGCTCATTGCAGATATTAAGGAGTCCACGCTTTATCCTATCCTGAAAAAATTGGAAAAGAGTCAGTATTTAGCGACTTACTCTCAGGAATATCAAGGTCGAAAACGAAAATATTACTCTCTGACCCCAACAGGTCAGAAACAACTGGTTCGGCTCAAAAATGAATGGGAGCTTTATACCAGCATGATTAAGGGCATTATCGAAGGGAGTGTTCGCCATGACAAGAACTGAATATCTAGCTCAACTAGATAACTATTTGAAAAAGTTGCCAGCAAAAGACTATCAAGAAGCCATGGACTACTTCACCGAGTACTTTGACGAGGTCGGTCCAGAGGGAGAGGCAGCAGCTATAGCTGAGCTGGGTAGTCCCAAAGAAGCGGCTCACGAGATTATCATCAATCTTCTGGACAAGAAAATAGAAGAAGATAGCCAAGAAGCTAGCTCCGTCAAAAATAGTAAGCAGATCGTCCAGATTGCTATTCTGTCCATCTTGGCGGCTCCACTAGCAATTCCTCTATTAATTTTGGCTTTGACTTTGATTTTCACTTTCTTCCTCCTCGTCAGTGTCCTTGCTTTTGTCATGGCCGTCTTTACCTTTGCTATGCTTCTCCTAGGGGCTAGTCTGATTTGGGACAGCCTGACTCTCGGCATGACCACTTCGATTCCTGCTTTTGCCCTTAGTTTGGGTATGAGCCTTTTAGCCTTGGGACTGGCTGGACTCTTCTATCTCAGCATTGGTCCTATCCTTCGCTTTATCAAACTCAGCTTTGTCAAACTCGCCCAAGCCTTGGCACGGAAAGGAGGCCGTCATGTCTAAAGTAAGAAAAACCATACTCAGTATTGCTATAGCTGCCTGTCTTCTGGGTCTAGGCCTCATACTGGCAGGGCTAGCAAGTGGTGGTCTGCAAGATCTGGTAAGGAGCTCAGCCACTAGCACCAAGATGGCCAAGCAAGAAGAAACCTATGACAATATCCATTCCTTAAATCTAGACCTGAGCAACCGCTCGGTTGTGATTGGAGAATCACCCGATGATAAGGTTCACTTGACCTATTATCAAGGAGATGGCAAGACATCCGAAAAAATCAGTAGCAAGGCTGAAAACGGTAGTTTATACATTAAGGAATCCAGCTTTTTTATCAACATTAACAGCGGTCTACGCTCTTTACTGGGCTTGATAAATGGAGATTTTGAAAGGACTCAACAAATCATTCTAAGCCTACCTAAGGGAAGGAATTTGGAGCAGGTCAAGGCCAGTTTGGCTAACGGTAGCCTATCAATCAATGACCTGACAATCAAAAAAATAAAAGCCGATCTCAGTAATGGTTCGATCGAACTCAGTCAGAGCCAAATTAAGAGCGGCAGCATTGAAAGTGCTAACGGTAGCATCGAGCTAATCCAAACCAGCCTGACCGATACTCAAATCAGTCTCTCCAACGGTAGTATCACTAGTGATAAACTGACCCTCAAGGGCAATATCAACATGTCCAGCAGCAATGGCTCCATCGATCTCCATCTCGCCGAAGAGACCTACAAAGCCATCTCACTGGACCTGCAAACAGACCTAGGTGACATTGAACTGCCCAAGGACATGCAGACCAGCCACGACCAAGAGGACTTCATAGGCGATCGAGTCATTCATACCAATGAACAAGCTCAAGCCAAGCTGACCGCCCGCACCAGCACCGGCAGTATTGAGATTAGTCATTAAAAATAGAACGGAACCTGATTGGTTCCGTTTTTTATGGTCATTCTCTCTAATCCTACCTTTACTTCCTATAGCCTTTATGTTATGATACTCTATAAAATTTATCACAAGGAGGTTTCTATGAAAAAACTCACATCTGGCATGCACATTCGGGTCGTCAGTCCCTCGTCGTCAATCGAACGCCTTGGCGGCTTTGAGGCCAATCTAGCCGCCAAGGAGCGCTTGGAAAAGCTAGGATTTACCGTGTCTTTTTCGGAGCATTATCTGGAAAATGATATACTAGGCTCTGCCTCCATCGAAAGTCGGGTGGCAGACATTCATGCTGCCTTTTCGGATGACTCAGTTGATGCTATTCTGGCCACCATCGGCGGTTTCAACTGCAATGAGCTTTTGCCCTATCTGGACTTTGAGTTGATTGCTAGAAATCCTAAAATTTTCTGTGGCTACTCAGACACAACAGCTTTGCTCAACGCGATCTATAGCAAGACTGGTATGAAAACCTACATGGGACCGTCCTACTCTAGCTTTAAGATGGATGCCCTGCAGGACTATCAGACCGAGAGCTGGCTCAAGGCCATCAGCCAGACTTCTTATGAATTGACTCCTAGTGAAAAATGGGGCGACAATGCCTGGTATCTGCCCGATGCCTCACTGACCTTCCATGAAACAGAGTGGAAAGTCTATCATCACGGACAAGCCCAAGCCACTGTTATCGGCGGTAATCTTTCCACCTTCTCACTTCTGCGTGGGACACCCTATACCCCGACAGATGAAAACTACGTCCTCTTTGTTGAAGAGGCGGAGGAAGATGATTATGTGGAATTTGACCGCAATCTTGCCGCCCTCCTTCAGGCCTATCCCAACCCACAGGCCCTTCTCATCGGCCGCTTTCCAAAAGAATGCCAGATGACAGAGGAGCTGCTCTTTTATATCTTGGACAAACATCCGATTCTCAAACAAATTCCCGTCCTCTATGACTTGGACTTTGCCCATACTCAGCCACTCTTTACCATCACCATCGGTGCTCAAGTGACTGTGGATACGGAGACGATGTCTATCAAAATTGACGAATAAACAAGAAACGACCTCCAAACAAAAGGTCGTTTTTGATATCTAAAAGTCATGAATCATCTCTAAACAGCGCTCCAAATCCACATCCCGCTCCAGATGCTCAACTGTCCAAGGAATAAGGATGTCTGGTTCAATCCCCTTGTCTGTCATACCCTGTCCCTTATCAAGTGCTAGAGCGCGTGAAGTTGGAAAGTTCAAACTATAGTCACCATAATCTACCTGACAGCAGTTGGAATAATCTAGTATTCCAAGAGTCGGGCGCCCCAGAACCGTCACCTTAGGAAACCATTTCATCATCTGGACAAAATTGTCTCCCGACGAAGCACAGTAGACATCTGCCAAGACAAAAATCTTCTCAGGATGGCTTCCTCCTTTCACATTAGGAAACATTTCCCTGTCCTCGCCTCCAAATTTGACATAGCCTTTGCCCCGATTGGCCTGCAGATCTTGCATGATTATCTCCAACAAATCCTTCGTCTCCTGATTAATCCCCTCCTGCTGCACGTAGGCTTCAAAATCTTTCAAACGCAGGTCAACATTCCGCTCTGTGTAGAGAATTTCCATCCCTTCATCAGTCCTACCCAAATCAGAATAGACTTGCCCCTCAGAAAGAGCATAGTGGAGCAGGGGAAAATACAGCGAGTCCATCCCGCCAGTATTTTGACGGACATCAATTACCAGACAAGCAGCTCTCTTGATAGTATCTTGTGCTTCCTGATAGAGTTCGTTGATGGCTTTCTCGTTCCTAAAGTCATCCAAACGGAGATAAACAACACCCTTTTCTAACTCTTTCCATTCAAATCGACTTTCTATAGGATTCTGGCTAGGCTCAACTGAAAGGATTTGCTCTGCTCCTGCTCGCAAAACAGTCACTTGCCTAGCTTTTGAAATCAACTCGCTCCACTCACGGTAGTTTCGCTCGGGCGTTGAACTGGTAAAATACGATCGGTGCATCCTATAAAACTCTTCTAGATGTTGTCCATCCAGTTTCACAATTTGATCGCCCACCTGCAAATTCGTATCCGCATTAGCCTGCTCAACATAAAGTCCTTGGATTGTTGAACGTAGAACAAAACCTTTTGGCTTAGCATATTTCTCCCGAAAAGCTACGTGGCCGATAACTCCGAAGCTAGCTAGATAAGTCTGAACCTGATAAAGAAAATCCTTTTCACTCATATCGTCTGAAATACATTCGCGAAAACCAGTCGGATCCGCACCGACAATATCCTTTTTAGTTGCCGAATCTTGGGTCATAATCGAAACAACATCTTCAAAAATAGCCGTTTTTCTCATCGTATTGCTCCTCTTCATTATTGAGACCAGTATATCATTTTTGTACATTTTATGCCGATTTAAACAAAAAAATCTAAGCACAATCTCTGCTTAGATTTTTTCTAATCAATGTCCACTGGGACCGCCACCTTGTCCGCCTGGGGCACCACCACCACCAGGGCCATCGGCTGTGATTTCGGTTCGGGTTTGCCCATTGACCGTGATAGTCCCGCCCGTATAGGTAGCCTTGCCATCAAAGTCAAAGGCAGACACAGTGGACGTGATAGCTAGGTTTCCGCCTGTCATGATGATATCGCCGTTGGAGTCAAGGGCGTCTGTATCGCCTTGGCCGACCTCAACCTTGATGTCACCTCCAGTAATCTTAATGAAAATCTCAGCCCCAGTCGCCGTACTAGCTGCATTGATTCCATCATCCGTCGCATAAAGATCAAGTGTACCGCCGTTAATCGTGACATTTGTTCCCTCTAAAGCTTCGACACTGGACTTGACTGTGATGGTGCCACCGTCGATCACTGCTGCATTGCTAGCATGAAGGCCGTCATCGCCAGCATTAATCGTAATGGTACCAGACTGGATATAGAGATTTCCGAGCGAAGTGTCCTCGTCATTATCTGCGTGGATCGCATCCTCCGTCGCTGTAATATCCAGACTAGCCTCCTTGATGTTGATGGCATCATTGGCTGACAAGCCATTCTTGTAGCCTTTAATCGTATAAGTCCCGCCTGTGATGCGCAGGTCATCATTAGATTCGACTGCGTTACCATATTTTCCTTCGATGGTCAGACTGCCTGAGCCGTTAAAGGTCAAGTCGTCCTTACTGTAAATGGCCGCATCGTAGTCAGTATTGGTGTGATTGGCTGAGTCAAAAATGCTATTCTTGCTGCCTTCAGCTAGGGTAATGAAGGTCTTATCTGCATTTTCTACCACAATCGCTGCATCCGTCCCTGTCATGGTCACGCCATTTAAGACAATCTGCACCTTGTCTTGATCGCCAGCTTTGACAACAATCTGGACATTTTCACTACTGCCAGAGAGGACATAGGTTCCAGCTGCCGTAATGGTCACTGTGGAGCCAGAAACGCTCGCTCCGTCACCAGATGTCTTGGCTGTAGAGCCGCTCAAGCTAATCTTGGTCGCTGTCGACTCATCATAAGAAGCATCCTGATCACGGTCCGTGAAATAGCTAGATGTATCTGTCTTTGTCGTACTGGTAGCTGTTTGAGTGGTCGTGGCACTAGCACTCGTACTAGTGCTGGACTGGCTGGTCAAACTACAAGCCCCCAAGGTGACACTCATTAGCGCTAGGGGCACCATTAGTTTTATTTTCTGAAATATTTTTTTCTTGCCTGTTTTCATGATTAGCCTCTTTCTAGATATTATAATTCATTTTCTTTCGTGATATAGCGGCTGATGGCAATCTCTAGATTTCCATTGCGTGTACGTAGGGCATCGATGAGTTCTTTTTCGGTCATTCGGCCATTCAGCTGAATGATGTATTTAATCTTGAACAAACTCCCCATATCAGAGGTTTTGACATTGGCTAGTTCAACATGATTGGCAGCTTTGTTGAAAATATCATCAAAAATGCTTTCATAGTCCAGACTCTCTGGTATGACGATAGTCAGCTGGCGCATGGAATGCTTCATCTGCCCGAAATTGACCACTTCAAGTAGCAGCATAGCGAGCGACATGATAAGGGTAAAGACGGTCGCAAAGACCAGATAGCCCATTCCGATGGCAATCCCGATTGTCATGACTAGGAAAATGGACACCAGCTCCTTGGCCCCTCCTGGTGCGGAACGGAAACGAATCAAGCTGAAGGCCCCCATGACGGCAACCCCTGCTCCCAAACTTCCATTGACCAAGAAAATCACAATTGCAATCAAGGTCGGCAAGAGCGCCAAACTCATCACAAAGGATTTGCTGTAAACCGTCTTAAACTGGTAAACCTTAGCAATGACTAAGCCCAAAAGCAAGGACACTCCGATAGCCAGCATCATCATGGCCGGATCTACAGCTGTATCGGTAAAAATATCATAAAATAAATGACTAAGCATGATTTACAACTCCTTTATAGTCTGTCGTTTTCTTGTAAGCAACCCCGTATTTGGAAAAAGAGCTTGGGAAAACTTGATGGCGATCCAAAATCTCACTCAGCCAGAGCGGATAGGCCCCTGGCACCTTGACTTCCATAATCACATGATGATCCGGCAGAAGATTTTCCCCGTAATGACCATGCAAAAGGCTTAAATCATCGTTGCGGTAGGTCAAATCGTGGTCAATGGTAATCCGAACATTGGGATCCTCAATCCCCTTCATAGAATAACGATTGCAGTAGATATACATCATGGGCTGCAGACCACCGTAGCGCTGACCCAGCCAGTCGATTTCCTCACGAATCTGACAATCTTCAATCTTACTGTGATCGCCCTCCAAGTAAGCCTCTGCAGCGACTAGATCTGTCGAAATGCGGCGCTTGTAGACAATCTTGCGCACTTTTTTCTTGATTTCCAAAAAGACTTGACTGTCTTCTTTCGGATTTTCATCGTAGGTCCGCACGCGCAATTTTTCTTTAAAATAAGGCTTTTCTAAGGACTCACGAATCATTTGATAGGTCGGGGTGTCGTAGTAAAGATTATGGATGGTCGAATAAGCATGCTCATCCTCCACCAGATGACTTTCAAACTCGGTCAATAAATCGGCCAAGGTTTCTTTGGAAATAATGTATTTAGTTTCAAATCGTTGAAATTTATCTTTAAATGTTTTTTTAGCCATGGATTCTCCCCCTGTCTTTCTTGTAACTAGAGCCATTTTACGGATGAAAACTTAAAGCAAGGCTAAAGAAAACTTAAAGAAAACAAAACATTCACATTTTCATGCCGAATAACATAGACTTGTGGAGAAAATCTACACAGCAAACTACTCTACTGTTTCACGTGAAACAAAAAAACTTGGTTCTGTTCACAAAACCAAGTTGTTCCTTTCGAAGAGAAAATAGTCTGCGCTCTTCTCTATCTTAAATAATTTCTTTCTTATCAGGGCGATAAGCTATTGTACCTAAAGCCATGAAAATCAGTAAAGTTGTGGTCAAGAAAGCTAGTTGGCCACCGATTTGACCATTCATCGAGATCGTTTCCCGCAGTCCTGACACCGCATAGCTCATTGGCAAGATTGGATTGATCATTTGGAAGATTTTCGCCGTCAGGGGCAGCGGATAAGTACCAGCGCTAGAAGCCAGTTGCAGGAGCAAGAGGATCAAGGAGATAAAGGCCCCGACCTTACTATCCCAAGTGACCAGAGTCGTCACAACCGCCATAAAGGCCATGCTGGCTAAAACAGTCAAGGCCAGCGTCGTCCATTCGTAGTTGGCCTCAAGACCAATCAAATGAACCGCTCCATAAACCAAGATGCCAGCCAAAACAGAAATCAAGCCATTGACCTCCAGACGAGCCTTGAGCCAAGCTTTGCGAGAAGCTGGAACTTGACCAGAAGGTAGCATGCCAAAAATAACATTGGTCGAAATCGCCGCCACAAAAAGAGCAACAGAAATCATGTAGGGAGCCATACCAACACCATTTTTACCAACCTGATCTTTATCTGTCTTTTTCAGCTCGACAGGGCCAGCCAAGGCAGCCGCATTGTCCTCTGTCACTGAAAGCTCGGATAATTGACCCTTGGCATCCGTCAACCCTGTATTTAGAGTCTGAGCGCCGATTGATAAATTTCCCAGCCCACTACTTAAAGTGAGACCACCATTCGCTAACTGCTGAGAACCATCCGCCATTTGAGTAGCACCTGTAGATAATGTTTGCATCCCTGCGACCAAAGTAGATGATTTATCATGTAATTGAGAGAGGCCTGAGCTGATTTGACCGATTCCTGAAGTCACTTGGTCATTATGGCTCGCTAGGTTAGCTGCTCCTTGAGAAAGCTGATCGACACCTGTAGTATAAGCGGCTACTCCCTGAGCTACTTGAGAAAGGCCACCTGTATAAGCCGTAATGCCTTGAGAAAGGGTCGCTGAACCAGTGCTGGCAGAGGATAAAGCTTCATTTACTTGACCTAGACCACCATAGAGACCACTAATCATAGCTGAAGCACCTGGCAGGACTTGGTTGGCTGCTGCCGACAGCTGACTTGCCTGACTGCTGGCCGTTTGCAAACCTTGCAGATTCGTTTGGATAGCTTGGACTTCCTGTACAATAGTTGCCGCTGCACTACTGCTAGAATCAGCTCCACCTGCTAGAGCTGCTTTTAGTTCTTCTTGCTCATCGGCAGAAAGTTTTTGGTAAGCAGCTGTGCCTTCTAAAGCGGCCACGGCTGCAGCCCGATCACTTTGCGCACTACTTGCCAAAGACTGGGCGTTGGTCGCAATCGTCGTGAGAGAAGCCGCAATTGTTTCCGTTGGCAAGCTCGTTCCCGATGTGGCATTCTGAATAGCTGTATTGAGCTGATCTAGACCCGCTGTCAACTGAGCAACCTTCTCTTGATTAGCAGTAACACTACTATTAACAGATGATTGCAGTTCTGCTAAACCGTTGTTTAGGCGTTCCACACCAGCAACCAATTCCTGTGAATTACCCGTCAGTTGGTTGGTTCCATTCAGTAATGTTTGTGACTGAGCGGTTAACTGACTGGCGCCAGCTGAAAGCTGCCCAACTCCATCTGTATATTCCGTCATCTTGCTAGTAAAAGTCGGCAAGCCGGCATTGATCTGAGCCACTCCATTTGTGTATGCTACCAGACCAGTCGATAGCACTGTAGCTCCATCTGAGAAAGTGAGGCTGGACTGAGCTAGGCTTTCCAAGTTAGTAGACAGCTTTTGGCTACCATTTGCTAATTCCTGACTGCCTTCAGCCAATTTAGCTGTGCCATCTGCGGCTGTTCCAAGTCCACCTTTTAACTTATCCATACTCGCAAAAAGGCTTGTTACATAGCTGTTCGTGATCTTCTGACTGACCGACTGCTTCATCGAAGTCATGGCAGAATCACTCATTTTACTAGCGATAAAACTATGACCACTGGAAGTTTGATAATTAATCGTGACCTGCTTAGGCTGATTGCTCAAGATACTAGCCGCATTGGCTGATAGATCCTTAGGAAGAGTCACCACCATGTAATAGTCGCCCTTTTCCAATCCCTTCTCTGCCTGATCCTTATCCACAAAATGAAAATCCATCGCTGCATTTTTCTTCATATCTTGAACCATATCTGAACCAATGGACAAGTCTTTTCCATACAAGCTCGCCTTCTGGTCCTGATTGACCACCGCTACTGGCAAATCAGAAAGTTTGCCATACGGATCCCACATGGAGCTCAAAAAAATCACATTATACAAGGCTGGAATCAAGGCAACCCCCAGCATGACCACAATAATCTTCGGTTTTTTGAAGATGGCTTTCCATTCTTTGAACATCTTTTCTCCTTTTTTATACACATTGTCTAAAAATTTGATATAATAGATTATACACAATAAAAAAATTAAGGCAAGCAAAAAAATCTGTTTTTGTACACCTTGTCTAATTTTGTATAATTCAATGACAAAGGAAAGATTAAAATGACAGAAAGTAATAAACGTAAGAAAACCAAGGCCATCATTGAGAAGGCTATGGTTGACTTATTGCATCAAGAATCTTTTGACCATATTACAACAGTCGAATTGGCCCGAGCTGCTGGTATCAGTCGCAGTAGCTTTTATACCCACTACAAAGATAAATATGATATGATTGAGCGCTATCAGCAAGGCCTCTTTCATCAACTAGAATACATCTTTGAGCACAATCGTGAAGATGTTGCAGTCGCTATCACAGAGGTCTTTCAGTTCTTGACCCAAGAGCCTCTTCTGGCTGCCCTCTTGACGGAAAACGGCACTAGAGAAATCCAAAATTTCCTACGCCATAAGCTCCAATCCTTACTTTCCCAAATCCTACAGGAACGGTTTCGCAATAAAGCTTTCAATCAAATCGAAAAGGAATACGGTATCGTCTACCTCGTTAATGCTTTCTTTGGCGTCTACCAGATGTGGATCTCCCGAGGCAGTAAGGAAAGCCCGGAACAAATGGCTAATCTTCTTTTAAAGATGCTATAAAACTCAACAACTAATAAAGGCTGGGACAAGATATCCCAGCCTCTTTTTGTTAATCGAATAAAAAAGAAGCCGAAATCGGCTTCTGAATAAATTTCCAATAGAAATTAAAGCATTTTGTTGTAGAATTCAACGACAAGTGCTTCGTTGATTTCTGGGTTGATTTCGTCGCGTTCTGGCAAGCGAGTCAATGAACCTTCCAATTTTTCAGCGTCGAATGATACGAATGCTGGACGTCCAAGAGTAGCTTCTACCGCTTCAAGGATTGCAGGAACTTTCAATGATTTTTCGCGAACTGAGATCACTTGACCTGGAGTTACGCGGTATGATGGGATATCAACGCGTTTGCCGTCAACAAGGATGTGACCGTGGTTTACGAATTGACGAGCTTGACGACGAGTAGTCGCAAGGCCAAGACGGTAAACAACGTTATCCAAACGACGTTCCAAAAGAAGCATGAAGTTAAAACCAAGGATTCCGCCTTTGATTTTTGTAGCTTGTACGAACAAGTTACGGAATTGTTTTTCACCTACACCGTAAGTGAAACGAAGTTTTTGTTTTTCAGCCAATTGCAAACCGTATTCTGACAATTTAGAACGGTTGTTTGGTCCGTGTTGTCCTGGTACGTAGTTACGACGTGCCAATTCTTTACCTGTACCTGTAAGTGAAAGGCCAAGGCGACGAGCTTGTTTCCAAGATGGTCCTGTATAACGTGACATATGTATGTCCTCCTAAAATAAAAATTTTTCGGTGGAAATAGTCACTTAGAAAGCCCTGATTCGTGCAGATGCCCTTCGCCTAAACAGCCAAGGTTACTTGTCATAAGACACCTGTTGACGAGCTTCATGCTTTCCTGCTGCTATTTCACACAAAGGCTATTGTACCATGAATAAAGTCAAAAGTAAAGGGACTCCTACAAAAAAATCAAGCCCAAAGGCTTGATTAAAGTCATTTTTATAAAACAAGGCAGCTTACAGCCCCAAAAGCTTCAAAATCTCCTGCTTGTATCGCAGCTTCTGCAATTCCTTATCCTCGCTGTCTGACCAAGTCAGTTGGAGATCTGCTACGATTTGTCCAGGCCGATTTTTCAGAATATAGATACGGTCGCTGAGAGCCAGAGCTTCCTCGATGCTATGAGTAATGAGGAGAGTCGTCAGGCCTAGCCTACGATGAATATCCAGATACCAAGCGTGCAGCTCCATCTTGGTCAGCTCATCCAAGGCACTAAAGGCCTCGTCTAGAAGAAATAGCTTATGGCCGAACATGTAGGTCCGTAGCAGAGCCACGCGCTGCCGCATCCCCCCGCTCAGCTCATGTGGATACTTGTCTGCCACATCAAAGAGTCCGAACTCCTTCAAAATCTGGGTTGCCTGCTCCGTCGCTGCCTTTTTGGATACTTTTCGGATTAGCAGGGGCAAGATGACATTGCCCAGCACCGTCTTGTGCTCCAGCAGCAAGTCTTTCTGCAGCATATAGCTCACCCGACCCTTGGGATTTTCCTGCCCGTCTAGAACAATCCTGCCCGACTGGACCTCCAAAATCCCAGCAATCAGATTAAAGAGGGTCGTTTTCCCGACTCCACTAGGCCCCAAAATCGCTACGACCTGGCCTGTTTCTACCTCTAGGCTGATATCTTTCAAAATCCGCTGCTCATCATAAGCATAGCTTACATTTTCAAGTTTGATTTCTGTCATTATTTTATATAATCGTTGCTGAATCCCTTGTCACTCAAGTCATTGTTCACGATGCCATTGTTCTTGACCCATTTGTAAAAGGCATTCCAGCGGCTAGCCTCAAACTGACCCCACTTGTCCTTATCTGATGCATATTGCTCGGACAGATATTTTTGGGAAGCCAAGACAAAGTCACGCTTATTTTTTAACTCTGGCGCATGCTTGATTAAAATATCCGCTGCTTCTTCAGGGTGCTCCATGGCATATTGATAGCCCTTCTTGATGGCCTGTAAAACCTTTTTCGCCTCGTCTGGATTCTTCTTCAGATAATCATTATTGGCAATGATGACTGGAGAATAGTAGTCAAACTCCTTGACATAGTCCTTCATGTAAAAGAAATTCGTGTCCATGCCCTGAGTCTCTGCCATGATGCCGTCCCAGCCATGATAAATCCATGCCGCATCAAACAAGCCATTTTCAATCGGCGTAATAGAGTTGGAATCGTTGTTGGGAACTTTTTCCACTTCATCAAACTGACCGCCTTGGCTTTCTACCAAAGTTTTCAGCATGCCCAGCTCCACTGGATCATTCCATGTACCGTATTTCTTGCCAGCCAGATCCTTAGGACTTGTAATCCCTGCAGACTTCTTGGAAATAATACCCGAAGTATTGTGTTCTACAATAGCCGCGACAGCTGTAATTTCTGCCCCCTTATCCAGTTTTTTAGCCATGGAGTCCTGGAAGTAAATACCAAAAGGTGCCTTGCCGTTGATAATCAAATCCGAACTGCTATCTTCAGGCGGTAACTTGATATCCACATCCACACCTGCTTCCTTAAAGTAGCCCTTTTCCTGAGCTACATAAAGGCCAGTATGGTTGGTGTTTGGTGACCAGTCTAGAATAAAATCAATCTTTTTATCCTTACTAGCAGACTCTGAGCCTGACTTACCACAAGCCGCTAGGCCAAAGATTGACACGGCAGCCAAACCTGCCAAGAACACTTTATAAGTTTTTTTCATTATAATCCTCTTTTCTTTCTTTGGAAATAGCAGAGCTGAGCTCCTATTTCCACTTGATGACATATTTTTCACTGACAGCCACCAGCTTCATCCCCAGCAGGCTGATGACCGAAACCAATATGATAATAGCAAACATGGTGTCATACTGGAAAAGTTTCTTGGACTGAATCATATAAACACCCAAACCTTCGAAACCGCCCAGCCATTCGGAAACTACGGTCGTGATAAAGGCATAGGAAACACTGACGCGCAAGCCCGCATAGAAATAGGGCAAACTAGCTGGAATCTTGAAATGCCAGAGAATCTGCCAGCGATTGGCCTGCATAAGCTCAAAGAGCGTCAGAGTATCCCGGTCACAATGCCGAAAACCATCCAGAATACTGACGATAATCGGAAAAGTCGTCGTCAAAATAATGAGCACAATCTTGGGCAAAATCCCATAACCCAGCCAGAGAACCAAGATTGGCGCCAAAGCAATGGTCGGAATCGTCTGCACCACGACCATCATGGGATAAATCAGATCATTGAGCCAGCTCATGCTGTCCATGAGTATAGCTAGTATACAGGCCAAGATGACGCCCAAGACTAAACCCAGCAAGGCTACTTTTAAGGTAGCCCAGCTATGACTTGCTAGAAAGCCAGCATCTCTGATAAAGGACTGAGCGATTTCCAGAGGTGTCGGCAGGATAAACTTGGGCAAGAGCTTGAGCCAGCCCATGACCTGCCAGATGACAAGGATTCCCAGCATACCCAAAAGACTAATCTGCTGGCGCAGGATATTTTTCAAGTTTTTCATCAATACTTAAAATCTTTCCATAGTTTATTTTCACATTCGCAAAAACATTGTCTGCCTGAGTGCCTGCAAGTTCAATCGCCTGCTGCAGAATAGGAAATAAGATCTCCCATTCCCCTTCTAGAACGGTCTCAAAAGGCGTTACGACCATCTTCACTGGCTGTTTTTGCAAAAACTCAATCACTTCCTCTATGACTGCCAAACGATTCACATCATGTGACAAAGGAAGAATTTGTAAAGCGATACTGGCTTTCATCTCTTCACCTCCTTACTTTCATGCTTCATCTGAGAATAATGTATGCAGATAGGATTAAAATTCACAAGAAAATAACTTGGTTTTTAAACAAAAAGACAGCGAGCTCCCTTTATAAACACCTTACTTTCCATACAAAAACACCTTCTCCAATATGGAAAAGGTGTTGCATGCATCAGTAAACTAAAGATTGGTGAATAATTCCCCATTTTAGCAAAACCACAAGGTCTTTACAAATACAATTCCCTACGCTGGCATTACCCAGATCAGGTGCGGTCGAAGCTTACACTTCCTCTCAGACTGTACACAGACTCCCATATATAGGATTATGATAACGCAATCATCAGCAAATGTCAAGATTGGAGCTTGGACTCACTACTTTTCAACTACAAGTGAATCAAACGATCATCAATCAGGCAAACTCTCCTTTCGCAGCCAACAAAGACTCCATAGCCCTGATATTCTCTGGCTCACTTGTGGATAAGATGGTTTCAAAACCCAGTTCAGCTGCCGTATCCAAGTTAGCTTGAATGTCATCAATAAAGACTGACTCTGTCGGATCAAGACTATACTTTTTTAGTAGCTTTTGATAAATCTCTAGCTCTGGCTTGACAACCCCGACTTCTGAGGAAAGGATATAGCCCGACAGTAGTGGAAAGATGGGCAGTGAACCAGCTTTTTCAATACGGTAAAAAATCTCGCAAGTAGTTGACAGGATGTAAATGCGATAGCCTTGATCAGCCCATAGTCGAATCTTTTCCTGTAAACCACTGTAAACCTCCACAACCTCATACCAATTGTAGAAGATATTCTGAACGGCAGAATGATACGAATCATCCAGCTTAGCTAGCACTTTGTCACAGGCTTCTTTTAAGCTCAACTCTCCCTTGTCTGTTTGATGCCAGATACCCGACTCAAAAATGACCTGTCTAAGAAGCTGTCGCCGCTCTTTCTCAGGTTCAAAAGAGGTCAAGATTTTCTCAGAATTCCATTCAATCAAGACATTTCCTAAGTCAAAAACCAAGTTTTTTATCATTTCCTTCACCAGCACTTTCCCCTTTATAGAAGCTTTCGTAAATTCTAGCTCATGCCATTGCAAATCCGCTATTCTAACCTACCTTGACTATCTCTAGTATAGTATGTTTAGGTTAAGAAAAATCCCAGAAATGAACTGTTCCTCAGAGTTGGGTTTTATCCAACTCTAGGAAGCAATACAAAGTTCTGGAATTACATGTTATTCTTGGTCAAAATAGCGAATTAAATTTTTCTCTGTCAAAATATCTGAGTAAGTGTAGGACTCCACATAGGTGTTGGCAATTTCACCTGGTTGGCCTCCTTCATTTTCATACTCAACGATAAATAGAGAAGGATAAACTTCAATCAAGCGACCTTGTTTGCTCTTTTGACGCTTACGACCATTTTCCAAGGTCATCTCTACCATCTGCCCCTCGTGAGCCTTGATGTCCTCCTTGATTTTCTTCATTTTTGCTACATCTGTAAATGCATCACTCATACTATACATCCTCTCTTTTAGAAATACTTGAAAATTTATTATATTCTTTTTGGAAAATCAGCTCAACCGTACCACGCGCCCCGCTCCGGTTTTTCTCAATAATGACTTCAACCTTGTTGTTCGGAATGCCTTCCTCTTCCTCACCGGCCCGTTCATAATAGTCGTCTCGGTAAAGAAAGGCTACGATATCCGCATCCTGCTCGATAGACCCAGACTCCCGAATATCTGATAGTACTGGACGTTTGTCCTGCCGTTGCTCCACGCCACGCGAGAGCTGACTCAGTGCAATGACAGGCACCTTGAGCTCCTTCGCTAAAATCTTAAGCTGGCGGGAAATTTCTGAAACTTCCTGTTGACGGTTTTCACGACCCGTTCCTGTAATCAATTGCAGGTAGTCAATCAAAATCAGGCCAAGATTGCCTGTCTCTTGAGACAGCTTACGAGCCCGCGAACGAATCTCCGTAATCCGAATCCCCGGCGTGTCATCGATATAAATACTCGCATTAGCCAGATTTGCCGTCGCAATGGTATATTTCTGCCACTCTTCATCTGTCAGTTGCCCCGTACGGATAGAGTGAGAATTAATCACTCCTTCTGAAGCCAGCATCCGGTCCACCAGGCTCTCTGCCCCCATTTCTAGAGAGAATATAGCCACTGTCTTATCCAGCTTAGTCCCGATATTCTGGGCGATATTGAGGGCAAAGGCCGTCTTTCCGACCGCAGGACGAGCAGCTAGGATGATTAACTCTTCTTCGTGCAAGCCCGTCGTCATCTTATCCAGCTCACGGTAACCCGTCGCAATCCCTGTAATATCAGTAGTTTGCTGAGAACGGGCTTCTAGACTAGCAAAGTTAAGATTTAGAATATCTTGAATATTTTTAAACCCACTGCGGCTGGCCGTTTCACTGACATCAATCAGAGCCTTTTCTGCTCCTGCAATGATTTCCTCTGATGGTCTCTCACCGTCATAGGCTTGGTTGATGGATTCTGTCAAGCGTGAAATCAATCGGCGTAAGATTGCTTTTTCAGAGACGATCTTAGCATAGTACTCTGCATTGGCAGAAGTCGGCACAGAATTAACGACCTCCACCAGATAGCTCAGTCCGCCAATATTCTGCAAGTCTCCTTGGCTATCCAAAATATTGCGAACGGTGGTCGCATCGATAGCATCCCCACGATCCGCCAAGTCAATCATGGCCTTAAAAATCAACCGATGGGCATATTTAAAGAAATCCCCAGGCTCAATATATTCACGGACAAAGACCAGTTTGCTCTCATCGATGAAAATGGCCCCTAGTACAGACTGTTCTGCTAAAATATCTTGAGGCTGAGCTCGCAACTCATCAATCTCTGCCATAGGTGAATCCTTCCTTTAATCCTTTTTACCCTTCCGTAACTCGCAGGCGAATCACACTTGTCACATCTTGGTAAATCTTTACAGGAACATCAATCAAACCAATCGAACGAATGGGAGAATCAACCTTGATATTCCGTTTATCAATTTTTAGGCCAAATTGCTTTTGTAATTCATCAGCAATTTTTTTGTTAGTAATCGAACCGAAAGTCCGTCCGTCTGGTCCGACTTTCTCTGTAAAAGCAACAACCGTTGTTTCTTCTTCCAACTTAGCTTTGATGGCTTGTGCTTCTGCCACCATCTCTGCGTGAGCCTTTTCCTGGGATTTTTGCTTTCCTCTCAGCTCACCGATAGCTTGTGCATTGGCTTCCTTAGCCAGATTTTTCTTAATCAGGAAATTTTGAGCATAGCCAGTAGGTACTTCCTTGATTTCCCCTTTTTTCCCTTTTCCTTTTACATCCTCTAAAAAAATGACTTTCATTTTATTTCTCCTTTTCTATTGATTCCTCATTATCCATCACTTGATCCATAATCTCTTGATTTAGACGTTGAGTGACTTCAGCAACCGTTTGATCGATAACTTGCGCTGCTGCTAGATTAAAGTGGCCGCCACCACCCATTTTCTCCATAATCCGCTGAACATTGATCTTGCTGCGACTACGAGCTGAAATGGATACGTAACCCTCAGTATTTTTGCTGACTACAAATGTTGCTTCAATGCCCGACATGGCAAGCATGGTGTCAGCCGCCTTACTAATGACGACTGTATCATAGCTGGCATTTTCAGGACCCGCTGCTACAATCACATTTGGCAAAAGCTTCTTACCAGTCAAAATCAGCTCATTGACTGCTCGATATTCTTCAAAATTCGTCGAAGAAATATCCTGAATGACGACACTATCACTGCCCCGAGCCCGCAAATAACTGGCTACATCAAAGGTTCGGCTGGTCACTCTGGAAGTGAACTTCTTGGTATCCAGCATAATCCCAGCCATGAGCAGGCTGGCTTGAATTTTATTCAGGCGATTCTTCTTGGAATTTTGAAACTGAATCAGCTCCGTTACCAATTCGCTGGCACTGCTAGCTCCACTTTCGATATAGGCAATGACTGCATTTTCAGGGAAATCCTCATCGCGACGGTGATGATCCACCACAATCGTCTGGCTAAATCGGTCAAATAATTCCCTTGAAAGCGTTAAAGCTAGCTTCGAGTGGTCCACCATTATCAAGAGCGAACGACTGGTCACTCGGTTCATGGCTTCCGAAATCGACAAAAGATAATCAGCGCCTTCCGACGTCAATTTTTGAATGGAGCGATAGATGTCTGAGCCCATCTGTTGGTCATCATACACAACATAAGCTTTTTCAATGATATTGCTGGCAAAAAGCTGCATACCCACCGCGGAACCTAAGGCATCCAAATCAAGATTGCGATGACCAACCACAAAAACCTGATCTACACTCTTGATTTTATCTGAAATAGCTGCCATCATAGCCCTCGTACGCGTGCGTGTACGTTTGACAGATGCAGCCGTTCCACCACCAAAGTATACGGGATTCTTGGTCTCGTCATTCTCTTTGACAACCGCTTGGTCACCACCCCGGACCTCAGCTAGGTTAAGATTAAGGAGGGCAATCTTACCAATTTCATCATGCTTACCATCTCCATAAGAAAAGCCCATACTAAGCGTCAAAGGAAGTTTTCGATTCTTAGCTTCTGTCCGAAATTGATCAATGATCGAAAATTTACTATCCATCAGTTGTTCCAAAACCGTATAATCCGTGAAAAGATAATAACGATCCATTCCCACCCGACGGTAGAACATATGAAATTGCTCAGAAAACTCTGCTACAAAGTTAGCTACGAAACTATTGATATGACTGATATCTGAATCTGATACCGCATCTTCCAAATCATCATAATTATCAACTGAGACAACACCGATAACTGGTCGCGTCGTAACTAGCCCAACTGTTGCTTCATACTCACTCGATGCATCAAAAAAGTACAGGACACTAGAAGCTGAATCAAAGTAAACAGAATACTGGTTATCTCCTACTGTTGCGTAGCTACCCGATTTCGAAGCATCAAGCTGGATAATTTCCTGAAGGAGATCACTATTTAGCTCCCCATCATCCGTTGTAAAAATCAATTCAGCATAAGGATTGAACCAATCTACATCTCCACTATTTTCATTGATTTTAATCACACCAACTGGCATCTTATCCAACAAAGAAGCTAAACTTCCCTCTGCTTGATGATTGACATAGCGAATTTGCTCAAGCTCGTCCAATTCGGTCACTCTTTGCTGCTGTATAAATAGTCCAACCAAGAGCACCAGCACTATGAAAAGAGACACCAGCATAGGCAAACTATCACCAAAAAGGCGTAGACAAATAGCTAATATGATAAAGGAAGTAAACCCCACTATCGCAAAGTGGCTCGGGGAAAAACGAATTCTTTTCATTAAAAAACCTCTTATTGCGCCATTTTACCATATTTTCTTAAAAAAAGCGAGTTTTCACTGCCTCTGGATACTTGTGAAGCAAGAAAGACTCAAATCCTAGATCTATTCTCAAATAAACATTCACAATTAATTTACAAGATGTGTAAATCTTGTAAATTTTATTAAACAAAAAGTTGACAGTAGTTGTAAATATTTCTCTATATAAAAGAGGTTTTTTGTAAACATGTATTTACAATTCTGTAAATTATTCAAAAAACCGTACTATCAATAAGATAGTACGTTAATATGTCTACGATTTTGCTTTGTTTTTAGAAATGCTTCTAGACTTGCCTTCTAAGTAAACCATCAAAATCGAAATATCTGCTGGATTGACACCCGAAATACGGCTTGCCTGACCAATCGTTTCTGGATTGATTTTCTTGAACTTCTGCCGCGCTTCTGTCGCAATCGAGTCAATATCATCCCAATCAATATTGGCTGGAATCCGCTTTTCTTCCATGCGTTTCATCTTCTCAACTTGATCAAGAGCTTTAGAAATATAACCTTCGTACTTAATCTCTGTCTCAATTAGCTCGATAATCTTTTCATCCAATTCTTCTGCCGCTGGACCAATGAATTGAACCACATCTTGATAAGACACTTCCGGTCGCCGCATAAATTCTTTGGCTGTCACTGCATCTGTCAGAGCTTTAAAGCCAAGCGCTTCTATCTTAGCATTGGTTTCCTTGATAGGTTTCAACTTGATGGATTCCAAGCGCTTCATCTCGTTGTCAAATTGATTCTTTTTAATCTCAAAACGAGCCCAGCGCTCATCATCTACCAAACCAATTTCTCGTCCCATCTCTGTCAAACGCATATCTGCATTGTCGTGGCGGAGAATCAAACGGTATTCCGCTCGACTAGTCAAGAGGCGATAAGGTTCTACAGTCCCCTTGGTCACCAAATCATCAATCATGACTCCAATGTAACCATCACTACGCTTCAAGATCAACTCTGGCTTACCTTGGATCTTCAATGCCGCGTTAATCCCAGCAATAATCCCTTGACCCGCTGCTTCTTCATAACCAGAAGTTCCATTGGTCTGCCCTGCTGTAAAGAGTCCTGAAATTTTCTTTGTTTCCAAGGTTGCCCGCAACTGGTGGGGCATAATCATATCGTACTCAATGGCATAACCTGTCCGCATCATCTCAGCATTTTCTAAACCTTTGATAGAGTGAACCAAATCCTTCTGTACATCTTCTGGCAGACTAGTTGACAGCCCCTGCACATAAACTTCTTCCGTATCACGACCCTCAGGCTCTAAGAAAAGCTGGTGGCGTTCCTTATCCGCAAAACGGACGATCTTATCCTCAATAGACGGGCAATAACGTGGTCCTACTCCTTTAACGATACCTGAAAACATAGGAGCACGGTGCAGGTTATTTTGGATAATTTCATGACTTTCTGCATTGGTATAAGTCAACCAGCAAGGCACTTGATCTTTCACATAGTCTTCATCACGAGAGGTGTAAGAGAAATGATTGGCTTTTTCGTCTCCTGGCTGAATCTCGGTCACATCATAATTGATAGATGATGCCTTAACACGTGGAGGTGTTCCTGTCTTAAAACGGCCAATTTCAAAGCCTAGATCACGCAGATTATCAGCTAAAGGAATGGCTGCCAAGCTATGGTTTGGACCAGATGAATACTTGAGATCACCAATGATGATTTCTCCCCGCAAGGCTGTTCCAGTTGTAACAATGACGGCTTTAGCTGCATATTCCTGTTGCGTCGCTGTCTTAACCCCAATGACCTTACCATCTTCTACCAAGATTTCATTAATCATGGTTTGCCGCAGAGTCAGATTTTCTTGATTTTCGACAGTCTTCCGCATTTCTTTGGAGTAAAGCTCTTTATCTGCCTGCGCTCGAAGAGCCCGAACAGCGGGTCCTTTACCAGTATTGAGCATTTTCATCTGGATATAGCTCTTGTCAATATTCTTGGCCATCTCTCCGCCCAAAGCATCTACTTCACGAACGACAATGCCTTTTGCAGACCCTCCTATAGAGGGATTACAAGGCATAAAAGCCAGCATCTCAATATTGATGGTTGCCAAAAGAACTTTACAACCCATTCGACTAGCAGCAAGCGATGCCTCAACCCCAGCGTGCCCTGCTCCAATCACGATAACATCATAACTTTCAGTAAAATTGTGTGTCATTTCTTTTTCCTTCATTTTTTCACCAAAAAAGGCCAAGTCTCTAGAAGTGCAGGACAAAAAAGCCTGCAACATCCATGAGCTTTGACCATCATAGGTATTGCTTATCTTATTTTAGCAAATTATGTTGAATTGTCAATCTAAATGTACTGCAAGACTTGACCATTCTTATAAGCTCTGTCAATCAATCCTCCACCTAAACACTCTTCTCCATCATAGAAAACGACTGCTTGGCCTGGAGTAACGGCCCTTTGTGGTTGATCGAAGTTGACAACAGCCTTGTCACCCTTTACAGTAACTGTCACCTTAGAATCTGGCTGCCGGTAACGGAACTTAGCTGTACATTCCATAGTAAATTCTTCCGGCATTTCTTTCGTGAAATGAACCTGACTAGCGTCAAGGCTGGTTGACATTAAATGGTCATGATAGAATCCTTGACCAACATAAAGAATATTTTGGCTAAGATCTTTTCCGACCACAAACCAAGGTTCATTATCACCACCCTGCTGACCACCGATCCCAAGACCACCTCGCTGGCCAATGGTATAGTACATTAGTCCTGCGTGCTGACCCATATCTCGGCCATCCATTGTCATCATGCGACCAGGCTGGGCTGGTAAATATTGACTCAGAAATTCTTTAAAATTCTTCTCACCTATGAAGCAAATGCCAGTCGAGTCTTTTTTCTTAGCAGTGGCCAAGCCAGCTCTTTCAGCAATTTCTCGAACTTCTGGCTTTTCTAGATGTCCCAGAGGGAACATAGTCTTCTGAAGTTGTTCCTGTGATAGCTGACTTAAGAAGTAGGTCTGATCCTTATTGTTGTCCTTGCCACGTAACATATGGACTAGTCCATCTTGGTCTCTCTTCACCTGAGCATAGTGACCCGTAGCAACGTAATCTGCACCCAGTGTCAAGGTATAGTCAAGGAAGGCTTTAAACTTGATTTCCTTGTTACACATGACATCTGGGTTCGGAGTCCTACCAGCTCGGTATTCCGCCAAGAAGTATTCAAAAACACGTTCCCAGTACTCTTTCTCAAAGTTGACAGAGTAGTAAGGAATGCCAATCTGGTCTGCAACAGCTGCAACATCTTTGTAATCTTCTGTGGCTGTGCAGACACCAAATTCATCTGTGTCGTCCCAGTTTTTCATGAAGATGCCAATTACATCGTAACCTTGCTCTTTCAAGAGTAAAGCAGTTACTGATGAATCGACACCTCCGCTCATACCAACGACGACACGAGTCTTAGAGTTATCACTCATTGTGTTCTCCCATCTTTTCGTTATTTCACGATTGAAGGTCGTGCTGTGCTTTCAACGATTGAAGGTCGCTTGAGCAAGGTCTATTATAGCATGATTTAGCAAGGAGAACAACGAATAACCTTTGCCCAATCTGATGAGCTTTATAAGTTGTCAAGTAAATTTACAGTATTGTAAATACCTTGATGCAAAATATCATATTCCAAGCAAAAATGTACTAATAATTATAAAAAAGGAACTAGAATGCAAATTCCAATCCCTATAAACATATTTCTAAATAAAGTTTTAATACCAGCCATTTGCTAACCAGAAATTTTTAGCAGCCGACCATGAGCCATAGCGACCTACTACATAAGCATCCGCTGTCTTCTCTTGATTTTCTGGTGACAAATCTCCATTTAGATAGGTAATAGTCAACTGATAGCGACCATAGTATTGCCCATTTTGCGCTGTATAACTGCCGCTGGATTCTTTTTGAGCAATCCACTCCTTAGCCTCTGCATCCTCAGCACTCAAGTCAGAACTTGGGTTTACAGTAGATTGCTCAGCCTTATCTGATTTTTCAACAGTCACCTGCTCAGATACATCATCGTCCAGCTCTAAAACCTGACCAATACTAATCAGATTGATATTGCTGATCTTGTTTTTTTGCGCAATCTTGTCAACAGTCGTCTGATGAGAAGCAGCAATCGCGGACAAGGTATCACCTGACTTGACAGTATAACTTTCTGCATTGGCTACAATCGGAAGCAAAGCAGCAGCTCCTGCCATCAAACTGAGCAAGCCTGCTTTCATCATTCTATTTTTAAAATACAAATTCATGTTTAGAATTCTCCTTTTCTGTGATATATCTATCCTAAAGCAAAAGTATTACAGAACTTTATTACTTTGATGAATTATATTACAGACTATTGAAGAACTTGTAAAAACAGACATATATTATAAAGCTTTTTTGATGATGTAAAGCCTATGCTGAACTATCTATATGTTTTTTGCTCCATTTAAATCGAACTCTATCATAGAAGAAAAATAAAACTATTCCTAAAATGAAAGCTGCAGTTCCTTCCTTTAATCCCCTTGGAACAAATGATAAAGTAACTCTACCTGCTCCTCTGTTCACATCAAGTTTCATAAAACCATTCTGCGCACGTTTTAACGGTACCTTCTTGCCATCTACACTAGCTGTCCACCCCTTATCATAAGGAATGGTGAAAAAGAGAGAACTATCTCTATCCGCATGATAATCAACCGTTACCCTATTGGATTTTGTCGTCACAGAAACTTCTTGTTCTTTCAATTTACTTATGAGTTGCTGATATTTGTTTACATCCACAGAGAAGAACTCTGGTTGGTTAAAAGAAACATTTCGATTCTCTGGAAAAGAAAATTGAATAGAAACCGTCTGTGCTTCCTTAAAGTAACCAATATTCAAAAATGGAAAAACATTATGGGTTGGGTAACGATTCGTGATTCCATTTACAGTAATATTGACATCCGTCTGATTATCGTTTGAAAAATCAAGATCTGCAAGGTTGACATAGACTTGACTACCTGCAGGCACCTCAATTGTATAAGTGACGCTAGCATAGCTTAATTGAGTGTCATTTTCAATGCTTGCAGTTACTTTCCCTTCAGTTTCTTCCTCATTACCAGCTATAGAAATTCGCTCATAATATTTATGATCCAAACCCGATAGTTGATTTAAAAAGGCTGTCTGATTGTCGAGCGTTAAATTAGTGAACTTGACATCTTTGTAAACATCATTGGTTAAGAAAGCCAAACCCAAAGCATAATTATTTTCATACAATGTCATTGATCGCTCAGTCTTATCTGCAGAAAAACCAAATTTCTGCGGATCTGTTTCAGACAAGTTATACTTTACAGCAAAAAGGCTATCCATCAAAATGCTATTATTTTGATAGCGGAGATTAAGGTTAGTTCCTGCTGATTTAAAACCTAACTTATCTAACGTCGAGCTAGCTTGCGTGTTCCTGACTGATGAGAATTGAGAAATTCCATTATAATTAAATTTCATACTGTCATTCCCAGTCTGAGGATCAAGCCTCTCTGTTCGAAAGAAATCTATGTTTTCTTTCTTACTATAATTGACAAGGCTGTCAATTTCGTTCATCTTTTTCGAATAGGATGAACGACTTGCAAAAACCCATTCTTTAGCAATTCCATCAACCTGATAATAAGCGTTTAAGGTAAGCTCAAAAACCACAAAAAACAGTAAAGATAGTGTAAACATACTTTGCCTAACGTGACAACGAATAAAAGCGAAGCTGATTAAGAGATAGGCAAAGAAAAACTCTAAGGTAAAAATGTAATTTTCAGGACCAAGAAAATCATAGCGTTTACTATGGTATAAAGTGGCTAGAAAACCAAAAGAAATGAGCAGAAAGCTAAGGAATACTTGTCGCCATTTAACTTCCTCCAAACGATTGAGCGTCTCTGCAGCCATCAAAATGATAAGAAGAGAAAAGAGCCAAGAATAGCGATGTAAAAACATATTTGGAGCATGCATTCCTTGCCAAAGCAAATCCAAATACTGCAGTCGAAAACTCACTATAAAAATGCCAATCAAGAAAATATAGGCCAGTTTCACGCGAAGCTTAATACTTTTTATCGTGAAAAATAAGATACTTAAAATAAGAGGAAATAGACCAACATAAATCATAGGAATGGATCCATACTTAGTCGTATCAAAACTTCCTACAAAATTTTTAGCAAAAATATCTAGATACCAACTTTTCTCAGTAAACAAGCCTTCAACCTTTGTCAAGGTCTCACCATGTGAACTCAGATCTAGATAAGTTGGCAAAATCATAATTAAACTAGTAAAGCCTGCTAATATTGACACGATAGCAAAATCAGGAAAAGACCGAATCCTGGCCTTAAAGTCCCAAGAAAGCTGAACGAGATACCAAAGGACTAAAAACAAGGCCATCATGTAACCAAAATAATAATTTTGGATAAAGAGAATTGACAAGCTTGTAAAGTATAAAACTCTCCCTTGCCCATTCATCAACTTGTGTAAACCAAAGATGATAAGAGGGACTAATATAAATACATCTAACCAAGTTTTAATTTCTAGTTGACTAACTGAGAAACTCATCAAGGCAAAGGAGGTTGACAGAATCAAGACTAGTGTTTCTGGAATTTTTTTAAAGATCCCTTTAATGCTAATACAAGTTGTCAAGCCAATCAAGCCAAACTTAATAAGAGTAAACAAGTAAACCGCATCTGGCATTGATTTTAAATCGAAAAAGTAGACGAAGGGGGAAAGGAAACTTCCTAGATAATAGCTAGATAGGGCATAGAAATTTTGTCCTAATCCACTTGAAAACGTGTAAAAAAGACTATCCGTTCCATGAAGGATATTCCTCAATGTCGTATCAAATACGACATACTGATGAAAGCCATCTCCAAGAATCGGAGAAGTATTGCTACCCCAGTAAATACCTTGACTCAGATAAATAAAATACATAATGAGAAAAGGTAAGATGAAGGAAGCTAAATAAAGCCAATTTTTCTTAAAAAAATATCTGATTTTTTTCATGTTTCTTATAGAGAAAGAGGCCGAAACGTTGTTTCATGCCTCTGTAAACTTCTGTCAACTTACATTGACAACTTATTAATCTTTCCAAAGTTCTTTGACTTTTGCCTGAACTTCTTGATTTTCCAAAAATTCATCATAAGTTTCGTCAATGCGGTCAATCACACCATTTTTTGAGAGAACGATGATATGGTTGGCCAAGGTTTGAATAAACTCATGGTCATGGCTGGCAAAAATGATCGACTCTTTAAAGTTCTTCAAACCATCATTAAGACTAGAAATAGATTCCAAATCCAAGTGATTGGTTGGGTCGTCCAAAACCAAAACATTTGACTTGAGAAGCATCAGTTTAGACAGCATAACCCGAACTTTTTCTCCACCTGACAAGACGTTGACAGGCTTGTTAACCTCATCGCCAGAGAAAAGCATCCGACCTAAGAAACCTCGAAGGAAGGTATTATCGTCTTCTTCTTTACTAGCAAATTGACGAAGCCAGTCAAGAATAGATTCACCACCAGCAAAGTCACGAGAATTATCTTTTGGTAAATAAGAACGACTGGTTGTGACACCCCATTTGATGGTCCCCTCATAGTTGATATCTCCCATCAAGGCACGAATCAAGGCAGTTGTTTGGATATCATTTTGTCCAATCAAAGCTGTCTTATCGCCAGGACGCAGGATAAAGCTGATATTGTCAAGAATAGTCTCGCCGTCAATCTTGACAGAAAGATTTTCTACTGTCAAGAGATCATTCCCGATTTCCCGTTCTGCTTTAAAGCTGATAAATGGATATTTGCGACTTGACGGAACAATTTCTTCCAATTCAATCTTATCCAGCATCTTTTTACGAGAGGTTGCCTGTTTGGACTTGGAAGCATTGGCAGAGAAGCGAGCCACAAACTCTTGCAATTGCTTGATTTTTTCTTCCACCTTAGCATTGCGGTCAGCGAGCAACTTAGCTGCCAATTCACTTGATTCTTTCCAGAAATCATAGTTTCCGACATAAAGTTTGATCTTACCAAAATCAAGGTCAGCCATATGCGTACAAACTTTATTTAAGAAGTGACGGTCGTGGGATACGACAATAACTGTATTCTCAAAATCAATCAAGAAATCTTCCAACCAAGTGATAGACTGGATGTCCAAACCATTGGTCGGCTCGTCCAGAAGCAAAACATCTGGCTTGCCAAAAAGAGCCTTGGCAAGAAGGACCTTAACCTTGTCGCCATTCGACAATTCACTCATATTTTGATAATGCAAGTCTTCTGGAATATTGAGGTTTTGTAGCAATTGAGAGGCTTCACTTTCAGCTTCCCAGCCACCCAACTCAGCAAATTCTCCTTCCAGCTCAGCTGCTCGAACCCCATCCTCGTCAGAGAAGTCAGGCTTCATATAAATAGCATCTTTCTCTTTCATAATGCTGTAAAGGTGCTCGTTCCCCATGATAACGACATCAATGACCCGCTCATCCTCATAGTCAAAATGATTTTGACGCAAAACAGAGAGTCGCTCATCTGGCCCTAAAGAAATATGGCCTGTCGTTGGCTCAATATCCCCAGCTAAAATCTTCAAGAAGGTAGACTTACCTGCACCATTAGCTCCAATCAAACCATAGGTATTTCCTTCTGTAAATTTAATATTTACTTCATCAAATAATTTTCGATCACTGAAACGCAGTGACACATCAGATACTGTAAGCAATGATTTTCTCCTATATATGTAATCTCCTCCATTTTACTAGAAAATTCTTCTTTTTTCAAATTATTATAGAATAAAAAACTATTAAAAGAGATAAAAATGCTGTCAACTTTGTAAACATGCTGTAAATATATTGTCAACTAATTTCTTTTAAACTATGATTCTTCTTTTTTCTTCTAGATTCTTCCGCATTTTCTTTGAAAATGATATAATGAGAACAACACTAATTGAGGAGCAAGCAATGACAAAACCCATTATTTTAACCGGAGACCGTCCGACTGGAAAATTACATATTGGTCATTATGTAGGAAGCTTACGTAACCGTGTTCTTCTACAAAATCAAGATAAATATGATATGTTTGTTTTTCTGGCGGACCAACAAGCTCTGACAGACCATGCGAAAGATCCACAAACGATTGTAAAATCCATTGGTAATGTGGCTTTAGATTATCTAGCAGCTGGACTGGATCCCAAAAAAGTAACTATTTTTATCCAAAGTCAGATTCCTGAGTTGGCAGAGTTGTCAATGTATTACATGAATTTGGTATCTTTAGCTCGATTAGAGCGCAATCCAACTGTCAAGACAGAAATTGCTCAGAAAGGTTTTGGAGAAAGTATCCCAACTGGATTTTTGGTTTATCCTATCTCTCAAGCAGCTGACATTACAGCCTTTAAGGCCAATTATGTACCTGTCGGAAATGACCAAAAACCAATGATTGAGCAGACACGTGAAATTGTTCGTTCCTTCAATCATGCCTATGACTGTGAGGTTTTGGTGGAGCCAGAAGGCATCTATCCAGAAAATGAAGCGGCTGGTCGTCTGCCAGGCCTTGATGGCAATGCTAAAATGTCCAAATCATTGAACAATGGGATTTATCTAGCGGATGACATGGATACACTCAAGAAAAAGGTTATGAGTATGTACACCGATCCCGACCACATCAAAGTTGAAGATCCAGGAAAAATCGAAGGTAATATGGTTTTCCATTATCTGGATGTTTTTGGTCGGCCAGAAGATGCTGCTGAAATTGCAGCTATGAAAGAACACTACCAACGCGGTGGTCTGGGGGATGTCAAAACTAAACGCTATCTCTTAGAAATTTTGGAGCGTGAATTAGGACCAATCAGAGAGCGTCGCCTCGAGTTTGCAAAAGACATGGGCCAAGTCTATGACATGCTGAAAGAAGGCAGTGAACGTGCTCGACAAGTTGCTGGACAAACCCTGTCAGAAGTCAAAAATGCAATGGGAATTAATTACTTTAAATAACGAACAATAATAGTAGATTGTATCAAAAACCATCGTCTTTTACCTTCAAAAGAGATGGTTTTTAATTTTTGCATAATAATCATTGACAAATGCCTATAGAATGGTATGATATTAACAATAAAAAGACGAGCCTTGCTCAATATATAAGAAAAGAGGAAACTGTGGATGTCTAACTGGGACACTAAATTTTTGAAAAAAGGTTTTACCTTTGATGACGTATTGCTCATTCCAGCTGAAAGTCACGTGTTGCCAAATGATGCTGATTTAAGTACAAAACTTGCTGAGAATTTAAAATTAAATATCCCAATTATTACTGCGGCTATGGATACAGTTACCGAAAGTCAAATGGCGATCGCCATTGCCCGTGCCGGCGGTCTAGGTGTCATCCACAAAAATATGTCTATTGCACAGCAGGCTGATGAAGTTCGTAAGGTAAAACGTTCTGAAAATGGTGTCATCATCGATCCATTCTTCCTGACTCCTAATCATACAATTGCTGAAGCAGATGAATTGATGGGTCGCTACCGCATTAGTGGGGTCCCAGTGGTTGAAACGATGGAAAATCGTAAATTAGTCGGTATCCTGACTAACCGTGATTTACGCTTTATTTCAGATTATAATCAACCAATTTCCAACCACATGACCAGTGAAAATCTTGTTACAGCTCCAGTCGGAACTGATCTGGCAACTGCTGAAAGAATTCTGCAAGAACACCGGATTGAAAAACTACCTTTAGTAGATGAAAACGGTCGACTTTCTGGTCTCATTACCATTAAAGATATTGAAAAAGTGATTGAGTTCCCAAATGCAGCAAAAGATGAATTTGGTCGTCTGCTAGTTGCTGGTGCGGTAGGTGTCACTTCAGATACCTTTGAGCGTGCAGAGGCCCTCTTTGAAGCAGGAGCAGATGCCATTGTTATTGATACAGCCCATGGTCATTCAGCTGGCGTTCTACGTAAAATTGCTGAAATTCGTGCTCACTTCCCAGATCGCACTTTGATTGCCGGAAATATTGCAACTGCTGAAGGTGCACGCGCCCTCTTTGATGCCGGTGTTGATGTAGTAAAAGTCGGAATCGGACCAGGTTCTATCTGTACAACTCGTGTCATTGCCGGTGTCGGTGTGCCACAAGTCACAGCAATCTACGATGCAGCTGCAGTCGCACGTGAATATGGAAAAACCATCATTGCTGATGGTGGAATTAAATATTCTGGAGATATTGTTAAGGCTTTAGCTGCAGGTGGAAATGCAGTCATGCTTGGTTCCATGTTTGCTGGAACAGACGAAGCGCCAGGTGAGACTGAAATTTTCCAAGGACGTAAATTTAAAACTTACCGTGGAATGGGCTCTATCGCAGCTATGAAGAAAGGTTCCAGCGATCGCTATTTCCAAGGTTCTGTCAATGAAGCGAATAAGCTGGTTCCAGAAGGAATCGAAGGCCGTGTAGCCTATAAAGGAGCGGCTGCAGATATCGTCTTCCAAATGTTAGGCGGTATCCGTTCTGGTATGGGATATGTCGGTGCAGCTAACCTGCAAGAACTTCATGAAAATGCTCAGTTTATTGAGATGAGTGGTGCTGGTTTGAAAGAAAGTCACCCTCACGATGTACAAATCACCAATGAAGCTCCAAACTACTCTGTCCAATAAAATTATAAAGAAAAACAACCTTGTCAACTCCTTGACAAGGTTGTTTTTAGTTTACAATGTTGTAAATTCAATTTACAGTTATTTTACTAATTTGTAAAACCTACATTTTCTTCTTTCTTAATTACACCCTGACTTATCTGAAAAATATTAATATCTTCTGGTAGATTATGTAAGTGATCTAAGCTGGTTGTCGTGATGAAAGTCTGAATATTTTGAGAGATAGTTTCTAGCAATTTTAATTGACGCATATTGTCAAGTTCGCTCATTACATCGTCAAGCAATAATATCGGAGTATCTTTTGTAAGACTCTCGATGAGTTTGATTTCAGCTAACTTGAGAGATAGAACAACACTACGGTGCTGACCTTGGCTACCAAATCCGGCATCCATATCATTGATAAAAAAGTTGATATCGTCTCGGTGAGGTCCAACACCAGTATTTTTTTTGAAAAGGTCTCTTCTATGACTTTCTGATAAGGCTGACCGAAAAGAAGCTTCCAAATCTTCGAGACGTGAAAACGGAACAGACGACAAATACTTGATTGTCAAATTCTCTTTCCCTTGAGAAATATCGCTATGGCTTTCCTGAGCAAAACCTTCTAGCTTTTCAATAAAGTCTAAGCGATGTTGCATGACACGACAACCAAAATCAATCAGTTGCTCATCTAGAACAGAGAGAAAGGTTTCATCTACCTTATCATTAGCCTTAAGGTAGGCATTTCTTTGCTTGAGTACATGATTGTAACTAGATAAGTCAGCAAGGTAGATGGGCTTGATTTGCCCAAGCTCAATATCAATAAATTTTCGGCGTAAAGCAGGGGCTCCTTTAATGAGCTGTAAATCTTCTGGAGCAAACAAGACAACGTTGACAACCCCTATATAATCTGATAATTTCCCTTGTTTCAAATGATTTATTTTGGTGATTCTCCCCTTTGGTGTCAACTCGATGTCAAGTGGGATTTTACCCGTTGTTTTTTCAATAATTCCCGAAATTTGAAGATTATTCTCTTGGAAATGAATCAAATCCTTATCGGTTCGGGTCCGGTGACTGCGAGTAAGGGCTAAAAAATAGATGGCTTCTAGAATATTGGTTTTCCCCTGTGCATTTTGCCCCAGAAAGATATTAAGACCAGGATCAAAATCAACCTCTGCAGCTTGGTAATTACGAAAATGTTTAATTTTCAGCGTTTTTAACCACATGGCTTAGGTTCCTGGAAAGCGAACAGGTGCTTTTTTATTTTTCTGCTCGGGCTTTCTTTTCTTTTGTTCTTTTTTCGCTGGTTGAGATTTTTTCAAGTCCTTATTCATGGCTTTAACTAATTCCGCCACTCTTTTTTTCTCTTCTTGCTCCTCTTGATGTTCAAGAATTTCCTCCTGACTTGGAGCAAGGAGGATGATCTCCAGTTCTTGGTCTGGGAGAGAGACGACATCTCCAATTCTAAGTTTTTTCCCTCGTCTATTTTCTAGTTCACCGTTAAAAAAGACCTGATGATCTGCCAAAAAGGACTTGATTGCTCCGCCACTTTGAATGATACCGACTTCTTTTAAGAGAGCCTGTAGAGTAATAAATTCGTCAAATAATTTGTATTCCATATTTCACCTCAATCCTTGTCATTATATCATAATTTAAGCAGAAACTGTTCCGTGGTAGTCTCATTCAAGGACAAGTTTTACTAGAAAAATAGAAAACGCTTTAATCTCTAAAAATGCCGTTCCTTACAAAGCATTAAACAGCATTTCGTGTTATAATAGAAGTCTATATTATTCGGTATGAGGAGAGCAATGGAAATCATAAAAGGAGTACATCTTCACTTCATTCAGTCAGAAAAATTTAAAACCAATAAAATTAAAGTGCGATTTTCAGCTCCTATGTCTGAAAAAACAATAGCTGGGCGGGTTCTTACGGCCAGTATGCTGGAAACTTCAAATGCTCTTTATCCAACATCACAAGCCTTTCGAGAAAAATTAGCGAATTTATATGGGGCTAATTATTCGACAAGTCTTTCACGACGGGGATTAGTGCATTATCTGGATATCAATCTTTCTTTTGTGCGGGATCAATTTTTAAGCCGAAAAAATATGTTGGCAGATGAAATACTAGATTTTTTGAAGGCTAGTCTCTTTTTTCCTCTGTCAAATGGACAGGCTTTTGATACCAAAACCTTTGAAATTGAAAAGAGAAATGTTTTAACAGACTTGGAAGCTGAAATTGAGAATCATTTCTACCATGCTCACAGAGAGTTAAATAATTTATTTTACGATTCACCAGAAATGCGGATTCCACGCGTGGCAACAATCGAGCTAGTAGAAAAAGAAACAGCTGAAAATAGTTTTGCTGCTTTTCAGCAAATGCTAAATCAGGATCAAATCGATTTTTTCTTCATCGGTGATTTCAATGAGATTGCTGTCCGTGAGAAAATCCAAGAATTCCAGTTTTCTGAGCGAGAGCAGTCTTTACAGCTTAGCTACCAACAAAACTATTCAAATATAACGAAAGAAAAGCTGGAGCAGCGAGATGTGCATCAGTCCATTGTTGAACTGGCCTACCATTTTTCTAGTCAATATGGAGATAGTGCCCATCTGCCCCTGATTGTTTTGAATGGCTTATTGGGAGGATTTGCTCATTCCAAACTCTTTGTCAATGTTCGGGAAAAAGAGAGCCTAGCCTACACTATTTCTAGTAGTTTTGATATTTTTTCTGGTTTGATGCGAATCTATGCTGGAATTGACCGAGCAAATCGGACAAAGACCATCGCTTTAATCAACCGCCAAATTCTAGATTTGAAACGGGGGCATTTCACAGATGAAGAACTTGAACAAACCAAGAATATGCTGAAAAATTCAATACTTCTGGCTCAGGATCGACAAAACACCTTGATTGAGCGTGATTACATGTCCTCTGTTCTAGGGAAAAAATTTCTGTCACTAGAGGCTTGGCTGAAAGCATTAGAAAATGTCAGCAAAGCTGATCTTATAGAGGCATCCCAGCAGTTGAAATTACAGGCGATTTACTTTATGGAAGGGAAATAATGCAGAATCCAGGTTTAGAAAAAATCAATTATATAGCCGTGGGAGAAAGCATCTATCGGGCGGTGCTAGCAAATGGATTGCAGGTTTACCTACTCCCTAAAAATGATTTTAATGAAACCTACGGCATCATCTCAACACATTTTGGCTCTGTTGATACTAAGGTTGTTTCACGTGAAACAAAGCAAGTCTCTCATTATCCAGCAGGGATTGCGCATTTTTTGGAGCATAAACTATTCGAGCGTGAAAACGGTGAGGATTTGCTGCTGGAATTTACTAAATTTGGCGCAGAAAGTAATGCCTTTACAAGCTTTACACGTACCAGCTATCTGTTTTCTACGACAAACTGTGTAGCAGAAAATCTGAAGCTGTTGCAGGAACTCGTTTCCCAAGCCAATTTTTCAGAAGCATCTGTTCAGCGTGAGCAAGGAATTATCCAGCAAGAAATCGAGATGTACCAAGACGATCCAGATTATCGGCTCTTCTTTGGTGCTTTGAGTAATCTCTACCCTCAAACTCCACTAGCAGAAGATATTGCCGGAACGACAGAGTCAATTATGGATATTACTGTAGAAGATCTGACAGAAAACTTTGAGCTTTTCTACCGTCCGTCCAATATGACTTTATTTGTCATTGGTAATTTTGATTTGGAGTCCACTTTTGAAGATATTGTCCAAACACAAGAGACCTTATCTCCTAAATTATTAACTGAAACGATTGAAAAAGAGCCTCTCATCTTACAGCCAGTAATTCCAACTGCTACTAGTCGGATGGAAGTTGCAAGCCCTAAGTTGGCGATTGGTATTCGTGGGAAAGATACGATACAGGATACGGAGCTTTATCGCTATAAAATTGCCCTGAAATTGCTTTTTGCCATGATGTTTGGTTGGACTTCCAAGCGTTTCCAGACCCTGTATGAAAACGGAAAAATTGACAATTCGCTCACTCTTGAAGTAGAGGTGGAAAAAGATTTCCACTTTGTCATCTTAACTATGGACACGCAGGAACCCGTAGGAATTTCTCATCAATTCCGTTCAGCCATCCGGAAATTTGCTCAGGATCCAGATGTCACAGAAACACATCTAGATACGATTAAAAGTGAAATGTTTGGAGATCTGCTGCATGGGCTAAATTCTCTTGAATACATGGCAACCCAATATGAACCGCATTTAAAAGGGGAGAATCTTTTTGATTTACCTAAGATTTTACAGGATATCACTTTAAATGACGTCTTAAAAGTTGGACGTCGGTTTATTGACCAGTGTGATATGACAGATTTTACTATTTTCCCAAAATAGTTCCAAGTTTATTTCAAAATTTTGTTAGAATAATGTCTAAGAGAAAAGGACTATCCTTATGAGAAAAAAAACGATAGGAGAGGTACTCAGACTTGCTCGAGTAAACCAGAAACTTACTTTAGCAGATGTAGCCAAAAAAACAGATATAAAAACTGACTACCTAAAGGCTCTTGAAAATAATCAATATGAGAAATTTCCAAATGCCTTTTACGTCCGTAGCCTGCTGAGAAAATACGCTTGGGCTCTGGATTTAGACGAGCAGATTCTATTGGAGGCATACGACACAGATAATACTGTCGTTTATGACGAAATTGAATTAGCTGAAAACGAAGAATTTCGAAGCAGAAAATATAAAAATCGTTCCTTTTCACTTCCGCTCTTTTATTTCCTAGTAGTTGCCCTGTCTATCATTATTTTTGTCACCTATTACGTTTGGCAATATGCAAATACAACTACTCCGCAGTTTGCCAGCTCCGATAGTTATAGCCTCGTCTCAAGCTCAAATCTCGAAGATCGTTCAACTCCACCTGAGACCTCCACAACAGACTCTAGCTCAACAAAAGAAAAGCTGGAAGTCACTGGAGAAGGAAACTATTTGACTGCAAAATATCGCGGCGAGTCGCAAACTACTCAGTTAACAATCTCAGCGAGCAACAGCTCAAGCTGGATTAGTGTGACAAATACAGAACTTGCAGCTGGTACAACCCTTACTCCAACCCAATCAAGCCAAACAGTGACACTCTCTCCCAATACCACTTATACAATTACCTTAGGAGTTGTAAAAGGCGTCACTGTCACTGTCGGCAGTCAGAAAATAGACCTATCTACCTTGACCAGCGACAGTGCTATAATCACCCTTACAATTGAATCATAAAGGAAGAATGATGAAAAAAGAAAATATCCCCAACGCTTTAACCCTTGCCAGAATTGCCTTAATCCCAATCTTTATTTTGATTTTGACCTTCGGGCATTCGCCAGCCATGCATATCCTAGCTGGAATCATTTTCGCCCTTGCCAGCATCACAGACTACCTGGATGGCTATCTGGCGCGCAAGTGGCAGGTCGTGACCAATTTTGGAAAATTTGCCGATCCTATGGCCGATAAACTACTGGTTATGTCTGCATTTATCATGCTGATTGAAATGAAAATGGCTCCTGCTTGGGTGGTAGCTATCATCATTTGCCGAGAGCTGGCCGTCACTGGTTTGAGACTCCTATTGGTAGAAACTGGCGGAACAGTTCTAGCGGCCGCTATGCCAGGCAAAATCAAGACTTTCACGCAGATGTTTGCCATCCTCTTTCTCCTGCTCCATTGGACTTCACTCGGTCAGATTCTCCTTTACATAGCCCTGATTTTCACTATTTATTCTGGCTATGATTATTTCAAGGGCAGTGCCTATCTCTTTAAAGATACATTTAAATAATATGGAAAATATCATTGAAGTAAAAAATCTTAGTTATCGCTATGACCATAAGTCTGAAGATTATATTTTAAAAGATGTCTCGTTTCACGTGAAACAAGGAGAATGGTTATCTATTGTCGGCCACAATGGCAGCGGAAAATCGACTACAGTTCGTTTGATTGACGGTCTTTTGGAGGCCGAGAGTGGTGATATCATCATTTCTGGAGATAAATTGACGGCTGATAATGTCTGGGAAAAACGTCGCCAAATCGGCATGGTCTTTCAGAATCCTGATAATCAGTTTGTTGGAGCAACTGTTGAAGACGACGTTGCATTTGGTCTGGAAAATCAAGGCATGGATTATCCCATGATGGTGAAACGCGTCCATGAAGCTCTGGAACTAGTCGGCATGCAGAATTTTAAAGAGAGAGAACCTGCTCGACTTTCTGGCGGACAGAAGCAAAGAGTCGCTATTGCTGGCGTAGTCGCGCTCCAGCCAGATATTATCATCTTGGATGAAGCAACCAGTATGTTAGACCCAGAAGGCCGACTGGAATTGATTCGGACTGTCAAGAAAATTAAAGATAAGAATCATTTAACAGTCATCTCCATTACCCACGATTTGGACGAGATTTCGCTGAGTGACCGTGTTCTCGTTATGAAAAATGGTCAAGTTGAGTCAACCGCTACACCAAGAGAACTCTTTTCCAGACCTGATTTGGAAGACTTGGGCTTGGATCAACCCTTTGTCAACCAGGTCAAAGCTGCCATGATTCAAACTGGGCTAACTCTGCCAGAAACCTATTTAACTGAAAAAGAATTGCAGGAACAATTATGGGAATTACTCTAAATAAAGTCAGTTATACCTATCAGGCTGGAACTCCATTTGAGGGTCCAGCGCTTTTTGAAGTTGATTTGGAAATCAAAGATGGCAGCTATACGGCTTTGATTGGGCACACTGGCAGCGGAAAATCAACCATTTTACAGCTCTTGAATGGCTTGCTGACTCCGAGTGAGGGCAGCGTGCAAGTCAACAATGTTACCATTACTTCAAATTCTGTTAACAAGGACATCAAACAAGTTCGTAAACAGGTTGGTTTGGTCTTTCAGTTTGCTGAAAGTCAGGTTTTTGATGAGACTGTTTTGAAAGACGTAGCCTTTGGTCCGCAAAATTTTGGTGTCTCTAAAGAAGAAGCCGAGGCTTTAGCGCGTGAAAAATTAAGCCTTGTCGGCATTTCTGAAGAATTGTTTAGCCGCAGTCCTTTTGAACTTTCTGGCGGACAGATGAGAAGGGTTGCCATTGCCGGAATCCTAGCAATGGAGCCTGATATCTTGGTGTTGGATGAGCCAACGGCTGGACTTGATCCAGCAGGACGTAAGGAATTGATGGAACTCTTTAAAAAACTGCATCAAGCTGGAATGACCATTGTTCTTGTAACCCATTTAATGGATGATGTAGCGAATTTTGCCGATACAGTCTATGTGTTGGAAAAGGGCCGCGTCGTCAAAAGCGGTCAGCCTGCTCAAGTTTTTCAAGATGTCGATTTTATGGAAAAGATTCAGCTAGGAGTGCCTAAAATCACGAAATTTTCCCAAGAATTAGCTGAAAAAGGAATGAAATTTTCTCATTATCCAATTACGATTGAGGAATTTAAGGAGATGCTGCATGGATAAATTGATTTTAGGACGGTATATCCCAGGAAATTCAGTCATCCATCGATTGGATCCGCGCAGTAAATTGGTGGCCATGTTCTTCTTTATTTTATTGATTTTCTGGGCCAACAATCTCATCACTAATTTGCTGTTATTTGTTTTCGTTTTTACTCTGATTTTTCTCTCAAAAGTTCCTTTGACATTCTTTCTAAAGGGCATTCAATCAATGGTTTTCATTATTTCCTTTACCACCCTCTTCCAGCTCTTTCTGACAGGAGGAGACAAGGTACTTTTCCAGTTTGGTTTCATTAAAATTACGGAATTTGGTCTTTCTCAAGCGGGGATTATCTTTAGTCGTTTTGTTTTGATTATCTTCTTTTCAACTCTGTTGACCTTAACCACAACACCACTCAGCCTTTCAGATGCAGTAGAAGCTCTACTAAAGCCACTCAAAGTCTTTAAAGTTCCTACGCATGAAATTGGTCTCATGCTCTCTATGAGCCTGCGTTTCGTACCGACTTTAATGGATGACACTACGAGAATTATGAATGCTCAGAGGGCTCGAGGAGTTGATTTTGGCGAAGGAACGATTGTTCAAAAGGTTAAATCAATCATTCCAATCTTAATTCCTTTATTTGCTTCTAGTTTCAAGCGGGCAGACGCCTTAGCCATCGCAATGGAAGCGCGTGGCTATAGTGGTGGTGAAGGAAGAAGCCGCTATCGACAACTTTCTTGGAAAATGATTGATAACCTTGCTCTTCTCTCTATTTTCCTGATCGGTATCTTACTCTTTTTCTTGAAAAAATAAAGAATAGTATAAGTTTGATAGCAATATTTTTGTTAGAGATCTAATGAAATACACTAAAAATCCTTTTAAAATAATATTTTTATGTGTAAATCTCAATATTTTTGTAATATTCGTACTTAAAATGTAATCTTTTAGTAATATTTAATGTGTATGATAGTATTATAACTAAAGGAGAAAACTTTTAAAATGAGTATGAAAGTGAAAAAATTGACTCTAGCAGGAACGATTGCTACAGCAACACTATTTGCATCAACTATTGTTGCTAGTGCTGAATCTTATACAGTAAAAGCTGGAGATACCCTATCAGAAATCGCTGAAAGTAAAAAAACAACTGTTGAACGTTTGGTAGAATTAAACAAAATTTCAAATCCAGATTTTATCATGACTGGACAAGTTTTGGAATTAGGTGATTTGAAAGATGTTGCAAAACAAACAACATCAGCACCTGCTGTCTCACCAGCGACACCAGCAGTCCCAGCTCCAGTAACTCCAGCTGCCCCAGTAGCTACGGAAACTCCAGTAACGACAGAAACTCCTGCAGTTACTGCAACTTCAGACTACTCTGCCTATTCATCAGACGTCGTACTCGCAAATGGTAATACTCCAGGTGCTGTAGGTTCTTACGCAGCTGCTCGTATGGCTGAAATGACAGGAGTGTCTGCATCTACATGGGAAAATATTATTGCTCGTGAATCTAACGGACAAGTCGATGCTTACAACCCATCAGGAGCAAGTGGTCTTTTCCAAACAATGCCAGGTTGGGGATCTACTGCAACTGTTGAAGATCAAATTCAAGCAGCTTACCGTGCTTACAGTGCACAAGGACTATCTGCTTGGGCTTACTAAAATAATAAAAAATGACTAAACATATTTAGTCATTTTTTATTACTCAAAGATACTATTTATTCTCCAAAAATTTCTTTTGAAAGTCTGCGGCCAGTAGGAGTTGTAGCTAGCCCTCCTTCAGCTGTTTCCCTGAAGGCAGTAGGCAGGCTAGAGCCTACTTGGTACATAGCATCAATGACTTCGTCAACAGGGATTTTAGACTCGATTCCGGCCAAAGCCATATCCGCTGCGATAAAGGCGTAGCTAGCTCCCATGGCATTTCGCTTGACACAAGGAACTTCTACCAAACCAGCTACTGGGTCACAAATCAAGCCCAGCATATTTTTGATGACAAAACAGATAGCTTGACTCGCCTGAAAAGCAGAGCCACCAGCAGCCAGAACCAAAGCAGCTGCACTCATAGCAGAAGCAGAGCCCACCTCAGCTTGACAGCCTCCTTCTGCGCCGGAAATAGAAGCGTTATTGGCAATAACCAAGCCAAAAGCACCAGCAGCCAACAAAAAATCTAATTGCTGCTCCTCTGTCAAATCTAATTTTTCAATCGCTGATGTAAGCACGGCTGGCAAGCAGCCGGCACTACCAGCCGTAGGAGTTGCACAAACCAGCCCCATTTTAGCGTTGTGCTCATTGACTGCAATGGCATTTTTTGCAGCAGTCAGCACAGTGTGATCTGACAAGGCCTTCCCTGACTGGATATAGTGGTGCAGTTTGGCTGCGTCTCCACCGGTCAATCCGCTGCGAGACTTGCTCTCATCAAGCCCAAGAAGGACTGAGGCTTTCATCACTTCAAGATTTCGGCTCATCAGGCGTAAAACTTCGTCTCTTTCCCGACCTGTCAATTCATACTCGGTCGCAATCATTAATTCAGCGACATTGCCATTAAAGTCTAAATCAGCTTGCTCAACCAACTCTTTTATTGAATAAAACATCTCTTCTCCTATTTAAAGAAATTGACATTGTGAAGATGGGGGATTTTCCGAATCTCTTCGATAGCCTCTTCGCAACTACGACTATCCACCTCAATGATCATAATCGCTTTCTCACCCGCTTTTTCTCTAGTCACCGTCATTTGAGCAATATTGATATTGTAGCGGGACAGAGCCTCCGTTACATGGGCAATCATACCTGGAACATCTTGGTGGACGATGATAATGGTTGGCGTATTCATGCTGAGAGAGACTGAGAAGCCATTTAACTCGGTCACCTGAATATTTCCACCACCGATAGACACACCCGTTACACTGATGCTTTTATGGGCGTTTTTAACCGTGATTTTTGTCGTATTTGGATGGGGAGCATTGCTATCTTTCTGAATAGTCCAGACAATCTTGATACCACGTTTATGGGCAATTTCAAGGCTATTAGGAATTTCAGGATCATCTGTATCCATTCCTAAAATACCTGCTACCAGAGCCAAATCCGTTCCATGCCCGCGATAAGTCTTTGCAAAGGAATTAAAAAGCTGGAATTCAACCTCGGTTGGTGTATCATCAAAAATAGAGGATACGATCTTACCGATACGCACAGCCCCTGCAGTATGACTGCTGGAAGGACCAATCATGACAGGCCCGATAATGTCAAAAACAGACTGAAATTTTAATGATTTCATAAGAAACCTCTTGAACATATTTTCTAAAATTATTATATCAAACTTATCAAATTTCTGCCTGATATCATACAAAAAAAGAGGACAATTGTCCTCTTTTCATTATTGGTAAGTCGCATACCTGAAACTCTTTTACTCCGCCAGTAGGACTCGAACCTACGACATCATGATTAACAGTCATGCGCTACTACCAACTGAGCTATGGCGGATAGTATAGTCCGTACGGGATTCGAACCCGTGTTACCGCCGTGAAAAGGCGGTGTCTTAACCCCTTGACCAACGGACCATCTATGTTCTTTTCAGAACATATTCTATTATATCAGGTTTTGAATCTTTGTCAACAGTTTTTTATTTATTTTTTAAAATTTCTTTTAAATGTTTTGTTCTTAGCCTAGAAACAGGGCAACGACGGCCTTCATAAAATATAATTTCCTTTGTTTTCTTATCATAATCACAGATATTATCGATATTGACTAAGAAAGATTTATGGGAAGCAAAGAAACGTTGGGTTTTCTCATCCTGCTCTTGAACACTGGCAATCGTTCCATAAAATTCTTTTATAAAGTTTTTTCCGACCATCCGTAACTTATGGGAGGAGCTTGAGGTTTCGATATACAAAATATCATTAAATGGCACGCGCACATCATTGCCTCGATAGCTGTATTCAAAGTAATCAACCATATTGGTGTTTGTAATTAAGGTGTTTTTCGTATAAATGATACAATCTTTGATACGTTTTTTAAACGAATCATCGTTAATATCCTTGTCAATAAAATCAAGAGCAGATACTTTATATTTAAAGGTCATGGTCGCAAACTCTGATTTTGAAGTTACAAAGACAATAATAGCATATGGATTATGGTGACGAATAAAACGAGCGACCTCCAGTCCTTTGGTCTCTTCCCCTTTAATATCTATATCCAGAAAATAAATCTGATTGACATCTTCATTTTCGACGTAGTCCTTAAATTCCAGAATTTTTCCTGTAATTTTTACCTGGATATCGAGACCCATTTCTTCAGCAATCTCTGCTAAAGTTTTTTCCATACGGAGTTGGTGGGCTAAGGTATCTTCTAATGCTAAGATTCTCATAAACTATTCCTTCTTTTAATTGTTAATACTTGTGTGAAATCATACTTACTTATTTCTGTATCCAGCATGATATATTCATAATTCTCTAAAATTTCTTTCAGATTATTTAAACCTAGGCCTCTTCGATAACCTTTAGTAGAGAACTCTGGTTCATAAATTTCTTCTAAATCTAATTTCCTTTGCTTGCGGGAATTTTTTACAACAAAAATGATTTCCGTATCGAGTTGAACTAAAGTCACATGAATCATTTTTTCATAGCTTTCGATTGCGCCTTCAACAGCATTGTTTAGCAATATACTAGCCATTCTTACCACATCTAATAGCTTAATCGGTAATTTCTCAACAGGATCTTTGACTTCGAATGTCAAATCAATCTGGTGTTCACGCGCCTTGAATAAAGTCTCTGTCATAACGCTTCGGAGAGCTGAGTCGCCAACATTGTTCAAATCAAAATAAGTGTATTTATCCGAGCGTAATTTTAAATTTGCATCAACTAAAACTTCTTGATATATTTTTTCAATTTCCTTGATATCTTGAGTATTGATGGCCGTCTGAAAGCTAGTCAGCATGCCGGCATAATCATGACGAAAACCACGAATTTCATTATAGAGAGAAAGGAAAGGTTGTACCATTAAGATGATGTAATAGAGTAATAAATTAATCAGAGATGCTAAAGGAGCAATAATAACCGTAAAAATACAAAGACAAATAAAGTAAAATCTAGATTTTACTTTACTTTCTACTTTTTTATATATTTTTACAATTGCAAAAATTTCTATTAATTCACATATAAACCATAAAATGAAGTTTAATATCATTTTTATCTCCTAATTACTTCCTTTACTTAAAAATAATTCGAGGAAGGCCTATCTTTCTAAAATCTCCTCCAAGAATTTCTGTAAGTTCTTTTTCATTCAAGACTGGGAAGTGAGCGATTGTTTTTAAGTTTTTCTGAGTATTTTTCATAATAGATTCTCCTAAAAATTTTTTCGTAAGTGTTACCTTACAAAATCTATTATAAATAAAATTTCAAATAATCTGTCATCTTTCCCTGAAATGTCATTTTTTATTCCTGAAATGTCGTTTTCTCAAAAAATATAATAAAAAAACACGAAATTTTTCGTGTCTGAATAGTGTATATTATGATCCCAGCAGGATTCGAACCTGCGACCGTTCGCTTAGAAGGCGAATGCTCTATCCAGCTGAGCTATGAGACCGATACCTTTTCATTCTATCAGAAAAATCTATTATCGTCAAGATTTACTTATGGTAGGGACTCCCCTGTTGAATCATAAAAGCCCGGTAAATCTGCTCTACCAATACGAGGCGCATCAATTGATGAGGCAGGGTCAATTTTCCAAAACTCATCAGTAGATTGGCTCTTTTTTTGACAGCAGGAGATAGACCCAAGCTGCCGCCAATCACAAAAGTAATATCGGAAAAGCCACGGACTGTGATGTCGCTCAAGATCGAACTAAACTCTTCTGAAGGAAATTGCTTTCCTTCAATAGCTAAAGCAACCACGAATTCTCGTTCAGAGACTTTTGCTAAAATCCGACTTCCTTCTTTTTTGAGGATTTGCTGATTTTCTAGCTCACTGGCCTTATCTGGTGTTTTTTCGTCTGCTAATTCTACAATTTCTAACTTAGAAAATCGACTCAGGCGTTTGGCATATTCAGCAATCCCATCCTTGAGATACTTTTCTTTTAATTTTCCAACGGTTACAAGCTTTATTTTCATATTTCCATTCTATCATATCCACATGGATTTCACACTTTATTCACATCAGTTTTTTATGGAAAACTTGTTGAATCTATGTATTTTCTAACCTCCATCAACATTTTTTATAAGTTTTCCACAACTTGTGGAAAACTTGTGGATTTTAAGTTATAATTAAGAATAGATTTCTATAATTTCATCAATTGTAATCAAGGAGGAAAATATGAAAAACGCTTCAAATTTCTTTAAAAAATCTTTGTTGCTTTTTATTGTTTTAGTTGTAGGATTTATTGGCGGAAGCCTAGGAAATTTAGCCACTGCATTTGTTAATAATAAAATGGCTAATATTAGTCCTTCTAGCTCAAAGACCACTGTATCAACGTCTTATAAAAACACAAACGACACCACAAAGGCTGTAAAAAAAGTGCAAAACGCAGTTGTATCGGTGATTACTTATACCGGTTCTAATCAAGAAGGAGTGATCAATAATGAATCAACCAGTGATCCTCAAGTAGCTAGTGAGGGATCAGGTGTCATTTATAAGAAGGAAGGAAAATATGCCTACCTTGTTACCAATACTCACGTGCTAAATGGAGCAAAAAATCCCGATATTCTACTAGCAGATGGTAGTAAGGTTCCTGGTGAAGTGGTGGGATCAGATGTTTATTCTGATATTTCTGTAGTAAGAATTAGCTCTGAAAAGGTGAAAGATGTAGCTGAATTTGGAGATTCCAACTCCCTGACAGTAGGAGAAACTGCTATTGCCATCGGAAGCCCTCTCGGAACAGAATACGCTAACTCTGTTACACAAGGAATCATCTCTAGTTTGGGTAGAAATGTAACCCTGCAATCTGAAGACGGCCAAAATATTTCGACAACTGCCTTGCAAACAGATGCTGCTATCAACCCTGGTAACTCTGGTGGCCCACTCATCAATATCCAAGGACAAGTTATTGGTATTACGTCCAGCAAAATCTCTCACAATGGTCAAACTGCTGTAGAAGGCATGGGCTTTGCAATTCCATCAAACGATGTTGTCAATATCATCAAGCAATTAGAGAAAACTGGAACAGTGACTCGTCCTGCTCTGGGTATCCAAATGCTCGATTTATCTAATATCGCCACTTCTGACTTAGCAAAATTACGTCTACCTTCATCTGTAAAATCAGGTATCCTTGTCCGCTCTGTGCAAGAAGGAATGCCTGCTGAAAATAAACTTCAGAAATACGATGTCATCACAAAAGTTGATGATAAAGATGTTGAGTCAACCAGTGATTTACAATCTGCTCTCTACAGACACTCTCTAGGAGATGAGTTAAAAGTGACTTACTTTAGAGATGGTAAAGAAGCCACTACAACCATTAAATTGACCAAATCAACCCAGGACTTAAGTGACAACTAATCCTTTACATAATTGTCAACACACCTTTACACGATCGTAAAGGTGTGTTATGCTATATACAAATGGAAAATTATCAATACATACCACTAAAAGACATTCGAACCAATCCTTATCAGCCTAGAAAAAGCTTTTCTCAAGAAAAAATAAATGAATTGGCAGCTTCTATTAAAGAGAATGGAATTATCCAGCCCATTATTTTGAGAAAATCTTCCTTATTTGGTTACGAAATTTTAGCAGGTGAAAGACGATTCCGAGCTGCTAAGATTGCTGGCTTAGAAAACATTCCTGCCCTTATTAAAGATCTATCTGACGATGAGATGATGAAGCAAGCCATCATCGAGAATTTGCAAAGAGAAGACCTCAATCCAATCGAAGAAGCGGAATCCTATCAGCATCTGATTGAGAAAGGATTGACCCATGAAGAAATTGCAAAAATCATGGGAAAATCTCGACCTTACATCAGTAATCTTGTCCGCCTGTTACAGCTGCCAGCTTTTATGATGGACGCTGTCAAAGAGGAAATGATTTCGCAAGGGCATGCTCGTCTCCTCATCCCACTCAAAAAGGAAGAGCAAGTATTTTGGCTGGACAAAATCATTCAAGATAATTTATCAGTTCGTGCTCTTGAACTTTCATTACAAAAGAGAAAAAAGTCAAAGAACAAAAAGAACAAAGAAATTTTCTCCCATTCGGAAGAAGAAAGATTGAAAAAAATCCTTGGACTCAATGTCTCCATTCAATTAAAAAATTCTTCAAAAGGAAAGATCATTATTCCTTTTGAAAACGAGGAAGAGTATCAAAGAATTATAAACAGCCTGAAATAGGGCTGTTATTTTCTTTTTGCAAACTAACAGACTTTTCCACCTTTAAAAGTAGCTTGAAATGTTGAAAAATAGGGATTTTACTGATAATCCACAATCTGTGGATAAGTCTTATAAACATTGTTAATTTTTCTCCACAACTTGTGGAAAACTTAACCTTTTTATGTTAAAATGGGAGTCGACATAGAGAATAATTTTTTGAAAAGGAGGAGGCAATGACCAAAGAGCAAGAATTTTGGCGAAGAATTTTAGAACTTTCAGCTGCTCAACTCAAACAGACAACCTATGATTTTTTTGTTGCAGAAGCAAAATTGATAGCCATTGAAAATAATCAGGCCACTATCTTTCTGGATAGCCCAGTCAAACAGCTGTTTTGGGAACAAAACTTAGTGGGCGTTATTCTCACAGCTGGCTTTGAAATTTTCAACGATCAAATCACGGCCAAATACGTCTTTGAAGAAGCAGGACATGACAGTATTTCTAAATATCAGCTGGAAGAACTTCCTGATAAGACGCCATTTCGGCCAAGTTTACCGCCAATTGATACTGGATTAAAAGCTAAATATACATTTGATAATTTTGTGCAAGGGGACGGAAATATCTGGGCTAAAGCAGCAGCCTTGGCTGTGTCTGAAAATCTAGCAACTACCTATAATCCCCTATTTATCTACGGCGGACCAGGTCTAGGAAAAACCCACTTACTGAATGCTATCGGCAATCAAATTTTAGAAAATATTCCTGATGCGCGTGTAAAATATATTCCAGCGGAAACCTTTATCAATGACTTTCTGGAGCATCTGAGGCTCGGTGACATGGATAATTTCAAAAAAATCTATCGGAGCTTGGATTTGCTCTTGATTGATGATATCCAGTCTCTTGGCGGCAAAAAAGTCTCTACCCAGGAAGAATTCTTCAATACGTTTAACGCTCTGCACGGCGATAACAAGCAGATTGTGCTGACCAGCGACCGCAGTCCAGATCATCTTGATAATTTGGAAGAACGCTTGGTCACGCGCTTCAAATGGGGGCTCACTCAAAATATTACACCACCTGATTTTGAAACGCGGATTGCCATCCTTCGAAATAAAATCGAACATCTGGACTATATTTTCCCTAATGATACGTTGGAGTACCTCGCTGGACAATTTGACTCGAATGTCCGTGACCTAGAAGGGGCGCTCAATGATATTACGCTCATTGCAAGAGTCCGTAATCTCAAGGAAATTACGATTGACATCGCTGCTGAAGCTATTCGAGCTCGCAAGCAGGACTCTAGTCAGGTGACAGTCATTCCGATTGAAAAAATCCAGTCTGAGGTCGGCAATTTCTATGGCGTCAGTGTCAAAGAAATGAAGGGAAGTCGTCGCGTCCAAAATATCGTTTTGGCTCGACAAGTGGCCATGTATCTAGCCCGCGAACTAACAGACAATAGCCTACCAAAAATCGGACGAGAATTTGGTGGCAAAGACCACACAACAGTCATTCACGCGCATGGAAAAATCAAAACCCGACTCGAAACTGACGATAGCCTGCGACTTGAAATCGAGAATATCAAAAACAAGATAAAATAAGGGTGTGGAAAAGATTGAACGAATCTAAAGTTTTTTCCACAGGTTGTGAACAAGTCTTAAAACTTGATTTTAAATACTTTGCTCCATTTTTCCACAGCTTCCACAAGAACTACTATTACTATTAACTTAATAATCATAAATAATAAAAGGAGTCCCTATGATTCACTTCTCTATTAATAAAAATTTATTCCTACAAGCTTTGAATACAACTAAAAGAGCTATTAGTACAAAAAACGCTATTCCAATTTTATCAACTGTTAAAATTGATGTAACGAAAGAAGGCATTACCTTGATTGGTTCAAATGGCCAAATTTCCATTGAAAACTTCATTTCAGTGCAAAATGAGAATGCCGGACTCTTGATTACTTCACCAGGTTCTATCCTCCTCGAAGCAAATTTCTTTATCAATGTCATTTCTAGCTTGCCAGATATCGTGCTTGATTTTAAAGAAATTGAGCAAAAACAAATCGTCCTTACCAGTGGCAAGTCAGAAATTACGCTAAAAGGAAAAGATGCAGATCAATATCCACGTATCCAAGAAGTCTCTACTAGCAATCCTTTGGTTTTAGAAACAAAAGTCCTTAAAAATATCATCAATGAGACAGCTTTTGCTGCTAGCACGCAAGAAAGCCGTCCTATTTTGACGGGTGTTCATTTTGTTTTGACAGATAACCAATCCCTCAAAACAGTTGCGACAGACTCTCACCGGATGAGCCAAAAGAAAATTACTTTGGACAAGAAGGGTGATGACTTTGATGTGGTGATCCCTAGCCGTTCTCTGCGTGAATTTACAGCTGTTTTCACAGATGAAATTGAAACAGTAGAGGTTTTCTTTGCCAATAATCAACTTCTCTTTAGAAGTGAAAATATCAGCTTCTATACACGCCTGCTGGAAGGAAACTATCCTGACACAGACCGCCTGATTCCGACAGAATTTTCAAGTGTTGTGACCTTTAATACCAATAATTTACGTCATGCCATGGAACGGTCTCGTCTTCTGTCCAATGCGACTCAAAACGGAACAGTGAAACTAGAAATTGTGAAGGGCATTGTCAGCGCTCATGTCCATTCACCAGAAGTTGGACGCGTGAATGAAGAAATTGATACAGAAAGTGTGTCAGGAGAAGATTTGAGCATCAGCTTCAATCCTACCTACCTGATCGAAGCGCTAAAGGCAGTCGATAGTGAGCAGGTGACCATCAGCTTTATTTCAGCTGTTCGGCCTTTCACCTTGGTGCCAAGCGAAGATGCTGAAAACTTTATCCAGCTGATCACGCCAGTCCGTACCAATTAGAAGATAAGATTTAAGACAAGGTTGACTCAATCCGCCTTGTCTTATTTTGATCATTTACAAGCCAGCTGATTCTAAACTTGTGGTATAATACAGCTAGGGTTGAGAGAAGCGCCAATCTGTATTTCTAAGATAATAAAAAAAGATTGTCAAAAGGAGAGAAGATGTACGAACTTGGAACTTTTGTAGAAATGAAAAAGCCCCATGCCTGTACCATTAAGTCGACGGGCAAGAAGGCCAATCGTTGGGAAGTCGTCCGCATGGGAGCAGATATCAAGATTCGCTGCAGCAACTGCGAACACGTTGTTATGATGAGCAGATATGATTTTGAAAGAAAAATGAAGAAGGTCATCGAATAGTCCACTTTTTTGACTTAGCCCAATTTTGAATGACCTATCTCATCAACAAAGAACGGATAAGACCAAGAAAGTCTTATCCGTTTTCTGCTTTTATTTAAGTTCTTCAAATTTGCCGTCTTTGACTTCTTTATAGCCAGAAGCTTCAAGAGATTTTACCGTTTCTTTATAACTGATATAATTAGCTTTTTGGTCTCCATCTGTTTGGATAAGTTGTTTGCTTTTCAGTTCTGAAATATCTGCCTTGCTAAAATCCATCGTCATCTTTTGCGTCAAATGATCGTCTTTATACTCGATTTTATTAGTAAGTCCTTTAATATTTTCCAGAGTTTTCATGTAGCCTCCAATTTGTTCTTTGGCGGTATCTTTTGTCAATCCGATAGGCTCATAATAGAAAACATTGCTGGTTTCATTGTTCAGCAAATCATCGCCCTTATATTCAAGAGTGATCCGGCTGTCTTGCTTGGTCTTTTGATCAATCAACTGAAAATAGGCCTTTTTAGGACTGCTACTGCAGGCAGCTAAAAAAAGTAAAGTAAACATGGTCAAGAAAGAAAGAACAAATGTTTTAATTGTCATTTTTTTCATGGCTAACTCCTTTTATCAAAATATTAACTATATTATATCATTTTTTGCAGAAATATTTTCTATTTCTATCTAGAAAGCAGGAAATTTTTCATTCAAATTCGCTGTTTAGGATAAGGATTTATGGTATAATGGTTGGGATTGAAAAGATGAATGGAGAAGATACGAATGGCTTTAACAGCAGGGATTGTTGGACTGCCTAATGTGGGCAAGTCAACTTTATTTAATGCAATTACAAAAGCAGGGGCAGAAGCTGCCAACTACCCTTTTGCGACCATTGATCCAAATGTCGGTCGGGTAGAAGTGCCAGATGCTCGTTTGGATAAATTAACAGAATTGATTAAACCTCAAAAGAAGGTTCCCACTACATTTGAATTTACAGATATTGCTGGTATTGTAAAGGGAGCTTCAAAAGGAGAAGGTCTAGGAAATAAATTCTTGGCCAATATCCGTGAAGTGGATGCTATCGTCCATGTAGTCCGTGCCTTTGATGATGAAAATGTCATGCGGGAACAGGGCCGTGAGTCTGACTTCGTCGACCCTATGGCTGATATTGAGACCATCAATCTAGAGCTTATTTTGGCCGATCTGGAAAGCATTAACAAACGCTATGCGCGTGTTGAGAAGATGGCTCGTACCCAGAAGGACAAGGATTCTGTTGCAGAATTTAATGTTTTGCAGAAAATCAAGCCTGTTCTGGAAGATGGTCTGTCGGCTCGAACAGTTGAGTTTACAGAAGAAGAGCAAAAAATCGTCAAAGGTCTCTTTCTTTTAACGACTAAGCCAGTACTTTATGTGGCCAATGTCGGTGAAGATGAAGTTGCAGATCCAGACAATATTGACTATGTGAAGCAGATTCGTGCATTTGCTGCTACAGAAAATGCTGAAGTTGTTGTCATCTCTGCGCGTGCCGAGGAAGAAATTTCTGAACTGGACGATGAAGACAAGGCAGAATTTCTGGAAGCTATTGGCTTGACAGAGTCAGGTGTAGACAAATTGACACGAGCAGCCTATCATCTTTTGGGACTTGGAACCTACTTTACCGCTGGTGAAAAGGAAGTCCGGGCTTGGACCTTCAAGCGTGGTATGAAAGCTCCTCAAGCAGCTGGTATCATTCACTCAGACTTTGAGAAAGGTTTCATCCGTGCAGTGACGATGTCTTATGATGATTTGGTAAAATATGGATCTGAAAAGGCTGTAAAAGAAGCTGGACGTTTGCGTGAAGAAGGAAAAGAATATATCGTTCAAGATGGTGATATTATGGAATTCCGCTTTAACGTGTAAATCAAGTGTAAAGTTAAAATACATAGGTTGGAAAGAAATTTCCAGCCCTTTTGGCTTTTATAAAGGAGTAAAATGACAAAATTAATTGTTGGATTGGGAAATCCAGGAGATAAATATTTCGAAACCAAACATAATGTAGGTTTTATGTTGGTTGACAATATATGTAAAGAATTAAATCTAAAGTTTACAGCAGATAAGATTTTTCAAGCAGACATTGCTTCAACTTTCTTGAATGGAGAAAAAGTCTATTTTGTAAAATCGACTACTTTTATGAATGAAAGTGGGAAAGCAGTCCATGCCCTGCTCACTTACTACGGCTTAGATATAGATGACTTACTCGTTATTTATGATGATCTGGATATGGAAGTTGGGAAAATTCGTCTTCGTACCAAAGGTTCAGCTGGCGGGCACAATGGTATTAAGTCTATCATTAAACATATTGGAACACAGGAATTCAAGCGAGTGAAAATCGGCATTGGAAGACCTAAAAATAATATGTCAGTTATTCATCATGTTTTAGGAAAATTTGATGAGGAAGATTATATCAGTATTTTAAACGCATTAGAAAAAGTTGACAGTGCTGTAAATCATTATTTACAAACTGATAATTTTGAGCAGACCATGCAACAATACAATGGATAAGACAATGACACTACTTGATCTATTTGGTCGAAACCGACAAATTGTAGACTGGAAGAAACAATTGCAAAAAAAGACCCGTCAGTTAGTGATGGGACTTTCAGCTTCAACAAAGGCTTTAGCGATTGCTAGTAGCTTAGAAGAGCAGGAGAAAATCCTAGTCATCACTTCGAGTCAAAATGAAGCAGAGCGGCTGGCTAGTGATTTGCTTTCTTTATTGGGAGAAGAAACGGTTTATACTTTCCTGGCAGATGATACCCCTTTGGCTGAGTTTGTTTTTTCATCGCAAGAAAAAATCTTTGCCAGATTAGAAGCCATGAAATTTTTATCAGATAAAGAGAAAAATGGGATTCTAATCATCAATGTTGCAGCCAGTCGTTTATTCTTGCCTAAGCCTGATATTTTTAAACAATCTGAGCTTATCCTTTCTGTTACTGAAGAATATAACCTTGACAACCTAGTAAAGTCCTTGTCAAGTAATGGTTATAAAAAGGTTTCTCAGGTTCTCAGTCAAGGAGAGTACAGTCTGAGAGGGGATATTCTAGATATTTTTGAACGCTCGGCTCAATATCCTTATCGGATAGAGTTTTTTGGAGATGAGATTGATGGCATAAGGATTTTCAATCCTGAAAATCAACTTTCTCTTGAAAATGTGGAACAGATTTTGATAGAGCCTGTTACAGATCTTCTATTTACAGAAGAAGATTATGCAAGAGGACAGAAAAATCTAGAAATGGCTCTCTCTACGGTTCTTGATCCTTCCTTAAAATCCTATTTAGAAGAAGTATTGAGTTCTGTTAGAGAGCAGTATCATCATGCAGATATTCGTAAATTTCTTTCCTTTTTCTATCATAAAGAATGGACTATTTTAGACTATTTGCCAACGCACACTCCTATATTTTTTGATGATTTTCAAAAGATAATGGACAAGCAAGCACAGTTTGAATTAGAAGTTGCCGATATCTTGACAGATGATTTACAAAATAGTAAAGCACTGTCAAATCAACAATACTTTGCAAATAACTATCAGGACTATCGTAAATATAAACCTGCTACGTTTTTTTCCAACTTCCACAAAGGATTGGGAAATCTAAAATTTGATACACTTTATCAATTTAATCAATATCCAATGCAGGAATTTTTTAGTCAGTTTCCTCTTTTAAAAGAAGAAATCAATCGCTTTAGGAAATCGGACTATACGGTAGTCTTGCAGGTAAATTCAGCCTCAAGTTTACAAGGTTTACATAAAACTTTACAGGATTATGAGATTCATTTAGATTACATCAAGGACAAAGAAATTCATGAAAAAGCTGTCCAGCTTATAGAAGGAAATCTAGTTCAAGGATTTAATTTTGTCGATGAAAAAATCGTTTTGATTACTGAGCATGAGATGATTCAGAAAAAAATCAAACGTAGGATTCGTCGTCAAAATATTTCTAATGCTGAAAGGTTGAAGGACTATAATGAACTGGAAAAAGGCGATTATGTGGTTCATAATATCCACGGTATTGGTCGCTATTTAGGAATTGAAACGATTGAGGTTTCAGGAGTTCATCGGGATTATTTGACGATTCAGTATCAAAATGCAGATCGTATCTCCATTCCGGTGGATCAAATCAATCTTCTGTCTAAATATGTAGCTAGTGATGGAAAAACACCTAAAATTAACAAGTTAAATGATGGGCGTTTCCAAAAAACGAAGCAAAAAGTCCAGCATCAGGTTGAAGACATTGCCGATGACCTTATTAAATTATATGCAGAGCGTAGTCAATTAAAAGGTTTCCAATTTTCTAGTGACGACCAGCATCAAGTAGAGTTTGATAATGCCTTTCCATATGTGGAAACAGATGATCAGCTCAGAAGCATTCAGGAAATCAAGAAAGATATGGAGAGTGACCGTCCTATGGACCGACTCTTGGTTGGAGATGTTGGTTTTGGGAAGACTGAGGTGGCTATGCGGGCTGCTTTTAAGGCTGTCAACGATCATAAGCAGGTGGCAATCTTGGTTCCGACCACTGTTTTAGCTCAGCAACACTACACAAACTTTAAAGAACGTTTCAACGATTTTGCCGTGAATGTCGATGTTCTCAGTCGTTTTAGAAGTAAAGGGGAGCAAAAAGAGACTCTGGAAAAATTGGAAAAAGGGCAGATTGATATTATTATCGGTACCCATCGCCTCCTATCAGCAGATGTAAAATTCTCCGATTTGGGGCTACTGGTGATAGATGAAGAGCAGCGCTTCGGTGTCAAGCATAAGGAAAAGTTAAAGGAACTAAAAAAGAAGGTTGATGTTCTGACCTTGACGGCCACCCCTATTCCACGAACCCTTCATATGTCGATGCTAGGGATTCGAGATTTATCTGTCATTGAAACACCACCGACAAATCGTTATCCAGTCCAAACTTATGTTTTAGAGAATAATAGGACGGTTATTCGGGATGCGGTTTTACGTGAAATAGACCGAGGCGGACAAGTTTACTATCTTTACAATAAAGTTGACACCATTGAGCAAAAAGTTTCAGAATTAAAAGAGTTGATTCCAGAGGCTTCAATTGGTTATGTTCATGGACAGATGACAGAGGTGCGTTTAGAAAATACCCTTTTAGACTTTGTTAATGGCGAGTATGATATTTTAGTTACAACAACGATCATCGAAACTGGTGTCGATATTCCAAATGCAAATACTCTCTTTATCGAAAATGCTGACCATATGGGGTTGTCAACCTTGTATCAACTTCGTGGTCGAGTTGGCCGCAGCAATCGAATCGCTTATGCTTATCTTATGTACCGACCAGATAAATCTCTGACTGAAGTTTCAGAAAAAAGACTAGAAGCCATTAAAGGATTTACTGAGCTAGGATCTGGATTCAAGATTGCGATGAGGGATTTGTCTATCCGAGGAGCAGGAAATATTTTAGGAAGTTCACAGTCAGGTTTCATTGATTCTGTGGGATTTGAAATGTATTCTCAGCTTCTAGAAGAAGCCATTGCTAAGAAGCAAGGTAAGGAAACCAAGCGTCAAAAAAGCAACGCTGAAATCAATCTTCAAATTGATGCCTATCTTCCAAGTGATTATATTTCTGATGAGCGTCAGAAAATCGAGGTTTACAAGAGAATTCGTGAAATTGACAATCGTGTAAACTATGAACATCTGCAAGACGAATTGATTGACCGCTTTGGAGAATATCCGGATGTAGTGGCTTACCTACTAGAGATTGGCTTAGTCAAGTCCTATCTTGATCAGGCTTTTGTGGCACTTGTTGAGCGGAAGCAAGAATCTATCATCATTCGTTTTGAAAAAATTTCTCAGCAAATCTATCTGACCCAAGATTATTTTGAAGCCTTGTCAGCGACAAATCTAAAGGCTCGAATTGGTGAGCAGCAAGGCTTGATTGAAGTCGTTTTTGATGTTCGGAAGAAAAAAGATTTCGAGATTTTGGAAAACTTGTTAAACTTTGGTGAAAAACTGGTAGAAATCAAGAATCGAAAAGCTGAATAAACATTACAATTCGGTAAAAATTTAGCTTTTTAGCTTTGTTTCTTTCAAAAGAATGATAGAATATTAAGAGAAAATCGAGGAAAAGACTATGAGATTAGACAAATATTTAAAGGTATCACGTATTATCAAGCGACGCCCTGTAGCTAAAGAGGTAGCAGATAAAGGTCGTATCAAGGTAAATGGAATCCTGGCAAAAAGTTCGACAGATTTGAAAATCAATGATCAAATTGAAGTTCGTTTTGGCAATAAGCTGTTAACAGTGCGGGTGCTAGAAATGAAAGACAGCACCAAAAAAGAAGATGCTGCTAAAATGTATGAAATTATCAGTGAGACAAGGATTGAAGAAAATGTCTAGAAATATTGTTCAAATAAATAATCGCTTTATCCAAGATGAAAATCAGCGTCGCAGATACCTCGATGAGGAGCGTCGGAAACGAAATCGTTTTATGGGATGGGTTCTAATTTTAGTCATGCTACTTTTTATCCTTCCAGCTTATAATTTATACCAGAGCTACGAAACTTTACTTAATCGCCGTGCTCAATATGCACAACTACAGAAAAAATATGAAAAATTAGGTGAAGAAAAGAGATATCAATCTGATATTGCAACCAAGTTGAAAGATGACAGCTACGCTGCTAAATATGCTCGTGCCAAGTATTCCTTTTCAAAAGAAGGAGAATACATTTACACAACACCAGATTTATTACCACAATAATCATGGAAAATTTACTTCAAAATATAGAGAAATTTTTATCTTTTTCGGATGAAAAACTAGCAGAATTATCCGAAAAGAATCAAGCTTTAAAACTTCAAGAAACAAAAAAGGAAAGGGGAGGTCATGCGTAAGTTACTTTTGCTGATATTTTTACTGCCAGCCTTATGGAGCAGTCAAACAGCAATCAGTACTGAAAAGGAACTTGTTTTAGACGAAGAAGAAAAGTATCAGCTAACAGGTACAGCTTATGGCCGTTATCATACGAGTATCCCTACAAATCCTAATGTTTATGAAGAAACGCCTACTTTTACAGATGCTACTTTGACTAAGGTAGCTGGGAAACTTCTGCCGGATCAGCCACTACAACTGACAGAGTTGCACGTGAATGAAGCTGGGATTCCTATCTTTAAATTAAAGAATGGCCAGTTTGTAATTGCAGATAAGAATAGCATTTATGAGGATACGGTTCAGTCTATCACAGATGTTAAACAGGAAAGATGGCTGGCCCCTAACTATGTGCTCTACGATACTATCCCGATCAATTCTTCTAAAAAGATTGCAGCTAAACTACCTGCTTATAGCAAAGTAAAGGTAGTACAAATTGCTCAAACAGCTAAGGGAGAATACGCTAAAATTGAAGGTCAAGGTTGGGTTTCTGTTGATTTTCTTTCCAAAGAAGATAATCGAATGGAAAAGGTTCAGGAGCTTTTAAATTCTAAGTACAAAAGAGCTGACTTTTCTATTTATGTAAAACAGCTAGAAACGGGCGAAGAAGCAGGCATTAATCCAGATCAACAAATGTACTCAGCCAGTGTGACGAAAATTCCTTATCTTTACTATGCCCAGGAGCAACTAAATAATCATAGCCTTTCCTTGGATAAAAAGTTAAAATATACAGCGGCTGTCAATGATTTTGCAGGTGCCTATGACCCTGAGGGAAGCGGTAGTATTTCCAAATCAGCAAATGATAAGGAATATTCTGTGCAGGACTTAATCAATGGTGTAGCAAAAGAGTCGGATAATGTGGCCCACAATATCCTTGCCTACTATACAAGCAATCAATCCGATAGTCAATTTCAAAATACTATTGAAAAAATTGCGGGCAAGAAGTGGGATGTGGAAAGCAGACAAGCTTCAGCTCGAATGGCAGGCAATGTTATGGAAGCCATTTATAAACAAAATGGTATGATTATCGATGCCTTATCTCAGACAAATTATGACAATCAGCGAATTTCTAAAAACATCAATGTAAAAGTTGCTCATAAAATTGGTGATGCTTACGACTTCAAGCATGATGTCGCTATTGTGTATGCGGATTCGCCATTTATCATTGCTATTCTTACGAATAATTCGGATTACGATACAATTTCTAAAATTGCAGATGATGTGTACGGAGTTCTGAAATGATCAATCAGAAATTTCGCAAACAAATGCAGGAAAAGCGGTATTTTCAAAATCATCGAAAAGTGCTGGTAGCAGTTTCTGGTGGCTTGGATTCGATGACCTTGTTCCATCTTTTGTACCAGAACAAGGAAGAGCTAGAGATTGAACTGGGAATAGCGCATGTCAACCACAAGCAACGTCCAGAATCGAATATGGAAGAAAAAGAGCTGTCAAATTTTGCCCAGCAACTTGGTGTGAAATTTTTCAGCTCAAATTTTTCAGGTGATTTTTCTGAGGAAAAAGCTCGGCGATTTCGCTATCGCTTTTTTGAAGAAATCATGCTGACAGAAGGCTACACGGCCTTGGTAACGGCTCATCATACTGATGATCAGGCCGAGACGGTGTTTATGAGACTATTACGAGGAGCAAGGCTGCGCCACTTGTCTGGAATGACCGAGGTTCAATCCTTTGCAAACGGGGAATTAATCCGACCTCTGCTTTATTTTCATAAGCAAGATTTCCCTGATATTTTGCATTTTGAAGATAAGAGCAATTTTCAAAATGACTATCTCAGAAATCGGATTCGCAATCTTTATCTTCCCAGTCTTGAAAAGGAAAATCCACGCTTTAAGGATTCTCTGATTTCTTTAGGGAAAGAAGTTGAGGATTTACAGACAGCTCTGTCTCATCTGACGCAAGGATTGGACATTACAAAACTTGAAGTGTTTGAGCAACAAATTCCAGAAGTGCAAAATTTTCTCCTGCAGGAATATTTAAAGAAATTTCCTTCATTAAATATAAATAAAAAGCAATTTGAAGAAATCTTAGGAATCTTACGAACCAAGGCTAATTACATCCACCCTTTAAAGGATGGATATGAATTGGTGAAGGATTATAAGCACTTTGAAATCAGAAAAATCAGTCGTAGGTCTGATTTGAAAATGGACTCAATTCTGTTAGAATGTGGTAATCAACTTCAATTTGGGGACTATCAATTCTCATTTGGCACTCCTTTGGAGGGGGAAAATGTTCAAGCGATTGCAGTTTCACGTGAAACACCACTTCTTTTACGTCGCAGGAAAACAGGTGATTGTCTTCGTTTGAAAGGACATCACAAAAAACTTCGTCGACTATTCATTGATCAAAAAATTCCATTTGAAGAACGAGAAAAAGCGATTATTGTTGAGCAAAATCAGCAGATCTTGGCAATTGTAAATATCGCTATCAGTGATTTGAGTAAGGAATTAAAAAGTGATATAATGAGTACTGTACTTTATATTCAGAAAATTAGATAGGTAAAATTATGCTAGAACAAGATATTAAAAAAGTATTGGTTTCTCATGAGGAAATCGTAGCAGCAGCAAAAAAATTGGGGCAGCAGCTGACAGTAGACTATCAAGGTAAAAAGCCTATTTTTGTAGGAATTTTGAAGGGTTCGGTTCCTTTTATGGCCGAATTAATCAAACACGTGGATACAGATATCGAATTAGATTTTATGCTGGTGTCTAGTTACCATGGCGGCACAACTAGTAGTGGCGTGATTAATATTATCAAAGATATTGATCAAGATATTACTGGTCGTGATATTCTTTTTGTCGAAGATATTATCGATACTGGCCAAACTTTGAAGAATTTGTGTAATTTATTCAAAGAAAGAAATGCAGCATCTGTAAAAATTGCTACATTGTTGGATAAGCCAGAAGGACGCATTGTTGACATTGAGGCAGACTACACTTGCTTTACAATTCCAAATGAATTTGTAGTAGGTTACGGACTAGATTATGATGAGTATTATCGCAATCTTCCTTATGTAGGTGTTTTGAAAGAAGAAGTTTATACAAAATAAAGGTTTACTAGATATAAATGAAAAATAAACAAAATAATGGTTTTATAAAAAATCCTTTTCTCTATATTCTAATTATTGTAGTCCTTGTTACAGGTTTTCAGTATTTCTTTACAGAAAGTGCGACAGGTCGTAGCCAGCAAATCAACTACAGCCAATTAGTAAAAGAAATCCAAAATAACAATGTTACAGAGATGAGCTACCAGCCAAATGGTAGTATTATCGAGGTATCAGGTACTTATAAAAAACCTAAAGAATCAAAAGATACGACAGGGATCCTGTTTTTCAGTCCGGAAATCTCAAAAGTTAGCAGATTTACTAGTGTTGTTTTGCCATCAGATACAACAGTTTCTGATTTGCAAAAGCTAGCTGCTGAGCATGAGACAGAAGTGACTATTAAGCGTGAAAGCTCCAGTGGAATGTGGATTAATCTTTTGATTTCCTTGGTTCCATTTATCATCATCGCCTTCATCTTTATGTCTATGATGAATCAAGGTGGTGGCGGTGCTCGTGGCGCTATGAATTTTGGACGTAACAAAGCTCGTGCGGCCAATAAAGAAGATATCAAAGTACGCTTCTCAGATGTCGCTGGTGCAGAAGAGGAAAAACAAGAACTTGTTGAAGTTGTTGAATTCCTGAAAGATCCAAAACGTTATACTAAGCTGGGTGCTCGTATTCCGGCAGGTGTTCTTTTGGAAGGCCCTCCGGGGACTGGTAAGACCTTGCTTGCCAAGGCAGTTGCTGGTGAAGCAGGTGTTCCTTTCTTCAGCATCTCAGGTTCTGACTTTGTTGAAATGTTCGTAGGTGTCGGAGCAAGCCGTGTTCGTTCTCTATTTGAAGATGCGAAAAAAGCGGCTCCTGCTATTATCTTCATCGATGAAATTGATGCCGTCGGTCGTCAGCGTGGTGTTGGACTTGGCGGTGGTAACGATGAGCGGGAGCAAACTCTTAATCAGCTCTTGATTGAAATGGATGGTTTTGAAGGCAATGAAGGAATCATTATCATTGCGGCTACTAACCGTTCGGATGTTCTTGATCCAGCTCTTCTACGTCCAGGTCGTTTTGACAGAAAAGTCTTGGTTGGCCGTCCTGACGTGAAGGGTCGGGAAGCTATTCTCCGCGTTCATGCTAAGAATAAACCATTGGCTAAAAATGTTGATTTGAAATTAGTTGCCCAACAGACACCTGGTTTTGTTGGTGCTGATTTGGAAAATGTCTTGAATGAGGCTGCTCTGGTTGCTGCTCGTCGTAACAAAAAAGTCATCGATGCCGATGATATTGATGAAGCAGAAGACAGAGTAATCGCAGGACCATCTAAGAAAGATAAAACCGTTTCCGAGCGTGATCGTCAGATTGTCGCTTACCATGAAGCGGGGCATACAATTGTCGGACTTGTTTTGTCCAATGCGCGTGTCGTACACAAGGTAACCATTGTGCCTCGTGGTCGTGCTGGCGGATATATGATTGCATTGCCTAAAGAAGACCAAATGCTTCTGTCTAAAGAAGACATGAAAGAGCAATTGGCTGGTCTCATGGGTGGTCGTGTAGCTGAAGAGATCATCTTTAATGTGCAAACAACAGGGGCTTCAAATGACTTTGAACAAGCTACACAGATGGCGCGTGCAATGGTCACTGAATACGGTATGAGTGAAAAACTTGGCCCAGTCCAATACGAAGGTAACCATGCTATGTTTGGTGCACAAAGTCCTCAAAAATCAATTTCAGAGCAAACAGCCTATGAGATTGATGAGGAAGTTCGTTCATTACTAAATGAAGCAAGAAACAAAGCAGCTGAGATTATTCAAGCAAATCGTGAAACCCATAAATTGATTGCAGAAGCATTGCTTAAATACGAAACGCTTGATAGCAACCAAATTAAATCTCTCTATGAAACAGGTCATATGCCAGAAGAGTCTGAAAAAGACTTAGAACGAGAAGCACATGCCCTTTCCTATGATGAAATAAAATCTAAAATGGAAGAAAATTAAGAGATGCTTTTCTTATTAAATAGCTTGATTACTAATTGTGTAATCAAGCTATTTTTTTATTCTTTAAAGCCTAACATGTCATAAAAAGTCCCTGAGATGTCATAGATATTTTTGTTAGGTGCCAGTTGGGGTATAAAATAGACAGGATGGAGGAATGTCCCCTGAAGGAGAAGATTTTCTTGTAGAATCATATTAGCAAAGAAAAAGGAGATAACATGAACTTCAAGGAACGCTATGAGAAAGTGCAGTGGATTGTTCGGCGCTGTGCACGGGATTATTATGTACATTTATGGGAGAGTAGTGACTGGGAACAAGAGGGTATGCTGGTTTATCACCAGCTGGAAGAAAGTCATCCAGATATCAGTCAAGATGAAAGCCGCCTCTATCGCTACTTCAAGACAAAATTTCGGAATCATATTCATGACATACTTCGCAAGCAAGAGAGCCAAAAACGCCGCTTCGATCGTCAGTCTTATGAAGAAGTTGGAACCATTAGTCATAGACTGAGCAAGCGTGAACTAGCTTTAGATGATTTAGTCGCTCTTCGAAGTTCGTTAGCAGCCTACACTTCCAAGTTAGATAAAGAACAACTAGAGTTATACCACCGCTTACTAGGCAACGAACGGTTTAAGGGACGTAAAAGACTGCTGCGAGAGTTAGAGGAATATTTAATAGACTTTAGCAGCACAGTGATATAGAGAATAAGGGAGAGGTAAGAGGGAGATGTTACCTTTCCCTTTTAGTTATTGATTTATCAGTGATATTGATTGTGTTAGGAAATAAATTTGTAAAAAAAGATAAAAAAATTTCAAAAAAGTGTTGACAAGGGAATAGATAGGTGATATACTGATATAGTTGTCGCTTGAG
>NZ_RJPU01000010.1:0-28905 GCF_003943535.1 Streptococcus cristatus
CATTAGACTAGAAGACCAATTTGGCAAAGCTGTTCAGCCTAAGGGCAAGGTCTTTGTCAGCCTTCCAGTTGCATCTAACAAAGATGTTGAAAATGTCTTCTTTATGACAGCGGCTAATCAGCTTGATGCGGTATCCTTCCAGCAAAAAGGTCATTATATCGAGTACATGACAGATCAGCTAGGTGTTTATGCGGTTGTTTACAAGTCAACTGCAACCCTGCAGATGCAGGAACAAGTGCAAGGAGCTAAAGTAGATGGTTCTACTAAAGGCCGAGCTACTAAGTCAGCAACCTTACCAAGTACAGGCACAGCAACAGATTCAGCCTTCCTTCTCGGCCTTCTGTTAGCATTGACAGGATTATTCCTGATGAAGAAGAAGGAAAATATGTAAAAAAACATTTCCGACACAAAGTTTGGTACATAGCCATTAGTCTATGTACCAGCGATTTAAGGGCGGAACATGGCTTGAGAAAAGATATAGTGTAAGTTATGTTCCGTCTGTTTTTACGATAAATTCAAATTAAATAAGTCAAATAAAATATATTTTTTTAAATAAAGTTGCAAACGCTTACTGGTGAGAAGCGTACAGATAGGAAGGTTCCTTTATGGAAAAGAAATGTAAGTTTAGTATTCGAAAATACGCTATCGGTGCTTGTTCTGTTATGATAGGTGTCCTGTTATTTGGTATGCCATTGGCATCGGCTGATGTGGCACAACGGTCCAGTTCAGCAACTGTTACTAGCGAGTCATCAGGTGGCAGAGGAAATGATTCTGGTACGGTCGAGCGGGTAGAAGGTCTAACAGAATTGCCAGCTGACTTAGCAGACAAATTGGCAAAAGCCGACTCTGGCGACAATGGAGGAAGCAGTTCTGATAATAGCGGAAATACTTCTGAAGCAACATCAGAGGTAGCTACTCCCAAACCGGATCAGTCGTCTGCAAACACAGAAGTAACTAATCCACAGCCGACTCAACCAACACTGACTACACCTTCAGCACCAACTACACCAGTGAAAGAAGTGGTAAATATTCCTGATGTTAATCATTTATTGAATGCACAGGTGAGAGCGTCCAACCATGAGCAGAATACATCCAATACTGGCGATAAAGCTGTAGATGGAGACGACAATAGTCGTTGGGCAACAGATAGGAATGCAGTAACTCCTCATCTAACCATGACTTTAAATAAGGTGACATCAATCAAGCGAATTGAGATTGATTGGGATCGTAGGCAGAGAGCGGGACAGCCTAATGATCCAAATGTGCAAGGATGGAAACTTTATTATGCTACAGCAGAAGCTATTAATGAAGAAGAAGCTACTCGTAAATGGAAACTAGCTTATGAAAAAGATGGTCAACCTATCTTAGATGAAAGGGTTAATCTTGATACTCCAATTGAAGCCAAGTATCTCAAGTTGGAAATCACTAAATACACTGAAGGTAGTATGCGCTGGCGTAATGTTGGCATTCAAGAATTGCGCGCTTATTCTAATATTCCTGATCCAGCACAAGTAACTAATCTTAACCAAGTAGAGTCATTGACTTTAGCTCAAGATGGACGCTCGCTAATCATGCCTGAGTTGCCAGGTGAAGTTAGTTTAGTCGGCAGCAATAAAAAAGGTGTTATTGATTTAAACAATAAAGTCTATCAACCTCTAACGGACCAGACAGTTAAAGTTTCTTTGCAACAAGTGCATGAAGGCCAAACCATTACCAAGGAATTTGAAGTTAGAGTTCCTGGTCGCTATGCAGACGAGGGAGTTGGAGACAAGCCGACAGTGGCTCCAACTGTTCAGCAATGGCATGGTGAGGAAGGACATTCTTCTATTTTGGAAGACACCGTTCTATCTGTTGGAGATTCAGGATTTGACAAGGCAGCTAATTTCTATGCTAATGACTTGATTTCTCGAGGATTAGAGCTTGCCAAGGGAGACAGTACATCTGCGCATCGTATTGAGTTTAAAAAGGTAACGGACAGGGGCTATGGTGAAGAAGGCTATGGTATTACGATTCGTGATAATGTCTTTACCATTGAAGCGCAGACCAATAAAGGTGCTTTTTATGCTACTCGAACCCTACTTCAAATGGGGCAAGAAAATATCCAAAATGGTGAAATTCGGGATTTTCCAAGTTTCAGCCACCGTGGATTTATGCTAGATACTGGTCGTAAGTTTATTCCTTATGATACTCTTGTGGACATTATGCTAAACATGGCTTACTACAAGATGAATGACTTGCAGTTGCATTTGAATGATAACTATATTTTCCTCAAGGAGCACTTAGCAGGTAAACATCTGACCAAGGAGCAGGAAATTGAATATGTGCTCAATCATGCAGATACAGGTTTCCGTTTACAGACAGATATTATCGGTGACAATGGTGTGTCTTTGACTTCTAAGCAACACTATACTAAGGATGAAATGCAAAGACTAATCGCTTTGGCTGATGAGTTAGGAATCAACTTGGTACCAGAAATTGATACACCGGGGCATGCTTTATCATTTGTGAAGGTTCGTCCAGACTTGATGTATAAAGGACAGCTGAGTCCGAATAAGCACAATGTAGAGCGTGTTGCGATGCTTGATTTGGACAAGAATTATGATGAAACATTACGCTTTGTCAAGTCTGTTTATGATAAATTGCTGGATGGTAAGGATGCACCGCTTCGTGGTGTTAAGACGATTCACATCGGAACAGATGAGTACTATGGCAACAATGAAAACTATCGTCGTTATGTCAATGATTTGGTCACCTATATCAAAGGTAAGGGCTATACGCCACGAATTTGGGGTTCGCTTAGCCGTAAGAGTGGGCAAACACCAGTTGATTTGAAGGGTGTAGAAGTGGATATCTGGAGTCTAGGCTGGCAACATCCACAAGCGGCTTTGAAGGCTGGTGCTAAAATTATCAATATTACGGATGTTCCGACTTACAGTGTGCCAAATGGTAATAACCAGCAAGGAGCATACGGTGATTACTCTTCTTATGAGTATCAATATAATCGCTGGACGCCAAATGATTTTACGACAGCAGGAAATGGTCCACAATTAGCAGCTTCAAACCCTCATATCTTGGGTGGTGGACATGCTGTTTGGAATGATAATATTGATCTCCACGAAACAGGCATGACTTCTTATGATATTTTCAAGCGCTTCTTTGAAGCAACAAGAGTTACTGCTGAAAAGACTTGGGGATCAAACCGGGCTGCTAACAACTTTGCAGGAAGAACCCTACCACACGCAGACTATGTTTATGCACCAGGTAGCAATCCAGAGTACAAGATTGATGATACTGAGACCTATGAAATCAATCCAAAGACAATCAAGCGTTACGATGCAGAAAACATCACACAAAACGCTAAAGGTTTAGTCTTCAATAAAGAAAGCAAGATTGAAAATGCCATTGGGAACGTCGGTCCAAGTCACGTCTTAAAGGTTGATGTGACGGTTACAGGTGACGGTGTGCAGGAGTTAGCTTCTAGTGAGGGGAACAAGCTCTATTTGTCTGATGAGTCAGGTAAAGTAGCCTATAAGTTTGAGCAACACCATATTCAGTTTGACAAGACATTGGAAAAAGGTAAACGCTATGAGCTAGTCTTTGTCACCAAACCTCAGTCAACTGAGCTCTATGTGAATGGTGAAAAGATTAATCGTGTTGCCAACCCAGCTCATCCAAGATTGGCCCACACAAGTCTTGTCCTACCTCTTGAAAAAATCGGAGGTTTTGAAGGTACTTTGCACAATCTCAGCTTATCTGATAAGCCATTTGTCAATCCACGTTTGATTGCACAGGATCAGATTGCCCGTGTGGAAGCAAGTAGTGAGCAGCTACCAGGAAATGCTACAGAAGGAGCTGTTTCTAAAGCCTTTGATGGCAATCCTGCAACCTTCTGGCATTCACATTGGACGAAGAAGGACCCGTCTTATACGGTTACTATGACCTTGAAGCAAACAACAGCTGTCAATGCGCTGACTTATCTCCCTCGTCCAGGCGGTGGAAATGGTCTTGTGACTAAATATGAAGTCTATGCTAAAAAGGCTGATCAATTGGTTAAGGTAGCTGAAGGTACTTGGGATAATAATGTAGCTGAAAAGATTGCAAACTTTGAAGCTGTCGAAACGGATACAATCCAGTTGAAGATCCTACAGGGAGTAGAAGGATATGCTAGTGCAGCTGAAATCAATCTTTTGAAACCAATAGCTACATCAGATGAGCCAGCCACCCCACCAGCACCAAAACCTGAAACTCCAGCTCCGAAAGATGACGGAACTGTTGAATTAGAAGATACCTTTATCGCTAAAAAACCAGCAGATCCAAGTGTAGTAGAAGCAGCTTTGAGAAGCCAAGAATATCTTAAGAAACAGTATAAGATTTTCCCAACTCCTCATAAGGTTGCTTATGGTGATGGCTTAGTACGTCTGGATAAGAAAGTTCATTTGGTAATCGGTGAGCAAGTTGATATTTACACTCGTAATCGACTCAAATCTATTTTGCAAAATAGCAATATCTCCTATACTACTGGTAAGACGGCCGAAGCTGACGCAACCAATATCTATCTGGGAGTTCACCAGACTGGCTCAAAAGCGGAAGAAGCTCAGAGAACAGAGTCTGTTAACCAAGGACTATTTGATAAGATTGATGCTTATTCATTAGTTGTTAAAGGTCAGCAAATTTCCATTGTCGGAAAAGATACAGATGCTGTCTTTTATGGACTAACAACGCTCAAGCATATGCTAAATGATAGCCCTGCTCCAGTTCTGCGTGAGGTCAATGTTGAAGATTATGCTGATATGAAGAATCGTGGCTTTATCGAAGGCTATTATGGTAATCCATGGTCTAATAAAGATCGGGCGGCCTTGATGCGCTACGGTGGTGATTTGAAACTGACCCAGTATATTTTTGCACCAAAAGATGATCCATATCACAACAGTAAGTGGAGAGAACTTTATCCAAAAGAAAAACTAGAAGAAATCCGCCAACTTGCTAAAGTAGGGAATGAAACTAAGACTCGCTATGTCTGGACCATTCATCCATTTATGAATAGTCGAATTCGCTTCCAAAATGAGACGGTTTACCAAGAAGACCTGAATGCAATCAAAGCTAAATTTACCCAGTTACTGGATGTCGGCGTTCGTGAGTTTGGTATCCTTGCAGATGATGCAGCTCAGCCTTATGGTGGTTATGAAAGTTATAACCGCTTGATGAAAGATATGACCGATTGGTTGACTGAAAAACAAGCGACTTATCCAGGCTTGAAGAAAGAGATGATTTTTGTTCCAAGTCAGTATTGGGGCAATGGTCGAGAAGACGAACTGCGTTCTCTAAACCGTAATCTTCCGAAAAGTAGCATTATGACTCTGACAGGAGGCAAGATTTGGGGTGAAGTTTCTGAAAACTTCTTGACTCAACTTAAGCAAAATATAGAAGCATCTGGTCAGCCATATCGTCCTGTTCAACTTTGGATTAACTGGCCGTGTACAGATAATTCTAAGCAACACCTCATCTTGGGTGGTGGTGAGAAATTCCTACATCCTGGTGTGGATCCAAGCCTAATCGGTGGGGTCATGCTCAATCCAATGCAGCAATCAGAACCATCTAAAATTGCTCTCTTCTCAGCTGCAGAGTACAGCTGGAATATTTGGAAGAATGAGGCGGAAGCCAAAGCTGTTAACGAAATAGCTTTCAACTTTGCAGAAACAGGTCGTTTCACAGAGACCAAAGAATCTGCAGCCTTCCGTGAGCTAGGTAAGCACATGATTAACCAACATATGGATAATCGTGTTGTGAAGCTAGAAGAGTCTGTAGATCTAGCTCCGAAACTGACAAACTTCATGAACAAGCTGAAAGCAGGTCAAGATGTCTCAGCTGAGCGCAAAGAGTTGAAGGCAGAATTTGCTAAACTAAAAGCTGCAGCTGAGACCTATAAAGCATCAGGAAATGAACAGATGCGTGAGCAGATTAAGTACTGGCTTGACAATACCATTGACCAGATGAATGCCCTGGATGCTCTCTTGACAGCTACTGAATTTATTGATAGCAAAAATGCTGACGGCCTTTGGAATAATTACTACAAGGGCTTGAAAGATTATGAGCAATCTAAGAAACATTCTTTCTGGTATGTTGACCATTACGAAAATGCTGAGCTAGGTGTACAGCATATCCGTCCATTTATCCTTAACCTTAAAGAATATCTGGCCAAGGAGATCGAAAAAGAACTGAACCCAGATAAAGTTGTAACGACATTCATTACTAATCGTACAGGTGGTGAAGGAGATTTGACTCAGGTCTTGGACGGAGACTTGTCAACTCAAGTTATCTTTAAAAATCCAACCAGAATTAGTACTGGCGATTATGTTGGACTTCAGTTCAATAAGCCTGTTTCTATCAAGAAATTGAGCTTTGCTATGGGAGCTGTCAGCAATCCGAAAGATACCTTTAATAAGGCCAAGATTGAATACTTAAATGAAGCGGGTGAGTGGACTGCCCTTCCTCAAGGTAACTATGTCGGTAATGAGTCTGAGATTACCTTAGATAATCTTGACATCAAGGCCAAAGGTATTCGAATGGTTGCAACAGAAGATCGAGATAATACTTGGTTTGCAGTTCGTGAAATCGCAGTTAACCGTCCTCTTGAAAATGCCAAGAAGAAAGCTGGAAGCATTACCATCAGCTCAAATCTGGTCTATAAACTCAATACAACGTCTGCCAAGATGACAGATAATAGTGATAGCACAGAAGCAATGTTGGCAAGTTCTTCAACAGCAAATGGAGAAAGAGATACAACCCCAGTAGATGCTTGGGTGCAGTTGGATCTTGGCTCTCAACAAACAGTCAAGAAGATTCGTTTGGTACAAGGTGTGACAGATAAGCTAGCAGCTGGTGTCATCGAAGTCTCTACTGACGGACAAAACTGGACAACAGTAGCCAACTTGACAGGTGAGCAAAGCAAAGAAGTTGAAACCAATCAGAATATCCGTTATGTACGCGTTAGAAATACGCAAAAGACGAATTTCTGGTGGCGAATTGGCAACCTATCTGTCGAGTCAAAAACTGGAACAGACCAATACACAGATACTAATGTTGATCAACTCAAGGCTACTCAAGTCCATGAAAAATTGGGTCGCTACGAGATGGATATTCCAGCTGGAACAACTTTAGATGCGGGTCAATATCTTGGCATGAAACTAGATCGCCTCCATGAAATTGAGGATTTGAAACTGGGTGAGAATGCTAATCAAGCACTCCAGCTTCGCTATTCTCCAAATGGAGTGGAGTGGTATAGTGCCTCTGAGTTACAAGACCACCAGCTTGTTCGTTATGTACGTCTTGAAAACAAGACAGGTCAGAGACAGGCAATCGGAACGACTTCCTTGCTCTTGACCACTAAGGAAATTCAACCAACATCGATTGAGTCTACCAGCATGGGTATTGATCCTAACTATGGTAGCGGAGATGTTCGTAAATCGAAAAACCTAGACCAGCTCTTTGATGGTGATTTAAACAATTATGTTGAATTCTCTGATTATCCACAAACCGATGGTCATATGACTCTCAATCTTGGAGCAACCCGTCAAATCAAGAAGATTCGCGCCTACATTAAAGATGGTACACAGAACTATCTTCGTGATGGAAAGATTCAAGTTAGCGCAGATGGCAAGACTTGGAAAGATGTCGTTTCAGTGGGAGATGGTCAGGAAAATCCAGCACGTGACGACTCCTTAACTGATGGCTGGACACATGATTCACAGCGACCTGGAAATCGCTATATTGAGGGAGAATTGCCAGAAGCAACTGCGGCGAAATATCTCCGAGTGCTCTACACAGCTCCTTATCGTCATCGCTTTGTTGGATTTACAGAGTTAGTTATCAATGATGGAGAATACACTAAGTTAGTCAATAATCCAACTGTGGAAGGTACTGGTACAGAGACCAAGTCATCTGAAAAGAATAATATAGCAGATGGAAATATTCTCAGCAGTTACAAGGCGACTCAAGACAGCGGTGAGTTGATTTACCATCTATCTGAAAAGACAGAATCAAATCAAGTTCGCCTGATTTCAGATATTCCATCAGGAAGCTCAGCGCACGTTTGGGCAAGAACCATTTCCAAAGATGGCCAAACAGCATGGCAAAACTTGGGTGCGGTTACCACAAGTTTCCAAACCTTCCAGCTCGCTAACAGCGCCCACTTATTAGATGTTAAGTTGAAGTGGGAAGGTGGTCGCCCTGAGTTTTACGAAGTCTCTACCTATCATGCCGAGATAGCTGAGACACCCAATCCAGATACACCAAAACCTCCAGTTCACAAGACGACTCCAGACGAAGGTGTTAAGATTCCGGTAGTTGAGCAACCACGCTTGGATGTGGTAACTGAAGTTCTACCGTTTAATACTGTTGAACGTGAAAATCCACAATTGCCGAAAGGCACCCGAAAAGTTGTCCAAGAAGGCAAGTCAGGTGAGAAGACGATTCTGGTTGAAGTGACCATCGAAAATGGTCAAGAAACTGGCCGCACAACTCGTGACAGCTTCATTTCCAAAGCACCAGTGGATCAGATTGTGGAAGTTGGCAAGCCAGTTGAACAAGTCACCCCAGCAGAAGGCGTTAAGAATCTGGTTGTAGAGCAACCACGCCTTGATATCGTGACCGAAGCTTTACCGTTTAATACTGTCGAACGTGAAAAACCACAGTTGCCTAAGGGAGCTCGAAAAGTCGTCCAAGAAGGCAAGAACGGCGAGAAGACCACGCTTGTCGAAGTGACCATCGAAAATGGTCAAGAAACTGGTCGAGTGACTCGCGATAGCTTCGTTTCTAAAGCGCCAGTAGATCAGATTGTGGAAATCGGTAAACCAGTCGAGCAAGTAACACCAGATCAAGGTGTTAAGAATCTTGTCGTTGACCAACCGCGCTTAGATATTGTGACAGAAGTTCTACCGTTTAATACTGTTGAACGTGAAAATCCACAATTACCTAAGGGCACTCGAAAAGTTGTCCAAGAAGGCAAGTCAGGCGAGAAGACCACACTTGTGGAAGTGACGATTGAGAATGGCAAGGAAAGCGGTCGTGTGACTCGCGATAGCTTCGTTTCCAAAGCCCCAGTCGACAAGATTGTGGAAGTTGGTAAACCAGTCGAGCAAATCACTCCAGCTGAAGGTGTTAAGAATCTTGTTGTCGAGCAGCCACGCTTGGATATTGTGACAGAGGTTCTACCGTTTAATACCATCGAACGAGAAAATCCACAATTGTCTAAGGGTACTCGAAAAGTTGTCCAAGAAGGTAAGGCCGGCGAGAAGACCACACTTGTGGAAGTGACCATCGAAAATGGTCAGGAAACCGGGCGATTGACTCGCGATAGCTTCGTTTCTAAAGATCCCGTTGATCAGATTGTGGAAGTTGGAAGCAAGGAAGAGAAACCAAACAAACCAACTACACCAGAGAAGCCTGTAGAGCCATCTAAGCCAGAAAATAACTTACGTATCTTGACGGACGAAGCTACCAAGGTTCAAGTGATTGGCATGAAGTCTACGCTTGATCAAGTTGTAGCCTTGAAGGTCAAGAAAGTAGCAGCTCAAAGCCTAGAAGGTAAGCTCTATGATGCTTATGACATTAGACTAGAAGACCAATTTGGCAAAGCTGTTCAGCCTAAGGGCAAGGTCTTTGTCAGCCTTCCAGTTGCATCTAACAAAGATGTTGAAAATGTCTTCTTTATGACAGCGGCTAATCAGCTTGATGCGGTATCCTTCCAGCAAAAAGGTCATTATATCGAGTACATGACAGATCAGCTAGGTGTTTATGCGGTTGTTTACAAGTCAACTGCAACCCCGCAGATGCAGGAGCAAGTGCAAGGATCTAAAGTAGATGATTCTACTAAAGGTCCAGCCACTAAGTCAGCAACCTTACCAAGTACAGGCACAGCAACAGATTCAGCCTTCCTTCTCGGCCTTCTGTTAGCATTGACAGGATTATTCCTGATGAAGAAGAAGGAAGAATAAAAGGGCTCTTTGTCAACTGTAGTGGTTTGATGATAAGTCAATTTATGGAGAGGATCTTTTGGTCTTCTCCTTTTTGATGTTCGGAATCTAAAATGCAGAGTCTGAAGCCTCTGAAATTGTGAAAAAGAAATCTTTGCTCTTCTTGATCTTATTATTTCTTTCTTGTCGTTCAAAAGCTATTTTTTCTACATGAAAGAATATTCATAATCTCTAATTTAAGTGTAGTAATCAGCGATTTACAAAAAATATCATGCAAACCTTTTCACCGTTAAAAAAATCTGCTATAATAAGAGGGAGAACGAATACAGAGGAGAATATCATGTCAAAAAAAATTATTGGGATTGACCTTGGTGGTACATCTATCAAATTTGCAATTTTAACGCAAGAGGGTGAAATCCAAGAAAAATGGTCTATTAAAACTAATATTTTGGATGAAGGAAGCCATATTGTAGACGATATGATTGAGTCTATCCAGCATCGTTTGGAGCTCCTAAATCTATCAGCTGAGGACTTTGTCGGAATTGGCATGGGATCACCGGGTGTGGTTGACCGTGAGAAAGGGACTGTTATCGGTGCCTATAACCTGAACTGGAAGACCCTCCAGCCGGTAAAAGAGAAAATCGAAAAAGCGACAGGCATTCCATTCTTCATTGATAATGATGCCAACGTAGCTGCGCTTGGTGAGCGTTGGATGGGTGCTGGTGAAAACCAACCAGACGTTGTCTTTATGACACTTGGTACTGGTGTTGGTGGCGGTATCGTTGCGGAAGGTAAACTGCTCCACGGTGTGGCAGGTGCGGCAGGCGAGCTGGGCCATATCACTGTTGATTTCGACCAACCAATCGCATGTACCTGTGGTAAAAAGGGCTGTTTGGAGACAGTTGCTTCAGCAACAGGGATTGTCAACCTGACGCGTCGCTATGCTGATGAGTACGAAGGTGATGCAACTTTGAAACGCCTGATTGATGACGGAGAAGAAGTAACAGCTAAAACTGTTTTTGATTTGGCAAAAGAAGGCGACGACCTTGCTTTGATCGTTTATCGTAACTTCTCACGTTACTTGGGAATTGCTTGCGCCAATATCGGCTCTATCCTTAATCCATCAACGATTGTTATCGGTGGCGGAGTGTCAGCAGCAGGAGAATTCCTTCTACAAGGTATTCAAAAAGTTTATGATGAAAATACCTTCCCACAAGTGCGTACATCAACTAAATTAGCTCTTGCAACTCTCGGAAACGATGCCGGAGTTATCGGAGCAGCTTCGCTGGTACTTCAGTAGTTCTAACCATCTCCTCTCTTAGCAAAGCTATAAGGAGGGCTAAAATGAAGAGAAAAGTTGCATATTTTCTAATATTATTTCCCATTTTTCTTTTGATCCTATCCGCTTGCAAATCAAAGACAGAAGGTTTTCTGACCATATTGGATAGTCAGAATCAGCAGGTTTATCAGACAAGAAACACCAAAACTTTGGATGAATTTGCAGATATGCTAGATCTGGTAGAGTCTGAGGAAGATAATGAAGATGCCTGGGTCGATTTGCCCGATGATGCAGAGGTTAATTATATCTACAATATTAGTGGAAAAAAGGGAGAAAGCGGTGTCAAATTTACGACCTACAAAAACTACCCCTATGTCACTCTTTTAAATATTCCTGCTGTGTCAGATATTACCTTGAGATTATCAGAAAAGGATGCGAATAAGCTCAATCATCCAGATGAATGGGTCAAATAAAGTTTTCTCCTGCTAAACTTGGCAGGAGAATTTTTATGGAAAATTTGCTATACTAGAAAAAGCTCACTGAACGAAGGAGAAATCATGACGCTAGCAGATACGATTTTCAAAGAGAATATAAAAAAAATTATGGAGCAAGGTGTTTTTTCTGAAAATGCCCGTCCGCGCTACAAGGATGGAAATGTGGCTAATTCCAAATATATCACAGGTTCATTTGCAGAATACGATTTGAGCAAGGGCGAGTTCCCAATCACAACGCTGCGCCCTATTGCCATCAAGTCCGCCATCAAGGAAGTCCTTTGGATCTATCAAGACCAGTCTAATAGCTTGGAACTGCTCAACGACAAGTATCATGTTCACTATTGGAATGATTGGGAAGTTGGCGATACGGGTACTATTGGCCAGCGCTATGGAGCTGTTGTAAAGAAGCACAATATTATCCATAAAATTCTCCAACAGCTGGAAGCCAATCCTTGGAATCGTCGCAATATCATCTCTCTCTGGGATTATGAAGCGTTTGAAGAAACAGACGGCCTGCTGCCATGCGCTTTTCAAACTATGTTTGACGTTCGTCGTGTGGATGGGGAGATTTATCTGGATGCGACTCTGACCCAGCGCTCAAATGATATGCTAGTTGCTCACCACATCAATGCTATGCAGTATGTGGCTCTGCAGATGATGATTGCCAAGCATTTTGGTTGGAAAGTCGGCAAGTTCTTTTACTTTATCAATAACTTGCACATCTATGACAATCAGTTCGAGCAGGCGGAGGAGTTGTTGCGTCGGGAACCTAGCAACTGCCAACCTCGACTCATTTTAAATGTGCCAGATGGGACCAATTTCTTTGATATCAAAGCAGAAGATTTTGAGTTATTAGATTATGATCCGGTCAAACCTCAACTCAAGTTTGATTTGGCGATTTGATTGTATTTTTCCTACTGAATGACAGTCAGTAGGTTTTTTAATTTTCAAGAGCAAATGATTGAAATATATTTTGTAAGTGCTATAATGACAATAGATATATGTGTTTCGCTAGTGCCTATCTCGGAGGTATTGATATGGAAGCAAATTTTTTAACACATAGAAGCAGGAGAAAACTCTTTAGTCTGGGCATTTGTTCATTTTTGCTTGGTCTATCGGTTTCTGTGACACCGATGGCTGTTGTGGGTGCGGATGAAGTCCAGCAGGCAGAGTCCCAACTTGAGCAAGTTGCGGATTCTTCAGTGGAAGAAGATGACTTTCTGCAGCTTGTAGACCAAGGTTCGGATGGGGCAAATCAGGGAAAGAAATCCTATACGATTGATTTGCTTTGTCATGGAAAAGGCCCTAAAAACAAAGGGACCGAGCAAAGCAATGCTGATGCTTCAACTGAAGGTAAGTCAGTCAAAAGAGAGGGGTGCGATATTGATCCCTTAGCGGATAAAAAAGAGGCTGCCACTGCTGAGCCTAAGAAGACAGACTCAACCCTCTTGAACGTTTCCTTGTTTGGCCTTGTAGCTGCTGTTGTAGGATTTGTCTTTGTCAAAAAGATGAAGAAAGGGTGATTTGCCTAGCAAACAAATAGTCGATAATCTTTTGGGTTATCGATTTTTTATCTGGATTAGCTGCCAAAAATAAATAGATAGAAGTGATAGTCCAAACAAGTCTTTTTTAATAAATTTTGATAGAATAGAAATATCAATGTGAAGGATGGAGAAATGACGAAAAAGATTGCGGCGATTTGGGCACAGGATCAAAATGGTCTGATTGGCAAAGACCAAAGCTTGCCATGGCATTTACCAGCAGAGTTGAAGCATTTCAAAGAAATCACGACTGGACATGCGATTTTAATGGGACGGGTGACTTTTGATGGCATGCATCGGCGCGTGCTGCCAAATAGAAAAACTCTGATTTTGACACGCGATAGGGATTATCAGATTGAAGATGAGCGTGTTTTGGTATTCCATGATCTCCCAGCGGTGTTGAAATGGTACCAAGAGCAAGAGAAGAATCTCTATATTATCGGTGGCGGTCAGATCTTTTCTTTATTTGAGCATGACTTGGATGAGGTGATTAAGACAGAAATCCATGCTAGCTTGGAAGGTGATACTTATTTCCCAACAGACTTTGATCTGACACAGTTCGAGGAAGTGAGCAGTCGCTTTCGACCCAAAGATGAAAAAAATGAGTATGATTTCACCGTAAAAATCCTCAAAAGAAAGGGTTCATAGGAATGGAAAGAAGTGTTTTTGGTTTTTTTACGGCCTTTTTATGTGCAATTTGTCTGATCTGTTCGCTTCAGACTTTTCGTAAAAAACGTTATGGATTGGCTATTTTATTTTTGTTAAATGCTTTTACAAATCTTGTTAATTCCATCCATGCTTTTTATATGACCCTCTTTTAAAATGTAAATAAAAAATTGAATTAGAAATTTAGAATGGGAGTAAACAATGCCTACAAATCGTAATAATGAGATGATGGTATATTGTTCTTTCTGTGGAAAGAATCAGGACGAAGTCCAAAAAATTATTGCGGGCAACAATGCCTTTATCTGTAATGAATGTGTCGAGTTGGCGCAGGAGATTATCCGAGAAGAATTAGCTGAGGAAGTTTTAGCTGATCTTTCTGAAGTACCAAAACCGCAAGAATTGCTCAATATTTTGAATCACTATGTGATCGGTCAGGATCGGGCCAAGCGGGCTTTGGCAGTTGCCGTTTACAATCACTATAAGCGAATTAATTTTCATGACAGTCGCGAAGAGGATGATGTGGAGCTACAAAAATCCAATATCCTCATGATTGGTCCAACTGGATCTGGGAAAACATTCCTGGCTCAGACCTTGGCGCGCAGTCTCAATGTTCCTTTTGCTATCGCGGATGCGACAGCCTTGACTGAGGCTGGCTATGTTGGTGAAGATGTAGAGAATATCCTGCTCAAGCTTTTACAGGCAGCTGATTTCAATATTGAACGGGCAGAACGCGGCATCATTTATGTGGATGAAATCGACAAGATTGCTAAGAAGAGCGAAAATGTTTCTATCACTCGTGATGTTTCAGGTGAGGGTGTTCAGCAAGCCTTACTGAAGATTATTGAAGGAACAGTTGCCAGCGTGCCTCCTCAAGGTGGTCGTAAGCATCCACAGCAAGAAATGATTCAGGTTGATACCAAGAACATTCTCTTTATCGTTGGTGGTGCTTTTGATGGTATCGAAGAGATTGTCAAGCAACGTCTTGGTGAGAAGATTATCGGTTTCGGTCAAAACAATAAGGCAATCGACGAGGGTGCGTCTTATATGCAGGCCATTGTCGCTGACGATATTCAAAAATTTGGAATTATCCCTGAGTTGATTGGTCGTTTGCCGGTTTTTGCAGCTCTAGAACAGTTGACCGTTGATGACTTGGTTCGCATTTTGAGTGAACCGAGAAATGCACTAGTGAAGCAATACCAAACCTTGCTTTCTTATGATGATGTTGAGCTTGAATTTGACGAGGAAGCCCTGCAAGCCATTGCTAGGAAAGCCATCGAACGCAAGACAGGTGCGCGTGGACTTCGTTCAATTATTGAAGAAACCATGATGGATGTCATGTTTGAAGTGCCAAGTCAGGAAAATGTTAAGCTGGTTCGTATCACGAAGGAAGCAGTAGATGGCACAGACAAGCCAATCTTAGAAACTGCCTAGGGGAAGCTTATGGAAATCAATACACATAATGCTGAGATCTTACTGAGCGCAGCCAATAAATCGCATTACCCTCAGGATGATATTCCAGAAATCGCCTTGGCGGGTCGCTCCAATGTTGGTAAATCTAGTTTTATCAATACTCTTCTCAATCGCAAAAATCTAGCACGAACTTCAGGCAAGCCTGGTAAAACGCAGTTGTTGAACTTTTTCAATATTGATGACAAGCTCCGTTTTGTGGATGTTCCTGGCTACGGCTATGCCAAGGTTTCGAAAACGGAGCGCGCTAAATGGGGCAAAATGATTGAGGAATACCTGACCAGTCGGGACAATCTGCGAGCGGTCGTGAGTCTAGTAGACTTACGCCATGATCCTAGTGCGGATGATGTGCAGATGTATGAATTCCTCAAATACTATGAAATTCCAGTTATTGTTGTGGCTACCAAGGCTGATAGAATTCCACGTGGTAAGTGGAACAAACATGAGAGCGCCATTAAGAAAAAGCTGGACTTTGATAAAACTGATGATTTTATTATCTTTTCTTCAGTTGATAAAACTGGTCTTGATCAAGCCTGGGATGCGATTTTAGGCAAGATCTAGATGTTAGATTGTATCGGAATGATAGTTGAACTTTCAGAGTTTAAGATCATAGCCTGATTCCGTATGGGTTGGAGTCAGGTTATTTTCATCTTCAGTTCAGCCTGTATATCTTAGTGATAAGGCTCATTATGCAAGTCGAACTAGGAAGTTTTGAATGGAACAATCGTGGCTTGTAAAACTTATATTCGTGGAAGATCTAAAAAATGTCATATACTTGTAATTTATTGCTAATGTTATTTTGCTTTTAGTATGTTACAATAGTAGAATAAATATTGTATTTAGGAGAAAGACTGTGAAGAAGAGAATTTCAAAAGAAAGAAAAAAACTTTTGACAGGTTTGGCAGTAATGGCTTCAACCGTTGTCTTTGGTCTTGCTTTGTCAAAGCAAATCAAGCCAGCAAGTGCAAATGATGCTGTTCAGCAACCATTGAACCAAACAGAATATTTCATTTCACAAATTAGTGAGCCAGCTCGCCAGTTGGCCCAGGATAATGATCTGTATGCTTCTGTGATGATTGCACAAGCTATTTTAGAGAGTGGTTCTGGCCAGTCTGGTCTATCAGGCTATCCTCACTATAATTTGTTCGGGATTAAAGGAGCTTATGCTGGTCAGTCAGCGACGCTGGAGACCTTGGAAGAAGATGGTCAGGGCAATACTTATGCGATCAATGATCAATTCCGCTCTTACTCAAGTTACGCTGAGTCACTTCAGGATTATGTCTACGTCTTGAGACAAGGTCATTTTGCGGGAGCTTGGAAGAGTAATGCCCCGACTTATCAAGATGCGACAGCTGCCTTGACAGGTGTATATGCAACGGATAGTCATTACTATGCAAAATTAAACTATCTGATTGAAGCATACAATCTGACTCAGTTTGATTCGCCTAGCTATCAGACAGGAGCGTCTAATATGGTTTACAATCCTTACCGTGGACAATACACGACTCAAGATGTTCTGGAAACAGATCAAGCATGGGCATCACATAACTAGATAAGAAAAAAGAGATTGTAATAATCTCTTTTTTGCGTTTTGCTAATGAAGTAGACGATCATTTCAAATAAGCAGACTTATTTATCTTTAGCAAAACTGACTAAGCTGTTATTTTAGAAAAAGCTTGAGGAGCAAGAATGGGAGCATTTAAAGACTTACTTGAAAAGCAAGACATAATAATTCTAGATGGTGCTTTGGGGACAGAGCTGGAGAGGCAGGGCTATGATGTTTCTGGTCGGCTTTGGTCAGCCAAGTACTTGCTTGAGAATCCTCAGATTATCAAAGACCTGCATGAGGATTATATTCGGGCGGGCAGTGACATTATCACCACTTCCAGTTATCAGGCCAGCATTCCAGCTTTTGTCGAAGAAGGATTGAGTTTAGATAAGGCCCATGAACTATTCAAAGAGACAGTCTTTTTAGCACAGGCAGCTGTTAAAAATGTCTGGCAGGGATTATCGCTAGATGATCAGCAGCGATCATATCCTCTGATAGCTGGATCTGTCGGACCTTATGCTGCTTACCTGGCTGATGGATCGGAATATACAGGAGCCTATCACTTGAGTGAGGCAGAATTCCAAGATTTTCATCGTCCGAGGATACAAGCCTTGCTGGACGCGGGGTGTGACTTATTGGCACTTGAAACGATTCCTAATGGAGCAGAAACCGAGGCGCTTGTTCATTTATTATCGGAAGAATTTTCGCAGGTGGAGGCCTATTTATCTTTTACAGCTCAGACGACATCAGCGATTTCAGATGGAACACTGATAGAAGAAGTTGGGCGCTTGGCTCAGTCGAGTCCACAAGTATTGGCTGTCGGTTTTAACTGCACAGCTCCACATTTGATTGCTCCTTTATTAGAAAAGTTGAAACAGGTGTGCGATAAACCCTTGCTGGCCTATCCAAATTCTGGAGAGGTCTATAATGGGGTGACGAATACTTGGCAGGACAATCCTGAGCAGCAGCTCTGTTTAACTAATTATAGCCATCTTTGGAAGAAACAGGGCGTTCAGCTTTTTGGCGGTTGCTGTCGAACTCGGCCAGAAGATATAAGGCGGCTAGCAGTCGAACTAAGAACTTGAAATGTAGTTTTCCAAATTCAATTTCAAATTTAGCAAAAAACTTACAGAAAACGCTTTCTAAAAATAGAAGTTTGTGATATACTGTACATAGTTTAACTTAGAGGAGAATTATTATGGTCGAATCGACATTTATTCCAAAAATAGAAGCAGCTTGCCGTAAGAAAGAAGGCTTGTTCGACACAAGCAAAGGGAAGTATGCTGTTCGCTCTATCTTTGCGGGGGCCTTTCTGACTTTCAGTACAGGAGCAGGAGCTATTGCGGCAGACCTGACAAATAAGATTGTCCCAGGAACGGGTCGTTTTCTCTTCCCTTTTATCTTTGCTTGGGGATTGGCCTACATCGTCTTTCTGAATGCTGAGCTGGTGACTTCCAACATGATGTTTTTGACAGCTGGCACTTTCTTGAAGAAGATTGACTGGAAAAAAGCATTGATTATTTTGTTCTATTGTACTTTCTTTAACTTGATTGGGGCTCTGATTGCTGGGTGGCTCTTTGCTAATTCGGCGGCTTATGCGGGACTTAGCAAGGAAAGTTTCATTGCTGGTGTTGTGCAGATGAAGCTTGCCCGCTCCAATGAACTTATTTTACTTGAGGGAATACTAGCCAATGTATTCGTTAATATTGCGATTCTTTCCTTCGTCTTGGTGAAAGATAGTACAGCTAAGCTTTTCTTGGTTATTTCAGCCATTTATATGTTTGTATTTTTAACCAACGAACACTTGGCAGCTAACTTTGCTTCTTTTGCTATCGTCAAATTTAGCTCAGCCGCATCACAGGTGGCAAATTTTGGTATTGGAAATATCCTGCGTCACTGGGCTGTGACCTTCGTAGGAAACTTGATTGGTGGTGGTCTTCTAATCGGTCTGCCATATGCTTGGTTCAANAAAAAAGAAGAATATTATGTAGTTTAAAATGTAGCCTTAGGGCTACATTTTTTTGAAGAAGTGACGCTCTGATTTCCGTCTAGATCTGCCTAAATTGACAAACATATAAAATTTTGTTAAACTTTATTAGTATTTTTATATTTAAGGAGATCTTGATGAATAAACTTACTATTCAAGCACCAGATGGTAGCAATGTTAAAACTTTGTCACCTATGTACTCTATTACAACCTTGCTATTTAACTTTTTCGTTCCTCTTTTTCGTAAAGACTGGAAATACTTTGGGATCATGCTTGGATCACTGTTTGTATTTGCTGTGATTGCAACACTTCTTATCCCAGATGATTTCTTGAGACCTGTAGGAACTGCCTACAACTTGTTTTGGGCCTTTTTCTATAATCGTCTTTGGATAAAAGACCGAGTTTTCACAGATGGCTGGGTGCCTGCTGACGATGCTAGTAAAGCCTTGCTTGACAAGACTTTTCCTAAAAATGCATAAAAAATTAAAAAGATTGCACAAAAAGCTTGCAATCTTTTTTTTCTTTTGCTATAATTATTAATGGTTTGAAAAAACTGCCTAAGACAGTAGGGGAGCTCGACTCATAAAAATCCTACCGAGGACAAAACGTATCATGTAAAAGAAGCGTATTGTACTTTCGTGTCTAGGTTTGGGCGCGTTTTTCTTTTAGAAAAATTCCCCAAGCAAAATAATTACGGAGGTGAAACACTAAATGAGTGAAGCAATTATTGCTAAAAAAGCAGAATTAGTTGACGTAGTAGCTGAGAAAATGAAAGCTGCTGCATCAATCGTTGTTGTGGACGCTCGTGGTTTGACAGTTGAGCAAGATACTGTTCTTCGTCGTGAGCTTCGTGGAAGCGAAGTTGAGTACAAAGTGATTAAGAACTCAATCTTACGTCGTGCAGCTGAGAAAGCTGGTCTTGAAGATCTTGCATCAGTATTTGTTGGACCATCTGCAGTAGCATTTTCTAACGAAGATGTTATCGCACCAGCGAAAATCTTGAACGATTTTTCTAAGAATGCAGAAGCACTTGAAATTAAAGGTGGTGCTATCGAAGGCGCTGTCGCATCAAAAGAAGAGATTCTTGCACTTGCAACTCTTCCAAACCGCGAAGGACTTCTTTCTATGCTCCTTTCTGTACTTCAAGCGCCAGTTCGCAACGTTGCACTTGCTGTCAAAGCAGTTGCAGACAACAAAGAAGACGCAGCTTAATCTTAAGCTACGCAGCGTAGCCTAGCTACAAAAATTATTATAAAAATATAAACTTATTTGGAGGAAATAACAATGGCATTGAACATTGAAAACATTATTGCTGAAATTAAAGAAGCTTCAATCCTTGAATTGAACGACCTTGTAAAAGCTATCGAAGAAGAATTTGGTGTAACTGCAGCTGCTCCTGTAGCTGTTGCTGCAGCTGGTGCTGCTGACGCTGGTGCTGCTAAAGATTCATTTGACGTTGAATTGACAGCTGCTGGTGACAAAAAAGTTGGCGTTATCAAAGTTGTACGTGAAATCACTGGTCTTGGCCTTAAAGAAGCTAAAGAACTTGTTGATGGTGCACCAGGTGTCATCAAAGAAGGCGTTCCAACTGCAGAAGCTGAAGAAATCAAAGCTAAATTGGAAGAAGCTGGAGCTTCAGTTACTCTTAAATAATAAGGTATCCAATTTAAAAAACCAAGTCTTTCGACTTGGTTTTTTGTAATTATTTAAGTTGTAACAATTTGTATTAAATAACGTATTCTTAAAATATAGTACAAACTCGAAGAAAAGATATGCTGATAAGTCTTTACGCTCTTTCATATTTCTGCTATAATATTTTTAATAAGGCGTGCATTTGCGCGCTCTTTTCTGTCTAAAAGTACTCTTCAGTGCTTTTTTATTGTTATAGAAAATGGAGGGATTATGCTTTACATTTGGTCTTATTTGAAACGCTACCCCAAGTGGTTGGTGCTGGATTTTGTATCGGCCATCTTTTTTGTAGTGGTCAATCTAGGGCTGCCAACGGTTTTGGCGCGCATGATTGACGAAGGAATTAACCAGGGCGATCAGGAACGCCTGTATTTCTGGGGCTTTATCATGCTACTAGTTATTATCCTTGGGATTTTGGGGCGGATCGTCCTCTCCTATGCCGCTGGAAAATTAACGACCAGCATGGTGCGGGATATGCGGAATGATCTCTATGACAAGCTACAGGAGTATTCCCATCATGAGTATGAGCAGATTGGCGTTTCTTCGCTGGTGACGCGGATTACCAGTGATGCCTTTGTCCTCATGCAGTTTGCTGAGCAAACGCTCAAGATGGGAGCTATCACGCCTATCATGATGCTGTCGTCCATCCTCATGATTTTCCTGACCAGTCCGTCCATGGCTTGGATTGTGGCGATTTCAGTGCCTTTTTTGGCAATCGTAGTCTGGTATGTGGCGGTCAAGACGCGACCCCTGTCTGAAAAGCAGCAGAAGACGCTGGACAAGATCAACCAGTATGCTCGGGAAAATCTGACCGGTCTGCGGGTCATTCGAGCCTTTGCCCGTGAGGAATTTCAGGAAGAGCGCTTCGCTAATGAAAATGAAATCTATGCGGAGAATTCCAACCGTCTCTTTAAGTTGACGGGTTTGACGGAGCCTCTCTTTGTGCAGATTATCATTGCTATGATTGTGGCCATTGTCTGGTTTGCTCTTAAGCCACTGGGCAGCGGCGAGCTGAAAATCGGGGATTTGGTTGCCTTTATCGAGTACAGTTTCCATGCCCTTCTATCCTTCCTGCTCCTGTCCAGTCTCTTTACCATGTATCCACGGACGGCGGTTTCTAGCGAGCGACTGAAGGAAGTCATGGATATGCCTATTTCCATCGATCCAAATGAGAATGGGATCACGGAAACTGCGACTCGTGGCTATCTGGAATTTGACAATGTAACCTTTGCCTATCCAGGTGAGACGGAAAATCCTGTCCTGCATAATATTTCTTTTAAGGCCAAGCCGGGGGAAACGATCGCCTTTATCGGCTCAACAGGCTCTGGGAAGTCTTCCTTGGTTCAGTTGATTCCGCGTTTCTATGATGTGACCTTGGGCAAGATTTTGGTAGATGGTGTGGATGTCCGTGCCTATAATCTCAAAGCCCTCCGTCAGAAGATTGGCTTTATCCCGCAGAAAGCTCTGCTATTTACTGGGACGATCGCTGAAAATATCCGCTATGGTAAGGAAGATGCTAGCTCTGAGGAGCTCAATCAAGCAGCAGATGTGGCTCAGGCTCGTGATTTTATCGAGAGCAGGGAAGAGCGCTTCGAGACGCATTTGGCTGAAGGCGGCAGCAATCTTTCTGGTGGACAAAAGCAACGCTTGTCCATTGCGCGTGCGGTTGTCAAAGAGCCAGACATTTATATCTTTGATGATTCCTTCTCGGCTCTGGACTACAAGACAGATGCGACTTTGCGCCGCCGACTCAAGGAAGTGACGCAGGATGCAACGGTTCTCATTGTGGCTCAGCGGGTTGGAACTATTATGGATGCGGATCAAATCATTGTACTAGACAAGGGTGAAATCGTGGGTCGAGGCCGGCACGAGGAGCTGATGGAAAATAATGCCATCTATCGTGAAATTGCCAATTCCCAGCTCAACAGCCAATCATTAACAGAAGAATAGGAGGAAGAGATGAAAGAAAATAGTTTTGTCCGCTTATGGGGCTATCTAAAAGTCTATAAAGCAGCTGTGCTTCTTGCAGTCTTCCTCAAGATTGTCAGCGTGGTCATGAGTGTCCTAGAGCCTTTTGTCCTAGGGCTTGCCATCACAGAGCTGACACAAAATCTGCTGGATATGGCCAAGGGAGTGCCCGGTGCAGCCATCAATAGCAGCTATGTGGCTTGGATCATGCTCCTTTACTTCATTCGTGCCCTCTTTTATGAGATTGGTGCCTATTTCTCTAACTATTTTATGACCAATGCTGTGCAGAGCACCGTTCGCGACATGCGCAATGAACTCAGTCGTAAAATCAATCGAATTCCTGTTTCCTACTTTGACAAGCACCAGTTCGGTGATCTGATTGGGCGTTTCACCAGCGATGTGGAGACCGTCTCAAATGCACTCCAACAAAGCTTTTTGCAGGTGGTCAATGCCGTTATGACCCTGATTTTGGTCATCGGAATGGTTCTTTACCTGAATGTCCAGCTGGCCTTAATCGTTATCGTCAGCATTCCTCTGACTTATTTTGGAGCTAGATTTATTCTTAAAAAATCCCAGCCTTACTTTAAGCAACAGGCGGATGTTTTGGGGGCTATGAATGGCTTCGTACAGGAAAATCTGTCTGGTTTTAATGTTCTCAAGCTTTATGGTCGGGAAGAGACCTCGGCTGAGGATTTTCAAGCTATTACTCAAAATTTGCAGGAAGTCGGCTTTAAAGCTAGCTTTATCTCAGGGCTCATGATGCCCGTCCTTAATGGGATTTCGGATTTGACCTATCTTATTGTTGCTCTCTTGGGTGGTTTACAAGTTATTTCTGGTCAGCTGACCATCGGGAATATGCAGGCCTTTGTCCAGTACGTCTGGCAGGTCAATCAGCCTATTCAAAACCTCACCCAGCTGGCAGGACAGCTCCAGAGTGCCAAGTCTTCGCTAGATCGGATTTTCCAGATTTTGGATGAGCCAGATGAAGTCATGGATAACACCGTCCAGCTAGACAAGGACTTGACTGGTCAAGTCAGCTTCAAAGATGTAGATTTCCAATATGTGGCAGATAAGCCGCTGATTCGCAACTTTAATCTGGAAGTTCAACCAGGTGAAATGGTGGCTATTGTTGGGCCGACTGGAGCTGGTAAGACGACCTTGATCAATCTTCTCATGCGTTTCTACGATGTGACCAAGGGTTCTATCAGCGTGGACGGCCACGATATTCGCCAGCTGTCTCGCCAAGACTATCGCAAGCAATTTGGTATGGTTCTGCAGGACGCTTGGCTTTATGAAGGGACTATCAAGGAGAATCTTCGATTTGGTAACCTTGATGCTACCGATGAGGAGATTGTGGAAGCCGCCAAATCAGCTAACGTGGACCACTTTATCCGTACCTTGCCAGGTGGTTACAATATGGAAATGAATCAGGAATCTAGCAATATTTCGCTGGGGCAAAAGCAGCTTCTAACGATTGCACGGGCGCTCTTGGCCGATCCTAAGATTCTGATTTTGGACGAGGCGACTTCCTCAGTTGACACTCGTTTGGAGCTGTTGATTCAGAAGGCCATGAAAACTCTGATGCAGGGGCGGACGAGCTTTGTCATTGCTCACCGTTTGTCCACTATCCAAGAAGCAGACAAGATTTTGGTGCTCAAGGATGGACAAATCATTGAGCAGGGCAATCACGAGTCGCTGCTGGCTGACAAGGGCTTCTATCATGACTTGTATATGAGCCAATTTTCGGATAAGAAAGAAGCCTAGACATATAAAAGAGGAAACTCAGCTGAGTTTCCTTTTTGATTTATAATTTGATGGAGTTTTACTTCAAAAACTTGTCGGGAGAAGGGTTGCTTAAAGACTTTCTGCTTGGACGACATGGGTTTCAAATTCGAGATTTGGCATGGCTGCTGCTAAATCCTGATGGATGCGTTCAAGAGCTTCTAGCCGCATTTGGACAGACGTATGGGCATTTCCTTGGATAATGAAAATGGCATTTTTGGTGTTATCATCAAATTTATAAAGGTCGCTGTCACGGACGTCAATCCAAGCAAGGATGCCTTTTTCATCTCGATAGACATAGTCGGTCGGAGCCACGTGCTTTTCCTTGGATAAGATAGGAAGGAAAATATCATCCTTCTGACTGACAGTAAACTCAATCTCATCACCGATTTTATCAAGGTCATGACCGCCGATAGCTAGGAGAGAATGCAAGGATTCTACATTATAAATATCAATAACGCTGTTAATCCTTGGAATGGAGCCGCGGTGTTGGATATTGCGGATCAAAGCTGGTACTGTTGGCGGGTTCTTTTTAACACTGCGCCCAACTTTCTGTAGCAAATTACAGTAGCCTTGGATAGTCGGATGGTCAGTGATTTCTGCTAAATTGCAGTTCAAAGCCCAGTTTTCTGCTTCCTTCTGTTTTTGGAGAAAGGCTTCTGATAAAGGTGCTTGGGGATCGACGTTTCTAGCAATGCCAAGGACGACACTTGTGATGCCAAGTTCTGCTAAACTTTTATCAATGGTAAATTTCATTTTTGACGGACCTCCATTTTTTTCTTACCATTATTGTACTCTTTTCTAGGGCTTTTTACAATGAAAAATATGAGTGGAATAAGGAGGAAAGGAAGGGAAGTAGCAGAATTCCTATGATAAACGCATGCCATTTCCAGTAGATACGGATCAAACCAGCGGTTTCTCGGATCCATGCAGAAGGAAGGAAATAGAAGGCCGTTCGAGAACCAATGCTGCGACCTTTGAGACCGACTTGTTTCATATAGATGCCAGCACGTAGCGCGTGGAAAGAATTTGTGACTAGGACAACTCGATCTTGCTCCAGTCCTTGTGATAGCATAAGCTGTTTACTGAATATGAGATTTTCAAGCGTAGTGCGAGATTTATTTTCGAGGAAAATACTGTCAGTTGGGACTCCTTTTTCCATCAAATAACCTGCCATAGCCTCTGCTTCGGAAATCCACTCGTCGTCTCCCTGACCGCCAGAGACAATGATGGCTGGCTTCCGATTAAATTTTTCATAGATGGCTAGCCCTTTATCCAAGCGCTGAGCCAGCAGGGGAGGCACCTTATCTCCAAACAATCCTGCACCGAGGATAATAATGGTCTGAGGCTCTTTCTTGACTGGAAAAATATTTAAAAAGAATGCATAGATGATATAGGAAAGATAGAGAAAGGTTCCGTAAAATAGTAGCAAATCAGCGAGGGAAATCAAAGTTGCAAGAAATGACCGAGGAGCGAGAAAATGCAGTAAAGCAAGCCCCACGATCGCTAGGCCGTAGAGAAGCGATAGTAGATTGGCTAGTCTGAGCCCCTCTAGCTGTAGCATTTGGCGACCATTAAAAATCAAATAAGCAGTAGAAGCGAAAATACTAATAGGAATTGCTAAAAGCAGGGTATAAAAGCTAATCATAGCTGGTGTATAACCAATAAATCGCTCAAGACTAACAATCGTAAGCCCAGCTAAAACAATGCCCATCATTATAAGAGTGAAGGTCAGGAGATAAGCATTGAATAAACTTCTAGGTTCCCGATAGACTAAAAAAGTAAAGATAGCAGCAGGAATGAGCCAGATTAGATGAAGTAACATATTAAAACCTCGCAAATGAACTTATAACTAGTATAGCATAAGTCTATCTAATAAAGAAAGAATTGCGTATATGATATAAATCGAAATTAAATAAAAATAATTTGTAATAAATCGAATTAAATTTCGTGATTTTATTGGGTTGAGAAAAGGCAATTTTTATTTCAAAATCCTTGCAATGAGTGGTGTTTATCGGTATAATGGAAAAATCTTAAAAAGACTGGAGATGATGATGATTAAAAAAGGATCCTTGACCGGTTTGCTTTTATTTGGAATGTTTTTCGGAGCCGGTAACCTGATTTTTCCACCTCAATTGGGTTTGGAATCTGGTCAAAATTTCTGGCCAGCTATTGGAGGCTTTGTCCTATCGGGCGTCGGTATTGCTATTTTAACCTTGATTATAGGTACTTTAAATCCCAAGGGTTATATTGATGAAATCTCGAAAAAGATTGCCCCTTGGTTTGCGGTAGTTTACTTGGTAGCCCTTTATCTTGCAATTGGTCCCTTCTTTGCCATTCCTCGGACGGCGACCACTGCATTTTCTGTCGGGATTGAGCCCATGTTGCCTACAGGTTCTCATGCCATTTGGCTTTTTGGGTTTACGCTGGTTTATTTTGCCCTTGCCTATCTGATTGCACTTAATCCATCGAAAATCCTTGATAGTATTGGTCGTTATTTAACGCCAATCTTTGCCCTATTGATTGTAGTTTTAGTTGTATTAGGCGCTGCCAAATATGGTTCCACTGCTCCTCAAGGAGCAACAGCGGAATATGCTGCTTCAGCTTTCGGCGCAGGATTCCTTCAAGGCTACAATACTCTGGATGCCTTAGCTTCTGTTGCTTTTAGTGTGGTCGCCGTGACAACCCTCAATCAGCTTGGTTTCAAGAATAAAAAGGAATATATTTCTACTATTTGGGTCGTGGGTATTCTTGTGGCACTTGGCTTTAGCGTTCTTTATATTGGCCTTGCCTTTCTTGGAAATCACTTCCCACTTAATCTAGCGAATTTGCCGAAAGGAGCAAATGTGGGAGCCTCTGTTTTGTCTTCCGCAACTCAGGCCATCTTTGGGCCGATGGCTCAAGTTTTCCTAGCAATTATGGTAACGGTGACTTGTTTTACAACAACAGCTGGACTTATCGTCTCAACTGGCGAATTTTTCCATAATACCTTCCCGAAAGTATCTTATAAGGTGTATGCGACCATTTTTACGCTAGTTGGTTTCGCTATTGCAAATCTTGGTTTGAATGCTATTATTCAGTATTCAGTTCCAGTTCTGGAAATTCTTTATCCGATTACCATTACGATTGTGATGATTGTCATGGTTAATCGCTTTTTACCACTTTCTAAACCAGGAATGCAGTTGACCATCGCAGTGGTGACCCTGATTGCTTTTGCTAGCATTTTGGGACGACAATTCAAGCTAACTGCTATTCTCAATCTGGTTAATGCTCTGCCATTTGCTCAAGCTTCTCTACCTTGGTTGCTGCCGGCTCTAGTTGGCATCTTGCTCTCGCTCCTTTTGCCAAACAAGCAAAAAAGTGACGTTTTTGAATTTGAAGCATAAGAACTAAAATTCGTCACGAAAGTGATGGATTTTTTTGACTCATTATCAATTGTAGTAGGCGATCGATGATGAAGCCTAGGAATATTTTAGGAAGTACTTTAATCTGGTTTTTGATGAGTGATAAGACGATATAAGCATTTTATAAGAGGGATTTAAGAAAAATTTTAATTTTTTCTTATTCCTTTTTAATCTTAGGGGATTATACTAGAGTCAACAAAAAAATAAACCAAAGGAGAATCCTATGAAATTCAATCCAAATCAAAAGTATACTCGTTGGTCAATCCGTCGTTTAAGCGTGGGTGTGGCTTCCGTCGTAGTTGCTAGTGGTTTCTTTTTACTAGTTGGGCAACCAAACACTGTGAATGCAGATGTTCTCACTTCAACTCCTGCTCCAGTTCTTCAAGTAGATTCATCATCAGTAGAAAAGAATGAGTTGCCAGAGACAGTTCTGAAAGAAGCTGTAGATTCAGCTCTTCCTGCAAATCAGGCGACTCCGACTCTAAAGGAAGTAGTCGATGAGACTAATCCTTTAGACAAGCCTGGCCTAGCTCCTAAGGAAGAAGTTGCAAAACTAAAAGAAGAAGAGTCTGTGTCGGAAGTTAACGAACCAAAAGAAGAGAAGGTTATGTTGGAAGTTAACAAACCAAAAGAAGAAGAAGCTAAGGCAGTGGCAACTCCTGATGCAGTTTCAAAACAAGACCGTGAAGCGACTGCTCCTCAATCAGTAACAACTCCAGAGGAAGTTAAAAAAGGCGTTGCTGAGAATACTAAAGATACAGTAGACGTTCCAGCTAGCTACTTAGAAAAAGCGAATGTTCCTGGTCCATTCTTGGCTGGTGTTAACCAAGTCATCCCGTATGAAGCTTTCGGTGGCGATGGCATGTTGACGCGCCTCTTGCTCAAATCTTCTGACAAGGCACCTTGGTCTGACAATGGCACAGCTAAAAACCCAGCACTCTTGCCGCTTGAAGGCTTGGCCAAAGGTCAATACTTCTACGAAGTGGATTTGAATGGCAACACGACAGGTAAAGATGGACAAGCCCTTCTCGACCAACTTCGCACTAACGGAACTCACAGTTACCAAGCTACTGTCAAAGTTTATGGCGCCAAAGACGGCAAACCAGAT
>NZ_RJPU01000011.1:0-28464 GCF_003943535.1 Streptococcus cristatus
TCACCTGTACGTGTGAANGCTGCTTCTTGTGTTACTGGAGCTTTCAGAGCTGGACGACCTGCTGTTTGACCATCTGCGTATTGATACTTGATGGTACGTGTAACCTTCTTGTTGAGTTCTGCTGGATCCTTGATTGCTTCTTTACCATGACGAAGAGTAACCACAAATTGTTGGTCCTTCTTATCATCGTTATCGAAGGTCTTAGGTCCCTTGAACTCATCGTTCACCACTTCGTAACCCTTGTCTGTCAATTCTTTCAGACGAGCTGCGTAGTTAGTTGTACCGATTGGCTCACCTGACTTACCGCTTTCAACTACCTTACCAACTTCCTTGTTGTTATCATCTTGGTCTACGAATGTGATAATCGCTTTTTGACCATCTTTAACGTAATTGATTGGTGTATCCTGAGTTGGATCGTTTGGAATTGGTGGTGGGTTGTAACCCTTGCTTGGATCGCTCGGATCTTTCGGTGTCAATGGTGTTGTACCATCTGGACCTACTGGTGTAGTGCCTGGTACATGTGGTACCACTGGAAGATCTGTTCCCGGCTTAGTTGGGTTATTTGGATCGTTTGGATATGGAAGATTTGGTACTTTTGGAAGTCCGTCTGGTACATTTGGTACGTATGAACCAAGTTTCTTGTATTGTACAACTTCTTCACTATCCTTATCATCAGGAGTCACTGTCTTCGCTGCTACATTAGCCTTNTCTGCCACAAATCCAGTNACNACTGGTGTAGCTTCTTGNGCCAATTCTTTCGTAGCTGGTGTCCATGNANNGNAAGTCTTCTTGTCAGTTACACGNTCGCGCTCACCTGTACGTGTGAAGGCTGCTTCTTGTGTTACNGGAGCTTTCAGAGCTGGACGNCCTGCTGTTTGACCATCTGCGTATTGATACTTGATGGTACGTGTAACCTTCTTGTTGAGTTCTGCTGGATCCTTGATTGCTTCTTTACCATGACGAAGAGTAACCACAAATTGTTGGTCCTTCTTATCATCGTTATCGAAGGTCTTAGGTCCTGCAAACTCATCGTTCACAACTTCATAGCCCTTGTCTGTCAATTCTTTCAGACGTGTTGCGTAGTTAGTTGTTCCGATTGGCTCACCTGACTTACCGCTTTCAACTACCTTACCAACTTCCTTGTTGTTATCATCTTGGTCTACGAATGTGATAATCGCTTTTTGACCATCTTTAACATAATTGATTGGTGTATCCTGAGTTGGATCACTTGGAATTGGTGGTGGGTTGTAACCCTTGCTTGGATCGCTCGGATCTTTCGGTGTCAATGGTGTTGTACCATCTGGGCCTACTGGTGTAGTACCTGGTACACTTGGAATCACTGGAAGGTCAGTGCCTGGTTTCGTTGGATCTGTTGGATCATTTGGATATGGAAGGTTTGGTACTTTTGGAAGTCCGTCTGGTACATTTGGTACGTATGAACCGAGCTTCTTGTATTGTACAACTTCTTCGCTGTTAGCATCGCCAGCTTTCACTGTCTTCGCTGCTACATTAGCCTTATCTGCCACGAATCCAGTTACTACTGGCGTAGCTTCTTGTGCCAATTCTTTCGTAGCTGGTGTCCATGCAGTGAAGGTTTTTTCACCAGTTACAGCATTTATTTTACCAGTACGTGTGAAGGTTGCTTCTTGAGTAACAGGAGCTTTCAGAGCTGGACGACCCGCTGTTTGACCATCTGCGTATTGATACTTGATGGTACGTGTAACCTTGCTGTTCAAATCAGCTGGATTCGTATTGTCATCCAAGCGTGGGGTTACAACAACTGTCCAAGTTTGGTCTTTTGTCTTATCGTTATCAAACTTCTGACCATTTGGTTGAGTGAAACCATCACTTACAAGAGTGTAACCAGCTTGTTTCAATTGTTCGATACGAGATGCTGTTGAGTAAGCTACTGTCTCACCTGACTTACCAGCCACAGAATCTGTGTAAAGAGTCTTAGCTTCAACACCATTCTTACCATCTGTTACGTACTTGATAGAACCACGTTGCTCATCCAAGTTATACTTGACAACTTCTACTGGATTTTCAGAAGTAGGGTCAACAGTCACACCTGGAACTTTTGGTTTGTCTGGACTGTAGCCTGTGATCGCTGGAGATGTCACTTCTGGAAGGTTAGCATTTGGTTTATCCCAAGCACCAGGAGTTTTCTCACCTGTCACCTTGTTAACAGAAACTGGACGAGTAAACGTTACTGGTTGAGTAACTGTTGGAGGAAGCGTAGGGCGACCTTCTGTTACACCATCACCATATTGATATTGAATAGTCCGAGTAACATTTTTCGTTTCTTGTGTTGTTTCAATAACTGGAGTAACGACAACTTTCCAAACTTGGTCTTTTGTCTTATCGTTATCAAACTTCTGACCATTTGGTTGAGTGAAGCCATCACTTACAAGTTTGTAACCTGCTTGTTGAAGTTGAGTGATACGGTTAGCAGTTGAATAAACAACATCTTCCCCTGATTTACCTGTAACACCGTCTGTATAAAGAGTCTTAGCTGGAACACCGTTTTGTCCATCTGTTACATACTCAATGATACCACGTTGATCATCTTGGCTGTAGCTTACTACTTCATCTTCGTTAGGAGATGTAGGAGTAACAGTTGCAGCTGGAACACTTGGTTTGTCTGGAGTGAAGCCAGTAACTGCTGGAGAATCAACTTTTGGAAGTTCTTCACTTGGCTTGTTCCATTGTCCAGGAGTTTCAACACCTGTCACCTTGTTTACAGAAACTGGGCGAGTAAATGTTGTTGTTTGAGTAACTGGACGAGGAAGTGCTGGACGACCTGCTGTCACTCCATCCTTGTATTGGTAACGAACGTTACGAGTAACATCTTTCGTTTCTTGTTTTGTCTCAATACGTGGAGTAAGGACAACTTCCCACTTCTGATCTACATTGTTATCACTGTCAAATCTTTGACCGCCAGCTTTAGTAAAGCCGTCGCTAACAAGATCATAACCCAACTGTTTAAATTCGTTAATTTTCGCAGTTGTTGTGTAGTTGACAGGTGTATTTGAGTTACCAGTTACGTTATCTGTGTGAAGGGTCTTAGCTGGAACACCATTTTTACCATCTGTACGGTAAACGATATTCCCCTTTTGAGTTGCAGCTGAATAGCTTACAATTTCACGCCAACTTGGATCTGTTGGAGCAACAGAGGCTGAATTTACACGTGGTTTGTTTGGTGTAAAGCCTGCTACTTCTGGGCTATCAACCGCAGCAACATTTTGACGGCTAGGTGTCCAATTACCGTATGTTTTCTGACCAGTTACTGGATCTTCTGATACTTGACGAGTAAATTGAACTGTTTGTTCAACCGGTTGCGGAAGTGCTGGACGATTTCTAGTCACACCATCTTCATATTCGTAAGCGATTGTACGAGTAACGTCTTTTGTTTCTGTTGTTACTTTTGGATTATTCTTACGGTATGAAACAATTTCACGCCAGCTTGGATCTGTTGGTGAAACAGTAGCTGAATTTACACGAGTTTTATTTGGTGTAAAGCCTTGAATCGCTGGTGTATCAACCGCATCTACAGTTCGAGTGCTCGGAGTCCAGTTGCCGTATGTCTTCTTACCAGTTCTTGCATCTTCTGACACTTGTCGTGTGAATCGTACATTTTGTTGTACTTCACGTGGAAGGGCTGGACGACCTGAAGTCACACCATCTTCATATTCGTAAACAATTGTACGAGTAACATCTTTGGTTTCAGTTGTTACTTTTGGAGCATTCTTGTCGTAGTAAACCGTTACATCACTTGGAGTAGAATTTGGATTTACTGTAACTCCTGGAACAGTCGCTGTATCTGGAGTATATCCTGGGACATCTAGAGAATCTACAGGTGCAAAATTCTTAGATGCAGGACTCCATGGACCTGGTCTACCACCTGTCACAGTCCGAGTGAACTCAGCTGTTTGAGTATAAGCTGGCGGAAGTGTCGGTCCTGTCACACCTGGTCTATATTTATAATAAATAGTACGAGAGACTGTCTTCTTTTCTGTCTTCGTATCAGTTGCACCTCTACGGTAAACGTAGGTTACTGTACCGTTGGTACCCCAGTCAGCCAGAGTTCCTGAAGGTGGCAAGCTACCTCTCTTCATTCCAATGAAACCATAGCCAGGAATCGTCTTCTGTTCAGTGGTATAAGGCTTAGCCTTGAAGGCACCTTGTGGATAAGTTACTGAGCCTTCAGCGATTTCTCGACCTTGCTCATCTTCATAACGTACGTCAACAGAGGCACTTTGATAGAAGTCGAAGCGTTTGATTTGGAACTGTTGCAAGTTCTTGTAGTTACCAGTCGTCGCCGTAACCACCATGGACATCAGTTGTTCTGGAGTAGAAACTTTCTTCTTCCATTGCTTAATCCCAAGATTACTTTCGTAAGAGACAGTTAATTCCTTGGTTACACCGTCATACTGGATAGCAAATCTGTGGAAACGACCATCCAAGTCACTTGAGTCTAGACGTTGAGCACTACCAGCATCTGTCTCAGCCCACCAGCGGTCATACTCACCACCAGTGAAGATACCTCCACCACGAACTTTTTTATGAGTAGTATTTACCCAGGCACCGAATTGTCCCAGACGAGGGTCTTCCGCCCAACCATATTGGAATGAGTCCGTATTGCTAGTATCAAAACGGTTCCCTTTCGGTGGTGTGTGGACGTTCCAGAAAGTATCCAGCTTGAAACCATTCGCGTTACGCAAACCACCAATACCAAGGTTACCACCATCGGCACCTAGGTCTGTTGTATTCCCTGTATGGAAGGCAAAACCAATACCATCGGCACCATAGCGTTCCTGAGTCTTATCACCAAGGTTAACTCCACCAGTCAGCTTGAAGCTTTGGTTCATATTGATCTTACTCTTCAGACTGAAGTTACCTGTCTTAGAGGTTTCATCTGGAGTAAGGGTCACGATACCATCGTATGAATTATAGGTAGCTGAACCATTCAATCTGAAGTAGTCAAGGAAGTTTTCTTTTGTTACAGTTGTCTTCCCTGTTTGTGGGTCAAACGAACGGAAGCCACTTTCTCCTGATTTACGGAAATCAGCGTAACCTTTATTTACTTCGCTTTGAGCAGCTGCTAATGTTGAATTAGCTTCGCTTTTGGCTACTGCATTTGCTGCTTGGCTAGCTGTTGCCAAACTAGCTGCTTGGCTAGCTGCCTTTTCAACTGATACCTTAGCAGGTTCTACAGCAGCAGTTGATTCTGTAGCTGCTTCAGATGAAACCGCAGTTGACTCTGCAGTAGCTGAAGTAGCTGGGCTCACTCGAGCATCAGACTGAGTTGCAGCGGTTGATTGGCTAGTCGCTACTGAAGCTTTAGACACTTGTGAAGTAGCTTCCTTCAAAGCCGCTTCACTTTTTGAAGTAACTTCTGATTTAACAGTTTTTTCTTCTACTTTGCTTGATAGGTCTTCAGCAGAGGTAGAAGATGCTGTAGATGCTGCACTTGAAACTGCGTTGCTTTCAGCGACAGTTGCTACGGTAGAATTCTTTTCTATGGCCGACTCGGAGTCAGAATCATTCGCTCCCGAATCTTCTCCTGAATCTGGCACAGAGGTCGTTTTCTCCGTAGAGGTGCTTGAAGAATCCGTCTTAGCTAACGTATCGGCTGAAACGACATTCCCCCCAAAGAACATGAAAGCTGCGACTGCTACAGAAGCTACGCCCACATTAAACTTACGGACTGAGTATCGAAGTCGTTTCTCAGCGCTCGCACGGTTTAATCTGCGTCTCGCATTTTTATCCATGAACATCTCTCCTTTTTAAAATATAGTTCAACCACCTATTACTCAACACCTTAACGCCTGAGCAGCAAAGTATTTTATAACATATGATTGGTGGTTTTAATGTCAAAGTTTAGACATTAAACCATACTAATAATTATACCGCTTTTTTCCTATTATATCAAGGATTTCGCTGTCTAATTTTTTTCTGTAACAAAAGTGTAATATCATATTATAGGGATAGCCAAAAGCTTTAGCGACGCCGTTTCAAGAGAATGAAAATAACAAAAAATGATCTTGATAATTTGATGATCAAAACAAAATAAAAGAGCCCCTGCAGGGCTCTATCCAACAAAAGTCAGTCATAAAATCCGACACTTAAGATAGAAAACCTGTTTAGGACTCTCTTTATTTTTTATTGAAACTCTGCTTCGACTCGGTAAATAACCTGACCCTTGCTAGAGAATTTTTGTTCATATTCAGTTAGGACATTGCCTTCAAAGTCACTGGCATGAAGATCCAGCCAAACACCTTTGAGAACCATGCCATACTGCGAAAAGCTGACCAGGCTGTACTCAAACAAGCCTCGGTTATCCGTCTTGAAGTGGATTTCACCTTTTTCTGGCAAAATTTGCTTGAAGGTATCCAAAAAAGACTTATAGGTCAAGCGACGTTTTTCATGCCGTTTCTTAGGCCATGGATCAGAGAAATTCAAGTAAAGTCGGTCAATTTCTCCGTCCTCAAAATAGTTGGTCAATTCCGAACCATCCACCCAAAGCAGCTTAATATTGGGTACATCAGCTTCTAAAACCTTATCCAAGGCGTAACTAAGGACAGACTTCTGAATGTCAATCCCGATGTAATTGATGTTTGGATTAGCCTTAGCCATCCCCGTGATGAAAGCTCCTTTACCACTCCCAACTTCAACATGAATCGGATGGTCGTTTCCAAAAATTTCTCGCCACTTTCCCTTGGCATCAACTGGATTTAGAACCATATAGTGGGGATTAGCCTCTAATAACTCTGTCGCTCCCTTACGATTTCTTACTCTCATCTTACCTTTCCATACTTAGAACGGAAGTTGCGTAAGGCGTAAATCTCCCGGTTCACATTTTCTAAATCATTATTTTCGTAATATTTAGCAATCTGCATCAGATAAGAGTATTGACCAAACCAATACAGTTTTTTGATAACCTTGTCATTGTACTTATAACCGTAGTAGGTCAACCACTCCTGCCAATTGGTATCTGGGATATAGTGGCTCAATATATGAGCAACATCCAACATCCTGTCCGTCAAGCGAACCGAATCCCAATCCACCAAATAAATCAAGCCACTGTCCGTCTGAAACCAGTTGCTATGGCGCACATCACCGTGGACAATCGTCGCATAGTCCTCACGAAAAACAGGTACCGTTTGCCGCAAATCCCGAATAATAGATTGCAGGTACTGATTGTTCCTCAAAACGACCGGCGCTTGATTGAGCCAGCTATTGATTAGATCGATCGGCGTTTCCAAAATATAACCCAATTTAGCCAACTGAGTCATCAGAGGCCGCGACCGATGCAAACGCGTTAAAATATTGATCACTTGCTTTTTAGACATATCATTAGGTGTTAAAATGGCACCTGAAAGCCATTCTTGCCCGCTCATGACATTGCCATCTGGCAAGCGTCGACTCCACAGAAGTTGCGGAGCAATTTGTTCTCTGGCTAAGCCTGCCAGAATCGGGGTCGTATTCATCTTGACGAAAACTCGCCCCCCGTCTGGATAAGTTCCCATATAGGCCTTTCCGCTCTTACCAGCTATTGGTGTCAGGGCTAGCTCGTTATCAACCAAGACCATGATTCCCCTCCTTAAAAAGTTTCCTCACTATTTTACTAATTTTCATTCTTTTAGTCAACCAATCTTTTTAGTTTATATGGCAAATAGACTAGATACAAAAAGATTGCCGCTCCAAGCATTGCTAACACTGCTATCTTATCTTGGAAAAAGAGCACTGCCACTAGCGTTTCAAACAGCAAAACACTATGTCCAATCCCTGTAATAACCTGTCTTGCACCCTTGATTTTAGACTTGCTATCCAGCGGGAAAAGCTTAGTTAAATACTGATAATCAAGAGCTTCATACAAAGCCAATAACTGAAAAAGCAAAAGATAGTTGAAGAGAACAACAAAACCTGCAGCAATCCAAGGCTGACTGACGAAGACAATCGTCAAAAGGGCTAAAAGTAGGAGACGCAAGGTCAGAGGGAATAAATCGCCATTGCGCAGATAGGAGCGTAAAAACATATTTTGCCAAGCCTTGGCATGGATCTTAGGCAAAAGTCTCGTCAGCCCGTCCAAGTAAGCTCTTCTTTTGACACTATTGGAAATGCCCTTTACATTTGTAAAGAGGGCGAAGAAACGCAGAACTTTCTGCTTGCGCCCTTCCTCAGCTGCAATTGCAAACTGCCAATCGAGACGGTCAGACAAGAAAAAGCGACGTCCCTTGAACTGGAAGACAAGCCATTTTAGCAATAACATAAGGAGACAGTACAGTCCAAAGCCCCAGATTGGCAAACCTAGAGCCAAAAACAGCGGTGCTAATAAGAGCAGCAACAAGGTTTGAAGCAGGCCAAAGAGAATATACGAACGCTGGATTTGTCCCTTGACAAACTCAATGATCGCCTGCTCCTGCGCCAGCAAAAAGAGCATATCTGGCTTCTCCAGATAGGTTGCGATATGTCCAAAAGGAAGAATGAGTATAGAAAACAAGACTAATCCTACTATTATCGGCCAAGACTGACTAGGGAAATTCCGCAGCAATTGATTGTACTGAACCGCCAGAAATCCGAGAAAAATCAATAAAAACAAGACAAAGTGATCATTGAGAACATAGCGCAGATACTTCAGACAGCGCTGACGGAAATCCTGTTTGCGTTTAGCAAATACTTCTTTCATAGCGCAGCCTCTTCCGTCAAGGCCAGATAGATGTCATTGAGACTAGCTTCCGACATCTGAAATTGCTGCCGCAACTCAGCCAGATTGCCCTTAGCGCGCACCTGCCCTTTATGCAAAATCACAAAGCTATCGCACATCTTCTCAGCCGAATCCAGAACGTGGGTACTCATGAGAATGGACTTGCCTTTTTTCTTTTCCTCATCCAAGAGCTGGATAAGATCTGCAATAGCTACAGGATCCAGCCCCAAAAAGGGCTCATCCACGATAAAAAGACTAGGATCCACCACGAAAGCACAGATAATCATGACTTTCTGCTTCATCCCCTTAGAAAAATGCACTGGAAACCAGTCCAACTTATCCTTGAGTCGGAAGATAGTTAAGAGGCGCTCCACGCGCTCAAAAGCGACATCCTGCTCGATATCGTAAGCCATGGCCACCGTTTCAATATGCTCACGCAGGGTCAGCTCTTCGTAGAGACTCGGTGTCTCTGGGATAAAACCAATCTTCTTACGGTAGGCACTAGGATTTTCTCGCAGCTGCAAACCATCAATCCGAATTTCTCCCTTGTAAGGCGTCAATAAACCGATAATTTCATTGATGGTGGTGGATTTACCAGCACCATTGAGACCAATCAGCCCAACCAGCTGACCATCGCCCACTTCAAAGTTAATATCTTTCAAAACAGGAATATTAATATAGCCTCCTGTAAGGCCTTTGATTTCTAACATATTTTCTCCAAATTCTGGTATAATGTTCTTATATTTTAAATTATAACAAAAATCTAGCAAATAGAGGTATCATTTATGGCTGATTGTATTTTTTGTAAGATTATCGCAGGGGAAATTCCATCTTCTAAAGTTTATGAAGATGACCGGATAGTAGCCTTTCTAGACATTTCTCAGGTCACTCCAGGCCATACTTTGGTCGTTCCCAAGCAGCATTTCAGAAATCTTTTGGAAATGGATGCAGACAGTGCTAGTCAGCTCTTCGCTCGTGTCCCAGACATCGCCCGCAAGGTCATGAAAGCGACAGGCGCCAAAGGCATGAACATTCTTAACAACAACGAGGAAATCGCCGGCCAGACTGTCTTTCATACCCATGTCCACCTAGCTCCTCGCTATGAAGAGACAGACGGTTTACAAATCAGCTTTGAAACCCACGAACCAGATTTCCCAGCCTTAGCTCAATTGGCTGAAAAGATTGCGCAAGCTTAAGGAGGAACTATGAAATTTTCAAATCTTATGCTGTTCACAGGTGCTGCCTGGACCAGCTACCGATTGGTCAAAAACCGGAAGGCAATTAGCCAAGAAGTCGTCGAAACATCCGATATCTTGGATAAAATTCAAGATAATTTAGCTAACATCCAGCACAATCTTGCCATTATCCAAGAACAGCGAGACAATATCAAGGAAATGGCTCAGGACTTGACTTATAAATACAAGGTTTTTGAGAAACAAGCCCAAGCTCAAATCTCGCAAATACAGGATATCTGGCAATAGAAAATTTTCTCATAACAAGAAAATTGTACCAATCTCAAAAGGTTAGACAATAATTTAATAAAGGACTTAGTTCTGCATCGCACAGGGCTGAGTCCTTTCAATTTGACTTCAACTCGTTTGTTGTTGTGGTAATCAATGTAGTTCACAATAGCTTGTTCCAATTGATTAAGTGACTGAAACATCTTCTCATAACCATAAAACATTTCCGACTTCAAAATGCCAAAAAAGACTCCATCATGCCATTATCTAGACTATTCCCCTTATGTGATATAGAGGGCTGAATTCCCTTCTTCTCCAAAAATTGATGATAAGAGACGTGTTGATATTATCAGACTTGGTCTCTGTAAATGCTTCCTCCAACATAGTTTTTACTTGTTCCAAGTTCGGTGAGCGAGTAATTTCGACAATCTTTAGAAGAATATCAAAAGAAAACTCAATTAGCAATTCTTGGATAATTTCCGTTTTTCTTCTCTCTTTTCCTCCTTCAATTGAAATTTTATAAACTTTTTAGAACAGCATCCTTCGCTCTTAGGCATTCATTTTCTGCTTGAAGAGCTTTTAGTTATGTCTCATCTCCTCTCAGATTTTCTTTGGCTTACGACCCATTATAACTGGGCCACAGGTATCTTCAACCAAGTCATATATAGCCAAATCAATCCTTGATTCTACTTGTCAAAGGAAGTAATCTTTTGGGGCAATTCGTCTATCGTATAGAAACTATAATTAGAGACGATTATAATCTGGTTTTTCTTTGTGAAACATGGAAAACACCTCGCAACTCTTCTTATATTTTTTATGTAACTTTACACAAAGAAAAGCTCTTAGAAACTGGTGTTCTAAGAGCTTTGTCTTCAATCTAAATCGAAGCCTAAAGCTTCTTTCTTAGCTTAACTCTGCCAAAATAGCCTTCAGTTGCTCCTTCGTATGAACACCGGCTACTTGCTTCACGACTTGACCGTCTTTCTTGAACAGAAGAGTCGGAATGGACATAATGCCAAATTCACGGGCAGTATTTGGATTTTCATCCACATCCATTTTAAGGATTTTCAATTCGTCTTCATGAACTTCCCCTGCTAACTGCTCCAAGATAGGAGCCTGCATGCGGCACGGACCGCACCAAGTTGCCCAAAAATCAATCAGAACCAGTCCGTCTTTTGTCTCTTCAGCGAATGTTGCGTCTGTAACTGCTGCTACCATAAATTTTCTCCTTTGAATAGCTTACTTTTGATATTATTGTACACTAAATTTAGAAAAATAAAAAAATTCTCTAGCAAAGTAGAGAATTCTTATTTTTCCAAACAATTTTTTAAAATAAAAATAGATTGAGGGACATCTGAGAAAACTTGGATTAAAAATTCCAAATGTTGCTGATCTATGCTATCTAAAGCTACGGTGTGCTTGACATTTACAGTGCCATCATTATTCTCAATGATCTGATGACCAAAAAGGATATCTCCAAACGGGGTCGCTGTTTTATCCCAAAATTCTTCAAAGGGTTTGACAAGTGTCAGTTGATATTCCATTGGGGGCATTCCTTCGAGTTCCATCATCCCACAAGAACCTGTCTTAAATCCACCATTTAATGTAATATTTTTTAAATCTTCTTCCCAGTCATACCACTTTTCAATATTTTCATAGTAGGCCCATACATCTTCTTTTGATGCTTTTATGGTTAAACTAAAACTAAATTCCATTATAAAATCTCCTTTATGATATGTATACTTATTATAAGTATATTTATGAATTTTGTCAAATGGTTTTCCACTCTAGCATTAGCATTTCTTCTAAATGAGCTACCTGCTTTGGTTCTGATTTTCATACTGATAAAATGGGATAAGAACGATGTCTTGGTCGTATGGCTTGATATTCGCTCTCTTATTTAGCCATTTAGGCAATAGTGCAATTCCTTTCCCGTTTTCAACTAAGCTGATAATGTTCTCAAAAGAATCAATTTCTACAACTGATTTTAAATGAGCAAACTTCATTAAGCTTTGTTTTCTAAAAGGGCAATTTTTATCTTTATTAACGAATATAGGCATTTCCTCAGTAGCCTTTATATTGCTCGAACAAGCATAAACTGACTCGATATGCCCGATAGTCTCATCATAATGCTTTAAATTTTCAATTTTTTGAAAGCAAAAAATTTTATCAAAGTCTTCCTGATGAGCAATGGTGGGTATATCCGAAGTTTTTTGGATATTAATTTCGCTTTTATCCAAATCAATTGTTTGCGAATTATTAATATCGTGATTGAATAATAATTCTGAAATTAAGATGGATATTTTCGAGGTTTCACATTCTTTTTTAATTTCTCTAAATTGTTAGAAGTTTCCTTACAAAATTGATAAAATAAGTCTCCACTTTTTGTCGGAACTAAACCATTATATTTTCTGTAAAATAATTTCGTATCTAATTCAGTTTCAAGCACTTTCAATCTAGCGCTGAGATTAGATTGCGCATATTGTAAGATCTTTGAACTTTTGTTTATTGATCTTGTCTCATAGATCGTCACAAAAATGCTCATATCATTAAAATTCATTTAAAACACCCTATCACTTTTTATGATAATTATATCATTTTTAAGTATTATTCAACATGATATAAATTATTTATACTATCAATAGGTCATTAGAAAAGGGGTACTACAATGCAAGCAATGCAATATACTATAAAATTACCAGCAGATTATGATATGGATATCATTAGACAACGTGTCCGAAATACAGGTCATTTGATGGATGGATTCGACGATTTGTTTTTCAAAGTTTATTTAATCTCTGAAAAATCTGAAGGCCAATTATTTAACAGTTACTGTCCGCTATATATTTGGAAAAATACCAACGGAATGACAAAATTCATATTTGATGGTTACTTTGATCATATTTTAAATTCGTTTGGCTGGCAAAATATTGAAATCGGAATAACTTCATCAGTCGAAATATCTGATCATTTTGACTCAAGTAAATATGCTACATTAGAAGTCATTGATATAGAAGCATCTGAAAGTTTAAAATCCTTTACCATTCACGAGCAAATGCAAAACAACGAAAGTGGCAAAGCCGTTATTTTCAATCCTGATAAATGGAAAAAATGTATTTTTACTTTTTATACCAATAAACCCGACACACAACTACCAACATTTGAAATTTTGCACATTTCACAATAAGTGCTTATGATAAGTTATAGGGAAACGCCTGAGCAAACACTTCTTCAATGCTATTTTGCACACTATGAGAGTGTACTTGCTCTTCTGTATACATCAGCTAAATGAAAGAGAGTGGGACAGAAATCGGTAATTCGTTAGAATTCGATTTCGCCGTCCCACCTCCGCACAGTTGAGTAGGGCTGTAAAAGCTGATGAAATCAGCGTAGTAGAGCCCACTCAACCACTGCGTCTTGCTCGACAATCCAAAGACAATTGAGAGGCTAGGACTTTTGTCCCAGCCTCTTTTAGCTATGATATTAACTCAATTCAGCGATAATAGCCTTGAGCTGGTCTTTGGTGTGAACACCTGCGACTTGCTTAACGACTTGACCATCTTTCTTGAACAGAAGGGTCGGAATGGACATAATGCCAAATTCACGGGCAGTATTTGGATTTTCATCCACATCCATCTTAAGGATTTTCAATTCGTCTTCATGAACTTCCTCTGCCAACTGCTCCAAGATAGGCGCCTGCATGCGGCAGGGACCGCACCAAGTTGCCCAAAAATCAATCAGAACCAGTCCGTCTTTTGTCTCTTCAGCAAATGTTGCATCTGTAACTGCTGCTACCATAAATCTTCTCCTTTGAATAGCTTACTTTTGATAATATTGTACACCAAACACAGAGTAAAAGAAAATATTTGCTACGGAGTGTCCGATGCTTCCCTACTTAAAGATTACAATCGTCGCGCCACTGCCACCAGCATTTTGCGGGGCATAGCCGAAGGACTTGACCTGCTTGTTACGACGGAGATATTTGGTTACTCCTTCACGGATGACACCCGTTCCGATACCGTGGATAATATCCACCTGAGCCATGTTATTGAGGAGTGCTTGATCGATAAAGTCATCAAGCTCTTCCATGGCCTCTTCATAGCGTTTGCCACGCAGATCCAGTCTGGCTTTAGGTCCAGCAGTATTGGCCCGCTTGACCACATTGACCTGCTTGCGCTTAGGCTGCTGCTCCTTTTCAGCCTTGAGAAGATTAAATTCCTGCTCTTCTAGAGTCATCTTGATAAGGCCGACCTGAGCTTCCCAGCGGCCGTCCTTGAGCTGCTTGACCAAGGTTCCCCGCTGACCATAGCTGGTGACTAGGATATCATCTCCCACCTTGGGCGCCCGATTTTTCTTGACCTGTTTGAGTACCTTATTCTTTGATAAATCAACTGTTTCTGGTGCCAACTTTTTGAGTTGAGCCTTGGCTTCAATAACCTCATGCGGTTTGAGACTGGACTTGTCATGGAGATTTTTGAGAATGCTCTCACTCTCTGACAAAGCCAAATCAACGATTTCCTGAGCTTCCAAGCGTGCCCTATTGAGCTCGGTTTCCTTTTCTCGGTTAAACTCATTATATAGCTTTTTGAGGGCTCGGTTAAATTTAAGATTTTCCTGCTCCACCTCGCGGATATTATCCAAGCGCTTGCGACTTTCCAGTGTTTGCTCCTCTAAGCGCTCAATGATCCGATTGACATCGCTGTCTGTGTTGGTCTGCTCTTGAGCATGGCCAACAATAACTTCCGACAAGCCCAAACGCCGAGCAATTTCAAAGGCATTGGAGCGACCAGGCACTCCCTGCATAAAGCGATAGGTCGGCCGCAAACTATCTGTATCAAATTCCATGCTGGCATTTTCCACCCAGTCCGTCTCAATCCCATAGGCTTTGAGCTCAGGATAGTGAGTCGTCGCCATGGTTTTAATCTGTCTTAGCCGCAAATCTTCCAAGATGGCAATAGCCAGAGCTGCACCCTCCTGCGGGTCAGTCCCAGCTCCCAGCTCATCCAGCAGAACCAGACTATCGCTATCAACCTGCTCTAAAATAGAGACGATATTGGTCATATGACTGGAGAAAGTCGACAAACTCTGTTCAATCGACTGCTCATCACCAATGTCTGCAAAAATCTGACTGAAAATCCCGACGCGACTCCCCTTGTCCGCCAGAATCGGCAGGCCTGACTGGGCCATAATCTGAGCCAGCCCCAAGGTCTTCAGCATGATGGTCTTACCACCCGTATTAGGCCCCGTAATGACAATTTCTGTCAAGTCCGGCCCGAAATGCAGGTCATTAGCCACTGCATTTTCAATCAGGGGATGGCGGACACTGAGCAGTTGGATGTCCTGCTCTTCCGACAGGTCTGGCACCACCGCTCCCGTACCCTGCATGAAGCGGACCTTGGCACGCACCAGATCTAGATGACCGATAATCCAAGCATTGTTGGCAATTTCAGCAGCATGAGGCCGTATCATATCCGACATAGCCTGCAAAATCCTCTGAATTTCATAGCGCTCGTCCGCCCGACTGCTAGCAATCTCTTCATTGAGATTGACCACCGCCCGCGGCTCAATGTAAACCGTACTTCCGCTGGCCGAAATATCGTGAACGACACCCGCAATACGGTTACGGTAGGTATTTTTCACAGGTAGTACATTACGGCCATTCCGACTGGCCACCACTTGGTCCGCCAGCATGTCTCCCTTAGTTTTGAGAATTTCTTGCAGAATATCTCGAACCTGGACTTCATTTTCTTGAATTTTTCGGCGGATACGACTCAACTCTTCACTAGCAAAACTTTCGAGAAAGCCCCCATCATTGATAGCTTGCAGGCTTCCCTGAATACTAGGAAACTCTACTAGATTGTTAAAAAGGCGATCCAAACGCTCCAATTGGACATTTTCCAGATCCTCGTAGAAAGATATCAGCTCATGCGTCACAGACAAGACCCGCTTGAGGGCTAAAAACTCCTCAATATTAAGGTCGCTATCCAGCTCTAGGCGCTTGGTCAAGCCCCTAATATCCTGAATGGCTCCCAAACTAAAGTGCGGATGTTGCACAAAAATCTGCCGCATATCGGACATTTCCAAAAAAGCAGCAGCAATTGATTCTTTTTTGCTGTTTGGCTGGAGCTGCTTCAACTCCAACTCTCCCAGCTCAGTCAGTAGATAGGGAGAAAAAAGCTCCTTAATTTTATCAAATTCCAAAGTTTCTAAAATTTTATGATTCATCATGTTCATTCTATTTCTATATGATTTAAACTGAAAAAGAAACTCAGCTACAGGGCAACTGAGTCTTAATTATCCGATAATTTTTGTGACCCAAAGGTCATGTAAAATGGATGAAGTTACAGGCGTGTGATTGATAATAAACCGAATCAGCAAACTCGAATTTAAGCGTTCTTGGATAAAGGACATGGGTACAGTAGCTAAAATAGTCAGTCCCATCTCGATGACAAAGAGTGAGATAAAGACTGCAATAGCCCCACTAACCATATTGAAAACTTTGGTATCCCACTTATTCGGATAGGGAATTAAATTTACAAAAATCCCAAAAAAGCGGCCTACTATATAAACAAGACTGAAAACAAGAAGATAAGCCAGCCCCGCATAAAAAACCTTATCCAAATGGAAAAGTTGGGAATTTGCAAAGAAATAAGTCGAGCTGCCTTTGACAGCGCTAGCATAGGGCACCCACAAGCTGATAGACTTAGCCAATCCCTGATATAGAGCTCCAGCCACCAGCATGGATACAATCGTCATAGCAGCATAATAACCCTGCAGAACAATCCCACGCGAGTAGCCAATATAAAAGCTCCAAGCTAATATTAGTAAAATAATAATCGCAAACACTATCTTTCCCCTGTATTAGCTGACTTTTCTCTTAATTCGCTAAGCATTTTGTGACGAAGACTTTCCAATTCTTTTTCCTTATCATCAAACTCAATCTCGCGACTGAGCTGGGTAGATAAACTATTAATCGCCAACAAAATAGCCAAGACTTCATCATCTGCCGCAGGCATCTGCTCTTTGATGGCCTTATATTTTTCCTTAGCAACTCGCTCCACTTCTTCCATGAAAAGATTATCGTGTTCTGTTGTTAAAGTTAAGGTTTTGCTTCCAAATGTAAACTTATATCTATTCAAATTTGCCATAAAATCACCTCATGATATTATACCAAAAATCGCTACATTTGTCAGGTAGAAATCTGCTATCTATCCTTGGATAAATTATAACTCTTTCGTATAATAATATCGCTCACCTGTATAAGGATATTCTTTTAATCTAAATACTTCCTCATAGCCATGCTTTTTATAAAAATCTGGCGCTTGGAAATGGAAGGTATCCACAAATGAATACTTACACTTCCTGTCACGAGCTTCCTCTTCCGCCCTTTGCAAAATATCCGATCCAAGCCCTTGCCCTCGTAACGCCTCACTCACATATAAATACTCAATTTCAAGCCAGTAGCCAAACGTTTCGGCTACCAGACCGCCCATTAAATTTCCATCCTCATCTTCGACAAAGATATTGAGGGGCTCACTTGTTGAAGCTTCCCGTTTAGAGCGATTATAAGCTCGAATTAAATTCCCAAGTTCCTGGACTCGTTCAGATTCTTTATTTTCCAATCTCAATTTCATTAGGCTCTCCTTCTTACTTATCAGACAAATCTTAAACCTATTCTACCATTTTAGCAAGATAAGTAGAATTTATTCATTCCAAAAATAAAAATTTGAAAGATAGATACCTTAAAATATATTAGAAAAGACAAGGCAGCAAACCTTGTCCTTATACTGTATCTAATTGATCTCTTATTCATAGACTTTCTGAATGAATATCACCCTTTATTTATACTCACTCTTACGAACCCGCACTTTCGTAGGCATCCAATCCCCTGTCCCAGAGTTTCAAAGAAATTGCAAAGAAGATAAGGGAAATCAGCATCAAACCACCGATATTAAAGAGCCCATCCTTGTCCTGCAAGAAATAGCTAGCTGGATAGTAGGCTGTAAAGGCGAAAGGCACGATAAAGCTAATCAACCAACGAAGAAGAGAATTGTAAATGGAAATCGGATACTTGGCAAAGTCATTAAACATATAAAAAATGTAAATCATGGCGCCTGACTGCTTGGTCCAAAAAGCGATACTGGCAGTCGCGATTTTCAAGGAAGTATAGATCAAGGTCGCAAAAGGAATGCAGACTAGAAAAATCAGGAATTTTGGAAGAGTCCAAGCAATACTAGTCATCGTTGTCCCTAGTAAAATGCCACCAACCAAAAGTTCGCCCAAGGCATCAATTTGAAAGGTCTCAACGAGTATATGAAAGAGAGGGTTGATAGGACGAGTCAGATACTTGTCAAATTCCCCTTTTCGTACTAGTCGTTGACCTAAAGCCCAGAGATTGTCAAAGAAGAGATGGTCCAATCCCTTGGGAATCAGAGAAAATCCATAGATAAAGGCAATCTCTTGAAAGGTCCAGCCTTCTAGCGAAGGAATATGTTGAAAGATGACATTGAGAAACAAGAGATTCAAGCCTTGGGTCAGGAAAACACCTAAAACACCAACCACAAAATCCACCTTGTATTCCATGATTTGCTTGATGTATTGTCTGATAAAAATCAGATGCATACGTTGATATTTTTTCATACTAACCTCCTTGAATGGTGATAAATGACTGGACTCTTTTCCAAATCAACTGAGACAAGCTCACCATCACTATGAGCCAGAAGAACTGTAGCAAAAGCGCTTGAAGAATCTGACTGGCATCGTATTTCCCAACAATGATCATAACTGGAGTATAAATCAAGGATGAAAAAGGCAAGAAGGACAGAATATCTGAAACAATCTTAGGGAAGAAAGCCAAGGGAATCAAACTCCCCGACATAAAGTTAATCAGAGAATTCTTGAGCAGATTAGAGCCCCATAGATTTTTAAAAACAAAGGCTGAAAACCCAAAGCAGATATTAAAGAAAAAATTGATCAGGTAGGCTAGGATTAAGCTAAAGAGATAAAGGATGGTTAATCCTAGCACTTCTACAACCCCTTGCCTAGATAAAATTTTCATCAATACGATGACACTTAAAAATGGCAGTCCAACAGAGATAAAAATCAACCACTTGGATCCAAGTTCCGTAAAGAGGTAAGAAGCTGCAAAATGCACTGGTCTCAACAAACGCATGATAATGGAACCATCCTTGACCTCCTCGCCAATCATAAAGGAAGAATCCGACCTAGTCAGAAGATTAGTCACAAAACTCATGATGATGTAGAGGGTGATATCTGCCATACTGAAACCCTGAATCAAAGACTCTTGCGAGGAATCAAAGACAGCCTTCCAGAGATAAAATTCCACAAAAGCACCCATGACATCGCCAATCCGATAAAGAAGAAAGTTGACTCGATAGGTAATCAACTCCTGAATCCCTGCATTGATAAAGGGTTTATAACGTCGCCACAATTTGACCATCTTAGAGCTCCTTTCGGTAGAAGCGACGAATAATATCCTCGATATCCGTATCCAACATCTTCAAATCACGAATCTCAAAATCAGACAGGGTTTGCTTGATAATATCAGCCGACTGGTAGCGCGAACTATCAAATTCAATATTGAGGCTATTTCCTTGTCTATCAATGGTCATATCAGGCAGGCCTTCATAGTGAGAAGCAAGATGACTTTGACCCGGCACCAGTTCAAAGGAAAGTGTCTTCATCTTGCCAAAGGTTTTCTTGAGCTGACTCACCGTTCCATCAAAAATCTCCTGCCCCTTATCAATCATGAAAATCCGATCACAGAGTTGCTCAATATCACTCAGGTCGTGAGTGGTCAAGAGAATGGTTGTTTCTTCCTCTTGATTGATCTGAGTAATGGCCCGACGAATATTATCCTTGACCGAAACGTCCAAACCAATAGTCGGCTCATCTAAAAAGAGAACCTTAGGATTGTGGAGCAAGGAAGCCGCAATATCCGCCCGCATTCGTTGACCAAGTGAAAGAGTCCGCACGGGGTCTTTGATAAAGTCCTTCAAATCCAAGACTTCATTTAGAAAGTCCATGCGCTTATGGAAAAGTGAGTCTGGCACATCATAAATCTCCTTTAAGACCGTATAGGTCTCTTGCAGAGCCAAATCCCACCATAGCTGGGTTCGTTGTCCGAAAACCACTCCAATATCCTTGACATAATCCTGGCGATTATCCTGCGGAATCTTGCCGTTAATCCGACAAAAACCAGATGTCGGTTTCAAAATCCCTGTCAACATTTTGATGGTTGTCGACTTCCCAGCACCATTAGCCCCGATAAAGCCTAAAATTTGTCCTTTTGGAACCTCAAAGGTTAAATCCTTGACCGCTTCAAAGGTCTGCTTTTCGGGATGAATAAAGGAGCGCAAAGCCCCTTTTAATCCCGGTCCCTTGACAGTCTTCACAAAATTTTTCTGAAGATGTTCCACCTCTATCATTGCCATACGTTTCTCCCTTTAGAAAGTCTTCGGTAACTCGTTTCACAATGTTTAATTTAGCACAAAATAAAGAAAAAAGCAAAAAATCAGACGATCTAGCATAACATAAGAAATTATAAATAACCCAAAAATAAAAACTGGTAAAAAAAGACAAGATCCGAAAACCTTGTCTTTATTACTATACCGGCGGCCGGGGTCGAACCGGCACGTCCTTGCGGACACTGGATTTTGAGTTCAATTCCTACATTTTTTAAAACTTAAATCCTTGATTTAACAATGTTTTAATGCTTTTAAATTTTATAAAATAGACTCTTTTTTCAAATTTCAGTAACTTTTAGGTAACTGAAGAGAAGCCTCAATTTGATGTTCTCTGACACTAAAAATATCTTATAAATAAATAATTTAATGGTATACTAAAATTAAGTAACTATATCCTACAAGCTCATCATTATAATACTAAATCGGATATGGGAAATTATGATTTAACAAAAATCGTCGATGGTACAAAGACCTAATTAATAGAAAGGAATGCCACGTATATGTCAAACCAAAGATTTCATACTTCTAACAATGTAATAGAGCCATATCAATACGATATAGCTCTGAACTACATTGAAGCTTATAGACCTTCAACTGAAATTAATAATTTAATAGAAACCTATTTAATCCTGAAATTAATTAAAAAAGAAAATGAATTTTCTAAATTCAAACATCTAATTTCAAAATTTCATAACGATATATCCAAGAATTTCCCAATTACCATTTTTGAAATAGACTATGATAGCATTGATATTTTTTATAAAGACATATTCTGGGAGTTAGTACTATTCTTAGGAAAAATTAATAAAGATGATGTTAGTCAGTTTGAATCATACATTAAAAAATATAATATCCAGACAATAAATCTTAAAAATGTTACAAAACTGATTGACCTATTTCCGCAAGTTATCAAAGAAAATTTTCTCTCTCTGTCCAGAAATATAGAATTTTTCTTGAATCATCAATCAGGAAAATTTACAGATTCTAATGGTTTATACATTAAGTTAGGTATCACAAATGAAGAGATAAATAATCTAGCAAGAGAATATTGTCAGACAGATAGTATTAACCCCAACTATTTACAATCAATTGTTGAGTATAAAAAATTAAGCAAATATGAGTTTGATGATGAGATTAAGCTTTTAGCTAAAAGAAAAAGTAATAAATTTTGGGAAAAACATTTTGAAACTAATGAAGGGTTCCAATACTCTATATCAGTTGGCATCAAGTCTTTAGATTCTGATAAATTATATGAGCCTATTAAAAATGGTATTCTTTTAAATAAAATTATACTAGATGAACATCATGATTTTCCGACATTACTAAATAATTATATTTATTTACTTGGCTTCTTTAATCATGAATCGGGACTGCCTTGGCTAGTTGCGAATGAAGAAACATTCAGTTTCACTCGTTACTTTTCTCACAAATCAAATGCTCATTATGATTCTTATTTTCCTCAATTAAAACTTTGTCACAATTTGTTATTTCAGGCATATTTTGATTACTTAAAACAAAATGAAATTGATGTCGAAGATATAATAGAATGGTATTTCAATATTTACCTTGAAACAGAGTTAGATATAAAAGGTTTTCATTTCCATGCTTCCAATAAAGAATCTTCTTATTACGAAAGAGGAAAATCGATAATTTGTGAAATGGATAGTATCTTAGACCAATACGAACTATTTGTTAGAAATGGGGAAATCAACCAAGATTTATTAGAGATTAAATCTAAAGCCTCCTCTTATGCTTCATTAAAATCATTCAATGAGAAAAAATTTATCAAATTGAACAACACTCCTGATAATTCTGCATTGTTCTCTGCGCTTTTTTCTGAACAAAGTCTACTTGGCTTCATTTCATCAAAAAATGACAACAAAACCTTCTTTAAACATATAATAGATGGTGTAAAGATTACAGATTTTGCTGATTATCAGGTAGAACAAATAAAAATTCTAATAGAAAAGAACATTTTAAAACTATCAAATGATGTAATAAAATTTACAAATTTCCAAGAAATTAACATTTTGAATAAATTATGGAAGTCAGGTACTTATTGCCTATACTATAAAGATAAATTGATACTAGATATTGCAGAAGACCTTTGTAAGAAAGGGTATTGTGAATATTCAGATAATCTTTTTTCTGAATATGAAAGTAATTATTTATCTTATATTTTGGATGATAAAAAATATGGTAACGGATTAAAGATAAGAAATAAATTTTCTCATGGTAAATTCGGATATAAAAAAGAAGAAGAACATTTACAAAATTATTTAGAGTTACTTCAGATTGTCATTTTTTATGTGATGAGAATCAATGATGAATTGGAGTACTATACAACTTTAAAACACTCTTATAAGTGATACTAAATTCTAGTGAACTATTAAGTTGAGTAAAAGAAAAATAGCCTTATCTTCTTGATAAGGCCATTTTTTAGTTACAGTATCCTATAAACTATTTTCTACATATTTATAGTTAGCTTGAATTCCATCAAAGATTTTAATTAAATTGTATATTAATTTGGAAAATCTTGGAATTCCAACTGCACTTCTTTAAAAATTATGTTTATTATATCCCGTTCATTTTTATCTAGATTGTGTTCGGTAATCAAATTGTCTTTTAATTTTAATAAGCTAATTTTATCATCTCTTGTCATTATTTCAAATAAAATTGCAAATTTAAAACTATCTCTTTCTTCTTTAGTCCAGTTTTTTATATTACTTACATCATAATCATCTAAAAATCTAACTAAATTTGCCTTTGAATAGATTGTCTGACCTAAAAAATAATCTGTAGTTGTGTTAAATATATTAGCTAGTTTTACTACATTCTCTAGCGTTGGTTCTGTTTTTTGAGTTTCCCAATGACTATATGATTTTTGGCTAATTCCTAGCATATTAGCCAGTTCTATCTGAGTTAATTTGTGTTCCTGTCGTATTTTCTTTAAATTTTCACCTAAAAAAGTCATAATTCACCTATTTTTTTGTTGGCAATATTACCTAACGGGTATATAATCATAATATACCTTTTAGGTAATATGAGGCCGTTGATATTCTTTCTTTGGGGATTGTATAAAGGAGGTACCGCCTATGATTGTATTAAAAAGTCTTTGATAATCACGACAAAATCAAAGACTTAACAAAAATTCTATAAGACTATTATACCACACTTTCCGTTAGAACGGGGGTAATATGGATATAAATAAACTTGTTTCTTCGGTTGAGGGTTTAAATTCTGTTAGTACTGCTAAAAAATGGATTTCTTTGATAAAGGAAATTAGCGGTCATGAGTTTAAAAAAGTTCAAGCTAGAAATAACAAACAATTTCTGAGTTTTTATAACTTTACTGACAATGATGTTGAGGATTTCAAAACGATTGCTTATTTGAAAAACGAGATGTCATTAAAAGAAGCTATAAGGGAAACCTATGGAGATATTCATAAACATAAGGAATACACCCTTACTCAGCAACTCGAAACCCTTAAAGAAGATTTTTTTACCTTGAATGATAATTTTAAGAATTTGTATTCTAGTAATAAAAAACTGCAAATAAAATTTCAACGATTGGAAAAAGAGCAAGAAGAAATTCTCTCAACACTTGAACTACTTCCATTTGGTGCTTGGGAAAAAGCTCGTAGGAAGTTCGGCAAGTAGGTTTGTTACGATCAGCGAGTAGGTTACCGCAGACCGTAACAAATCGTAAGTGCAGACGAACAACAAAGAGATTTTTCAAGGTTGGTGAGGGTGTGTAGTAACACCACCCTCTGCAAGTCAGGTGTATTATCGAAAGAATGCAGTATTATCAAGACTTTTCACGGTTTTTAAGGTGGTAAAATTAGGCAAAAAGTTGAGTCAAAATTTATGGCAAAAAACGAGAACTTACGTTCTGTTTTTGACTGGATTCAAATCCAGTTTAATACATTCGACTTTTCACTGGAAGAGATAGTTGAAGATATCTTACTTCTTGATACAGAGCTATTTATTATAGATAAGGGCAGTCTTAAATACTATGAATATGACTCTCAAATAAACTATGGTAATATCCGTATCTACTATGGTGATGAAGAAAATTCTTTCATGCTTGTCATGTCAGGACAAGCATTAGAATTCTATCGAGATATGGTTTTAACCCCAAAGGGACTTTCTGAACGTCACTTCTTGGATAATCTATATTCCAATTATAAGTCATTTTCAGTAAGAAGAATTGATATCGCAATAGACGATTTTAATGAAGTTCCTTACTTCACTCCAAATCAACTTTCTAAAATTTGTAGAAAAAACCGCTTCCTATATGGTAAGAGTAACTACTACATTACCTACGGAGATGAGAAAACGGAACAAACCTTATATTTAAGAAAACCTAATGATGATGAAAGACTTAGAATATATGATAAACGCTTAGAACGAGCATCTAAGCTCGGTGTCAGCAAGAGATTTATTGAAAATTGGATAAGAACGGAGTTAGAACTTAGGAAAGAGAAAGCCCTCTACTTCATTCAAGAATGGCTCAAGTCCGAAATAGACCTTCTAAACTTTACAAAGGGATATCTAAAGGATATTAGATGTAGGATTAAGAAAAGGGTATTATAACGATAATCCCGTTAGACTACTTAAAAAACTACCAATAGAAAAAAGTAAAATGAATTTTTGGACAGTGAAAGAATTTAAACATTTTCTTTCACTATTCAAGAATGACGAATATAATCTTGAATTACTATTTACAGTACTTTTCTTTACTGGCTTACGACTTGGAGAAGCACTCGCTCTTACTTGGAAAGATATAGAATTTTCTACAAGTACAATACATGTTAGTAAGTCAATGTACGTGAATAAAGGTGAAGAACACATTAGTTCTACAAAAACTAAATCCGGTACTAGAAGAATCATTATTAATAAAAAGCTTATAGAAACACTAGAAGGATGGAAAAAAGAACAGACAAAAAGACTAAGAGAATTTTCAACTGATACTGAAAAACTCCAAATCTTTCAGGATAGTCCAATCACTCTAACGAAAAATGCAATTGAAAAACAATATAAAAAAATACTAGCTAGAGATAGTTCTTTAAAGAAAATAAGGATTCATGATTTTAGACATTCTCACGCTTCTCTTTTAATAAACCAAGGAGAAGACTACTTAATTGTAAAAGAGAGATTAGGACACGCTTCTATAACTACAACAATTGATACATACTCCCACTTATACCCAAGTAAACAAAAAGATTTAGCAGATAAACTGGATAATCTACTCTAAAAAAGATAAATTTTCTAAGAATATAGTGGACTATTATACTAAAATATGATATATTATAATTGGCAAAAAGATTGCAGAGATAATTCATTGCAAATCCAAATAAGAAGGCAATAAAAAGTAGGTTTTAAGATAATAGCATGGAGGAAGTGACAATGAATAACTTAATTAATTTGATTATACTTAATAATCACAAAATATTAATTTTTTTATAACTGTATTTAATACAGAATAGAATTTGTTTAAACCATACGCTTACAATTGTTAAAAGTAGAATTTTTATGATAATACTTGATAAAAAACTATCTTGTATTTATTATAACTAATTTCTATAAAATTTATGCCTACATATAGTTTTCTTTCCTCGTCCACCGGGCGGGGTTTTTTGTTAAAAAAAAACAGAGCCCTACCCTGCTCTGCGTGATAATTCTTAAATTTTTAGCCCAAAATGCTACTTGAAGAATAAATCAATAGCTTTTATGATATAATGGGCAATAATTTTGGCTAAAATTGGCCAAGAAAATTTGACAATCATCCGGCAAAAAGACTGCATTTTCTTAAAATTCATAGCAACTCCTTTCCAGGAGCCCTCACACTATGAAAAAAATGGGTAAGCAAAAATATTTCCACAGTAGCCAATCAAGAGATATAATCAGCTAAAACACTAATAGCATCCGACTTCCTCTAGACATCCCACCCTACCACCTATATAACTATTTTACAATAAAAAACTAATCAAAACAATATAAAAAAGTAATTAAAGCATAAGATGTGAAATAGGAGGTAAGAAAAGAAAAGAAAAACTTGAAAATTTTAAAAAGGAAAATATATATACTAATAAAAATTGATTCCTAGGCACCATCCTTTATATAAAAATATCAATGTTTAGAAGATAATATTAATCATCAAAAAATCTATCAATATCGTCTTGATTAGTAAAAGTAACTTTAACAAGTACTGATTTATCTTTCACTAATGATTTAATAACTCTTTTTGCTTGTTCGACTTCAAACTTTGAATAGTTTTCTTGATTGTTTAACATGAAATCTCTCCTAGAATTGTATATATCTATTGTATATTTTTATATGAAACGAATCAAGTTTAATTCAAAATGTGTTAAATATTTTCTTCTTAATTTAGCCAAAAAAATTAAGTAATTTTAAGTAACTCTGAAAGAAAAAATTGGAAGAAAAAATAAAAAGACAAGGCTCGAAAACCTTGTCTTTATTACTATACCGGCGGCCGGGGTCGAACCGGCACGTCCTTGCGGACACTGGATTTTGAGTCCAGCGCGTCTGCCAATTCCGCCACGCCGGCAAAGTAACTGGGGTAGCTGGATTCGAACCAACGAATGAGGGAGTCAAAGTCCCTTGCCTTACCGCTTGGCGATACCCCAATAATCAAAAGAAATAGGCGAGTGATGGGGATCGAACCCACGCATGCCAGAGCCACAATCTGGTGTGTTAACCACTTCACCACACCCGCCATATTCCAAAACACGGGCAGTAGGAATTGAACCCACACTGAAGGTTTTGGAGACCTTAGTTCTACCTTTAAACTATGCCCGTTAAGCATGGAAGGGGAGGGATTCGAACCCCCGAACCCGAAGGAGCGGATTTACAGTCCGCCGCGTTTAGCCTCTTCGCTACCCTTCCTAAATTTTAACATAAATGGCGCGAGACGGAATCGAACCGCCGACACATGGAGCTTCAATCCATTGCTCTACCAACTGAGCTACCGAGCCAAATTGCGGGAGCAGGATTTGAACCTACGACCTTCGGGTTATGAGCCCGACGAGCTACCTAGCTGCTCCATCCCGCGATATTCTAATCTAAGGAGGATGTGGGATTCGAACCCACGCACGCTTCTACACGCCTGACGGTTTTCAAGACCGTTCCCTTCAGCCGGACTTGGGTAATCCTCCAAAATATATAGTCCGTACGGGATTCGAACCCGTGTTACCGCCGTGAAAAGGCGGTGTCTTAACCCCTTGACCAACGGACCATATTACTATTAAAATGGGCACGAGTGGACTCGAACCACCGACCTCACGCTTATCAGGCGTGCGCTCTAACCACCTGAGCTACGCGCCCAAGTTTAAAAAAACTTGGTATGAACTTCTGTTCAAAGCGGGTGACGAGAATCGAACTCGCGACAACAGCTTGGAAGGCTGTAGTTTTACCACTAAACTACACCCGCTTGAATATGGGAGTTAACGGGATCGAACCGCTGACCCTCTGCTTGTAAGGCAGATGCTCTCCCAGCTGAGCTAAACTCCCAAAAAGGAAGTACTCCGACTTCCTATCCTGCTAAGCGACTACCATATCTCACAGGGGGCAACCCCCAACTACTTCCGGCGTTCTAGGGCTTAACTTCTGTGTTCGGCATGGGTACAGGTGTATCTCCTAGGCTATCGTCACTTAACTAGCTGAATTAACTTGCAATATCTTATTGCCTTGTCAACTCAAAATTGAATAACTACTCAAACCTCACAATACTTGCCAAAAGCTGCGCTCAATGAAAATTGGATAAGTCCTCGAGCTATTAGTATTAGTCC
>NZ_RJPU01000012.1:0-27923 GCF_003943535.1 Streptococcus cristatus
ATGACAAGATCAAGTCAGCTCAACAAGAAGCTGTGAAGGAATTGAGCCGTACGATCAAGTACGTATACGAAGATGGTAAAGAAGCAGCACCAAGCTTCACAGACAGCGCTAAATTCACGCGTATTCTGAAGATCAACGTCGTAACGAAAGCGATCGTAGAAAAAGGCCCATGGACATCACAAGATGACGTGATCAAGGGACAAACTTCACCAGACATCAAGGGTTACGTAGCAGATAAAGCTAGCGTAGTAGATGTGAAGGTTACAGCAGACTCAGCTAAACCAGCNGATGAAGTCGTAACTTACAAGAAGGTAGAAGTTCCACCTACACCGACACCTGTTCCACCAACTCCAGCTCCGGTACCAAATAAACAAGTACCGAACAAGCCAGTGGAACCGAAAGTTCCTGGAACTACTGCTCTGCCAAATACAGGTGAGAAATCATCTTCAGCAGCAGTGCTTGGTTTAGGAATTGTTGCAACACTCGCAGGTGTCAGCTTGATTAAACCAAGATTGAAAGAAGAAGATTAATTCTTCACAGCTTGGATAGTAATCATTGAAGAGTTGTAGACGATTAGTTAACAGCTCGCAAAAATCGATAACTTCTTTACGAAGTTATCGATTTTTTATTTATTTGATTAGCAAACTTTGGTAGTAAAAAATGAGAGAAGATCCTAGTAAAATAGGAGATTCACTGGAGAATGATAATGATAGGGATATCACCTCAAATTTATTAGCATCATTCGTTTTGCTATTGAGAGAATGTAATGACTGATCTCGGTATTTTAAAAGGTATAAGGAACTAGTACTCTAATTTTTTCTATCTTTAGTTCGTACTTCAGCAGATAATTTTAGGGAATTGGGGACTTTCCTGTTTTTGTTGGATGATTTTTCGTCTTTCCTGTGTTATAATAAGGAAGATTAAAAATGTAGAATAGTTAAAGGAGAAATTCCAATGGGACGTAAGTGGGCCAATATTGTAGCTAAGAAAACAGCTAAAGATGGCGCAAACTCAAAAGTTTATGCTAAATTCGGTGTAGAAATCTATGTAGCAGCGAAAAAAGGCGACCCAGATCCTGAGTCAAATACAGCCCTTAAGTTTGTTATTGATCGTGCTAAGCAAGCGCAAGTACCAAAGCATGTTATTGACAAGGCGATTGACAAGGCTAAGGGAAATACGGATGAAACCTTTACAGAAGGCCGTTATGAAGGCTTTGGACCAAATGGTTCTATGCTGATTGTTGATACCTTGACTTCGAATGTCAACCGGACTGCAGCCAATGTTCGTGCAGCCTTTGGTAAAAATGGCGGGAACATGGGTGCTAGTGGCTCTGTATCTTATCTTTTTGATAATAAAGGTGTCATCGTTTTTGCCGGGGATGATGCAGACAGTATCTTTGAATTGCTTTTAGAAGCAGATGTAGATGTGGATGATGTGGAAGCAGAAGATGGAAGCATCACAGTTTATACAGCACCAACTGATCTACATAAAGCAATCGTAGCTTTGCGTGAATCTGGTATCCAAGAATTCCAAGTGACAGAGCTGGAAATGATTCCTCAGTCTGAAGTGGAATTAACAGGAGAAGATTTAGAAACCTTCGAAAAATTGTATAGCGTCCTTGAAGACGATGAAGATGTCCAAAAAATCTACACCAACGTAGATGGCTTCTAATTGAATAACATAAAAATACAGTCTGATTTAGTATAAGTTGCGTTCTAAGGCAGTTTCTAAATTAGACTGTATTTATTTTTAGTTAGTTAGGTGAAATTTTTTTAGGAATTGTTCCTGTTCCTCTTTGATAGCTTCTGTGGGATTTTTCACAGCAAGAATCATCTCAATCATTTCAGGACTGGCTTCGCGTACTAGCTGACTGAGAGCCCAGATGGCCGTAGCGATATGGATAGGATTTTGCCCCTTGTCAATAATTTCTAGCAGTTTGGGAATGGCAGAGCGATCATTGGCGTTGGCTAGAGCAATGATGGCATTGCGCTGCAGGATGTTTTTGCCCCGCCAGCTACCTGCTATATGGCCGAATTTTTCCTTAAATTGACCATTAGAAAGTTCCAAGAAAGGAAGGAGCTCGGGATGAGCTAGATCGGGGTCAATCTCTGTTGCAAGAGGATTGTCCAAGCCTTTATTATAGGGACAGCAGATTTGGCAGATATCGCAACCATAGATGACTGTCTTGATTTTCTTTCGAAATTCCAGATCCATGACGCCCTTGTCTTGGGTCTGAAAGGATAGACAGCGTTTGGCGTTCATTGTTCCATCGCCAATGAGGCAGGAGGTAGGACAGGCTGTCAGGCAGCGGTTGCAGTTTCCACAGTCATAGTCGATAGGTTGGTCAGGTTCGATGTCCAGATTGGTAATGAGCTCACCCAAAAACATGTAGGAACCAAATTCCTTGGAGATAACCAAGCCGTTCTTTCCGATAAAGCCTATTCCTGCTCGCCGGGCTACAGCGGTGTCGACCAAGGCTCCTGTATCCACCATGCCTTTATATTCAAAGTTGGCAGTCAACTCCTCAATTCCCTTTGCAAGCCTATCTAGCTTGTCCTGTAGGACATAGTGGTAATCCAGCCCCCAGCTGTTGGGAGTGAATTTCCCTCGCTTGTAGGCTGTTTTTTGCGGCTGCTGTTTGAGCTTGTGGGGATAGGCGACTGCGATAGAGATGATGGTCTTGGCTGAGGCTAGACTCAGCTTAGGCTTGATTCGTTCCTCAATATTCTTATGCTCAAATCCTGAATTTCGACCTTCTTCTACGGCCAAGCGCAGCGACTTTTCCAGATAGTCAAAGTCATCTGCTGTCGTAAAGCCAATTTTAGAAATGCCAATTTCTTTGGATAATTTGATAATTTCTTCTTTGATATTCATTGCTATTATTATATCGAAATTAGGAGAATTATGCGAGAAACTACTTCGTGAAAACCATGATTATTTAGCAAATTTGAGTGCAAGAAGAGTTAGGCAGTTAGGCGTGTAAATTGAGAAACGACAGCCTTTCAAGCCAATTGCTAAATGGATTATTTCTTGAAAGATATGGGGAAACATGCTATAATGAGAGGAAACATTTATAAACAGAACATAGCGAGTAAGGAATAAAATGGCTAATATTTTAAAAAAAATCATCGAAAATGATAAAGGTGAAATAAGAAAATTAGAAAAGATGGCGGACAAGGTCATGTCCTATGAGGACGAAATGGCAGCCTTGACTGATGAAGAATTGCAAGCAAAAACGGTTGAATTTAAGGAACGTTATGCTAATGGTGAAACTTTAGATCAACTTTTGTTTGAAGCATTTGCGGTTGTCCGTGAAGGAGCTAAGCGTGTCTTAGGTCTTTTCCCATATAAGGTTCAGATTATGGGGGGGATTGTCCTTCACCATGGTGATGTGCCAGAAATGCGTACGGGGGAAGGAAAAACCCTGACAGCGACTATGCCAGTATACCTAAATGCCTTATCTGGCCAAGGAGTTCACGTTGTTACAGTCAATGAATACTTGTCAGAGCGTGATGCGACTGAGATGGGTGAACTTTATTCTTGGTTGGGACTTTCTGTTGGTATCAACCTAGCATCTAAGTCGCCAATGGAAAAAAGAGAAGCTTATGCTTGTGATATCACCTACTCAACCAACTCTGAAATTGGTTTTGACTACCTGCGTGATAACATGGTGGTTCGGGCTGAAAATATGGTGCAACGTCCGCTTAACTATGCCTTGGTTGACGAGGTGGATTCTATCTTGATTGACGAAGCGCGTACGCCATTGATCGTGTCAGGACCGACAGCTTCTGATACGAATCAGCTTTATTACAGAGCGGATAGCTTTGTGAAAACACTTCAAAAAGATGACTATATCATTGATATCCCATCTAAGACGATTGGTTTGTCAGATTCTGGTATTGACAAGGCTGAAAGTTACTTTAACTTAGAAAATCTATACGATCTTGAGAATGTTGCTTTAACGCACTTTATCGACAATGCCTTGCGTGCTAACTATATTATGACCTTAGATGTGGATTATGTCGTGAGCGAAAAGCAGGAAATCCTCATCGTTGACCAATTTACAGGGCGTACAATGGAGGGCCGTCGTTTCTCTGATGGACTCCACCAAGCGATTGAAGCAAAAGAAGCTGTGCCTATCCAAGAAGAATCAAAGACATCTGCTTCGATTACTTACCAGAATCTTTTCCGTATGTATAAAAAGCTGTCAGGGATGACAGGGACTGGTAAAACAGAAGAAGAAGAATTCCGCGAAATTTATAATATTCGTGTAATTCCAATTCCAACGAACCGTCCTGTCCAACGTATTGACCATCCAGATTTGTTGTATCCTAGCTTGGAAGCGAAGTTTAAAGCAGTCGTGGAAGACGTCAAGGAACGCTACAAAACAGGCCAGCCTGTCTTGGTCGGTACAGTATCGGTTGACACGAGTGACTATCTTTCTCAAAAATTGGTGGCTGCAGGAATTCCTCATGAAGTTCTGAATGCTAAAAACCACTATAAAGAAGCACAGATTATTATGAATGCTGGTCAACGTGGTGCTATTACCATCGCGACTAACATGGCTGGACGTGGTACAGATATCAAGCTAGGTGAAGGTGTGCGTGAATTGGGTGGACTTTGTGTTATTGGTACAGAGCGCCATGAAAGCCGCCGGATTGATAACCAGCTTCGTGGACGTTCAGGTCGTCAAGGGGATCCAGGTGAATCACAATTCTACCTATCTCTCGAAGATGATTTGATGAAACGCTTTGGTTCAGAGCGCATTAAGGCCGTGCTAGACCGGATGAATCTGAGCGAAGAAGAATCCGTCATCAAGTCTCGGATGCTAACGCGTCAGGTGGAAGCAGCCCAAAAACGGGTTGAAGGAAATAACTACGATACTCGGAAGCAAGTCCTCCAATATGACGATGTCATGCGCGAACAACGTGAAATTATCTATTCTCAACGCTATGATGTCATCACAGCAGACCGTGATTTGGCTCCAGAAATTCATGCCATGATCCGTCGGACGATTAATCGGATTGTAGATGGCAGCAGCCATTCAGATCATGAAGAAAAGATAGAAGCGATTCTGAATTTTGCTAAATATAATCTTGTAGCAGAGGATTCTATCTCAGCTGATGATTTAGAAGGTAAATCGAATCAAGAGATTAAAGATTACTTGATGGAACGAGCTTCTGAAGTTTATGCCAATCAGGTTTCTAAACTTCGTGATGAAGAAGCAGTTCAAGAGTTCCAAAAAGTGCTGATTCTACGCGTTGTAGATAACAAATGGACAGATCATATCGACGCCTTGGATCAATTGCGTCAGGCTGTGGGACTTCGCGGCTATGCGCAGAACAACCCAGTTGTTGAATATCAGGCAGAAGGTTTCCGAATGTTTAATGATATGATCGGCTCTATCGAGTTTGATGTGACTCGTCTCATGATGAAAGCACAGATCCATGAGCAAGAACGTCCACGTACAGAGCACACTATCAGCACGACAGCTACTCGAAATATTGCTGCCCAAAATCCAAATCTTCCAAAAAATGTTGATTTATCCTCTGTAAAAAGAAATGATTTATGTCCATGTGGTTCAGGAAAGAAATTTAAAAACTGTCATGGTCGCAAGAAGTAGTTTATAAGGAGAGAAGATGACCTTTAAAGCAACTAGTCAACCAATCAATGTAGCAGAAGTGCGTCAGCTTGCTAAGCTAGAAGGTTCTATTCTAGCTCATAAGCTAGAGCGGGATCGACAACTAGAAGCCATTATCCGTGGTGAGGATGATCGCATCCTTTTGGTCATCGGCCCTTGCTCCTCAGACAATGAAGAAGCTGTCTTGGAATACGCCAAGCGTTTGGCAGCTCTTCAGGAAGAGGTTAAAAATCGGATCTTTATGGTCATGCGGGTCTACACAGCCAAGCCACGGACCAATGGTGATGGCTACAAGGGCTTGATTCACCAGCCTAATGCGACAGCGGCACCTAGCCTAATCAACGGTATTAAGGCGGTTCGCAATCTGCATTATCGCGTGATTTCAGAAACTGGAATGACGACGGCTGACGAGATGCTTTATCCAGAAAATCTTCCCCTAGTAGATGATTTGATTTCCTATATGGCGATCGGTGCTCGTTCTGTTGAAGATCAGCAGCACCGCTTTGTAGCCAGTGGAGCGGATTTTCCTACTGGTTTGAAAAATCCTACATCTGGCAATCTAAATGTCATGTTTAATGGCATTTATGCGGCTCAAAACAAACAGAGTTTCCTCTTTGCCAATCGGGAAGTAGAGACGAGTGGAAATCCTTTGGCCCATGCGATTCTGCGCGGTGCCATCAATGAATATGGGAAGAACATTCCGAACTACTATTATGATAATCTGCTGGACACAATCGCCCAGTATGAAGCAATGGGATTAGAAAATCCATTTATCATCATTGATACCAACCATGACAACTCTGGCAAGCAGTATTTGGAGCAAGTCCGTATTGTCCGCCAGACTTTGATCAACCGCGACTGGAATGATAAAATCAAGAAGGTTGTTCGTGGCTTTATGATTGAATCTTACTTGGAAGACGGTCGACAAAATGAACCAGAAGTCTTTGGCAAATCTATCACAGATCCATGCCTAGGCTGGGACAAGACAGTCGAGCTTGTCCATGAGATATACGACACACTAGGTAAATAATATGGCATTTATAGAAAAAGGTCAGGAAATTGACATCGAGCAGATCAAGTCTGCAACGATTTTGTCAGACCAAGCTCTACAAAAGAAAAATCAGCGTGATCAGGAATTGGCCGCCATCATCAAGGGGGAAGATCAACGCTTGCTCTTGGTTATTGGCCCCTGCTCATCTGACAATGAAGAGGCGGTACTGGAATATGCTCGCCGGTTGGCCGACCTCCAGCAGAAAGTAGCGGATAAGATTTTTATCGTCATGCGAGTCTATACTGCCAAGCCTCGGACCAATGGGGACGGCTATAAGGGGCTCGTTCACCAGCCAGATACTTCAAAAAGTCCAAGCTTGATCAATGGACTGAAGGCAGTGCGCCAGCTTCATTATCGAGTTATTACTGAGACAGGCTTGACCACTGCTGATGAAATGCTCTATCCTTCTAATCTAGTGCTGGTAGATGATTTGGTCAGTTACCATGCCGTAGGTGCTCGTTCGGTTGAGGACCAAGAACATCGCTTTGTAGCGTCTGGTATTGATGCGCCGGTCGGTATGAAAAATCCAACATCTGGCAATCTTGGAGTCATGTTTAATGCTGTCTATGCTGCTCAAAATAAGCAAATCTTCCTCTATCATGGCCAAGAAGTGGAAACTCTAGGCAATCCCCTGGCGCATGTGATTTTGCGTGGTGCTTTAGATGAGTACGGTAAGAACAAGCCTAACTTCTATTACGAAAATCTTCTGGATGTGATCAAACGCTATGAAGAAATGAAGCTGTCCAATCCTTTCATCCTGATTGATACCAATCATGATAATTCTGGAAAGCAGTATTTGGAGCAGATCCGGATTATCCGTCAGACTCTGATCAACTGTGCTTGGAATGAGCAGATCAAGAAGGCTGTGCGTGGTTTCATGATTGAATCCTATTTGGAGGATGGTCGCCAGAATGAGCCAGAAGTCTTTGGTAAGTCCATTACCGATCCTTGCTTGGGCTGGGATAAGACAGAAGAACTCGTTCAGGAAATCTATGAAACCTTAGAAAAAGAAGCTTAAATAGAAAGGATTAGGAGGCTTTGCTAGAAGTCTACTAATGAATATAGGCAAGCTCATACTCTACGAAAATCTAATTTTGATGATGTTAAACCTCTTTGATGCATTTCAGTGTCATTTTCATCGGTTTGCCTTGTCGAAATTAGATTTTCTTTCAATCTCCTTGGGAGAAGGGTCTTGCTTTGTATTCTTGATAGAAGTATGATAAGAGGACACGGAATAGATATAGAAGAGATTTCCAGCATTGGTCGGGCCTACGAGAAGAATAAGCGTTTTGCTGAGAAAATCTTGACAGCTCAGGAGTTGGCTCGGTTTGGCTCCTTAAAGGGCAAGCGCAAGCTGGAATATTTGGCCGGTCGCTGGTCAGCTAAAGAAGCCTTTGCCAAGGCTTGGGGGACCGGTATTGGCCCTGTGACTTTTCAAGATTTGGAAATTTTAAATGATGATAAGGGGGCGCCTTATTTTAGCAAGTCCCCCTTTGCTGGTTCGGTATGGCTATCAATCAGTCATGCTGGAAATCTGGTGACCGCCAGTGTGATTTTGGAGGAAGACAATGAAAGCTAGTCTACATAGACCCACTAAAGCAGTCATAGACCTGTCTGCTATTGCATTTAATATTGAGCAAATTGCGGCTCATATTCCCCAGTCGGTCCAGAAGTGGGCAGTAGTCAAGGCCAATGCTTATGGACATGGTGCGGTTCCTGTCTCTCAGTATATTCAGCCGCTTATAGATGGTTTTTGCGTGTCCAATATTGACGAAGCCCTCGAACTACGAGAAGCTGGCATTGCTAAATCCATTCTTATTTTGGGTGTTTCTTCATTGGAGGCTGTGCCTTTAGCGATCCAGCAGCAGATTACCCTGACAGTGGCTAGCCTAGCTTGGATGGAGGAGCTCTTGAGCCAGCAAGCTGATCTGACAGGCTTGACCGTCCATATCAAGATTGATTCAGGTATGGGACGCATTGGTTTTCGTGATAGTCAAGAAGCCCAGCAGGCAATTAGTCGCCTGCAAGCAGCAGGTGCTGTGGTAGAAGGAATTTTCACTCATTTTGCAACTGCAGATGAATTAGATACAAGTCATTTTGTAGCCCAATTAAATCGTTTTAAAGAGATTTTGAGTGAGTTAGCTTTCTTGCCGCCAGTTGTGCATGCTAGTAACTCTGCAACAACTCTTTGGCATAGTGAAACGATTATGAATGCTGTTCGGCTGGGCGATATTATTTACGGATTGAATCCTAGCGGACGAGTGCTGGACCTGCCTTATGAGGTCAAACCAGCTTTGAGCTTAGAATCTGCTCTGGTTCACGTCAAAGAAATTCAAGCGGGTGCGCATGTCGGTTATGGGGCGACCTATACCAGTGATAGCCAGCAAATCATTGGAACCATTCCTTTGGGTTACGCTGATGGCTGGACCCGCGACATGAAGGGCTTTGATGTCTTGATCGATGGTCATCGCTGTCCCATTGTCGGTCGGGTTTCTATGGATCAGATCACGGTACGTCTGCCTCGAGTCTACCCTTTGGGAACGAAGGTGGTCTTGATTGGTCAGAGTGGAGCTGAGCTTATCACAGCAACGGATGTGGCGGAAAAGCGTGGCACGATCAATTATGAAGTGGTCTGCTTAATCAGCGACAGGGTACCGAGAGAGTATAAAAAGTAAAAGACAATCAAGAAGAAGGAAAGGAGACAGGATGAATCTGCACCAGGCTTTGACGGCTCTGCCAGGAGTGGGGCCAAAATCGGCTGAAAAATTTAAAAAACTAGGCCTTGAGAGCCTGCAGGATCTCCTGCTCTATTTTCCTTTTCGCTATGAGGATTTTAAGAGCAAGAATGTCCTTGACTTGGAAGATGGAGAAAAGGCAGTTATTTCTGGGATCGTCGCGACTCCAGCTAATGTCCAGTACTATGGCTACAAGCGCAATCGCCTGCGTTTCACGATCAAGCAGGGAGAAGTCGCGATTGCAGTCAACTTTTTCAACCAGCCTTATCTAGCAGATAAGATCGAACTGGGAGCGACGGTGGCTATTTTTGGTAAATGGGATAAAGCAAAGGCTAGTCTAACGGGGATGAAGGTGTTAGCTCAGGTTGAAGACGACTTGCAGCCAGTTTATCGAGTTGCCCAAGGGATTAGTCAGGCCAGTCTAGTCAAGCTGATTAAGGTGGCCTTTGACCAAGGTCTGGATCAGTTATTGGAGGAAAATCTTCCTCCTGTCCTTCTGGAGCGCTACCAGCTTTTGGGGCGCACTCAAGCAGTGCGTGCCATGCACTTTCCTAGGGATTTGGCAGAATATAAGCAGGCCTTGCGTCGGGTCAAGTTTGAAGAACTTTTTTATTTTCAGATGCAGCTGCAGGTTCTGAAGCATGAGACCAAGGATGTCAGTCAGGGACTGGCTATCCCTTGGCAGGAAAAAATGCTGGCTCAAAAAAAAGCTGCATTGCCATTTTCTTTGACGGAAGCTCAGGAGCGGAGTCTGGAAGAAATTCTTAGTGATTTGCAATCGCCTGCCCACATGAACCGCCTCCTGCAGGGAGATGTTGGTAGTGGTAAGACCGTTGTGGCTGGTTTGGCCATGTATGCCGCCTATACGGCAGGTTACCAGTCGGCTTTGATGGTTCCGACAGAGATTTTGGCTGAGCAGCATTTGGATAGTCTGACTCAGCTCTTTCCTGAACTGAATTTAGCCCTCCTAACTGGTAGTATGAAAGCTGCTGAACGCAGAGAGACTTTGGCTGCTATAGAGTCGGGGAAAGTGGATATGGTGGTCGGCACCCATGCCTTGATTCAGGAAGGGGTGGTCTATCATCGATTGGGCCTGGTCATTATTGATGAGCAACATCGTTTTGGGGTGGACCAGCGTCGGATTTTGCGGGAAAAGGGAAATAATCCAGACGTTCTCATGATGACAGCCACGCCCATTCCTCGGACTTTGGCCATTACCGCTTTTGGCGATATGGATGTCTCCATCATTGACCAGATGCCAGCTGGTCGCAAGCCTATTATCACTCGCTGGGTCAAGCACGAGCAGTTGGAAGTGGTTTTGGACTGGATGAAAAAAGAGCTGGCCAAGGGTGCCCAAGTCTACTTTATTTCTCCCTTGATTGAGGAATCGGAGGCTTTGGATTTAAAAAATGCGATTGCTCTAGAGGAAGAACTCAAGGCCTACTTTGCCAATCAGGCTCAAGTGGCTCTCCTCCACGGCCGCATGAAAAATGACGAAAAAGAAGCCATTATGCAGGACTTCAAGGATGGGAAAACGGATATTTTAGTGTCAACTACAGTTATTGAAGTCGGCGTCAATGTTCCGAATGCGACCATCATGGTTATCATGGATGCTGACCGCTTCGGACTCAGCCAGCTTCATCAGCTGCGGGGCCGAGTTGGTCGGGGAAATAAGCAATCGTATGCCGTTCTAGTTGCCAATCCCAAGACAGAGTCTGGGAAGAAACGCATGAAAATCATGACTGAGACGACAGATGGCTTTGTTCTGGCTGAGGAAGACCTCAAAATGCGTGGTTCTGGTGAAATTTTTGGGACCCGCCAGTCTGGTATTCCAGAGTTTCAGGTGGCGGACATCGTGGAGGATTATCCCATTTTGGAAGAAGCGCGCAAGGTAGCTAGTCAAATCGTTGCCAATCCTAGCTGGCGGCAGGATGCCAATTGGCACCTGGTATCCCTGCATCTTGAAAAACGCGATTTTCTGGATTAGCCAGATAAAGTTTGGATTTATTGGTTTAAGCTTTCTGCAAGAAAATTCTAAGCCTTCCTTAAGCTTTGAGGCCTATAATAAAAGCATCAAAAGAAACGAGGTGGCAAAAATGAAAGTAGCAGTTAAAGTAACCTATAAAAAAGAATTCAAACAGATGCGCCGCGTGAACAAGACTTATGGAATCTAATATTCCCAAGTGAAAGATAAAACAAGATACCTCCGGAAGAAATTCTGGAGGTATTTTGCTATTGAATCAAGGCTTTCTTGCAATTTATGTTATAATATAGAATAACTATGATAAAAGGAGTTCAATTATGTTTCCAGATGACAGTTTGACTTTACATACAGACTTATATCAAATCAATATGATGCAGGTTTATTTCAACGAAGGTATCCATAATAAGCGTGCTGTTTTTGAAGTTTATTTCCGCAAGAATCCTTTTAATAATGGCTATGCCGTTTTTGCGGGCTTAGAGAGGATTGTGGCTTATCTGAATGATTTGACATTCAGTCAGACGGATTTGGACTATTTAGCGTCTTTGGGCTATAATGGAGCTTTCTTAGAGTACTTACGCGATTTCAAGATGCAGCTGACCGTGCGTTCTGCTAAAGAGGGAGATTTAGTTTTTGCCAATGAGCCGATTGTTCAGGTCGAAGGGCCGTTGGCACAATGTCAGTTGGTGGAAACAGCGATTTTGAATATCGTGAATTTCCAAACCTTGATTGCGACCAAGGCAGCTCGCATCCGCTCTGTGATCGAAGATGAGCCATTGATGGAGTTTGGTACTCGTCGTGCTCAGGAAATGGATGCGGCGATTTGGGGTACGCGGGCAGCTGTTATCGGTGGAGCCAACGGTACCAGCAATGTTCGGGCAGGCAAGCTCTTTGATATTCCCGTTCTGGGAACGCATGCCCATGCACTTGTGCAGGTTTATGGCAATGATTACGAGGCTTTCAAGGCTTATGCAAGCACTCATCGGGACTGTGTGTTCTTGGTAGACACCTACGATACTCTTCGGATCGGGGTTCCAACGGCCATCCGTGTAGCGCGTGAATTTGGTGATAAAATCAATTTCTTGGGTGTGCGGATCGACTCTGGAGACTTGGCCTATATTTCTAAAAAAGTTCGCCAGCAGTTAGATGAAGCGGGCTTCCCAAATGCTAAAATCTACGCTTCCAATGATTTGGATGAGAATACCATCCTCAACTTAAAAATGCAAAAGGCTAAGATTGATGTCTGGGGTGTGGGAACCAAGCTGATTACTGCTTACGATCAGCCAGCTCTGGGTGCCGTTTACAAAATTGTAGCGATTGAAGATGAGAATGGGCACTTGCGCAACACCATCAAGCTCTCTAACAATGCTGAAAAAGTTTCGACTCCGGGCAAGAAGCAGGTTTGGCGGATTACCAGCCGTGAAAAAGGCAAGTCTGAGGGCGACTACATCACTTATGATGGTGTAGATGTCACCCATCTGGCAGAGCTGGAGATGTTCCATCCGACTTATACTTATATCAATAAAACAGTCAAGAATTTCGATGCGGTGCCGCTCTTAGTAGATATTTATAAAGAAGGTCAGCTTGTCTACGAGTTGCCGAGTCTGTCTGAAATTCAGGACTATGCCCGCCAAGAATTTGACAAACTCTGGGACGAATACAAGCGGGTCCTCAATCCACAAGATTATCCTGTCGATTTGGCGCGTGATATTTGGCAGGACAAGATGGACTTGATTGACCAGATGCGTAAGAAAGCCTACCAGACAGGAGCAGAAAAATGAGCCTACAAGAAGAAATCATCCGCCAACTAGGCGTCAAACCAGTCATTGATCCAGAGGAAGAAATCCGCAAATCGGTGGACTTTCTCAAGGCCTATCTGAGGAAGCATCCTTTTTTGAAAAGTTATGTTTTGGGAATTTCTGGTGGTCAGGATTCAACCTTGGCTGGCCGCTTGGCTCAGCTGGCTGTAGAAGAAATGCGGGCTGAGACTGGAGATGATGGCTATCGCTTTATCGCTGTTCGCCTGCCTTACGGCGTTCAAGCAGATGAAGACGATGCCCAAAAGGCTCTGGCTTTCATCCAACCTGATGTCAGTCTGACAGTCAATATCAAGGAATCCGCTGATGCCATGACAGCTGCAGTGGAGGCGACAGGTGCCAAAGTCTCTGATTTTAACAAGGGCAATATCAAAGCGCGTAGCCGCATGATTGCACAGTATGCTTTGGCTGGTTCATACAGTGGGGCTGTCATTGGGACCGACCACGCAGCAGAAAATGTCACGGCCTTTTTCACCAAGTTTGGGGATGGCGGAGCAGATATTTTACCACTTTACCGTCTCAATAAACGTCAAGGTAAGCAACTTTTGGCTGCCTTAGGAGCAGATCCGGCTCTCTATGAAAAGGTGCCGACGGCTGACCTGGAAGAGGAAAAACCGGGGATTGCCGATGAAGTCGCTCTAGGAGTGACCTATAATGAAATTGACGACTATCTCGAAGGCAAGTCTGTTTCAGCCCAAGCCCAAGCCACTATCGAATCTTGGTGGCACAAAGGCCAGCACAAACGCCATTTGCCGATTACAATTTTTGATGAATTTTGGAAGTGAGAATCTCGATCGCAACTTTTTAGTCTGAGCTAAGAAACGAGGAAGCTATGAAAAAGACAGGTACACAGTCTATTGAAACCAAACGTCTTTTGCTAAGACCTTTTCTGGAATCGGATGCCCAGGCTATGTATGACAATTGGGCTTCTCGTCCGGACAATTTGCTGCATGTGACTTGGGATGCTCATGAGAGTCCTGATGTTACCCAACAGTCTATTGCTCGCTGGGTTGAGAATTATCAAAACTTGGATTTTTACAAGTGGGCTATCTGCCTAAAAGAAAATCCTGATTCTGTCATTGGGGACATCAGCGTGGTGGATAGAGATGATACGGTTAATGCTTGCGAGGTCGGTTATATTCTAAGTAAAGACTATTGGGGGCAGGGGCTGATGACAGAAGCTTTGAAAGCTGTTTTGAACTACCTCTTGCAAGACGCAGGATTCAATCGTGTCACAGCAAGATTTGTAACAGCCAATCCAGCTTCGGGGCGTGTTATGACTAAAGCTGGCATGAGCTACGAAGGTACTTTTCGGCAGGCTGTATTTCATAAAGGACAAGTCAAAGATTTTTCCGTCTATGGGATCTTAAAATCAGATTTAAAATAAAAAAGTTAGGCTTGCCTAACTTTTTTACTTGCGCTCTTTTTTTAAAGTTCTATAATAGATGTATAATGACAAGGAGGATTCTATGAATTCATTAAAACAAGATTTTACAGATAAGTTGTACGCTGCTTATGAGGCCAATCCCAAGTATGCGGCAATGGAAAATGCTATTAGCCACAATGGTCTTTTGACTTCTTTAGAAAAACGGACTGCTGCTGTAGAAAATGCACCTGTTTTCTCACTGGATCTCACCAAAGATAAGGTCAGTGATCAAAAGGCATCTGGCCGCTGCTGGATGTTTGCAGCTCTCAATACTTTCCGTCACAAGATGATTGCGGGCTTCCAGCTGGAGGATTTTGAGCTGTCTCAGGCTCATACCTTCTTTTGGGATAAATATGAAAAATCCAACTGGTTCTTAGAGCAGGTTTTGGCAACGACTGACCAAGAATTGACTAGCCGCAAGGTCAAGTTCCTCCTAGATACACCTCAGCAGGATGGCGGTCAGTGGGATATGGTCGTGGCGCTTTTTGAGAAATACGGCGTCGTGCCTAAGTCAGTCTATCCAGAGTCAATTTCATCCAGCAATAGCCGTGAGCTCAATCAGTTGCTCAATAAACTCTTGCGTCAGGATGCGCAAATCTTGCGTGAGCTGGCCCTGAATGGTACAGATGAGGCTACGCTACAAGCTAAGAAAGAAGCTTTGTTACAGGAAATTTTCAACTTCTTAGCGATGTCGTTGGGCTTGCCACCTCGGAAGTTTGATTTTGCATATCGAGATAAGGACGGTAATTACCATAGGGAAGCTGATTTGACTCCGCAGGCCTTTTACCAAAAATATGTAGACCTCAAGCTGGATGACTATGTGTCAATTATCAATGCGCCAACAGCCGATAAACCTTATGGCAAGTCTTACACAGTCGAGATGTTGGGCAACGTAGTCGGTAGTAAACCTGTTCGCTATTTGAATGTAGAAATGAAACGTCTCAAGGAATTGGCTATTGCTCAGATGCAGGCTGGTGAGACCGTTTGGTTTGGCTCTGATGTGGGTCAGTCCAGCAATCGCAAGGCTGGTATCATGGAAGCAGGTATGCATGATTTAACCTCTAGCATGGATATCCAGTTGACCCAAGATAAAGCAGGTCGTCTTGATTACAGCGAAAGCCTCATGACTCATGCCATGGTACTGGTTGGAGTAGACTTGGATGAAAAGGGTCAAGCTAAAAAATGGAAGGTAGAAAATTCTTGGGGCGAAAAGGTTGGAGATAAGGGCTACTTTGTCGCCAGCGACGCTTGGATGGATGAGTACACTTACCAAATCGTAGTCAGAAAAGAATTCTTGACTCCAGAAGAGTTGGCAGCCTACAATGCTGAGCCAATTGTCCTAGCACCGTGGGATCCAATGGGAGCTCTTGCTAATGGCGAAATGATTTGATAGGATGAGCAAGTTCAGAAGGCTATTTATCTAGTTAAACATAAAAAAGATTGGATTTTAGAAATCCAATCTTTTTTGGTTTATCGATGTTCAGCTCCTTGGTTAGAACTAGTTAAGCTGCTGGTTGTTCCAGAACTTGTTGAACTTGTTTGGGAACTAGAGTTGGTACTACTATGTTCTTCGCTAGATTCACTCGTACTTTGACTTGAAGATTCTGAGCTTGACTCAGAAGTAGAGCTTGAAGATGATTGGGTATAAGCGCGGCTGTAAGTAGAAGTACCATTGAGATAGAGATAGGATCCGCTACGGAAAAGTCCGCTTGGTGGTGTCCAGTCTTCATTGCTATTGCCTGTCAGATAGAACATCATAGAGCGGTAAACATCGGTTGCCACCTTAACTCCATCATCTAAAACAGGAGTGAGGCGATTTGAGTAACCAGTCCAAACAGCCATAGAGTACTGTGGAGTGTAGCCAACAAATAGCTCGTCTGGTGTGACAATGCTAGAACTGTAGTAAGGTTTTGTCAACTTCTCTAGCTCATCATCTGCATAGTTGGAAGTACCAGTTTTACCTGCTTGATAGACTCCTGGAATTGCAGCATTAGTACCAGTTCCAGACTGAAGAACGGTCTTCATCATGTCGGTCATCATGTAGGCTGTCGTCTCTTTCATAGCTTTTGAACCGCCATTTGAAAAGACTTTTTCTGTACCGTCGCTAAAGACAACTCGGTTTACATATTGTGGTTTGTAATATGTACCGCCATTAGCAAAGGCAGCGTAGGCAGCAGCCATTTTTTCACTGCTTGCTCCGTATTGGTTACCAGATTCGCTTGTATTACTTGAAATCGCATTAGAATAATGCATTTCAGGATAATTAATACCAAGGCCATTGAGGAACTTCAATGAATTATCTAATCCGACTGCTTCCAGCGATTTAACGGCTGGTACGTTACGGGATTCTTGAATAGCGTATTGGATAGTAATCCAGCCATAATAGCGTTTATCCCAGTTATAGACAGGAGTAGATGTTCCAGGGAAATAGTAAGGAGCATCTTGGATTGAGGCAGCAGTGGAAGTGAAAACATTGTATTCCAAGGCTGGGGCATAATCAGTGATTGGTTTCATGGTAGAACCCCAGTCGCGATTTGTTTCGACTGCTTGGTTGGTACCAAAAGAAACGTTGGAAGACTGATGGCGAGCACCCAGTTGGGCAATGACTTTCCCGTTGGTAACATCCATAACGGTTGATGCCACTTGCAGTTCATCATCTGGATAAGCAACATATTCTTCCGTGTTGTAAATATCCCACAATTTTTTCTGTGCTTCGGTATTAACGTTGGTATAAACTTCCATACCAGTCGTAAGGACATTGTAGCCAGTTTCTTCTTCGACTTGCTCAATAACTTCTTTTAAGTAGTTATCCATATAGGCAGGATAGCTAGCTGAATTTTTCAAGCTCTGTAAGCCGTCGGTTACTGGGGTATTGATAGCTTGTTCGTATTGTTCTGGTGAGATGTACTTGAGTTCATACATTTCAGATAATACGAGATTCCGACGCTGAGTGGCAGCTTCTGGATTTGTGTAAGGGTCATATTGGTTAGGAGCCTGAGGCATTCCTGCAAGCAGGGCAATCTGAGGAAGGGTCAAATCTTTCAAATCTTTGCCATAGTAACTTTGGGAAGCTGTTTGCATCCCGTAATTTCCATTGGACATATAGACTTTATTGACATAGTAGGTCAGGATTTCTTGCTTGGTAGCCTTTCGCTCAAGTTGAGTTGCCAGCCATGCTTCTTGGATTTTCCGAGAAAGGGTAGCATCCGCTGAGGAAGTGGAGAAATAAGTCAATTTGATCAACTGCTGGGTTAAGGTAGATCCCCCTTGACGTCCGCCTCCTTTCAGATTGCTTAGGAAGGCTCCCCCTATCCGAATGAAATCAACCCCACGGTGATTAAAGAAGCGGTGATCCTCAATCGCAACGATAGCATCTACTAGCTGTGTAGGGATCTGGTCTGTTGACGCATTGACACGCTTTTCAGAACCGAGGTCCGCAATCAGATTGTTATCGCTATCGTAGATCTTACTTGAAGTTGTTGCGACAAGATCCTTCTCAGAAAGGGTAGGAGACTTGGCGACATAGTATGTGAAGACAAGAACGCCAGTCACAACTCCAATGATAAAGAGAGATAAGAGGGCAGTTGCAAGATATTTTAAGGCCTGCAAAAGGGTTTGTTTATTCATTTGAGATACCACCTAGTAGTTTTTGTTCGATAATTTCAAGGTAAGGGATGCTTGGAAATTGCTTTGTTTCGATTAAAAATCCATGTTCTTGAATGTAAGACAAAGGAAGGGATTTTCCACCTTTATCCATCTTATAAAATGTAATGAGATAAGATGCCGGAAGTAGATAAGTCTCCCGCAAGCTAGAGAAGTGCAGTAAGACAAAGCAGATTCCTTTTTGCTGAAGGACAGCCTCCATATGTTCAATCTGGTGTAGATGGAAATTCTTCAGAGGCATGGCTGTTTTTTGCCGTGTTTCCTTGGCTTCAAAATCAATATAATGTCCCTTAAAGACACCAGAATAATCAGTCGTGGATGCCTGTCGAAAATAGGCCTCCACAATCTTTGCACGACTGCGTTGAGGATAATCCACTTTGACAATCTGAATGGGTGTCGGCTTCTTATGAATGACAGCGAGCCCCCTACTCAAATAGTAGTTGTTGGATTCGTTGATCATCTTCTCAAAAGACATCCCACGATTGGCAAAGTTAACAGCCGTCTTTGAACCTGGATGGGCTAGTTTACTTTTTATCTTTAGCTTGTGAGGGTAGTTGACCATAAAACTCCTTATTGGTACAATAACATCACTCTATTATATCATAAAAATATTTTTTGAGGGAGAATAAATGACAAGTCTATTAATTGTAGGTTACAAGGCTTTTGAACTTGGCATTATGAATGAGAAAGACATGCGCATCAAGATCATCAAAGAAGCGGTCAGACGGGATTTGCAGCGCCTGCTGGATGAAGGATTGGAGTGGCTTATCTTCACGGGAAATCTAGGTTTTGAAACTTGGGTTTTGGAAGTCGCTCAGGAATTAAGAGAAGATTATAATTTCAAGATTGCGACGATTTTTCTTTTTGAGGATCAGGGAAAAAATTGGAACGAAGGAAATCAGGCTAAACTAGCAAATTTTAAACAAGTAGATTTTGTCAAATATGCTTATCCTAGCTATCAAAATCCGAGTCAGTTTCGTGAGTACAATCAATTTCTGCTTCAAAATACGGATGGTGCTTACCTGTTTTACGATGAAGAAAATGAAACCAATCTTAGGTATCTTTACAGGGAGATGAAGAATCAAGAACAGTATTTTATCAAAAAATTAACATTTGATGATCTGAATGAGGTTGCAGAAATTTTTTCGGAAAAGTAGGGTATAAATCTTGCTTTTTATAGGTGATTTCGTATATAATTGGATATGATAAACTAGATTGGAGTGAGAGCATGGCGAGTATTGTTTATACAGCAAAGGATATTTTTGATCAAGACTTTAAGCGTGAGGTGCGAGGATATAGCAAGGCTGAAGTGGATGAGTTTTTGGATGATGTGATTAAGGATTATGAAACTTATGCAGCTTTGGTAAAGGAGTTACGTGAGGAGATTACCCTTCTGAAGGAACAAGTATCGAATCAAGCAACTACTACTCCTTCGACGCCTAGTCAGCCAGCTCAACCAACAATTGAGATGCCACAGATGGGAACAGCGACTAACTTCGATATTTTGAAACGCTTAAGCCGTTTGGAAAAGGAAGTTTTTGGCAAACAGATTCTGGACAGCGAAGAGCAATAATGTTGCAGAGTGCAATTTTTGGATAATCGCGTGAAGATTTGATATTTTCATGAGGAAAGTCCATGCTAGCACCGGCTGTGATGCTGGTAGTGTTTGTGCTAGGCGAAACAATAAGCCTAGGGACGGAGCAATCCGTTACGGCGACTGAAAAGGCTAAGTCTTTTAGATAGGCCTGAATAGGTCTGAAAGTGCCACAGTGACGTAGTTCTTCTGGAAACAGAAGAAGTGGAACGCGGTAAACCCCTCAAGCTAGCAACCCAAACTTTGGTCGGGGCACGGAATGCGTGGAAACGAACATAGCATTCTGACTGGAAACAGTAGACAGATGATTATCGAAGGAGATGGTACCTAGTCATTTCTGGAACAAAACATGGCTTATAGAAAATTGCACATAGGTTAGCTAGCGTATGCTAGCTTTTTGATTAAGATATAGAGCCCCTTAGACAGAAGTAAGCTGAAGGGATAAAATGAGGAAAGTAAGGCTTTTCTCAAGAGGATCGTCAAGTAAGAGTATTCTGTTTTCTAGCTGAGGCCAGCTTTTAGAGTATAGCCAATCAGAAATTGATAGAGTAAGAAAGAATGAAAGAAAGATTTAATTTAATTGCTACTGCAGCAGCAGGTCTGGAAGCTGTGGTCGGCCGTGAAATCCGAGATTTGGGTCTAGATTGTCAGGTTGAAAATGGCCGTGTTCGCTTTAACGGCGATATCAAAACTATTATTCAAACTAATCTCTGGCTACGCTCCGCAGATCGGATTAAGATTGTTGTGGGAACATTTCCAGCCAAAACATTTGAAGAGCTTTTTCAAGGTGTATTTGCCTTGGATTGGGAAAATTATCTATCCTTAGGTGCCAAATTTCCCATTTCTAAAGCCAAATGCGTCAAGTCAAAACTGCATAATGAGCCCAGTGTTCAAGCCATTTCAAAAAAAGCAGTTGTGAAAAAACTGCAAAAGCATTATGCTCGTCCAGAAGGGGTTCCCCTGCAGGAAAATGGAGCAGAGTTTAAGATTGAAGTTTCCATTTTAAAAGACCTTGTGACGGTCATGATTGATACCAGTGGATCTAGCTTGTTCAAACGTGGCTATCGGACAGAAAAAGGCGGAGCGCCAATCAAGGAAAATATGGCAGCCGCGATTTTACTTTTGTCAAATTGGTATCCAGACAAACCCTTGATTGACCCGACTTGCGGATCAGGAACTTTCTGTATCGAAGCGGCTATGATTGGGATGAAGATGGCGCCAGGTTTACACCGTTCCTTTGCTTTTGAAGACTGGAATTGGGTAAACAAGGACTTGGTACGTCGGCTTAGGGCAGAGGCCCTAGCTCAGATTGACCAAGATATTCAGCTGGATATTTCAGGTTCTGACTTGGATGCCCGTTTGGTAGAGATTGCCAAGAAAAATGCGGAAGAAGCGGGTGTTGCTGACCAGATTCAATTTAAGCAAATGCGTCTGCAAGACCTTCATACGGACAAGATCAATGGCGTCATTATTTCCAATCCGCCTTATGGTGAGCGTTTGTTGGACGATGATGCGGTGACCAAGCTCTATCAAGAAATGGGAGAAACCTTTGCTCCTTTGAAAACATGGAGTAAATTTATCTTGACCAGTGATGAGGCCTTTGAAGTCAAATATGGCAGTCAGGCGGATAAAAAGCGAAAACTTTACAATGGTACTTTAAAAGTTGATTTATATCAATACTTTGGCCAAAGGGTCAAAAGACAACTAGATTAGAAAGGAAATGCTGTGAGCAAAGAAGAAAAGATGCCAACAGAGCAAGAATCAAAAGAAACCGTTCTTGACTTAGAAGATGCGAAAGAGATGACGGTCGGTCAGGCTGCTCGGAAAAACGAGGAAGTCGAAGCTGGTGTGACTGAAGGAGACAATATCCTTGATAAATACATCAAGCAACACCGAGATGAAATCGAAGCAGGGAAATTTGAAACCCAAAAGCTGAGAATCATGGAAGAGCTGGCACAACAAAAAGAAGCTTTGATACAAGAGACCATCAAACAGCTTAAGAGTCAGTCTCAGGCAAAGAAAAATACTGCCAATGTGACCTCACCTTCGGCGCAGCCAGTGAAAGCAGAAACGGCAAACTCGGCAAATGTAGAGACTACAAAGGCTGCACAACCAGCGCTAACAGTTGCAGCTGAAGCACCAATTATCCCAGCAACAAAGCCGATATCAAAGCCAGTTCCGACAGTGTTTGAAGATGAGGACGAGCCTGAGACAAAACCTTTCTACAAGAAGAAAGCCTTCCTATACTCAGCCTTAGGTCTTGTAGCGCTTGCCGCTGGAACGACTTGGTACTTTCATCAAGGTCGGGGTAGCCACAAGTCGACAACTGGTTCCAGTTCGACCGTTTCTTCTAGCAAAAAGAAATCTACAAGCTCTAGTGAAACTAAGAAAGAGGCTGCTAAAGAATTTGAAGACCTCTATGCTAGCTTCTTTACGGATAGTAGTCAGACAGCTATCAAAAATGACAAGTTTGGCGATTTGGATAAGCTGAAAACTAAGTTAGATGTCTTAACTGGCAGCTCAGAATATACAGCTGCTAAAAAGAAGTATGATGATCTTGTTAAGCAAATTTCTGCTATCCAAAGTGTGAATTCGCAATTCAATACGGGTGCTATCGTTGATGGTCTCTTGAAGACGGATGCCCAAGTGAAAGAAAACGCCAATCTTCCAGATGTATCGACAGGTAATAGCAAGTTGGATGATGTCTTGAAGGCGGCTATTGCTCAAGGACGTAGTCAGCAGCTACCAGCACCAGCGCCTAGTCCGACAGTGGAACCGTCAGCGCCATCAACAACACCAACAGTACCAGCCGCACCATCAACGCCGCCAGCTGTGACTCCAGCGCCTAGTGATCCTAGCGGCATTAGAAATGCAGAAACTGGTATCGGACTACCAAGTGCAGGAGTTAACCTCCAGCGCCACCTTAGCCGTGTGCCTTACAATCAAGCAGCTATTGATGATGTCAATAATCCTGCTTGGACCTTCAATCCGGGTGTTTTAGAAACGATCCTCAAGGTGTCTCGCGAGCGTGGCTATATCACAGGAGATCAGTTTATCCTTGAAAAAGTTAATATTGTCAAGGGGAATGGCTACTACAATCTCTATAAACCAGATGGTACTTATCTATTTAGTATGAACTGTAAGACAGGCTACTTTGTAGGAAATGGAGCTGGGTATGCAGAAGATTTGGATTATTAATCATCTTTCTCACTAATCTATTCAAAATATATAAAAAAGTTAGACGGATCTGAGCCAAGTATCTTGGATTAGCCGTCTAGCTTTTTTGTATAAATAGTTACTTATTGTTAATTCCTATAATAATCTATGGTTTGAATTACTAGGTTAATATAGATAGTTTGAAATAGCTTGATTTATCAAGCTTAATTTCAATAAATGAAGATTTCAATAGATTGAATTCTTGTTTTATTTCTGTTAAAATACTATCTGGAGCATTAGGACACCTAGCATAAAAATGTAAAAAAGTGTGTATTTTTGCTTATAAACTATAGCATGCAATAAGCCAGCTTCTTTGCTAATGGTCATGAGATTAACAAAAACTGGCATGTTGGAAAAGGAAAGGAAAAGGATGTTTCGAAGTAAGAAATATAACAAAGATTTCGAGATTATTGACGAAAAGAAGCGGTATAAGCTCTATAAGTCTGGGAAAAATTGGGTAAAAGCTTCAAATTCTCAACTCGACCTCTTTCGTATTGGTGGAATGGGAGAAGTTGTCTCAAGCGGCTTGTCAGATACTGAAGAGCTTGATCACGACCATCTGAGCCTCAATACTCTTGCAGGTCTGGGAGGGATATTAGCCGCTGGGGCAGCGGGTCTAATGGTGACTCAGGAGCAGTCTGTCTATGCAGATGAAATATCTGAATCTACTGATAAAGCAGTTGTATCAGCTGAAGTCAAGGACAATGAGGAAGCAGCAGAAGCAAGTACAAATTCGATCATTGCTCAAGCGCAAGCGGAAATGCGAAAAGCAAAAGCAGAACAAGCTTCTGAGTTGGCCTCTGTTTCAGTTGCTCAGTCAGCCAGCGCTTCTGTCTCTACAAGTGAGTCAGTCTCTATTAGTATCTCGACTAGCCAGTCTGTTAGTCAATCGCTCAGTCAATCAATTTCCGCTAGTAACTCAACTTCTATTAGCCGGTCTGTATCTGCTAGCAGTTCGGTCTTGACTAGCAAATCAGCGAGTACTGCGCCTGCTGTAAAAGTATCAGAGAGCAAAGCGCCCGCTAAGCTAGAAAGTGCTAACAATACAACTTCTCTAGAACAGGATAAAGTGCTAACTAGCGCGTCAGAAGCTGATGCTTCTGTCTCAGCTTCTAATTCTGTCTCACTGGATATCAGAGTCAATGTTGCTGATAGCTTTGTCTCATCTGGTGCGGGACAAAGTTTAGCTAGCGCTACTTTGAGCAATAGCCAAGCCCTAGCAACCAGCAATAACCTGGCCGCTGGTGTGCTAGCGGATAAGAACCAAGCCCAAGGCAAGGATGCGCTCAAACAAGCTGAGAAGAGTCAAACGGTAGATAAGACTGTAGCAACTTCACCAAAAGAGTCTGGTCAGGCCGGCTTCCGCAGTGCCAGTCAATCAACAAGTGGATCGAATGTTTCTGTAGTGTCAAGTTTGTCTGTTGAACAGAGTGGATCGACGACAGCAATTGACCAGCAACCTTCTACTTCAAAAGAAGCAAAGAACCTTGAAATTGACTCAGCTGAATTAAAAATAACTGAAATTACTGGTAAGAATAGTGTTAGTGGAGTTCAATCAACTTCTGTCACAACTAGCTTAATTGAAGCTGCTGCGGTTGCATTAGCATCTTCAGAAGTCACTGCTAAACAACAAGAAGAAAACCGTAGGAAGTTGACCAATCTTTCAGCTGAAATAGGTGACTATCTAGCAAAAGCGGTTGATTTACCAAATACGGATTCAGCTCTTGTTAAGGCCAATGCTGCAGTAACAGAAATTGAAAAAGCCCTGACTGATCCAACTAGTGATTTAACAACAGTATTGCAAAAAGCTACTTCAGCGCGTAATTCGATTGTCAATGCTGTGTTGGCGGCTAATTCTGGTGTGCGTGATCCACGAAATGGGACAGAAATTGCTAGAGGGGCACACTCACGTGCAGCCTCTAATCCACCTACGATTTCTATGCCATCTACTATCACAATTTATAATGATGAAGCAATCAATAATTTTCAGATAAGACTGAATGATGATAAAGGGATGGCTAAAATCACGGCCTCCCCATCCAATGCTATTATTACAGGTTTAAAAGCACCGAACTATCCAACTAACAAGAAAGGGGAATTTGGAGATCTATATATCTATGATCAAAGGGGGAATAAAACAGGTGGTCAAAGGTCATACACCATTGACATAATAGGGACAGTGGGTCGTGAAAACGGAACTTGGAAACCCTATAAGCCTGGTACCTATGTTCTGGAGTACACAGTAACAGATATTCATGGCCTAACTGCGACAGCACGTACGAATTTCCATATCAAAGGCTTCAACGAACGCCACAACCCAGTTAGTGGGGATACTGTTATTGTTAAGAATCCCTCTTCTTTGACTGTAAGTGAACGCAATCAAGTACTTGAAAAATTTAAAGAAAAAAACCAGTCGCTTTTATCTGGTAGTGATTTTACGAAAGATGGCGTAACCGGAACGATTTCGGTAGCTGAAAATGGGAATATTACCATTACCTACCGTGATAATACTACAGCTGTTATCCCAGCTAATGTGGATGCTGTTCCAGTTCCAAGTGCGACGGTGACTCGTAATGGTCAAACTCTAACACCTGTAAACGGCAACTATGTTGTGTACGCAGGAGATGATATTCAAATTAATTTCACTGCTACAGATAATAGCGGGCAATTATCAGAATTTAAGATCGTTTCAAATGAAGATGCAAATGGTTCAGCCCTTAAAAATAATTTCTTTGAAGATAATAAATATGGGACGGGAACAGTAGATCATTTAACGGGGAATATCACAGCGACTACTGCTAGTCCAGCTCGCATTACAGTAAGAGCTCATTTGAATGATAATCTAGAGTACGATAAAAATGGTAGAAATAGTTGGCAACGTAATGCAGTAGCAACGGATAAGGCTGGGAATAAAAATAGTGCAGGAAATGCTTCGCCAGGTAATGTCCGTATTGTGCAAGGTAGACTGACAGATATTATGGAAGGGGTAGCACCGACCGAAACCTTCCAAGTAGAGAATGTTTCTGAATTAAAACTTCAAGAAAAAACTCGTATATTGGCGGCTGTTGAGAAACTAAACAATAAGCAGGAAAAACGTATTGATTCCTTTACTATTAGTAACAATGGAACAGTTACCATTATCTATAAAGATAAGACTACGGATACGTTCACTGTAAAACTTTCTGATAGTGAGTATAAGAGTAGCAGTGCTTCAACTAGTCTAAGTCAAAGACAGTCAACCAGTGTCTCAGTAAGTGCTAGTACATCAGCGAGTGCGTTGGCTTCAACGAGCGCCAGCCGTTCAGTTTCTGCTAGCCAGAGCTTGTCTACTTCCTTGCGCAATAGCCAGTCGGCATCGATGAGCGCCAGCCGCTCGGTTTCAGCGAGAAATAGTGTTTCGGCCTCAGTGAGCGGTAGTCAGTCTGTCTCAGTGAGTCAGAGCGTTGCTTCATTGAGCGCCAGCCGTTCAGTTTCTGCTAGCCAGAGCTTGTCTACTTCCTTGCGCAATAGCCAATCGGCATCGATGAGCGCCAGCCGTTCGGTTTCAGCGAGCAATAGTGTTTCTGGCTCGGTTAGCGGTAGTCAATCCGTCTCAGTGAGTCAGAGCACCGCTTCATTGAGCTTGAGCCGGTCAGTTTCATTAAGTAAGAGTGCTTCGGCTTCGTTGAGTGGTAGCCAATCCGTCTCATTAAGCAAGAGCGCCTCAACCTCATTGAGCGGTAGCCAATCAGTTTCACTGAGTAAGAGTGCCTCCGCTTCGTTGAGCTTGAGTCAGTCAGTTTCATTGAGCAAGAGTGCTTCGGCTTCGTTGAGTGGTAGCCAATCCGTCTCATTAAGTAAGAGTGCTTCAGCGTCATTGAGCCTGAGCCAGTCAGTTTCATTGAGTAAGAGTGCCTCCGCTTCATTGAGTGGTAGTCAATCCGTCTCATTAAGTAAGAGTGCTTCATCTTCGTTGAGCTTGAGTCAATCGGTTTCACTAAGTAAGAGTGCTTCAACTTCATTGAGTGGTAGCCAATCAGTTTCACTAAGTAAGAGTGCCTCAGCTTCGTTGAGCTTAAGCCAGTCAGTTTCATTGAGTAAGAGTGCTTCAGCATCATTGAGCGGTAGCCAATCTGTCTCATTGAGCAAAAGTGCCTCAGCTTCGTTGAGTGGTAGCCAGTCAGTCTCATTGATCAAAAGTGCCTCGGCCTCATTGAGCACGAGCGCTTCAGCTTCACTGAGTGGTAGTCAATCTGTCTCATTGAGTAATAGTGCTTCAGCGTCACTGAGCACCAGCCAGTCTGTCTCAGCAAGCGCAAGTGCTTCAGCATCAGTAAGCCTGAGCCAGTCTGTCTCAGTAAGTGCCAGTGCTTCAGCATCAGTAAGCTTGAGTCAATCCGTTTCAATAAGCACAAGCGCCTCAACTTCATTGAGCACCAGCCAGTCTGTCTCAGTAAGTGCCAGTGCTTCAGCATCAGTAAGCTTGAGTCAATCCGTTTCAACAAGTGAATCAGCTTCAACCTCATTGAGCACCAGCCAGTCTGTCTCAGTAAGTGCAAGTGCCTCAGCTTCATTGAGCGCCAGCCAGTCTATCTCAACAAGCGCAAGTGCTTCAGCGTCACTGAGCACCAGCCAGTCTGTCTCAGCAAGCGCAAGTGCTTCAGCATCAGTAAGCCTGAGCCAGTCTGTCTCAGTAAGTGCCAGTGCTTCAGCATCAGTAAGCTTGAGTCAATCCGTTTCAATAAGCACAAGCGCCTCAACTTCATTGAGCACCAGCCAGTCTGTCTCAGTAAGTGCCAGTGCTTCAGCATCAGTAAGCT
>NZ_RJPU01000013.1:0-11400 GCF_003943535.1 Streptococcus cristatus
ACACCTAGCTGATCTGTCATGTACTCGATATAATGACCTTTTTGCTGGAAGGATACCGCATCAAGCTGATTAGCCGCTGTCATAAAGAAGACATTTTCAACATCTTTGTTAGATGCAACTGGAAGGCTGACAAAGACCTTGCCCTTAGGCTGAACAGCTTTGCCAAATTGGTCTTCTAGTCTAATGTCATAAGCATCATAGAGCTTACCTTCCAGGCTTTGAGCTGCTACTTTCTTAACCTTCAAGGCCACAACTTGATCAAGCGTAGACTTCATGCCAATCACTTGAACCTTGGTAGCTTCGTCCGTCAAGATACGTAAGTTATTTTCTGGCTTAGATGGTTTAGATGGCTCTACAGGCTTCTCTGGTGTAGTTGGTTTGTTTGGTTTCTCTTCCTTGCTTCCAACTTCCACAATCTGATCTACTGGATCTTTAGAAACGAAGCTGTCGCGAGTCAATCGCCCGGTTTCTTGACCATTTTCGATGGTCACTTCCACAAGTGTGGTCTTCTCGCCGGCCTTACCTTCTTGGACAACTTTTCGAGTACCCTTAGACAATTGTGGATTTTCTCGTTCGATGGTATTAAACGGTAGAACCTCTGTCACAATATCCAAGCGTGGCTGCTCGACAACAAGATTCTTAACACCTTCAGCTGGAGTGATTTGCTCGACTGGTTTACCAACTTCCACAATCTTGTCAACTGGGGCTTTGGAAACGAAGCTGTCACGAGTTACTCGACCGCTTTCCTTGCCATTCTCAATCGTCACTTCAACAAGCACGGTCTTTTCGCCAGCTTTGCCTTCTTGGACAACTTTTCGGGTACCTTTAGGTAATTGAGCACTTTCATGTTCAACAGTATTAAACGGCAGAGTCTCTGTCACAATATCTAGGCGTGGCTGTTCGACAACAAGATTCTTAACGCCTTCTGCTGGTGTAACCTGCTCAACTGGTTTGCCAACTTCCACAATCTTGTCGACTGGGGATTTGGAAACAAAGCTATCGCGAGTCACTCGACCAGTTTCTTGGCCATTTTCGATGGTCACTTCCACAAGTGTGGTCTTCTCACCGGCCTTGCCTTCTTGGACAACTTTTCGAGTACCCTTAGACAATTGTGGATTTTCTCGTTCGACGGTATTAAACGGTAGAACTTCTGTCACGATATCAAGTCGTGGTTGCTCGACAACCAGATTCTTAACGCCTTCTGCTGGTGTAACCTGCTCAACTGGTTTACCAACTTCCACAATCTTGTCGACTGGGGATTTGGAAACGAAGTTGTCACGAGTCACACGGCCAGTTTCTTGGCCATTTTCGATTGTTACTTCAACCAGCGTGGTCTTTTCACCGGCCTTGCCTTCTTGGACAACTTTTCGGGTGCCCTTAGGTAATTGAGCATTTTCACGTTCAACAGTATTAAACGGTAGAGCTTCAGTTACCACATCCAAGCGTGGCTGCTCGACAACCAGATTCTTAACGCCTTCTGCTGGAGTGATTTGCTCAACTGGCTTGCCAACTTCCACAATCTTATCAACTGCATCTTTGGAAACGAAACTATCGCGAGTCACTCGACCAGTTTCTTGACCATTTTCGATGGTCACTTCCACAAGTGTGGTCTTCTCACCAACCTTGCTTTCTTGGACAACTTTTCGGGTGCCCTTAGGTAATTGAGCATTTTCACGTTCAACAGTATTAAACGGTAGAACTTCTGTCACAATATCCAAGCGTGGCTGTTCGACAACCAAATTCTTAACGCCTTCGTCTGGAGTCGTTTTGTGAACTGGCGGTGTAGCATCCGCTGCTTTCTTCACTAGCTGGATCCGGTATTCCTTAGTCGTTTGACCGTCTTCCGTCACCACACGAACAAGACTTGGAAGCTCATCGCTATCAGACTGAACAACTGTTACAGTTGCTTTGTTTGTAGCAGTAGCTTCAATCCTTGGTCTTGTGCCCTGATACTCCAGACGGTAATCTGTCTTATCTGCTTCAAAATCAGCCAAGGCTTGACCATTAACAGTGATATTCGTTACTGTAGTTGACTGAAGCGTTTCTGTTGGTGTAACGGCAGTGAACTCTACAAGTGCAACCCCGTTAGTCGTATCCTTGCGTGTCATTCGGGCACGGATAGCTTTTGTTTTAACTGGATCAAAGTTGAAATGAATCATCTTGCCAGCTATGATTTCGCTATCTGCTGTATAGTTCAATTGCTTCCAATTATCTGCATTGTTAAATGGATGATCAGCTTGCTCAGCATAACGAGAAGATGGATTTGGCTCAGTAAAGTCTGGACCGTCATAGTATTCTAAGACGAGACTTTGTGGTGCATCTGTTCCACTATCTCTGAAGAACTGCATACCAACTTGTTGTACTGTCTCAGCTGAAATCTGACCTTGCTTTTTGAAAAGCACACCGACAGATACTTCTTTACTTGGAGCCTGTCTTGACCAGTTAGTCCAGCGATTGCTTTCGTTGGTCGAACCATCATTTACATAGTGAACCCTATCTTGTGAAGCTTGATCTGTGTCATTAGTCGTTGAAGCAAAAGCAAGTGAATCTTGGTCGTTATGATTTTGGTTTAAAGCAGCATTGCGTCCAGTTTGCTCGCTTACCCGTACTTTAAGCTGTGCCTGCAGATCTGTTCCTGGAATCGTTCCTGTCAATGTAAAGCTACCTTTAGTTCGAAGTAGACTTTCATCAACTGGATTCCAAGTAACTGCTAAATCTTTCTTAACCCACTCAGTACCACTTGGGTAATAAACTGGTACAGTTGATGGCAACTGGAGTCTCTCTCCTACATTTACGACTGTTGATAATATTTCAACAGCCACAGGCTTACCCATTTGCTTACTCTCTTTGACAAAGCGAATGCGGTACTCATCCACGATTTGACCATTTTCAGCCTTGATGAGTACACGGACAGGATCATTTTCAGATGCTGCTGGAATCACTGTCGCTAACCCATTGTCGCTTACTTCTGCAGTCACTTGATTACCTGTTTCTTTCTTGACAATCTCATATTCCTTGATAGCGCTGTTAAAGCCTGGGATAGGCTGTCCATCTACCATGATCTTGGCGATTGCACTTGTCGCCTCTTCAACACTGTTGCCCATAACAGTTAGCTCAGTCAAACCAACACCTGAGGTGTTCGCTTTCTTCTTCATGCGAATACGGATAGCTGGTGTTTCTACCTTATCAAAGCGGAAGACATTTTCAGAGTTTGCACTTAGGGTCTGAGGCGCACGAAGACCAGTTACCTGTTTCCAGTTACTTGATTGATTGAATGGATGCTGCGCTTCTTTACGAACATGGTTAACATCTTTTGGTAATTCTGGAAGATCTTTGCCAGCATAGTATTCAATAACATATTCTTCTGGTAGACCAATAGAACCATCCGTGTAGAAGTCTGCTTTTAGATTATCAACAAAGCGTTTAGTCAAGTCACCTGCATCTCCAAATAAGATACCTGCATAATCTTCTTCATTTCCAGTACGCCAGTTGGTCCAACGATTCTTAGCTCCGCCTGAAGTTCTTGAAATGTGGGTATCATTTAGAGCACTAGCGCTATCATCCCCACCAGTATCAGATACAAAGGCTGCTGGAAGTTCTGACCCTGTCCATTGTTTAGAGATATTCTTATTTTGGACCGTTTGCTCAGACACTCGGATGTGAGCCTTGGTTCTCAGATTGAGTCCCACGACTGTTCCTGTAACTTCTATTTTTCCAGCTTGAGCCGTTGCATCAGATGGAACAGCATCCCAGTTTACTTCTTTATACTGGACACTGCCATCAGAGTGATAAGCACGGACTGTTGCCGGAAGTTTAATCTTCTCACCTTTTGGCACGGCCAATGAAACTTCTTCAGCTGTCAAGAAGCCTTCAACAGTCACATGAGCTTGCGCTTCAATGTCAGTACCTGCTACTCGCCCCTTAACGGTAAAGCTATGATAGCGATCAACCTTTTCTTGGGAAATCGGCTCCCAAGTCACGGCTACCTTACGCGGCAAACCTTGATTATAAACTGCCAGTACTTCTTGAGGGAGAGTTGGCACCTTATGCAAATCTGTCGATAGCTTAATCGTCCGCAGCTCTGTGATGGTCTTTTCTTGTGTATTTTCAGCGATGCTCAAGGTTAGTTCTTGCGAAGTCAGAGTCTTATCTGCCTTTGCAAGACGAGCTGTGATACGAGCTGTTCCTTTACGATAGAGTAAGAGCTTACCATTTTCAGCTTTGATCCCCGCTCCATCTTCTGAGCTAATCGTGATGTTAACATCATTTTCTGACAGAAGCGCCCGAGTGCCATCTTCATAAACACCGTTGACTTTATACGGTATAGCTTGATCTTCGACCAGATTTTCTGTCTTTTCTACTTCTAGCTCAATACCAGTCAAGGCCGGGCTAGCTTCGACAAATTGCAGGCGATAAACTCGAGTCAGACGACCAGACTCGTCTGTCACAAAGACAGAAGTCAGCTTGTCATTGTCAGCACTAGCCTGTTGTATAGTAGCCGTTGCACCTCCTGTAGTTGTCGCTGAAACTGTCGGTACAGTTGCACCATAAGCAAGTGGAATGCGATAGTAAGTCTTGTCTGCGCTAAAGTCAGCCAGAGCCTTGCCACCAACCTGAATACCTGTCACAGCCCCTTCGGTTAAGTTCTGATTAGACGCTCGGAATCTAGCCGACACAGAAATGTCCGAGTCTGCAACTTTTCCTGTAGCTGTTGTTTCGCCATTTTCAGTCTTCAAGGCATCTGGATTTTCCAAAGTCCAAGAGCTGACTTCAGCATCTGATGTCGTACCGTCAGAAAAGACTGCTGTAACTACTTTATCTAAATCTTCTGTTGCTGTATTGACTGGCACTGTCTGGTTTTTTGGCAACCAAGTTACCAAATCCAAAACTTTCAGCATCAAGCGAGCAGTCAGGTTTGTACCTTCTACATTTCCTAAAACTTCTTTGACGCCACGCGTTTTAGTCAGGTCAGCTGGTATCTTCCAAGTCACAGTCTTATCTTCTGTACTGCCGTCATTGTAAACAGCTTTGACTGTCTGTGGAAGTTGTGCTTCGTCACCAACCATAGCTGTTGCTTTTGCTGGGAGTAAGTCAACCAATTCTTTGGCAGACTGTATTCTTTTCACTGTATAAACCGTTGCAGAATCTGAGACTAAACCTTCTGAATCAGCATAGAGGGTAAATTTTCCAGCTGTTTCTGTCGACTTAACGATGACCACACCCTTGCCATTAAAGGCCTTGCGTTTCCATGTGCCATCTGCTTGAGCCTTGTAGCGCTCACGGCTAGCCTGTTCACCATTATCTACACCGACAATTTCGCCTTGTCCATGTAGATTGAAATGCACAAGATTATTAGCTGTCGGTACGAGATTGCCATTAGCATCCACAATTTCATAATGGATATAAGTCAAATCTTTTCCATCCGCACCGATGACGTGCTCTTCTTTGACAAGGCGGACATTGCTAGCTTGCTCAGCAGTTGTCACTGTATCACGAGCAATCTCTTTGCCAGACTCATCACGAGCAACTGCCACTAGAGTACCTGGCTTGTATGCAACCTTCCATTCTAGATAGAGTTGACCATTTTCACCTTCTTGATAGCTTCTGCCATCTGCTGTCTGCTTCTTGGTAAAGGTCTTTTTGCCAAGTGATTCATTGTTCAGATAGAGTTCAACGCTGGCTGCATTTGAGAAGACGCGGACAGGCACCTTGCCATCAACCAACATCTTTCTGTCTTGTAGACTCTCCTCGTCCCAATTCCAGTGTGGCAACATATGAACCATCGGCTTGTCTTGGACTGAGCGCCATTGGCTTTGGTAGAGATAGAAGTCATTCTTAGGCAGACCTGCTGTATCAATGATACCGAAGAAGGAGCTCTTAACTGGGGTACGATCCATATTGTGCCAAGGAGTCGGCTCACCAATATAGTCAATACCTGTCCAGATAAACTGACCTGCATAGCCAGCATGGTCACGGTCAAAGGTCCATGACTGGGTCGCTGTCCGGCCCCATGCTACCTTGTCATTTCCATAGTCAGACTGCTCATAACGACGACCAGCACTGTGGTCATGGTTCAAAATCCGTGATGGATCGTAGTAGGAGCCGCGAGTCCGAGTTGCAGAAGATGTTTCTGAGCCATAAATCTTCCAGTCTGGATGAGCCCTACGCACTGCTTCATAGTTATGCTCGCCATAGTTCATCCCTACGACATCCATGATTTTAGCGATTTCGATAAAGCCGCCAGAAGAACGTTGGCTAAATTTATTTTCACCCATGGTGACATAGCGTTCTGTGTCAATGGCCTTGATAACAGCCTTCAAGCGCTTAGCTGTCGCAATAGAACGGGCATCTCCATTGGCTTCCTCGACCTCATTTCCGAGAGACCACATGATGATAGATGGATTGTTCTTGTCTTTTTCAACCATCATTCTCAAGTCAAAGTCAGACCATTTCTCACCTGGTTTAGCATCTGGATGGGTTGCTTCTTGGTCAAAGAATCGGCCGTAGTCATAAGTCTTCTTACTATGATACCAAGTATCAAAGGCTTCTTCCTGCACTAAGAATCCAAGCTCAGCCGCAGCATTCAACAACTGTTCGCTGGCTGGATTATGAGAAGTACGAATAGCATTGACGCCCATCTCCTTAAGCAATTTCAGTTTGCGATAGATGGCCTTGGCATTTTCTTCAGAGCCCAGTGCTCCATTGTCCTGGTGAATACATACGCCGTGGAACTTCATGCGCTCGCCGTTTAGTGAGAAGCCATCTGCTGCAGTCCAGTCAAAGTAACGGTAACCAAAGGTATCTTCAGTCACATCAACCAGTTGATTGTCTTTATAGACCTTGGTCTTCATGACATAGAGCTGTGGCTTATCTGATTTGGTCGTCCACAGGGTTGGTCTGTTGACCTGAAGCGTTTGATCAAATTGAACTTCCTGATTAGCTAAAAGTTCTTTGACAACGGAACGGACAGCTGCTGAGACAGCCTGACCTTCTTTGGTAAAGACCTGGTGCTCAACATAAACCTGATGCGCCTTACTATCGGTATTGACAACCTTGCTGGCAACAACTGTATCAACCGCTCCCTGCTGCTGTTCTTTTAGCTTCGGTGTGGTGATCTTATTGCCATGTTTGCTGACATGCAGCTTATCTGTCATGACTAGATGAACATCACGGTAAATACCGCTACCCGAATACCAACGACTACTTGGTTGCTTGTTGGTAACTTGGACAGCAATCGTATTTTCACGACCATCTTTATAGAGATAGTCAGTGATATCATAAGAGAAGTGATTATAACCATTTGGATAGTGACCGACATGCTTGCCATTGACATAGACATGCGAATCCATGTAAACACCATCAAAAGTCAGACGAACGTTCTTGTCCTTGTTTTCTTCCTCCAGTGTAAAGGTCTTACGATACCATGCCACTCCACCATTTAGCTGACCGCCCTCATTGCGAGCTGGAGACGAATGATCAAAGTCAAAGAAGATACTCCAGTCATGTGGCAGATTAAGCTTGGTCCAATCCTTCATATTGATATTTTCCTTGGATTGGTCGCCAGTCGGATTAAGTTTAAAGTACCAGTCTTTATTAAAGTTTTGCTTACGAGCCTGAAGCAAATCTTTCTCTTCTTTAGTGACCGGAGGCGTTACAATCGGCTGATCTGGTTTTTGATCAGGTGTTGTAGGCTGATCGGGCGTAGACGGTTGAGATGGAGTTGAAGGTTGATCTGGCGTGGATGGTTGAGATGGAGTTGAAGGTTGATCTGGCGTGGATGGTTGAGATGGACTTGGTTCCTCTGGTAGGTTTGGACGATTTTCTGGAATAAAGTTATCTGGATTATCCAAAATTTCTTTCAATTGATTAACTGCATTGAAGATTGCTTGGACATCTGGTGTTTCTTTTCCCAATTCATTTTCCAAAACAGTCTTATGTTCTACAAAGTCAGTACGGCTATTCGGGGTATCTTTCAATAATTCTGGGGTAATTTGATTGACAGTTTCTTTCAACTGCTTCATCTCTTCTACAAAGTCCTGTTTGGAAATGAGATGAGAACCAGTTCCTTTTGTCACGACCCTATCTAATTGGATTCCGATATTTCTAGCCAAGTCATTACGCTCAGGATCCAGCTCCATGGTCAGAACGTGAACATCGTCCTTCAAACCTTTAAGGGAAACCAGTGTTTGATTGCCTTTTCGTTGAGCCGCTTTACCACTAAAGTATTTCTTGCCGTTGTATTCTGTGGCATTTCCTTGACTTTCTTGATAGTCTAAGACTTTGCCATCTAGGCTGACCTTATAAATACCATGATTTGGATCCACAAAACCAGTTAGATCGATTCCTGTCCCGCTGAAAATAGCTGTCACAGAAAGTTTTTTCTTGGCATCAGCAGACAAGCCGTTATAAGAAGCCCAGCTTTCTGTATTGCTGAAATTTCCCTGAGCATTGGTCTGTCTGTGCCAATTTGAACTGTAGATAAGCTGGCTGGCTTGGTCATCGTATTCTTTTTGGTTATGCGAAAGACTGTCCGCTTTCATGACACGAACTGTTGCAGATGAGTTAAAGCCAAGTAAGCTGCCTTCTGTTGGGTCAGACAACTTAACTTTAAAGTCAAAGACTTGGTCTTCTTGTTCTTTAAAGTCAATAGTCTGGAGCGTTACTGTCTTTTCGGTTTCCCCATCAGCAAAGTGCAAAATCTCTGTCTTGTCTTGGTAAACCTTGCCATGAACACCTGTTCCGGGCTCGGTCACCACACGGACATCTGCTGAACCTTTAGCACCGCCTACACGTTTGACAGTAACAGTGACAGTTTTACCTTTTTCAGCTTCATAGCTTGCTTGACTTAGCTCAAACATGCCCTTGCTTTGGTTATTTAAAGTATAAATCCCCTCAGTTGCAATGGCACGATTGCTAGCATTCACCAGCTTGATAGTATGAGTGCCTTCTGCTAGGTTGCTTGTTTCATATACCGTTTGACTGCGTTTGCGCACGGTGCTCTGCGTATCAATCGTTGCCACTTTTTGACCATCTACATAGACATCCATCGGACCGTGTTGCGGGTCGACAGTAGACACGACATAGGCCTTAGTTCCTGTGAATTGATATTCAACGCTGGCATCTTTTTGGTTAGTCCACATAGAACTTCCGCGAACACCTTCATTTTCTTGATGCCAAGTCGTATTGTTCTTATTTCCCTCAGTATTAGAATGATAATCCAAGCCCAAAGGATATCCATCTGTCTTTTCGATAGACTGAGGTGTTTTGTAGAGCGCAAAGTTGGTCAAAATCGGGGTCGCCTGAGCACCCGTAATAGTAACACGGATTCTTCTAGCAGTGACCGGCTGGCCTTGGATAAGACGGCGGTAGCCAACTGTACTGCCTTCGCCATAGCGAACCCAACGACCATTGACTTCTACGTCAATGTTGAAACCGTAAATCCGCTGACCTTTAGCAATATCTTCTTTCAACTCGACCACATCAAAACGCTTATTCTCTCCCAAATCAACTGTGAAAGAACCAGTCAAGGCATCATTTGATAGCGCCCAAGATGTCTTGTCATCACCATCAACCAGATGATTGACATTGTATTTGGCATTCTTCCGTGTAGAATCCGCTACCACACTGGCACCTGCTGCTAGATTAGTAGAATACATGTCTTTGAGCGTCTGATGAAATTCTTTTAATCTTGCAACATCAACATCTGCAAATCGTCCTTCTTTGTTAGGTGGAATATTGAGCAAAAGTGGTGTTCCACGACCGACAGACTTGAAGTAAATATCCATCAATTCACGCAAAGATTTTGGTTGCTGATTTTCATGATAGAACCAGCCTGAGCGAATGGATACATCCGCTTCCCCAACAGAATACATATCTCCAGTAGGGTCCCCATGATTCAGATAGTCTGTTGACGGATTAGCCAGAACTTTGTCGCGTTTGACCTTATGCCAGACTGGGTCACCCGCTGTGCCTTTTTCGTTCCCAATCCAGCGGACACTTGTTGGCTGAGCAGAGAAAATAGTGATGTCACCCTCTGCTTTTTTAATATATTCGAACCATTTATCAAAAGTATAAGTGACTTTCTGCGCTCCTTCTCCTCGAGCACCATCCATCCAGACTTCGACAAATTTTCCTTTGTTACCGTATTTAGGATTATCTAAAATCTCCTTGAGTTGATTGAGGTAGTATTCATTATACTGATCCTGAGTGGCAACCTTATAAGACGGATGATTGGCATCCCACGGAGAAAGATAGACACCAAGATTCATGTCATATTTGGTCGCAGACTTAGAAACTTCTTCCAAGACATCGCCTTTACCATTTCTCCACGGACTGGCTGCGACAGTGTGATTTGTATGCGCAGACGGATAGAGAACAAAACCATCATGGTGCTTAGTAACCATAATCGTCCGTTTGAATCCTGCTTCTTTTAACACTCGAATCCATTGGTCTGTATCTAAATTAGTCGGATTAAAATTAGAAGGATTTTCACGACCATTTCCCCACTCAGAGTTGGTATAGGTGTTCATACCAAAGTGGATAAAGGCGGCTAATTCTTCTTTGTGGTAGTCCAATTGAGCCTTGGTTGGAAGTGGTCCATAATCAGCAATTTCTGTTTCCTTATTTTCAGTAGGACTTGCTGCTTGAGCTGGCAAAGTGGGCTGGCTAGCTTCATTGCTAGCGGAAGTTTTCGGCTGCGTAGGTTTCGGTTGAGTGACTCCCTCATTTGCCACTGGCTGAGCCGGTTTGGGAGTAGCTACCTCTGATGTTGCTTCAGAAGTATTTCCGCTATTATCAGAACTGCTTCCTCCATTGTCGCCAGAGTCGGCTTTTGCTAATTTATCTGCCAATTCAGCTGGTAAACTGGTTAGACCTTCTACCCGCTCGACCGTGCCGGAATCATTTCCTCTGCCACCTGATGACTCGCTAGTAACAGTTGCTGAACTGGACGGTTGCACCACATCAGCCGATGCCAATGGCATACCAAATAACAGGACACCTATCATGACAGAACAAGCACCGATAGCATATTTTCGAATACTAAACTTACATTTCTTTTCCATAAAGGAACCTTCCTATCTGTACGCTTCTCACCAGTAAGCGTTTGCAACTTTATTTAAAAAAATATATTTTATTTGAATTATTTAAATTGAATTTATCGTAAAAACAGACGGAACATAACTTACACTATATCTTTTCTCAAGCCATGTTCCGCCCTTAAATCGCTGGTACATAGACTAATGGCTATGTACCAAACTTTGTGTCGGAAATGTTTTTTTACATATTTTCCTTCTTCTTCATCAGGAATAATCCTGTCAATGCTAACAGAAGGCCGAGAAGGAAGGCTGAATCTGTTGCTGTGCCTGTACTTGGTAAGGTTGCTGACTTAGTGGCTGGACC
>NZ_RJPU01000014.1:0-10031 GCF_003943535.1 Streptococcus cristatus
ACCACTTATACAGATAGTGTGAATGATGGCACATGGACTTTCAAAGGCTATGACGCAGGCAATGCAGTCGTGAACAAGGCCAATGTTGAGTTTGTAGGAAAATGGGCCTTTGAAGCCAACAAGTACCAAGCTACTTACCGCTTCGAGAGTGAGACAGCAGGTAAGCAACTTCCAGCAGCCATCGCCGCATTGACTCCAAGCGACAGTGCAACCTATGTGAATGGCAATACTGTTTCGGCTCAACAACCAGCGCAAGCGACCTACACAGATACTGTGAACGACGGCACATGGACCTTCAAGGGCTATGACGCAGCTAGTGCAGTTGTCAACAAGGCAAATGTTGAGTTTGTAGGAAAATGGGTCTTTGAAGCTAAGAAGTACCAAGCTACTTACAGCTTCGAGAGCGCCACAGCAGGTAAGCAACTTCCAGCAGCCATCGCAGCATTGACTCCAAGCGACAGTGCAACTTATGAGAATGGTGCCTCTGTTTCCGCTCAACAACCAGCGGAAACCACTTACGCCGATACTGTGAACGACGGCACATGGACCTTCAAGGGCTATGACGCAGACAATGCAGTCGTGAACAAGGCCGATGTTGAGTTTGTAGGAAAATGGACCTTTGAAGCTAACAAGTACCAAGCCACTTACCGCTTCGAGAGCGCCACAGCAGGTAAGGCTCTTCCAGCAGCCATTGCCGCATTGACCCCAAGCGACAGTGCAACATATGTGAACGGTGCCTCTGTTTCCGCTCAACAACCAGCGCAAGCGACCTACACAGACACAGTGAATGATGGCACCTGGACCTTCAAGGGTTATGACGCAGCTAATGCAGTCGTGAACAAGTCCGATGTTGAGTTTGTAGGAAAATGGGCCTTTGAAGCCAACAAGTACCAAGCCACTTACCGCTTCGAGAGCGCCACAGCAGGTCAAGCGCTTCCAGCAGCCATCGCCGCATTGACCCCAAGCGACAGTGCAACATATGTGAATGGTGCTTCTGTTTCAGCTAAGCAACCAGCGGAAAACACTTACACAGACCCAGTGAATGATGGCACTTGGACTTTCAAGGGCTATGACGCAGCTAATGCAGTCGTGAACAAGTCCGATGTTGAGTTTGTAGGAAAATGGGCCTTTGAAGCCAACAAGTACCAAGCTACTTACCGCTTCGAGAGTGAGACAGCAGGTAAGCAACTTCCAGCAGCCATCGCAGCATTGACTCCAAGCGACAGTGCAACATATGTGAATGGTGCCTCTGTTTCGGCTCAACAACCAGCGCAAGCGACCTACACAGATACTGTGAACGACGGCACATGGACCTTCAAGGGCTATGACGCAGCTAATGCAGTTGTGAACAAGTCCGATGTTGAGTTTGTAGGAAAATGGACCTTTGAAGCCAACAAGTACCAAGCTACTTACAGCTTCGAGAGCGCAACAGCAGGTAAGCAACTTCCAGCAGCCATCGCCGCATTGACTCCAAGCGACAGTGCAACATATGTGAATGGTGCTTCTGTTTCAGCTCAACAACCATCACAAACCACTTACACAGACCCAGTGAATGATGGCACTTGGACCTTCAAGGGTTACGATGCAGACAATGCAGTCGTGAACAAGGCAAATGTTGAGTTTGTAGGAAAATGGGAGTTTAAGGCAAATCCGAAAAATGCTGAAATTTATACGCCTCAGGTAACGGAAGAAATTATTAAGGTTGGAGACAGACCAAACTTGACTGATAATGTGACGAACTTGTCAAGCCTTCCAGATGGTACTAAGGTAGTCGATATCACGCCTGCGGGTCAAATAGATTCTACAAAACCAGGTACTTATAGCGGTACAGTCCGTGTTGATTATCCAGATGGTTCTTCTACTGAAGTTCCTGTACCAGTTAATGTTTTGCCTGCACCAGTAACTGAAACCTATAAAGTGACTTACCGCTTTGAAAGTGCGACAGCAGACAACAACTTGCCAGCAGAAGTATTGAGCTTGCTTCCACAAAGTGGAACATATACTACAAGTTCTTCTGCAGCGATTGCTTTTGTTCCAGAAGCACCGATGCCTGTAGAAGTTTCTGTTGCAAATGGTACTTGGAAATTCCTGAGCTATGAAAAAGTGGAAGAGGGAACAAGTTTGACTTTCATAGGTAAATGGTCCTTTGAAGCGAAGCAAGTTCCTAGTCCACAACCACAACCGGAACCAGCACCGCAGCCGAAACCAGAACCAGCGCCACAACCGCAATCGGTTCCAAAACCAGAACCTCAGCCAAGTCCGGTTCCACCAGTGACTCCAGAAGTGAAGCCGGTTCAAGAGACTGATTCAGCAGCTAAAGTTCAAACGGATCAGTTAGAGAAGAAGCCTGAAAGCAAACCTGTTCCAAATGCTAAGCCAGCTGTTCCAACTCCTGCAGGAGATAAGGCTAAACAAGCGACCTTACCAAATACAGGTAGCACTGCTCCAGTTTCAGTCGGAGGAGCGACGACAAGTGCTCTTCTTGCGGGTCTAGGATTCATGATTCTTGGTCACAAGCGCAAAGATGATGAGGCTTAAAAGTGCATCTCTTTGTGTAAGCTTTGGCTAGTGCCTTAATCAAATCATTAAGAGTCTTCTAAGTAGTGTTTGACTTAGAAGGCTCTTATTTTTCTGAGATTTATGGATTAAGCTAAGATTGATTCACAAAAACTTAGGATTTTTTGGTATAATAGACTCAATAACAGGATAAAAGTAGGGAAAATATGACAAAAATTAAAGTTGTGACAGACTCTTCGATTACGATTGAGCCTGAACTAGCAAAAGATTTGAATATTACAATAGTTCCTTTGACGGTCATGATTGACGGTGTAGTCTACTCGGATTCCAATTTGAAAGAGGGAGAATTCCTTCAGTTGATGAAGTCTAGTAAAAATCTACCCAAGACTAGCCAGCCACCAGTTGGAGTATTTGCTGAGGTTTTCGAAGATTTGTCAGCAGAAGATGTCCAAATTATCTCGATTCACATGTCTCATGCTTTATCTGGCACCGTAGAGGCAGCTCGTCAGGGTGCTACCTTGGCCAAGGCTGATGTAACGGTTGTCGATAGTTCTTTCACGGACCAAGCGATGAAATTCCAAGTCGTTGAGGCTGCTAAAATGGCAAAAGCCGGAGCGACTTTGGAGGAGATTTTAGAAAAACTTGAGGAAGTCAAAGCCAAGACGGAGCTATACATCGGTGTATCAACCTTAGAAAATTTGGTCAAAGGTGGTCGTATCGGCCGTGTGACTGGTCTGATTAGCTCGCTTTTAAATATTCGTGTCGTCATGCAGATGACAAATCATACCTTGACTCCTATTGTCAAAGGACGGGGCGCTAAAACCTTTAAGAAATGGCTGGATGACTTGAAAGAGTCTCTGAAAGAGAAGGAAATTGAAGAAATCGGAATTTCCTATGCGGGTGGACCAGAATTTGCCAATCAAATGAAGGAAGAGCTGCAGGAATTTGTTGAACAACCAATCTCTGTCTTAGAAACAGGTTCCATCATCCAAACGCACACTGGAGAAAATGCATGGGCCGTTCTAGTTCGCTATAAATAAGGTAAATTATTTGTAAAATGTCTGCTTAAGACTTGACCTAGACGCTTTTTTTAGATATGATAATATCTGTTAGGGTTATTAACCCAGAAAAAAATTGGAGGATTTGTTAAATGGCTAACAAACAAGATTTGATCGCAAAAGTGGCAGAAGCTACAGAATTGACTAAAAAAGATTCAGCAGCAGCAGTTGACGCTGTATTTGCAGCAGTTACAGAATACCTTTCAAAAGGTGAAAAAGTTCAATTGATCGGTTTTGGTAACTTTGAAGTTCGTGAGCGTGCAGCACGTAAAGGTCGCAACCCACAAACTGGTAAAGAAATCACAATCGCAGCTTCTAAAGTTCCAGCTTTCAAAGCAGGTAAAGCTCTTAAAGACGCTGTAAAATAAGACAAAAATCAAAAGCCTATTGTATCAGCTTGCTGGCTTGTGCAGTAGGCTTTTTTTGTGTTCGAGGGGCAAGAAGGGGCGAGGCTAAGAAGATAATTTGTTTAAAAGTTTAACGACGTTAGCTTCCAACTTTTGTGTAAACTGTATTAAGCTTTCTAGCTCGTATATCAACTATTTCTCTTAACTTTCTAGAAGACACAACACTTATTTGTTAAGCAAGGCAGCAAAAATCAGGATGCTCCTCCTGCTAAACTTAAAATATGATATAATGTAGCTAAGAAATGGGGGTAACTATGTATTTAAAAAAAGTAATAACCTTTTTAACCATGCTTGCAGCTGTCATGGCTTTGACAGCTTGCTATTATCCAAGGAAAAGGGTTCCTAGGTCTGAAGCCTCTTCTGTCCAAAAGGTGAAAATACCAAAGAAATCAGAATCGACGAAGGCTACAAGCTCCAGTCAGCAAGAAAGATCAAAGAGCAGCCAGACCTCATCATCCAGTGCTCCAGCTTCTGAGAGCAAGGCGACAAGTTCGCCAGATGAAGTGACGGATAGCTTGCCTCAAGATGCACAGTCTGCCAATAAAGACAAGATCTATGCAACAGGTAATGCCAAGGTGTATTATCGTTCTTTTGAAGGAGGATTTAGTGCTCAAACGCCTGATTTCAAAGGCTATACAGAGGAGCAAGTCAAAAAGGTGCTTGGCGAGCCAGAGGCCGTCATAAAGGATCCGAATTACATTAAGGACACTTTTAAAGCTCAGGAGTTAGAAAATATAAAAGAGCTCTATCGAGGTCAGCATGTGACGGAAGAGCAGGCAAAGGCTTTCTATGTAACAGCAGCGGATATTGCCCAGGCAGCTAGCTTGAACCAAGACTATCAGTTGGAGAGTGATTATATTTTATATAGCTATAAGCAACATAAAATTAATCTGATTTTCTCTAAAGGAGAGTTGTATTATATGACTCCCAATCCTGATTATCTTTATTTTAAATAATCTTGAAAAATTCTTGCGCTAGTTTACTAGGCTTGCTATAATAGCTAAAACGAAATGAGAAGGAGCAAGGATGAAAGTTTATACTAATGTTAATCTGGTGACCTGTGACAGCGCATTTCATGTTTATCGGGAAGGCTTGTTGGTCGTGGAAGATGAACGCATTGCCTACTGTGGTCCCTATGACGAGGCCTGGCTAGAACAGTGCAGCGAGCTAGTGGATTATGAGGGTGCTTGGATCATGCCAGGGCTGGTCAACTGCCATACTCACTCTGCTATGACCTTGTTGCGCGGGATTCGTGATGATAGCAATCTGCACGAATGGCTGGAGGATTATATCTGGCCGGCAGAAAGCCAGTTCACATCGGATCTAACAACCAAAGCTGTCCAGCTGGCTCTAGCTGAAATGCTCCAGTCGGGAACAACGACTTTTAACGACATGTATAATCCTCAGGGAGTGGAGATTGACCGGATTTATCAGGCTGTGCGGCAGTCTGGTATGCGCTGCTATTTCTCACCAACCCTCTTTAGTTCAGAGGCGGAAACAGCCGAAGAGACTCTGGCACGTACTCGGGCCATTATTGAGGAAATGCTCGCTTATGAAGATGAAGATTTTCAGGTCATGGTGGCGCCACATTCGCCCTATGCCTGTGACGAAGATCTACTCAAGGGCAGTCTTGAGCTGGCTCGTGAGCTGGATTTGAAGCTTCATATCCATGTAGCAGAGACTCAGGAAGAAAATAAAATCATCCTGGAGCGCTTTGGTAAAAGACCTCTAGCTTTCTTAAAAGAATTGGGCTACTTGGAGCAGCCAGCCATTTTTGCTCACGGAGTTGAGCTGAATCCGTCAGAGATTGCAGATTTAGCAACTTCACCAGTCAGCATCGCCCACAATCCTATCAGTAACCTCAAGCTGGCTTCTGGTGTAGCTCCAGTGACAGACTTACTAGCAGCTGGGGTGACCGTTGGCTTAGCGACTGACTCTGTCGCTTCCAATAATAATCTGGATATGTTTGAAGAAGGTCGGACTGCAGCCCTCCTTCAGAAAATGCGGGCAGGTGATGCGACTCAGTTTACGATCGAGCAGGCCTTGAAAACTTTGACCATTGAAGGAGCCAAGGCGCTGGGTTTGGATAACAAAATTGGCAGTCTGGAAGCGGGTAAGCAAGCCGATTTCATTGCCATTCAGCCTAAGGGACGACTTCACCTCTATCCTTTGGAAAATATGCTGTCGCACCTAGTATACGCAGTCAAGGGTAGCGACGTTCAGGATGTCTACATTGCTGGGCAGCAGGTTGTCCGAGACGGCCAAGTGCTGACCGTTGATCTAGAATCGTTCCGTTAAACATAAAAGCCGAGTTTATCTCGGCTTTTATGTTGGTCAGGAGAGCTCTTTTCAATTTTTGCTGGCTAACAGTTTCTTTGTCAAAGAAAAACTCTGGGTCACCCCAGAGTTTGTGTTAGTTTTAAGCTTTCTTTGATTTAGAAATATAGAATAATTGTAGGACGATACCAAGGAGTGCCATACCAATAACGATGTAGAAGGCCATTGAATAGTCTCCCTTGTTTGCTTGAGCAAGTCGAGCACCCAACTGTGGTCCGGCAATAGCTGCAACACCATAAGCCGTGAACATCCAGCCATAGTTTGTGCCGACATTGGCCACGCCCCAATTTTCGGCTGTAATACCTGGGAAAGATCCAAGGAAGCCACCGAAGGACAGGGCGACAAGCATGACGCCTAAAATTGCAAGGATGCTTCCCTCCCCTTTAAAGAGAGCGGTCAGTGCCAAGCCACCAGCGACAGCGCCAAACATGGCGATTACAGTAGGGTAGCGGCCGATTTTGTCCGATACAGCTCCCCAGAAGATTCGTCCAAAAGTATTGGCGATAGAAACCAGCATAACGAATAGAGTTGCTTCCCCAACTAGTTTATATTGGTCGGAGATAGACGCTGCTGAGCCGATAATCATCATACCACCAGTAGCACCTAAAATGTAGATGAGCCACAGCAACCAGAAGTTTCCTTCACGTAGCATTTCTTTGTGAGTTTTGCCTGTCGGTGCAGAACTTCCTGCTACTGGAGCAGCTGCTGGAGCTTTTTCCATGACAAGAGAAGAGCAGCAGATAACGACAAGTAGGGCAATCCCCAGAACTTTAAATGTAGAATAAACGCCCATTGAAGCGATGAGAGTTTTGGCAAGTGGTCCGATGATTAGTGGTCCAAGTCCAAAGCCAGCTGCGGTTAAACCACCCGCGAGACCTTTTTTATCAGGGAACCATTTGGTAGCGACAGAAGTTGAAGCGCCATAGGCTGATCCGATACCGAGACCAAGGACAACCCCGTAGGTCAAGTAGAGTACAGGAAGAGAAGTTGCAAATCCTGTAGCAAACATACCCGCACCAAAGAGAATGCCTCCTAGAAAGACAAATTTCTTAGGGCCTAATGAATCGACTTTAGGTCCGAAAAGAATCATGCCGATTGGCACCATTGCAAAAGAGATACTGAAGGCTAGAGAGGTTTGAGCTTGCACCCATCCTTGGCTAGCATTGGCTTCCAGCAGCGCTTTTTGAAAAACAGACCAGGCGTATCCAGCACCTAAAGAAAGGTTGGTTAAGATAGCTGCTGCTAAAATGAACCAGCGATTTGGTGTTTTTTTCATAATGAGATCCTCATTTATATATTTTTTCTAAAAAATGATAGAAAACCAGCTGTACCCAAATAGTTGTCCTGCATGTTTCCTGCAAGGCAGGTAAAATAGCAGAAGCTTGGCTACAGAATTTGTTACTATAAAACCGATATATCAAAATTAAGCGCTTACATATTTGTTAACATCTCTATCATATCGTGCTTTGAGGCAAAAATCTACTTAATTAAAATGAATAGGTCTATTAGGCAGATTAATATTTTTCCTTATTTACAATCATTCTTAATAGAAAATCTATGTTTGTCATGATATAATGGAAATAAGCTAGAATGAATGTGGATGGAGTATAGAGAAGATGAATGAAGAGTATGAAAAGAATTACCAGGAAGTAATTGAACATCTAAGGCTGAAAGGTGTTCGAATCACAGAGACGAGAAAGGCTGTGATTGCTTTTGTCATCAGCAGTCATGACCATCCTAGTGCAGAGATGATTTACCAAGCCCTCTTGCCTGAATTTCCCAATATGAGCTTGGCGACTGTTTATAACAACCTAAAAGTGTTGATTGATGAAGGCTTTGTTTCAGAGCTCAAAGTCCGTAATGATACGACGACCTATTATGATTTTATGGGGCATCAGCACCTCAATGTCATTTGTGAAAAATGTGGTCGGATTGCGGATATGGACTTGGATTTGCCAGATGTTCAGCAGGAAGCAGCAGAGCAGACCGGTTATCAAATCACGAAGAGCCAGATGGTAGTTTATGGCATTTGTCCAGAGTGCGCCCAGCAAGAACAAGTGGCTAGCTAGAAGTCTTGAGTGGAGAATTGATTTTCTTAAAAGTCTGAGCAAGTGGAAAATTTCACAAATATCTCACTGAGACTAGATTTTTGAGAGAAAATTTTGTAAAATAGAATAGATAAACGGGGCAAACCCCGGAAAATAAAAGGAGAATCCATCTAATGGTAAAATTGGTTTTTGCTCGCCATGGTGAGTCTGAATGGAATAAAGCTAACCTTTTCACTGGTTGGGCTGATGTAGATCTTTCTGAAAAAGGTACACAACAAGCAATCGACGCTGGTAAATTGATCAAAGAAGCTGGTATCGAATTTGACCAAGCTTATACTTCAGTTTTGAAACGTGCGATCAAAACAACAAACTTGGCGCTTGAAGCTGCTGATCAACTCTGGGTTCCAGTTGAAAAATCATGGCGCTTGAACGAACGTCACTACGGTGGTTTGACTGGTAAAAACAAGGCTGAAGCAGCTGAGCAATTTGGTGATGAGCAAGTTCACATCTGGCGTCGTTCATACGATGTATTGCCTCCGGCAATGGATCGTGATGATGAGCACTCAGCTCACACTGACCGTCGTTACGCTTCACTTGACGATTCAGTTATTCCAGATGCTGAAAACTTGAAAGTAACTTTGGAACGTGCCCTTCCATTCTGGGAAGACAAAATCGCTCCAGCTCTTAAAGATGGTAAAAATGTATTCGTAGGAGCTCACGGTAACTCAATCCGTGCCCTTGTAAAACACATCAAACAATTGTCAGATGACGAAATCATGGACGTGGAAATCCCTAACTTCCCACCATTGGTATTCGAATTTGACGAAAAATTGAACGTTGTTTCTGAATACTACCTTGGGAAATAATTGGTGATAAAGCTCTGCTTAGCAGGGCTTTTTCTCATTATTGGAGAAAAATTCGGCTCTTTTCTACCATTTGTCAAGTCTATCAAGGCTTTAAGTAAAAAAAGAGATAAGACAGTAGCTATTCTGAGGTTACTGTCTTATTTTTAACACTTTTTGATCCATAAAAGGGCATGCTAAAAAATACCTCATCTGGTATTTTTTGAAACAAGGTGTTACCATAATACGGCATAGACAGCCTTATCGATTTTGGGTCAAAGAATAATCGTAAAGTTTGTTATGCGTAATGAGGTAATACATTGTTCGAATGAGACGATGTATAGAGGCAATCGTATGTGGCTTAGTTGAAGCTATTGTCGATTGTCTTTTTCGTTTCTCATAAAAGTCAGTGATATGGCAGGGATTGGTATGACTAGCTGAAGCGATGTTGTGAATGCACTTGAACAAGATTTTTCTGGCATAGGGATTACCTCGTTTAGTGATGTGTTCCTTAGCGAGAAAGTTCCCAGATTCATAGTGTCTCAGGTCAATGGCAATAAAAGCGTTGATTTGATTGGTAGACTGAAAGCGACGAATATCTCCCAATTCGCCAATGATAGATGTCGCTGTGGTTTCTGCGATGCCAGGAATTGACCGTAAGATGTCATACTCTGGTAAAGGCTGAGCTAGAGCTACCATGTCGTTTAAGACAACTTGTCTGCGTTCAGAAAGACGAAGCAATTCTTGAGCATAGTAGCGAACCTCTTCAAGCATTGGAGAGGTTTTCTTGACCGCACAAAAAAATTGTTTAGCGAGTGAGAT
>NZ_RJPU01000015.1:0-4869 GCF_003943535.1 Streptococcus cristatus
AAAAAACAATAAATCTGTCAGTGACAGAAATGAGTGAGAACTCAAACTTTTAATGAGAGTTTGATCCTGGCTCAGGACGAACGCTGGCGGCGTGCCTAATACATGCAAGTAGAACGCTGAAGGGAGAGCTTGCTCTTCTGGATGAGTTGCGAACGGGTGAGTAACGCGTAGGTAACCTGCCTGGTAGCGGGGGATAACTATTGGAAACGATAGCTAATACCGCATAACATTGACTATTGCATGATAGTCAATTGAAAGGTGCAAATGCATCACTACCAGATGGACCTGCGTTGTATTAGCTAGTTGGTGGGGTAACGGCTCACCAAGGCTACGATACATAGCCGACCTGAGAGGGTGATCGGCCACACTGGGACTGAGACACGGCCCAGACTCCTACGGGAGGCAGCAGTAGGGAATCTTCGGCAATGGACGGAAGTCTGACCGAGCAACGCCGCGTGAGTGAAGAAGGTTTTCGGATCGTAAAGCTCTGTTGTAAGAGAAGAACGAGTGTGAGAGTGGAAAGTTCACACTGTGACGGTATCTTACCAGAAAGGGACGGCTAACTACGTGCCAGCAGCCGCGGTAATACGTAGGTCCCGAGCGTTGTCCGGATTTATTGGGCGTAAAGCGAGCGCAGGCGGTTAGATAAGTCTGAAGTTAAAGGCTGTGGCTTAACCATAGTACGCTTTGGAAACTGTTTAACTTGAGTGCAGAAGGGGAGAGTGGAATTCCATGTGTAGCGGTGAAATGCGTAGATATATGGAGGAACACCGGTGGCGAAAGCGGCTCTCTGGTCTGTAACTGACGCTGAGGCTCGAAAGCGTGGGGAGCAAACAGGATTAGATACCCTGGTAGTCCACGCCGTAAACGATGAGTGCTAGGTGTTGGGTCCTTTCCGGGACTCAGTGCCGCAGCTAACGCATTAAGCACTCCGCCTGGGGAGTACGACCGCAAGGTTGAAACTCAAAGGAATTGACGGGGGCCCGCACAAGCGGTGGAGCATGTGGTTTAATTCGAAGCAACGCGAAGAACCTTACCAGGTCTTGACATCCCGGTGCCCGTCCTAGAGATAGGATTTTGCTTCGGCACACCGGTGACAGGTGGTGCATGGTTGTCGTCAGCTCGTGTCGTGAGATGTTGGGTTAAGTCCCGCAACGAGCGCAACCCTTATTGTTAGTTGCCATCATTAAGTTGGGCACTCTAGCGAGACTGCCGGTAATAAACCGGAGGAAGGTGGGGATGACGTCAAATCATCATGCCCCTTATGACCTGGGCTACACACGTGCTACAATGGCTGGTACAACGAGTCGCAAGTCGGTGACGGCAAGCTAATCTCTTAAAGCCAGTCTCAGTTCGGATTGTAGGCTGCAACTCGCCTACATGAAGTCGGAATCGCTAGTAATCGCGGATCAGCACGCCGCGGTGAATACGTTCCCGGGCCTTGTACACACCGCCCGTCACACCACGAGAGTTTGTAACACCCGAAGTCGGTGAGGTAACCTTTTAGGAGCCAGCCGCCTAAGGTGGGATAGATGATTGGGGTGAAGTCGTAACAAGGTAGCCGTATCGGAAGGTGCGGCTGGATCACCTCCTTTCTAAGGAAAAACGGAAGCCATTGGTCGTCATGTTTAGTTTTGAGAGGTCTTGTGGGGCCTTAGCTCAGCTGGGAGAGCGCCTGCTTTGCACGCAGGAGGTCAGCGGTTCGATCCCGCTAGGCTCCATTAGAATAGTGATGACTATTCTAAACTTGTCCATTGAAAATTGAATAACTATATCAAATAGTAACAAGAAAATAAACCGAAACGCTGTGAATATTAATGAGTTTAAGACTGAAAGGTCAAAAATAAGGTTAAGTTAGTAAGGGCGCACGGTGGATGCCTTGGCACTAGGAGCCGAAGAAGGACGTGACAAACGACGAAATGCCTCGGGGAGCTGTAAGTAAGCGCAGATCCGGGGATGTCCGAATGGGGGAACCCAACAGGTACTACCTGTTACCCATCTCTGTTAAGGAGATGAGGAGGAAGACGCAGTGAACTGAAACATCTAAGTAGCTGCAGGAAGAGAAAGCAAAAGCGATTGCCTTAGTAGCGGCGAGCGAAACGGCAGGAGGGCAAACCGAAGAGTTTACTCTTCGGGGTTGTAGGACTGCAATGTGGACTCAGATTTTATAGAAGAATGACATGGGAAGGTCAGCCAAAGAGAGTAAGAGCCTCGTATTTTAAATAGAATCTGTACCTAGCAGAATCCTGAGTACGGCGGGACACGCGAAATCCCGTCGGAATCTGGGAGGACCATCTCCCAACCCTAAATACTCCCTAGTGACCGATAGTGAACCAGTACCGTGAGGGAAAGGTGAAAAGTACCCCGGAAGGGGAGTGAAATAGAACCTGAAACCGTGTGCCTACAACAAGTTCGAGCCCGTTAATGGGTGAGAGCGTGCCTTTTGTAGAATGAACCGGCGAGTTACGTTATGATGCGAGGTTAAGTTGAAGAGACGGAGCCGTAGGGAAACCGAGTCTGAATAGGGCGAATTAGTATCATGATGTAGACCCGAAACCATGTGACCTACCCATGAGCAGGTTGAAGGTGCGGTAAAACGCACTGGAGGACCGAACCAGGGCACGTTGAAAAGTGCTTGGATGACTTGTGGGTAGCGGAGAAATTCCAAACGAACTTGGAGATAGCTGGTTCTCTCCGAAATAGCTTTAGGGCTAGCGTCGACATAAAGATTCTTGGAGGTAGAGCACTGTTTGGGTGAGGGGTCCATCCCGGATTACCAATCTCAGATAAACTCCGAATGCCAATGAATTATGGTCGGCAGTCAGACTGCGAGTGCTAAGATCCGTAGTCGAAAGGGAAACAGCCCAGACCACCAGCTAAGGTCCCAAAATAATTGTTAAGTGGAAAAGGATGTGGGGTTGCACAGACAACTAGGATGTTAGCTTAGAAGCAGCTATTCATTCAAAGAGTGCGTAATAGCTCACTAGTCGAGTGACCCTGCGCCGAAAATGTACCGGGGCTAAAACAATTTACCGAAGCTGTGGATACCTTTATAGGTATGGTAGGAGAGCGTTCTATGTGTGGTGAAGGTGTACCGTGAGGAGCGCTGGAACGCATAGAAGTGAGAATGCCGGTATGAGTAGCGAAAGATGGGTGAGAATCCCATCCACCGTAAGACTAAGGTTTCCAGGGGAAGGCTCGTCCGCCCTGGGTTAGTCGGGACCTAAGGAGAGACCGAAAGGTGTATCCGATGGACAACAGGTTGATATTCCTGTACTAGAGTATGAAGTGATGGAGGGACGCAGTAGGCTAACTCGTGCGTACGAATGGATGTACGTCTAAGCAGTGAGGCGTGGTATGAGTCAAATGCTTATACCTGTAACGTTGAGCTGTGATGGGGAGCGAAGTTTAGTAGCGAGTGAGTGATGTCACACTGCCAAGAAAAGCTTCTAGCGTTGTATCATACTCTACCCGTACCGCAAACCGACACAGGTAGTCGAGGCGAGTAGCCTCAGGTGAGCGAGAGAACTCTCGTTAAGGAACTCGGCAAAATGACCCCGTAACTTCGGGAGAAGGGGTGCTGACATAGGTCAGCCGCAGTGAATAGGCCCAAGCAACTGTTTATCAAAAACACAGCTCTCTGCTAAATCGTAAGATGATGTATAGGGGGTGACGCCTGCCCGGTGCTGGAAGGTTAAGAGGAGTGCTTAGCGGAAACGCGAAGGTATGAATTGAAGCCCCAGTAAACGGCGGCCGTAACTATAACGGTCCTAAGGTAGCGAAATTCCTTGTCGGGTAAGTTCCGACCCGCACGAAAGGCGTAATGATTTGGGCACTGTCTCAACGAGAGACTCGGTGAAATTTTAGTACCTGTGAAGATGCAGGTTACCCGCGACAGGACGGAAAGACCCCATGGAGCTTTACTGCAGTTTGATATTGAGTGTCTGTGCCACATGTACAGGATAGGTAGGAGCCTATGAGATCGGGACGCCAGTTTCGATGGAGGCGTTGTTGGGATACTACCCTTGTGTTATGGCCACTCTAACCCGGATAGGTGATCCCTATCGGAGACAGTGTCTGACGGGCAGTTTGACTGGGGCGGTCGCCTCCTAAAAGGTAACGGAGGCGCCCAAAGGTTCCCTCAGACTGGTTGGAAATCAGTCGCAGAGTGTAAAGGTATAAGGGAGCTTGACTGCGAGAGCTACAACTCGAGCAGGGACGAAAGTCGGGCTTAGTGATCCGGTGGTTCCGCATGGAAGGGCCATCGCTCAACGGATAAAAGCTACCCTGGGGATAACAGGCTTATCTCCCCCAAGAGTTCACATCGACGGGGAGGTTTGGCACCTCGATGTCGGCTCGTCGCATCCTGGGGCTGTAGTCGGTCCCAAGGGTTGGGCTGTTCGCCCATTAAAGCGGCACGCGAGCTGGGTTCAGAACGTCGTGAGACAGTTCGGTCCCTATCCGTCGCGGGCGTAGGAAATTTGAGAGGATCTGCTCCTAGTACGAGAGGACCAGAGTGGACTTACCGCTGGTGTACCAGTTGTCTCGCCAGAGGCATCGCTGGGTAGCTATGTAGGGAAGGGATAAACGCTGAAAGCATCTAAGTGTGAAACCCACCTCAAGATGAGATTTCCCATAACGCAAGTTAGTAAGAGCCCTGAGAGAAGATCAGGTAGATAGGTTAGGAGTGGAAGTGTGGCGACACATGTAGCGGACTAATACTAATAGCTCGAGGACTTATCCAATTTTCATTGAGCGCAGCTTTTGGCAAGTATTGTGAGGTTTGAGTAGTTATTCAATTTTGAGTTGACAAGGCAATAAGATATTGCAAGTTAATTCAGCTAGTTAAGTGACGATAGCCTAGGAGAT
>NZ_RJPU01000016.1:0-4271 GCF_003943535.1 Streptococcus cristatus
ATGTCAAGCCATTTGATGGAATTAAATCGCTATCCGAATATTTCCCTCTACCCTAATATTCGTCCAGCTAAGGTGAATGAACTTTTTGCTCGCTGTGACTTGTATCTGGATATCAATATCAGCGATGAAATCCTAAATGCTTGTCGCACAGCTTTTGAGAACAACATGTTGATTCTCAGCTTCAAAAATACTTGCCATAGTCGTCGATTTATTGCGGATGATCACATTTATGCGCCAGAAAATGTCTCAACCATGGTGGATAAGATTCAAGCTGTCCTTGCTTATTCATCAGAGATGGAAGCAGCACTTGCTAGACAGAAACAGGCTGCTAATCAAGCTAGTTTGGAGCAATATAAGGCCATTATTTAACCAGATACATGAGAACTTGCTTTCGATGAGGGCAAGTTCCTTTATGCAGATTTAGTAAGGGAGGACAATCATGCCAGAGAAGCAAAAGGGAATTCTGCAGGAACATATCAACGAGCAACTAGATAATCGTAGGAGACCGTTGAAAAGAGAGAAGCAAGAGTTTAGTATGATTGCAGTGTTAGGTGGCATTCTCTTTCTTATCACCCTCTTGGTCACAATCATCATGCAGTTGGGACACTTTTTCTAGGATTTTTTCTGGATGGAGGAGGTCTCTGGAAAAGATGAACCTTGACGAGCAAATCGTCAAGGTTTTTTTGCCTCTATCTAATTGAACTAGTGTGAAAGGGGGGAGTAGAGGTTCAAAAGATAATAAAACGCTTTCAACAATTTGAAGCTTAAAAGCGGATTTTCTGAAAAAATTAGCTATTTTCATTTGTTATTTTACATATAATTACTTGAAAAAGGGAATCCGTTTTGGTAAAATGATGAGTGGTATATACTGGATAAAAACGGCTGGTATATCCCAGATGGAATCTGCTTTTTCTGAGTCAAAGGGATAAAAACTGAAACTGACTGGAACTTTTATTAACTCTGGTTTTGGGAGGCAGCGCAACTACGCTTTGTTAATGGTCATGAGATTAACAAAGGGTCGCAATTGGATAAAAGAAAGGAATCGAATGTTTCGAAGTAAAAAATTTAACAAAGATTTCGAGATCGTAGATGAGAAAAAGCGTTATAAGCTTTACAAGTCGGGTAAAAACTGGGTAAAAGCCTCGAACTCTCAATTGGATCTCTTTCGTATCGGTGGGGTGGGCGAAGTTGTCTCTAGTACCCTGTCAGACACTGAAGAACTTGATCACGCACACCTTAGTTTTAACACGCTAGCGGGTATAGGGGGAATCCTGGCCGCGGGGGCTGCAGGATTTGTGATGACTCAAGAGCAAACTGTTTATGCGGATGAAACATCTGAGTATACAGAAAAGGATAAAACAGTCATCGCAGCTGAACCGAAAGCGGCTGAAACAACTGAAACAAGTGCCAACTCAATCATCGCTCAAGCGCAAGCAGAAGTAAAGAAAGCTCAAGCAGAACAAGCGTCTGCAACAGCTTCTGTATCAGTCAGTCAATCTGTTGAGGATCAAGCGAGTGCGAGTCAGTCAGTTTCAGTCAGTCAATCTGCCTCAGCAAGTCAGTCAGCTTCAGTCAGTCAATCTGCCTCAGCAAGTCAATCAGCATCAGCTCCTACATCAGTCTCAGCAAGTGCAAAAGCATCTGCATCAGTAAGCTCTACACCATCAGAGTCAGCAAGCGCTCAAGCACCTGCCTCTGTAGTTGAGAGTACATCAGTTGTTAGCGAACCATCAGCTCAGGATTCTGTGTCTACCTCAGCTTCTGCATCGCTCAACCTTAAGGTCAACCCTGCGGCAAGTCTTGTATCAGGTAGTGCTAACCAAAGTTTGGCAAGTGCAACTCTTAGCACAAGCCAAGCAGCAACAACAAGCAACAACATCGCAGCTGGTGTTGTAGCAGATAAGAACCAAGCCCAAGGTAAGGATACAACCAAGCAAGCTGAGAAAAACCAAAAGGTTGACAATACTGTAGCGACTGCACCAAAGACAGGGTATTCTGGTTTTAGAGCAAATCCGATCGATACTGGATCAAAAGAACCTTTCTTTCTAAATACCGATCCATATAGCATCAACTCTCCAGAAACAAGTGGTCGTTTAAATAGACAACGGGTCTTTCTGGGACGAGCAGGTGTTCCTTTCTCGGTAACATATTATATGCATAAGTCTCAATTTGATGCGGACGAATATCCTTACGGTTCATATAAGGATAGTGAGTTTGCAGGACTTTCTCCAAGACAAACTCTAGAGACTCGAAACTGGCAAGAAGCACAAGAGAAATATAATATTACCTCGGAAACAGGTCGTGTGGAAGTGGCTCCTGGACGTTATATTCCATATGTAACTTTCAAGAGTGATAATCCAAAAGCATTTAGTAGTAGTGTCAATCTGGATGTGACCTTTGATGGACGTAGCTTTCCTCAAACCAGCATATTCATGAACCTTACTACTACTCAGTTTAAGGGACCTGCTGTAACGTATGATGCTGAGGGGAAAAAAGAAGCATTGGCTCCTCTTGCAAAATATAAAGTAGGCGATAGAGTTAATGAAACTTTATATTTCCATAATGATATACAGTATAGATATGAGCAAGATGCTAAAAATTCTATGTTTTTGTACACTGGTAATGGTGGTACAACCAAATATAGTGGCTTGAGGTATGTTACAGGGGTGGAAAGGCGTGCTGATTTCACCTATGTTCCAAAACTCACTATAACAGGGACGGTTTTAACTGAAAATCCTAATATGCTCGTCAGACAGACTAATGGATCGGGAGGTAAGGATGCTGAATTCTTTACCTATCTAGGCCGTCCAGAAGAAGTTGTAACTGAGGCTGCGCAGGAGTCAATTATCAACAAGAGCAAAGACTCACTAACTCCTTCCCCTGAACCACTAGTTCCTGAGATTGAAGTCGGTAAACGAGTTAATGAAACTTTATATGTTCATGATGGTAATAACAAAGGAGATCAGTCTGTTGGTTCTTGGCAAAGTTCTTACCTTGCAGATCAAGCGGTTGAGCTGATTCATGGTAAGAAAGAACTAGAAGCACTTGGATTAACAGTTACTACTAGAACCGATGAACCAGGGGCTGGTAAAACTGGTTATATCCCATCTATCCAAATTTCTGGGACGCCTACTGGAACAGGAACTGTAACACTTAAATATAAGATTACTGACGAAGCGGGACAGCTTAACTTTAAGGACATTCAAGTAAATATTAAAGAAAGCGGATCCCTTAGCCAATCAGTTTCAGCTTCTGTATCTGCAAGTCAAAGTGCTTCAGCATCTGTATCAGCAAGCATCAGTGCAAGCCAATCAGTATCAAGCTCAGCAAATGCTAGCCAAAGTGCATCAGCAAGCCAATCAGCCAGCGCATCCGTATCAGCTAGTCAAAGTGCTTCAACATCAGTAAGTGCTAGCCAGTCTGCGTCAATTAGTGCGAGCCAAAGTGCTTCAGCATCTATCTCAGCAAGCATCAGTGCTAGCCACTCAGCCTCTGTATCAGCTAGCCAAAGCACTTCAGCTTCTGTATCTGCAAGTCAAAGTACTTCAACCTCAGTAAGTGCAAGCCAAAGCGCTTCAGCATCAGTATCTGTAAGTCAATCAGCTTCAGCATCTGTATCAGCTAGCCAAAGCGCGTCAGCATCTATATCAGCTAGCCAAAGTGCTTCAGCTTCTGTATCTGCAAGTCAAAGTGCTTCAACCTCAGTAAGCGCAAGCCAAAGTGCTTCAGCAAGTGCAAGCGTAAATGCATCAGTAAGCGCAAGTCAATCGGCTTCAGCATCAGTAAGTGCAAGTCACTCAGCATCTGTATCAGCTAGCCAAAGCGCCTCAGCTTCAGTATCTGCAAGTCAAAGTACTTCAGCATCAGTGAGCGCAAGCATCAGTGCNTCAGCTTCAGCATCTAACAACCAGAACTCAGCTTCTATCTCAGCAAGCGCGAGCCAGTCTGCGTCAATTAGTGCGAGCCAAAGCGCATCAGCATCAGTAAGTGCTAGTCAATCAGCCTCTGTATCAGCTAGCCAATCAGCTTCAGCGTCTGTATCTGCAAGTCAAAGTACTTCAGCATCAGTGAGCGCAAGCATCAGTGCNTCAGCTTCAGCATCTAACAACCAGAACTCAGCTTCTATCTCAGCAAGCGCGAGCCAGTCTGCGTCAATTAGTGCGAGCCAAAGCGCATCAGCATCAGTAAGTGCTAGTCAATCAGCCTCTGTATCAGCTAGCCAATCAGCTTCAGCGTCTGTATCTGCAAGTCAAAGTACTTCAGCATCAGTG
>NZ_RJPU01000017.1:0-3659 GCF_003943535.1 Streptococcus cristatus
CTAGGATTACTCAGAGAAATAATATCACTAATATCCGAGTAAATACTCTGTGTTCGTGTCGAAATCTTACTTAAGCCTTCAATGGGGTCTTTCATCCTCTGCTTGACTCGCTCCAGATACTCCGTATTGATAATCGCACTATCATTGGTCTCACCAACCGTCTCCTTAAAAAGCTTGATAATCCCATCATAGCGACTGACAATGCTATCTAGGGCATTGACATAGTTATCAACCAGTGGTATCTGATAGACGGCTTCTCGAAACAGATAGCTGTGATTTAATACTCTCAACAGAGATACTCAACAACTCTTTTTGTAACAGAACTTCCGATTCATTAATTCTACCTAATCCTCATTATAACATTTTCTCACCATATAGAAAATCCTAGAATGGAATCCTAGGATTTGTATGTCATTTTATACGTTCTACAATGAAACGAACATGAGTCGTTTTAAGTCTCTTTATTTCCTTAAGTTTTCTATTATCCTCAATCCCTTTTATCTCTAATCCCTACCATGATATCTGTATACAAAACATCATTTATCTTACTTGAAATATAAAATACTGGTGTACATTCTTCTAGCTCATTATCAATTAATAAATTGGTTAGCAGGTATATAGCCTTATCAAAGTCAACATCTTCCTCTCCAGTAACTCGTACTCCTGCCATTCGAGGAACCAAAAAATAACTGTTATAGGCTGTCCCTTCCATTATCTCTTCTTTTCCTAGATAATCCTCATGAACAGGAAGATAGACTGTGATGTTGTATGTCCCATCATCCAACTCTCCGATATGAGGGCAAGAATAAAAGGGATTGCTTTTAGGTGTATATCCAGCCGCTACGGCTGTTTGAACCATATCTTGAAAGGCTACTGCAATTTCATCACCAGTAATATTGTAATCAACACTTAAGACATTGCTTATCATTAATGATTGATTCATACCATATGTAATTTCTGCCATTCTACTTCTCCACTGGGATAATCAAATCCACAAACAAATCATCATAAACAGGTATCAAGGCCAGATACAACTTATCTTGTAACTCCCAACCGTGGTCTCTGATGTAAGCCTTCATCTCGTAGATGGACTGGTCCAAGCCATCTTCAAATGGCACACGTTTACTGATACCCTCAATATTTAAACTAGCTTGGTACCTTAGTTGGCTCGTTGAGTTTGTTTCTGAAATGACAGGTATATAAATGGTAACGTCCTGTTCTTCTTCATCAAACTGAGTTGGAGTCATTTCAAAAATGGTTGGGCCGTCTTTATAAATACCATCAGTATAAGGAAGGAGTTCTGTATGAACAAATAACTCCAATAGTTCGTCCGCTTGAATCTGGACCTGGTCTGTCATCAAATGTGTCATATGTAGCTGTATTTCTTTAATCATCTTTAGTTACCTTTCTAAATCTATCTCTATCAAACTCCTTATTTTGGATCATATCTGAGGACACTTCTATATGCTTGATTGGTCTTGTTTCCTCAACATCATGACGGTGTTGATAAGCGTATATAATTATAAACCATGTAGCATAAAACAAATGTCCAAAGGTCATTGAAAACAAGGATATCCCCCATCCCCAAAAATATTCATATCCAATGATAGCTAAAAATATACAGAGACACGATAAAATAAGTGGAGGAGCGAATACAAAATTAAGCATAAGTTTCCCAGCTTTCTCTGAGATAACTTCTTCAGAGTCCAAATCGACCAAGCAGCTCATGACGACTATTACAATAATGGATTGTATAAGAGGGAGGGATAGCTTTAATCCAATAAAATTATGGTCCCCACTCATAGCACTAAAACCAATAATGATATAAATATGACCAGTCAGATACATGAGATAGGTTCCAAAACTGGTTAATATCCCTCGCTTAAGATCCAAAAGAAAAACTAGATTTAATACCCAAACAACAATTCCTGTAATAATCAAGCCTTGATACAAAGAGGGATTGTTGAGTACCTCTAATCCTCCTGCAAAAAACGCCAAAAATGCCAAAGGATATAAAATAAAAATACCATTTAATACACCCCACAGAGGAACGGGGCCCTTTATCCTACTTCGTTGAAATTCAAACGTTTTTTTAATTCGTTCCAGTATCATTTAAACCATCCTCTCATGCCTTTTATCAGGCTATTGGCACCTTTTTTAAGATTATCCGTAATATTAAACTTTTTATCAGCCCAGTTTAATACACCTACAGCACCTGCGGATGCTGCGATTGCTACTGCTCCAGTTGCCCAAGCAGGGGCTGTTGCAACACCTAATAGACCTAAACCAACACCTGCTAAAGCAGCTCCAGCACTAGCTGCGGCAGTTGCCGCAACAGTTGTCCCTGCCGCCTTGGCTGCATCTATCACAAAACCTGTCGTCACACTGGCCTTAACTTCATTTCCTCTTAGACCTTGACGTTTGGCCTCTTTTTCATTATCGTGAATTTTTGAAAAAGTATCAACCACATCTAAAGCAACACTAACAACTGCTGCTCCTTTTAAAATCTTACCAAACTTCGTAGCTGATTTAAAACCTTCTTTGTAGTTTCTCAACCCCTCCTTAGCAGACTGAACTAGACCTTTGCCTCCTCCTGCTTTGCTAGCATTCCACAAGGCTTTCCCAGCTCCGTTAAAAGTTACTTCTTTGATAAATCCTTCCTTAAACAAGCTACCACTCGTTTTCACAATACTTTTCGTCACCTTCGCAAATTTGTGCCTCATCTTAGTGGTATCAGTAAAGGTTTTGAATACTTTGCTTAGGTCCTCATTATAACGTGTTTTCCCTAACTTCTCCATCAGGGATTTAAAAGTCTTAGTTATTTCACCAGTTTTATATTGCACAATGTTATACTTTTTATTCTTATCCAGAATTTTCCCAAGCTTAAAGTATTCATCTAACAACTTACCAAATTTTGTTGTCTCTTTGAGAATGACGGTATTTCCTCGTTTATCTCGACTAAAACGATAAGCCGCATACAAAGCAGGTAAAATAGATTTCAAATATTTTTTATAACTTTTACTATCTTTATATAAATCACTTTTTGTGACATTTTTATAAACATTAAATAATGAATCTATTAAGGACTCATTTTCAGCTACTGTTCCACTATACTTAGACTCGGCAAGTTGTTTTGCAAGAGCATTTTGATACTTTACATTTTGTGAATTACTATGGAGAGCTGTGTGAATCTCTGAAACTGAGTTTTTAAACTGAGTTCGATTATAATAATTTCTCGATACGCGGTTCCCATATGGAAGAGGGGCATAACCTGATAGTGTAGCTATTTCACTATTTTGCATATCTATAAGGTCAAACGTATCTGTCTTTAAAAGAACACTATTAAAAGCCTCCATGTTCTTAATCGTATCATCGAGACTCTTTTGGGCCTTGGTATAGGTCGTATTGATATCATCCAAGCTAGGATTACTCAGAGAAATAATATCACTAATATCCGAGTAAATACTCTGTGTTCGTGTCGAAATCTTACTTAAGCCTTCAATGGGGTCTTTCATCCTCTGCTTGACTCGCTCCAGATACTCCGTATTGATAATCGCACTATCATTGGTCTCACCAACCGTCTCCTTAAAAAGCTTGATAATCCCATCATAGCGACTGACAATGCTATCTAGGGCATTGACATAGTTATCAACCAGTGG
>NZ_RJPU01000018.1:0-2656 GCF_003943535.1 Streptococcus cristatus
ACTCAAACTTGTGCTTGATGAATCTGAGGCACTGAGTGAAGCACTTAGACTCGTGCTCAAGCTGGTGCTTGATGAATCTGAGGCGCTGAGTGAAGCACTGAGGCTCGTACTCAAGCTGGTACTTGATGAATCTGAAGCGCTAATTGAGGCACTGAGGCTCGTACTCAAACTTGTGCTTGATGAATCTGAGGCACTGAGTGAAGCACTTAGACTCGTGCTCAAGCTGGTGCTTGATGAATCTGAGGCGCTGAGTGAAGCACTGAGGCTCGTACTCAAGCTGGTACTTGNTGAATCTGAAGCGCTAATTGAGGCACTGAGGCTCGTACTCAAACTTGTGCTTGATGAATCTGAGGCACTGAGTGAAGCACTTAGACTTGTGCTCAAACTTGTACTTGCTGAATCTGAAGCACTAATTGAGGCACTGAGGCTCGTGCTCAAGCTGGTGCTTGATGAATCTGAGGCACTGATCGAAGCACTGAGGCTTGTACTCAAGCTGGTGCTTGTTGAATCTGAAGCGCTAATTGAGGCACTGAGACTAGTACTCAAGCTGGTACTTGATGAATCTGAGGCACTGATTGATGCACTGAGACTTGTGCTCAAGCTGGTGCTGGCTGAATCTGAGGCACTGATTGATGCACTGAGGCTTGTACTCAAGCTGGTGCTGGCTGAATCTGAGGCACTGAGTGAGGCACTTAGACTTGTGCTCAGGCTCGTGCTTGATGAATCTGAGGCACTAATTGAGGCACTGAGGCTTGTACTCAAGCTGGTGCTGGCTGAATCTGAGGCACTGAGTGAGGCACTGAGACTTGTGCTCAGGCTCGTGCTGGCTGAATCTGAGGCACTGAGTGAGGCACTGAGACTTGTGCTCAAGCTGGTGCTGGCTGAATCTGATGCGCTAATTGAGGCACTGAGACTTGTGCTCAAGCTGGTGCTGGCTGAATCTGAGGCGCTAATTGAAGCACTGAGGCTTGTACTCAAGCTGGTGCTGGCTGAATCTGAGGCGCTAATTGAAGCACTGAGGCTGGTACTCAAACTTGTACTTGATGAATCTGAGGCACTAATTGAGGCACTGAGGCTTGTGCTCAAACTTGTACTTGATGAGTCGCTTGCACTAATTGAGGCACTGAGGCTAGTGCTCAAGCTGGTACTTGCTGAATCTGACGCACTAATTGAGGCACTGAGGCTAGTACTCAAACTTGTGCTTGCTGAGACAGACTGGCTGGTGCTCAATGAAGTTGAAGCTGATTCACTTGTTGAAACTGATTGACTCAAGCTCATTGACGCTGAAGCAGACTCGCTTGTTGAAACTGACTGGCTCAAGCTCATTGACGCTGAAGCACTTGCGCTTGTTGAGACTGATTGACTCAGGCTTACTGAGGCTGAAGCACTTGCGCTTGTTGAGACTGATTGGCTGCCACTCAACGAAGCTGAGGCTGATTCACTTGCTGAAACGGATTGGCTCAGGCTCAATGATGCTGAAGCAGACTCGCTTGTTGAAACGGATTGACTCAAGCTTACTGATGCTGAAGCAGACTCGCTTGTTGAAACGGATTGACTCAAGCTTACTGATGCTGAAGTGCTTGTGCTTGCTGAGACTGACTGACTCAGACTTACTGATGCTGAAGCTGATTCACTTGTTGAAACTGACTGGCTTGCGCTCAATGACGCTGAAGCAGACTCGCTTGCTGAGACTGACTGGCTCAGACTTACTGATGCTGAAGCACTGGCACTTACTGAGACAGACTGACTCAAGCTCAATGACGCTGAAGCACTGGCACTTGTTGAAACGGATTGACTCAAGCTTACTGATGCTGAAGCACTTGCGCTTGTTGAGACAGATTGGCTGCCACTCAACGAAGCCGAGGCTGATTCACTTGCTGAAACGGATTGGCTCAGGCTCAATGATGCTGAGGCACTTGCACTTGTTGAAACGGATTGGCTCAAGCTTACTGATGCTGAAGTGCTTGTGCTTGCTGAGATAGACTGGCTCAGGCTCAATGACGCTGAAGCACTGGCACTTACTGAGACAGACTGACTCAAGCTCAATGACGCTGAAGCAGACTCGCTTGCTGAGACTGACTGGCTGGTGCTCAATGACGTTGAAGCTGATTCACTTGTTGAAACTGACTGGCTCAGGCTTACTGATACTGAAGCACTTGTGCTTACTGAGACAGACTGACTTGTGCTCAATGACGCTGAAGCAGACTCGCTTGTTGAAACTGATTGACTCAGGCTCAATGAGGCTGAAGCACTGGCACTTACTGAGACAGACTGGCTCAGGCTTACTGATACTGAAGCACTTGTGCTTACTGAGACAGACTGACTTGTGCTCAGGCTCGTGCTTGTTGAATCTGACGCACTAATTGAGGCACTGAGGCTTGTGCTCAAGCTGGTGCTGGCTGAATCTGAGGCACTGAGTGAGGCACTGAGGCTTGTACTCAAGCTGGTGCTGGCTGAATCTGAGGCACTGAGTGAGGCACTTAGACTTGTGCTCAGGCTCGTGCTTGATGAATCTGAGGCACTAATTGAGGCACTGAGGCTTGTACTCAAGCTGGTGCTGGCTGAATCTGAGGCACTGAGTGAGGCACTGAGACTTGTGCTCAGGCTCGTGCTGGCTGAATCTGAGGCACTGAGTGAGGCACTGAGACTTGTGCTC
>NZ_RJPU01000019.1:0-2533 GCF_003943535.1 Streptococcus cristatus
CCAAAGTGCCTCAGCTTCAGCATCTAACAACCAGAACTCAGCGTCTATCTCAGTAAGCGCGAGCCAGTCTGCGTCAATTAGTGCGAGCCAAAGCACTTCAGCATCTATCTCAGCAAGCATCAGTGCTAGCCAATCAGCCTCTGTATCAGCTAGTCAATCAGCTTCAGCTTCTGTATCTGCAAGTCAAAGTACTTCAGCATCAGTAAGCGCAAGCCAAAGTGCCTCAGCTTCAGCATCTAACAACCAGAACTCAGCNTCTATCTCAGNAAGCGCGAGCCAGTCTGCGTCAATTAGTGCGAGCCAAAGCACTTCAGCATCTATCTCAGCAAGCATCAGTGCTAGCCAATCAGCCTCTGTATCAGCTAGCCAAAGNGCTTCAGCTTCAGTATCTGCAAGTCAAAGTACTTCAGCATCAGTATCAGCTAGCCAATCAGCCAGCACAAGCATGAGCACCAGCGTGTCTGCCTCAATCAGTGCTTCAGTATCAGCAAGTACAAGCTTGAGTAACAGCGTGTCTACTTCAATCAGTGCATCTGAATCAGCAAGCACAAGCATGAGCACCAGCGTGTCAGCTTCAATTAGTGCATCTGAATCAGCAAGCACAAGCATGAGCACCAGCGTATCAGCGTCAATCAGTGCAAGCCAATCAGCTAGCGCGTCAGTATCTGCAAGTCAAAGTACTTCAGCATCTGTATCAGCTAGCCAATCAGCCAGCACAAGCATGAGCACCAGCGTGTCTGCTTCAATTAGTGCATCTGAATCAGTAAGCACAAGCATGAGCACCAGCGTGTCTGCCTCAATCAGTGCTTCAGTATCAGCAAGCACAAGCTTGAGTAACAGCGTGTCAGCCTCAATCAGTGCATCTGAATCAGCCAGCACAAGCTTGAGTAACAGCGTGTCTGCCTCAATCAGTGCAAGCCAATCAGCTAGCGCGTCAGTATCTGCAAGTCAAAGTACTTCAGCATCAGTATCAGCTAGCCAATCAGCCAGCACAAGCATGAGCACCAGCGTATCAGCGTCAATCAGTGCAAGCCAATCAGCTAGCGCGTCAGTATCTGCAAGTCAAAGTACTTCAGCATCTGTATCAGCTAGCCAATCAGCCAGCACAAGCATGAGCACCAGCGTGTCCGCTTCAATTAGTGCATCTGAATCAGTAAGCACAAGCATGAGCAACAGCGTATCAGCTTCAATTAGTGCATCTGAATCAGTAAGCACAAGCATGAGCAACAGCGTGTCCGCTTCAATTAGTGCAAGTCACTCAGCAAGCACAAGCACAAGCATGAGCAACAGCGTATCAGCTTCAATCAGTGCATCTGAATCAGCAAGCACAAGCATGAGCAACAGCGTATCAGCATCAATCAGTGCATCTGAATCAGCAAGCACAAGCATGAGCAACAGCGTGTCTGCCTCAATCAGTGCTTCAGTATCAGCAAGCACAAGCATGAGCACCAGCGTGTCAGCTTCAATTAGTGCATCTGAATCAGCAAGCACAAGCATGAGCAACAGCGTGTCTGCTTCAATCAGTGCTTCAGTATCAGCAAGCACAAGCACAAGCATGAGCACCAGCGTGTCAGCGTCAATCAGTGCAAGCCAATCAGCAAGCACAAGCATGAGCACCAGCGTGTCTGCTTCAATCAGTGCTTCAGTATCAGCAAGCACAAGCACAAGCATGAGCAATAGCGTGTCAGCCTCAATCAGTGCTTCAGCATCAGCAAGCACAAGCATGAGCAACAGTGTGTCCGCCTCAATCAGTGCTTCAGCATCAGCAAGCACAAGCATGAGTAACAGCGTGTCCGCCTCAATCAGTGCATCTGAATCAGCCAGCACAAGCATGAGCAACAGTGTGTCCGCCTCAATCAGTGCATCTGAATCAGNAAGCACAAGCATGAGCACCAGCGTGTCTGCTTCAATCAGTGCTTCAGTATCAGCCAGCACAAGCATGAGTAACAGCGTGTCTGCCTCAATCAGTGCTTCAGCATCAGCCAGCACAAGCATGAGCACCAGCGTGTCCGCCTCAATCAGTGCTTCAGTATCAGCCAGCACAAGCATGAGCAACAGCATTTCTGCTTCAATCAGCGCTTCAGTATCAGCAAGCACAAGCGTAAGCAACAGCGAGTCTGCATCACGTAGTGCTTCAGCTTCAGCATCAACAAGCTTGAGCAATAGCATTTCTGCTTCAATCAGTGCATCAGAATCAGCAAGCACAAGCGTAAGCAACAGCGAGTCTGCATCACGTAGTGCCTCAGCTTCAGCATCAACAAGCTTGAGCAATAGCATTTCTGCTTCAATCAGTGCATCAGAATCAGCAAGCACAAGTATGAGCAACAGCGAGTCTGCATCACGTAGTGCTTCAGCTTCAGCATCAACAAGCTTGAGCAATAGCATTTCTGCTTCAATCAGTGCATCAGAATCAGCAAGCACAAGCGTAAGCAACAGCGAGTCTGCATCACGTAGTGCCTCAGCTTCAGCATCAACAAGCTTGAGCAATAGCATTTCTGCTTCAATCAGTGCATCAGAATCAGCAAGCACAAGT
>NZ_RJPU01000020.1:0-2169 GCF_003943535.1 Streptococcus cristatus
AGTGAATCAGCTTCAACGTCATTGAGCACCAGCCAGTCAGTCTCAGCAAGTGAATCAGCTTCAGCATCAGTAAGCTTGAGTCAATCAGTTTCAACAAGTGCCTCTGCTTCAACGTCATTGAGCCTGAGTCAATCTGTCTCAGCAAGTGCCAGTGCTTCAGCATCAGTAAGCTTGAGTCAATCCGTTTCAATAAGCACAAGCGCCTCAACTTCATTGAGCACCAGCCAGTCTGTCTCAGTAAGTGCCAGTGCTTCAGCCTCATTGAGCCTGAGTCAATCAGTTTCAACAAGCGAGTCTGCTTCAGCGTCATTGAGCACAAGTCTCAGTGCCTCACTCAGTGCCTCAGATTCAGCCAGCACGAGCCTGACTGGCTGGTGCTCAATGACGTTGAAGCTGATTCACTTGCTGAGACTGACTGGCTCAAGCTTATTGACGCTGAAGCAGACTCGCTTGCTGATACAGACTGGCTGGTGCTCAATGACGTTGAAGCTGATTCACTTGTTGAAACTGACTGGCTCAGGCTTACTGATGCTGAAGCTGATTCACTTGCTGATACAGACTGGCTCAAGCTCAATGAGGTTGAANCAGATTCACTTGCTGAAACTGACTGGCTCAGACTTACTGATGCTGAAGCTGATTCACTTGTTGAAACTGACTGGCTTGCGCTCAATGACGCTGAAGCAGACTCGCTTGCTGAGACTGACTGGCTCAGACTTACTGATGCTGAAGCACTGGCACTTGCTGAGACAGATTGACTCAGGCTCAATGACGTTGAAGCAGAGGCACTTGTTGAAACTGATTGACTCAAGCTTACTGATGCTGAAGCTGATTCACTTGCTGAGACTGACTGGCTGGTGCTCAATGACGTTGAAGCTGATTCACTTGCTGAGACTGACTGGCTCAGGCTTACTGATGCTGAAGTGCTTGTGCTTGCTGAGACTGACTGGCTCAGGCTCAATGACGCTGAGGCAGATTCACTTGCTGAAACTGATTGACTCAAGCTCATTGACGCTGAAGCAGACTCGCTTGCTGAGACTGACTGGCTGGTGCTCAATGACGTTGAAGCTGATTCACTTGTTGAAACTGACTGGCTCAGGCTTACTGATGCTGAAGCACTGGCACTTGTTGAGACTGACTGGCTCAAGCTCATTGACGCTGAAGCTGATTCACTTGTTGAAACTGATTGACTCAGGCTCAATGATGCTGAAGCACTTGCACTTACTGAGACAGACTGGCTGGCGCTCAATGAAGCTGAGGCACTTGCTGAAACTGACTGGCTCAGGCTTACTGATGCTGAAGCACTGGCACTTACTGAGACAGACTGGCTCAGGCTTACTGATGCTGAAGCACTTGCGCTTACTGAGACAGACTGGCTGGCGCTCATTGACGCTGAGGCACTTGTGCTTACTGATACAGACTGGCTGGTGCTCAATGAGGTTGAAGCTGATTCACTTGCTGAAACTGACTGGCTCAGGCTTACTGATGCTGAAGCACTTGCACTTACTGAGACAGACTGGCTCAGGCTTACTGATGCTGAAGCACTTGCGCTTGCTGAGACAGACTGGCTGGTGCTCAGTGACGCTGAAGCACTTGCGCTTGTTGAGATAGACTGGCTGGCGCTCAATGAAGTTGAAGCACTTGCACTTGTTGAAACGGATTGACTCAAGCTCAATGACGCTGAAGCAGACTCGCTTGTTGAAACTGATTGACTCAGGCTCAATGATGCTGAAGCACTTGCACTTACTGAGACAGACTGGCTGGTGCTCAATGAAGTTGAAGCTGATTCACTTGCTGAAACTGACTGGCTGGTGCTCAATGAAGTTGAAGCTGAGGCACTTGCTGAAACTGACTGGCTCAGGCTTACTGATGCTGAAGCACTTGCACTTGTTGAAACTGATTGACTCAAGCTTACTGATGCTGAAGCACTTGCACTTACTGAGACAGACTGGCTCAGGCTTACTGATGCTGAAGCACTTGCGCTTGCTGAGACAGACTGGCTGGTGCTCAGTGACGCTGAAGCACTTGCGCTTGTTGAGATAGACTGGCTGGCGCTCAATGAAGTTGAAGCACTTGCACTTGTTGAAACGGATTGACTCAAGCTCAATGACGCTGAAGCAGACTCGCTTGTTGAAACGGATTGACTCAAGCTCAATGACGCTGAAGCAGACT
>NZ_RJPU01000021.1:0-1209 GCF_003943535.1 Streptococcus cristatus
ATTCACTTGCTGAAACTGACTGGCTCAGACTTACTGATGCTGAAGCTGATTCACTTGTTGAAACTGACTGGCTTGCGCTCAATGACGCTGAAGCAGACTCGCTTGCTGAGACTGACTGGCTCAGACTTACTGATGCTGAAGCACTGGCACTTGCTGAGACAGATTGACTCAGGCTCAATGACGTTGAAGCAGAGGCACTTGTTGAAACTGATTGACTCAAGCTTACTGATGCTGAAGCTGATTCACTTGTTGAAACTGACTGGCTCAGGCTTACTGATGCTGAAGCACTTACGCTTGCTGAATCGGATTGGCTCAGGCTTACTGATGCTGAAGTGCTTGTGCTTGCTGAGACTGACTGGCTCAGGCTCAATGACGCTGAGGCAGATTCACTTGCTGAAACGGATTGACTCAAGCTCATTGACGCTGAAGCTGATTCACTTGCTGAGACTGACTGACTTGTGCTCAATGACGCTGAGGCAGATTCACTTGCTGAAACGGATTGACTCAAGCTCATTGACGCTGAAGCTGATTCACTTGCTGAGACTGACTGACTTGTGCTCAATGACGCTGAGGCACTTGTGCTTACTGAGACAGACTGGCTACCACTCAACGATGCTGAGGCACTTACGCTTGTTGATACAGACTGGCTGGTGCTCAATGACGTTGAAGCACTTGCGCTTGTTGAGACAGATTGACTCAAGCTCAGTGACGCTGAAGCAGACTCGCTTGCTGAGACTGACTGGCTGGTGCTCAATGACGTTGAAGCTGATTCACTTGCTGAGACTGACTGGCTCAAGCTTATTGACGCTGAAGCAGACTCGCTTGCTGATACAGACTGGCTGGTGCTCAATGACGTTGAAGCTGATTCACTTGTTGAAACTGACTGGCTCAGGCTTACTGATGCTGAAGCTGATTCACTTGCTGATACAGACTGGCTCAAGCTCAATGAGGTTGAAACAGATTCACTTGCTGAAACTGACTGGCTCAGACTTACTGATGCTGAAGCTGATTCACTTGTTGAAACTGACTGGCTTGCGCTCAATGACGCTGAAGCAGACTCGCTTGCTGAGACTGACTGGCTCAGACTTACTGATGCTGAAGCACTGGCACTTGCTGAGACAGATTGACTCAGGCTCAATGACGTTGAAGCAGAGGCACTTGTTGAAACTGATTGACTCAAGCTTACTGATGCTGAAGCTGATTCACTTG
>NZ_RJPU01000022.1:0-1194 GCF_003943535.1 Streptococcus cristatus
ACCACTTATACAGATAGTGTGAATGATGGCACATGGACTTTCAAAGGCTATGACGCAGGCAATGCAGTCGTGAACAAGGCCAATGTTGAGTTTGTAGGAAAATGGGCCTTTGAAGCCAACAAGTACCAAGCTACTTACCGCTTCGAGAGTGAGACAGCAGGTAAGCAACTTCCAGCAGCCATCGCCGCATTGACTCCAAGCGACAGTGCAACCTATGTGAATGGCAATACTGTTTCGGCTCAACAACCATCACAAACCACTTACACAGACCCAGTGAACGATGGCACCTGGACCTTCAAGGGCTATGATGCAGCTAGCGCCGTTGTGAACAAGGCTGATGTAGAGTTTGTAGGTAAGTGGGCCTTTGAAGCCAACAAGTATCAAGCTACTTACCGCTTCGAGAGTGAGACAGCAGATAAAGCTCTTCCAGCAGCCATCGCAGCATTGACTCCAAGCGACAGTGCAACATATGTGAATGGTGCCTCTGTTTCGGCTCAACAACCAGCGCAAGCGACCTACACAGATACTGTGAACGACGGCACATGGACCTTCAAGGGCTACGACGCAGCTAGCGCCGTTGTTAACAAGGCTAATGTAGGGTTTGTAGGTAAGTGGGCTTTTGAAGCCAACAAGTACCAAGCTACTTACCGCTTCGAGAGCGCAACAGCAGGTCAAGCTCTTCCGGCAGCCATCGCAGCATTGACTCCAAGCGACAGTGCAACATATGTGAATGGTGCCTCTGTTTCAGCTAAGCAACCAGCGCAAGCGACCTACACAGATACTGTGAACGACGGCACATGGACCTTCAAGGGCTATGACGCAGCTAGTGCAGTTGTCAACAAGGCCAATGTTGAGTTTGTAGGAAAATGGGTCTTTGAAGCTAAGAAGTACCAAGCTACTTACAGCTTCGAGAGCGCAACAGCAGGTAAGCAACTTCCAGCAGCCATCGCCGCATTGACTCCAAGCGACAGTGCAAGATATGTGAATGGTGCCTCTGTTTCAGCTCAACAACCAGCTCAAACCACTTATACAGATAGTGTGAATGATGGCACATGGACTTTCAAAGGCTATGACGCAGGCAATGCAGTCGTGAACAAGGCCAATGTTGAGTTTGTAGGAAAATGGGCCTTTGAAGCCAACAAGTACCAAGCTACTTACCGCTTCGAGAGTGAGACAGCAGGTAAGCAACTTCCA
>NZ_RJPU01000023.1:0-1175 GCF_003943535.1 Streptococcus cristatus
AAGTTGTAACGGATGAGTTCGCAGGACCTAAGACCTTCGATAATGACGATAAGAAGGATCAAACCTTCACCGTTACTCTTCGTCAAGGTACAGAGAAGATTACAGACCCAGCTAAGCTCAACAAGAAAGTATCACGTACCATCAAGTACGAATACGCAGATGGTCAAACAGCGGGTCGTCCAGCTCTGAAAGCTCCAGTAACTCAAGAAGCAGCCTTCACACGTACAGGTGAACGTAACCGTGTAACTGGTAAGGAAACCTTCACTGCATGGACACCAGCTACGAAAGAATTGGCCCAAGAAGCTACACCAGTTGTAACTGGATTCGTGGCAGATAAGGCTAATGTAGCAGCGAAGACAGTAACTCCTGATGATAAGGATAGTGAAGAAACAGTTAAGTACAGCAAACTTGGTTCATATGTACCAAATGTACCAGACGGACTTCCAAAAGTACCAAATCTTCCATATCCAAACGATCCAACAGATCCAAGCAAACCAGGTACTGATCTTCCAGTGATTCCACATGTACCAGGTACTACACCAGTAGGCCCAGATGGTACAACACCATTGACACCGAAAGATCCGAGCGACCCAAGCAAGGGTTACAACCCACCACCAATTCCAAGTGATCCAACGAAGGATACACCAATCAACTTCGTGAAGGATGGTCAAAAAGCGATTATTAGCTTCGTAGACCAAACTGACGGTAATAAGGAATTGACGAAGGTAGTTGAAAGCGGTAAGTCAGGTGAGCCAATCGGTACAACTAACTATGCAGCACGTCTGAAAGAATTGACAGACAAGGGCTACGAAGTTGTAACAGATGAGTTCGCAGGACCTAAGACCTTCGATAATGACGATAAGAAGGATCAAACCTTCACCGTTACTATGCGTCAGGTTGTAGTACCATTCAATCCAAACAATCCACCGAAACCAAACGATCCAATGGATCCTAAGAATCCAGAGGGACCTAAGTGGATAGATGATAAGATCAAGTCAGCTCAACAAGAAGCTGTGAAGGAATTGAGCCGTACGATCAAGTACGTATACGAAGATGGTAAAGAAGCAGCACCAAGCTTCACAGACAGCGCTAAATTCACGCGTATTCTGAAGATCAACGTCGTAACGAAAGCGATCGTAGAAAAAGGCCCATGGACATCACAAGATGACGTGATC
>NZ_RJPU01000024.1:0-1148 GCF_003943535.1 Streptococcus cristatus
GTACAGGTGANCGNNACCGTGTAACTGACAAGAAGACTTACGGTGCATGGACACCAGCTACGAAAGAATTGGCTCAAGAAGCTACACCAGTCGTAACTGGATTTGTGGCAGATAAGGCTAATGTAGCAGCGAAGACAGTGACTCCTGATGATAAGGATAGCGAAGAAGTTGTACAATACAAGAAGCTCGGTTCATACGTACCAAATGTACCAGACGGACTTCCAAAAGTACCAAACCTTCCATATCCAAATGATCCAACAAATCCAACAAAACCAGGCACTGACCTTCCAGTAGTTCCAGATGTACCAGGCACTACACCAGTAGGTCCAGATGGTACTACACCATTGACACCGAAAGATCCGAGCGATCCAAGCAAGGGATACAACCCACCACCAATTCCAAGTGATCCAACTCAGGATACACCAATCAACTTCGTGAAGGATGGTCAAAAAGCGATTATCAGCTTCGTAGACCAAACTGACGGTAATAAGGAATTGACGAAGGTAGTTGAAAGCGGTAAGTCAGGTGAGCCAATCGGTACAACCAACTACGCAGCTCGTCTGAAAGAATTGACAGACAAGGGCTATGAAGTTGTAACGGATGAGTTCGCAGGACCTAAGACCTTCGATAATGACGATAAGAAGGATCAAACCTTCACCGTTACTCTTCGTCAAGGTACAGAGAAGATTACAGACCCAGCTAAGCTCAACAAGAAAGTATCACGTACCATCAAGTACGAATACGCAGATGGTCAAACAGCGGGTCGTCCAGCTCTGAAAGCTCCAGTAACTCAAGAAGCAGCTTTCACACGTACAGGTGAACGTAACCGTGTAACTGGTAAGGAAACCTTCACTGCATGGACACCAGCTACGAAAGAATTGGCCCAAGAAGCTACACCAGTCGTAACTGGATTCGTGGCAGATAAGGCNAATGTAGCAGCGAAGACAGTGACTCCTGATGATAAGGATAGCGAAGAAACAGTTAAGTACAGCAAACTTGGTTCATACGTACCAAATGTACCAGACGGACTTCCAAAAGTACCAAACCTTCCATATCCAAACGATCCAACAGATCCAAGCAAACCAGGTACTGATCTTCCAGTGATTCCACATGTACCAGGAACTACACCAGTAGGCCCAGATGGCACA
>NZ_RJPU01000025.1:0-1072 GCF_003943535.1 Streptococcus cristatus
ATGCACCCTAGAGGAGTCGAACCTCTAACCGCCTGATTCGTAGTCAGGTACTCTATCCAGTTGAGCTAAGGGTGCCCTGTCGCATATCCGCTATGCCGAGGACCGGAATCGAACCGGTACGATCGTTACCAATCGCAGGATTTTAAGTCCTGTGCGTCTGCCAGTTCCGCCACCCCGGCCTCAAAGCGAACGACGGGATTCGAACCCGCGACCCCCACCTTGGCAAGGTGGTGTTCTACCACTGAACTACGTTCGCATCTCTATCCAAAAAAAATGCCGGCTACATGACTTGAACACGCGACCCTCTGATTACAAATCAGATGCTCTACCAACTGAGCTAAGCCGGCTCATTTATATTTCTATGCGGGTTAAGGGANTTGAACCCCCACGCCCTAAAGCGCCAGATCCTAAATCTGGTGCGTCTGCCAATTCCGCCAAACCCGCGCTTATGACCCGTACTGGGCTCGAACCAGTGACCCTTTGATTAAAAGTCAAATGCTCTACCAACTGAGCTAACGAGTCTTTCTTCTTGAAACTGTCTAACAATTCCAACGGTCCCGACGGGAATCGAACCCGCGATCTTCGCCGTGACAGGGCGACGTGATAACCGCTACACTACGGGACCTATATGGGAGTTAACGGGATCGAACCGCTGACCCTCTGCTTGTAAGGCAGATGCTCTCCCAGCTGAGCTAAACTCCCAAAAAGGAAGTACTCCGACTTCCTATCCTGCTAAGCGACTACCATATCTCACAGGGGGCAACCCCCAACTACTTCCGGCGTTCTAGGGCTTAACTTCTGTGTTCGGCATGGGTACAGGTGNATCTCCTAGGCTATCGTCACTTAACTAGCTGAATTAACTTGCAATATCTTATTGCCTTGTCAACTCAAAATTGAATAACTACTCAAACCTCACAATACTTGCCAAAAGCTGCGCTCAATGAAAATTGGATAAGTCCTCGAGCTATTAGTATTAGTCCGCTACATGTGTCGCCACACTTCCACTCCTAACCTATCTACCTGATCTTCTCTCAGGGCTCTTACTAACTTGCGTTATGGGAAATCTCATCTT
>NZ_RJPU01000026.1:0-1059 GCF_003943535.1 Streptococcus cristatus
GAAGGCTGCTTCTTGAGTCACAGGAGCTTTCAGAGCTGGACGACCCGCTGTTTGACCATCTGCGTATTCGTACTTGATNGTACGTGATACTTTCTTGTTGAGCTTAGCTGGGTCTGTAATCTTCTCTGTACCTTGACGAAGAGTAACGGTGAAGGTTTGATCCTTCTTATCGTCATTATCGAAGGTCTTAGGTCCTGCGAACTCATCCGTTACAACTTCGTAGCCCTTGTCTGTCAATTCTTTCAGACGAGCTGCGTAGTTAGTTGTACCGATTGGCTCACCTGACTTACCGCTTTCGACAACCTTNGTCAATTCCTTNTTACCGTCAGTTTGGTCTACGAAGCTGATAATCGCTTTTTGGCCATCCTTCACGAAGTTGATTGGTGTATCCTTCGTTGGATCGCTTGGAATTGGTGGTGGGTTGTAACCCTTGCTTGGATCGCTCGGATCTTTCGGTGTCAATGGTGTTGTACCATCTGGGCCTACTGGTGTAGTTCCTGGTACATGTGGAATCACTGGAAGATCAGTACCTGGTTTGCTTGGATCTGTTGGATCGTTTGGATATGGAAGATTTGGTACTTTTGGAAGTCCGTCTGGTACATTTGGTACGTATGAACCGAGCTTCTTGTATTGTACAACTTCTTCGCTATCCTTATCATCAGGAGTTACTGTCTTCGCTGCTACATTGGCCTTGTCTGCCACGAATCCAGTTACGACTGGTGTAGCTTCTTGTGCCAATTCTTTCGTAGCTGGTGTCCATGCGCCGAAGGTTTCAACGCCAGTTACACGGTTACGTTCACCTGTACGTGTGAAGGCTGCTTCTTGAGTCACAGGAGCTTTCAGAGCTGGACGACCCGCTGTTTGACCATCTGCGTATTCGTACTTGATTGTACGTGATACTTTCTTGTTGAGCTTAGCTGGGTCTGTAATCTTCTCTGTACCTTGACGAAGAGTAACGGTGAAGGTTTGATCCTTCTTATCGTCATTATCGAAGGTCTTAGGTCCTGCGAACTCATCCGTTACAACTTCGTAGCCCTTGTCTGTCAATTCTTTCAGACG
>NZ_RJPU01000027.1:0-1059 GCF_003943535.1 Streptococcus cristatus
AGCTCGTCTGAAAGAATTGACAGACAAGGNCTACGAAGTAGTGAACGATGAGTTTAAGGGACCTAAGACCTTCGATAATGACGATAAGAAGGATCAAACCTTCACCGTTACTCTTCGTCAAGGTACAGAGAAGATTACAGACCCAGCTAAGCTCAACAAGAAAGTATCGCGTACCATCAAGTACGAATACGCAGATGGTGAGACAGCCGGTCGTCCAGCTCTGAAAGCTCCTGTGACTCAAGAAGCAGCTTTCACACGTACAGGTGAACGTAACCGTGTAACTGGTAAGGAAACCTTCACTGCATGGACACCAGCTACGAAAGAATTGGCCCAAGAAGCTACACCAGTCGTAACTGGATTCGTGGCAGATAAGGCCAATGTAGCAGCGAAGACAGTGACTCCTGATGATAAGGATAGCGAAGAAACAGTTAAGTACAGCAAACTTGGTTCATACGTACCAAATGTACCAGACGGACTTCCAAAAGTACCAAACCTTCCATATCCAAACGATCCAACAGATCCAAGCAAACCAGGTACTGATCTTCCAGTGATTCCACATGTACCAGGAACTACACCAGTNGGCCCAGATGGCACAACNCCATTGACACCGAAAGATCCGAGCGATCCAAGCAAGGGATACAACCCACCACCAATTCCAAGTGATCCAACNAAGGANACACCAATCAACTTCGTGAAGGATGGTCAAAAAGCGATTATCAGCTTCGTAGACCAAACTGACGGTAATAAGGAATTGACCAAGGTTGTCGAAAGCGGTAAGTCAGGTGAGCCAATCGGTACAACCAACTACGCAGCTCGTCTGAAAGAATTGACAGACAAGGGCTACGAAGTAGTGAACGATGAGTTTAAGGGACCTAAGACCTTCGATAATGACGATAAGAAGGATCAAACCTTCACCGTTACTCTTCGTCAAGGTACAGAGAAGATTACAGACCCAGCTAAGCTCAACAAGAAAGTATCGCGTACCATCAAGTACGAATACGCAGATGGTGAGACAGCCGGTCGTCCAGCTCTGAAAGCTCCTGTGACTCAAGAAGCAGC
>NZ_RJPU01000028.1:0-1044 GCF_003943535.1 Streptococcus cristatus
CAAACAGCCAAACAGCAGGTCGTCCAGCTCTGAAAGCTCCAGTAACNCAAGAAGCAGCTTTCACACGTACAGGTGAACGTAACCGTGTAACTGNNAAGNANACNTNCNNTGCATGGACACCAGCTACGAAAGAATTGGCCCAAGAAGCTACACCAGTCGTAACTGGATTCGTGGCAGATAAGGCCAATGTAGCAGCGAAGACAGTGACTCCTGATGATAAGGATAGCGAAGAAACAGTTAAGTACAGCAANCTTGGTTCATACGTACCAAATGTACCAGACGGACTTCCAAAAGTACCAAACCTTCCATATCCAAACGATCCAACAGATCCAAGCAAACCAGGTACTGATCTTCCAGTGATTCCACATGTACCAGGAACTACACCAGTAGGCCCAGATGGCACAACCCCATTGACACCGAAAGATCCGAGCGATCCAAGCAAGGGATACAACCCACCACCAATTCCAAGTGATCCAACTAAGGACACACCAATCAATTACGTGAAGGATGGTCAAAAAGCGATTATCAGCTTCGTAGACCAAACTGACGGTAATAAGGAATTGACCAAGGTTGTCGAAAGCGGTAAGTCAGGTGAGCCAATCGGTACAACTAACTACGCAGCTCGTCTGAAAGAATTGACAGACAAGGGCTATGAAGTTGTAACGGATGAGTTCGCAGGACCTAAGACCTTCGATAATGACGATAAGAAGGATCAAACCTTCACCGTTACTCTTCGTCAAGGTACAGAGAAGATTACAGACCCAGCTAAGCTCAACAAGAAAGTATCACGTACGATCAAGTACGAATACGCAGATGGTCAAACAGCNGGTCGTCCAGCTCTGAAAGCTCCAGTAACNCAAGAAGCAGCTTTCACACGTACAGGTGAACGTAACCGTGTAACTGNNAAGNANACNTNCNNTGCATGGACACCAGCTACGAAAGAATTGGCNCAAGAAGCTACACCAGTCGTAACTGGATTNGTGGCAGATAAGGCNAATGTAGCAGCGAAGACAGTGACTCCTGATGATAAGGATAGCGAAGAAA
>NZ_RJPU01000029.1:0-902 GCF_003943535.1 Streptococcus cristatus
AAGTAGTGAACGATGAGTTTAAGGGACCTAAGACCTTCGATAATGACGATAAGAAGGATCAAACCTTCACCGTTACTCTTCGTCAAGGTACAGAGAAGATTACAGACCCAGCTAAGCTCAACAAGAAAGTATCGCGTACCATCAAGTACGAATACGCAGATGGTGAGACAGCCGGTCGTCCAGCTCTGAAAGCTCCTGTGACTCAAGAAGCAGCCTTCACACGTACAGGTGAACGTAACCGTGTAACTGGTAAGGAAACCTTCAGTGCATGGACACCAGCTACGAAAGAATTGGCTCAAGAAGCTACACCAGTCGTAACTGGATTCGTGGCAGATAAGGCCAATGTCGCAGCGAAGACAGTAACTCCTGATGATAAGGATAGCGAAGAAACAGTTAAGTACAGCAAACTTGGTTCATACGTACCAAATGTACCAGACGGACTTCCAAAAGTACCAAACCTTCCATATCCAAACGATCCAACAGATCCAAGCAAACCAGGTACTGATCTTCCAGTGATTCCACATGTACCAGGAACTACACCAGTAGGCCCAGATGGNACAACNCCATTGACACCGAAAGATCCGAGCGATCCAAGCAAGGGNTACAACCCACCACCAGTTCCAAGTGATCCAACTAAGGACACACCAATCAATTACGTGAAGGATGGTCAAAAAGCGATTATCAGCTTCGTAGACCAAACTGACGGTAATAAGGAATTGACCAAGGTTGTCGAAAGCGGTAAGTCAGGTGAGCCAATCGGTACAACTAACTACGCAGCTCGTCTGAAAGAATTGACAGACAAGGGCTACGAAGTTGTAACGGATGAGTTCGCAGGACCTAAGACCTTCGATAATGACGATAAGAAGGATCAAACCTTCACCGTTACTCTTCGTCAAGGTACA
>NZ_RJPU01000030.1:0-768 GCF_003943535.1 Streptococcus cristatus
AGCTTCAACCTCATTGAGCACCAGCCAGTCTGTCTCAGTAAGTGCAAGTGCCTCAGCTTCATTGAGCGCCAGCCAGTCTATCTCAACAAGCGCAAGTGCTTCAGCGTCACTGAGCACCAGCCAGTCTGTCTCAGCAAGCGCAAGTGCTTCAGCATCAGTAAGCCTGAGCCAGTCTGTCTCAGTAAGTGCCAGTGCTTCAGCATCAGTAAGCTTGAGTCAATCCGTTTCAACAAGTGCCTCAGCTTCAACCTCATTGAGCACCAGCCAGTCTGTCTCAGTAAGTGCAAGTGCTTCAGCATCAGTAAGCTTGAGTCAATCCGTTTCAACAAGTGCCTCAGCTTCAACCTCATTGAGCACCAGCCAGTCTGTCTCAGTAAGTGCAAGTGCCTCAGCTTCATTGAGCGCCAGCCAGTCTATCTCAACAAGCGCAAGTGCTTCAGCGTCACTGAGCACCAGCCAGTCTGTCTCAGCAAGCGCAAGTGCTTCAGCATCAGTAAGCCTGAGCCAGTCTGTCTCAGTAAGTGCCAGTGCTTCAGCATCAGTAAGCTTGAGTCAATCCGTTTCAACAAGCGAGTCTGCTTCAGCGTCATTGAGCTTGAGTCAATCCGTTTCAACAAGTGCAAGTGCTTCAACTTCATTGAGCGCCAGCCAGTCTATCTCAACAAGCGCAAGTGCTTCAGCGTCACTGAGCACCAGCCAGTCTGTCTCAGCAAGCGCAAGTGCTTCAGCATCAGTAAGCCTGAGCCAGTCTGTCTCAGCAAGCGCAAG
>NZ_RJPU01000031.1:0-748 GCF_003943535.1 Streptococcus cristatus
TAACTGACAAGAAGACTTACGTAACTGACAAGAAGACTTACGGTGCATGGACACCAGCTACGAAAGAATTGGCTCAAGAAGCTACACCAGTCGTAACTGGATTTGTGGCAGATAAGGCTAATGTAGCAGCGAAGACAGTGACTCCTGATGATAAGGATAGCGAAGAAGTTGTACAATACAAGAAGCTCGGTTCATACGTACCAAATGTACCAGACGGACTTCCAAAAGTACCAAATCTTCCATATCCAAATGATCCAACAGATCCAACGAAACCAGGCACTGACCTTCCAGTAGTTCCAGATGTACCAGGTACTACACCAGTCGGCCCAGATGGCACAACACCATTGACACCGAAAGATCCGAGCGATCCAAGCAAGGGTTACAANCCACCACCAATTCCAAGTGATCCAACTCAGGATACACCAATCAATTATGTTAAAGATGGTCAAAAAGCGATTATCACATTCGTAGACCAAGATGATAACAACAAGGAAGTTGGTAAGGTAGTTGAAAGCGGTAAGTCAGGTGAGCCAATCGGAACTACTAACTACGCAACTCGTCTGAAAGAATTGACAGACAAGGGTTACGAAGTGGTGAACGATGAGTTCAAGGGACCTAAGACCTTCGATAACGATGATAAGAAGGACCAACAATTTGTGGTTACTCTTCGTCATGGTAAAGAAGCAATCAAGGATCCAGCAGAACTCAACAAGAAGGTTACACGTACCATCAAGTATCAATACGCAGA
>NZ_RJPU01000032.1:0-678 GCF_003943535.1 Streptococcus cristatus
AGTTGGTCTTGATAAGAACGGCAATGGCCAATTGGATCCAGATGAAGTAACCTCATCTACTATCGTTAAAGACGGTAAGGATGGTAAATCTCCACTAGCTAAGGTTGTCGACAACAACAACGGTACTCACACTGTTCAAGTCGGTCTTGATAAGAACGGTAATGGTGAGTTGGATCCAGACGAAGTGACATCTTCAACTATCATCAAAGATGGTAAGGATGGCAAAGCTGGCGCAACTGGAGCTACAGGTGCTACCGGTGCAACAGGAGCTAAGGGTGATAAAGGTGAAACAGGCGCAACTGGAGCTACAGGCGCGACCGGAGCTAAAGGCGATAAAGGTGAAACAGGGGCCACTGGTGCCAAAGGTGAAGATGGCAAGCCATCATTAGCCCAAGTTGTCGATAATAACAACGGCACTCACACTGTTAAAGTTGGTCTTGATAAGAACGGCAATGGCCAATTGGATCCAGATGAAGTAACCTCATCTACTATCGTTAAAGACGGTAAGGATGGTAAATCTCCACTAGCTAAGGTTGTCGACAACAACAACGGTACTCACACTGTTCAAGTCGGTCTTGATAAGAACGGTAATGGTGAGTTGGATCCAGACGAAGTGACATCTTCAACTATCATCAAAGATGGTAAGGATGGCAAAGCTGGCGCAACTGGAGCTACAGG
>NZ_RJPU01000033.1:0-664 GCF_003943535.1 Streptococcus cristatus
AAGCGCGAGCCAGTCTGCGTCAATTAGTGCGAGCCAAAGCACTTCAGCATCTATCTCAGCAAGCATCAGTGCTAGCCAATCAGCCTCTGTATCAGCTAGTCAATCAGCTTCAGCTTCNGTATCTGCAAGTCAAAGTACTTCAGCATCAGTAAGCGCAAGCCAAAGTGCCTCAGCTTCAGCATCTAACGACCAGAACTCAGCTTCTATTTCAGTAAGCGCGAGCCAGTCTGCGTCAGTATCAGCAAGCCAAAGCGCATCAGCATCAGTAAGTGCTAGTCAATCAGCATCTGTATCAGCTAGCCAATCAGCAAGCACAAGCATGAGCAACAGCGTGTCCGCATCAATCAGTGCAAGCCAATCAGCTAGCGCGTCAGTATCTGCAAGTCAAAGTACTTCAGCATCAGTAAGCGCAAGCCAAAGTGCCTCAGCTTCAGCATCTAACAACCAGAACTCAGCGTCTATCTCAGTAAGCGCGAGCCAGTCTGCGTCAATTAGTGCGAGCCAAAGCNCTTCAGCNTCTNTNTCAGCAAGCATCAGTGCNAGCCANTCAGCNTCTGTATCAGCTAGTCAATCAGCTTCAGCNTCTGTATCTGCAAGTCAAAGTACTTCAGCATCAGTAAGCGCAAGCCAAAGTGCCTCAGCTTCAGCATCTAACAACCAGAAC
>NZ_RJPU01000034.1:0-659 GCF_003943535.1 Streptococcus cristatus
CCGAAACCAAACGATCCAATGGATCCTAAGAATCCAGAGGGACCTAAGTGGANAGATGATAAGATCAAGTCAGCTCAACAAGAAGCTGTGAAGGAATTGAGCCGTACGATCAAGTACGTATACGAAGATGGTAAAGAAGCAGCACCAAGCTTCACAGACAGCGCTAAATTCACGCGTATTCTGAAGATCAACGTCGTAACGAAAGCGATCGTAGAAAAAGGCCCATGGACATCACAAGATGACGTGATCAAGGGACAAACTTCACCAGACATCAAGGGTTACGTAGCNGANAAAGCTAGCGTAGNAGATGTGAAGGTTACAGCAGACTCAGCNAAACCAGCTGATGAAGTCGTAACTTACAAGAAGGCTGATCAAAAAGCAACNATCACCTTCGTAGACCAAGCTAAGAAAGAATTGGCGAAGATCTCAGAAGGCGGTAAGTCAGGCGAACCAATTAGCCGTGACCAATACCTTGCGAAGTTGAAAGAATTGACTAACCAAGGTTACAAGGTTGTGAACGATGAGTTCAAGGATCCACAAAACTTTGATGATGATGCAAGCAAGGACCAAAACTTCACTGTTCAATTGGAAGAAGGCGTAGTACCATTCGATCCGAATAATCCGCCGAAACCAAACGATCCAATGGATCCTAAGAATCC
>NZ_RJPU01000035.1:0-622 GCF_003943535.1 Streptococcus cristatus
CCAGAACTCAGCGTCTATCTCAGTAAGCGCGAGCCAGTCTGCGTCAATTAGTGCAAGCCAAAGTGCTTCAGCTTCTGTATCAGCAAGCATCAGTGCAAGTCACTCAGCATCTGTATCAGCTAGTCAATCAGCTTCAGCGTCTGTATCTGCAAGTCAAAGTACTTCAACCTCAGTAAGCGCAAGCCAAAGTGCCTCAGCTTCAGCATCTAACAACCAGAACTCAGCGTCTATCTCAGTAAGCGCGAGCCAAAGTGCTTCAGCATCTATCTCAGCAAGCATCAGTGCTAGTCAATCAGCATCTGTATCAGCTAGCCAATCAGCTTCAGCTTCAGTATCTGCAAGTCAAAGTACTTCAGCATCAGTAAGCGCAAGNCAAAGTGCCTCAGCTTCAGCATCTAACAACCAGAACTCAGCGTCTATCTCAGTAAGCGCGAGCCAGTCTGCGTCAATTAGTGCGAGCCAAAGCACTTCAGCATCTATCTCAGCAAGCATCAGTGCTAGCCAATCAGCCTCTGTATCAGCTAGTCAATCAGCTTCAGCTTCNGTATCTGCAAGTCAAAGTACTTCAGCATCAGTAAGCGCAAGCCAAAGTGCCTCAGCTTCAGCATCTAACAACCAGAAC
>NZ_RJPU01000036.1:0-615 GCF_003943535.1 Streptococcus cristatus
GAATCAGCTTCAGAATCAGCTTCAGCATCAGTAAGTCTGAGCCAGTCAGTTTCAGCAAGTGAATCTGTTTCAACCTCATTGAGCTTGAGCCAGTCTGTATCAGCAAGTGAATCAGCTTCAGCGTCATTGAGCACAAGTCAGTCTGTCTCAGTAAGCACAAGTGCTTCAGTATCAGTAAGCCTGAGCCAGTCTGTCTCAGTAAGTGCCAGTGCTTCAGCCTCATTGAGCCTGAGTCAATCAGTTTCAACAAGCGAGTCTGCTTCAGCGTCATTGAGCACAAGTCTCAGTGCCTCACTCAGTGCCTCAGATTCAGCCAGCACGAGCCTGAGCACAAGTCTCAGTGCCTCACTCAGTGCCTCAGATTCAGCCAGCACCAGCTTGAGTACAAGCCTCAGTGCNTCAATTAGTGCCTCAGATTCATCAAGCACGAGCCTGAGCACAAGTCAGTCTGTCTCAGTAAGCACAAGTGCTTCAGTATCAGTAAGCCTGAGCCAGTCTGTCTCAGTAAGTGCCAGTGCTTCAGCCTCATTGAGCCTGAGTCAATCAGTTTCAGCAAGCGAGTCTGCTTCAGCGTCATTGAGCACAAGTCTCAGTGCCTCACTCAGTGCCTCAGAT
>NZ_RJPU01000037.1:0-585 GCF_003943535.1 Streptococcus cristatus
AGCGTCACTGAGCACCAGCCAGTCTGTCTCAGCAAGCGCAAGTGCTTCAGCATCAGTAAGCCTGAGCCAGTCTGTCTCAGCAAGCGCAAGTGCTTCAGCATCAGTAAGCCTGAGCCAGTCTGTCTCAGTAAGTGCCAGTGCTTCAGCATCAGTAAGCTTGAGTCAATCCGTTTCAACAAGCGAGTCTGCTTCAGCGTCATTGAGCTTGAGTCAATCCGTTTCAACAAGCGAGTCTGCTTCAGCGTCATTGAGCTTGAGTCAATCCGTTTCAACAAGTGCAAGTGCTTCAACTTCATTGAGCGCCAGCCAGTCTATCTCAACAAGCGCAAGTGCTTCAGCGTCACTGAGCACCAGCCAGTCTGTCTCAGCAAGCGCAAGTGCTTCAGCATCAGTAAGCCTGAGCCAGTCTGTCTCAGCAAGCGCAAGTGCTTCAGCATCAGTAAGCCTGAGCCAGTCTGTCTCAGTAAGTGCCAGTGCTTCAGCATCAGTAAGCTTGAGTCAATCCGTTTCAACAAGCGAGTCTGCTTCAGCGTCATTGAGCTTGAGTCAATCCGTTTCAACAAGCGAGTCTGCTTCAGCGTCATT
>NZ_RJPU01000038.1:0-581 GCF_003943535.1 Streptococcus cristatus
GACTATGACTATCATGCAATAGTCAATGTTATGCGGTATTAGCTATCGTTTCCAATAGTTATCCCCCGCTACCAGGCAGGTTACCTACGCGTTACTCACCCGTTCGCAACTCATCCAGAAGAGCAAGCTCTCCCTTCAGCGTTCTACTTGCATGTATTAGGCACGCCGCCAGCGTTCGTCCTGAGCCAGGATCAAACTCTCATTAAAAGTTTGAGTTCTCACTCATTTCTGTCACTGACAGATTTATTGTTTTTTTCTTTGTTCAGTACTACAACATATGTTGTAGTGCCCTGCACATTGGTTCGTCTTGTTCAGTTTTCAAAGGTCTTTATCGCTCTCTCAAGCGACAACTATATCAGTATATCACCTATCTATTCCCTTGTCAACACTTTTTTGAAATTTTTTTATCTTTTTTTACAAATTTATTTCCTAACACAATCAATATCACTGATAAATCAATAACTAAAAGGGAAAGGTAACATCTCCCTCTTACCTCTCCCTTATTCTCTATATCACTGTGCTGCTAAAGTCTATTAAATATTCCTCTAACTCTCGCAGCAGTCTTTTACGTCCCTTAAACC
>NZ_RJPU01000039.1:0-567 GCF_003943535.1 Streptococcus cristatus
CTGAAGCACTGATGCTTGCTGATACAGAAGCTGAAGCACTTTGGCTTGCACTAATTGACGCAGACTGGCTCGCGCTTACTGAGATAGACGCTGAGTTCTGGTTGTTAGATGCTGAAGCTGAGGCACTNNTGCTTGCGCTCACTGATGCTGAAGTACTTTGACTTGCAGATACAGACGCTGAAGCTGATTGGCTAGCTGATACAGAGGCTGATTGACTAGCACTTACTGATGCTGATGCGCTTTGGCTCGCACTAATTGACGCAGACTGGCTCGCGCTTGCTGAGATAGAAGCTGAGTTCTGGTTGTTAGATGCTGAAGCTGAAGCACTGATGCTTGCTGAGATAGATGCTGAAGTGCTTTGGCTCGCACTAATTGACGCAGACTGGCTCGCGCTTACTGAGATAGACGCTGAGTTCTGGTTGTTAGATGCTGAAGCTGAGGCACTTTGGCTTGCGCTTACTGATGCTGAAGTACTTTGACTTGCAGATACAGAAGCTGAAGCTGATTGGCTAGCTGATACAGAGGCTGATTGACTAGCACTTACTGATGCTGATGCGCTTTGGCTCG
>NZ_RJPU01000040.1:0-546 GCF_003943535.1 Streptococcus cristatus
CCAGTGTCTGTCTCAGTAAGTGCAAGTGCCTCAGCTTCATTGAGCGCCAGCCAGTCTATCTCAACAAGCGCAAGTGCTTCAGCGTCACTGAGCACCAGCCAGTCTGTCTCAGCAAGCGCAAGTGCTTCAGCATCAGTAAGCCTGAGCCAGTCTGTCTCAGTAAGTGCCAGTGCTTCAGCATCAGTAAGCTTGAGTCAATCCGTTTCAACAAGTGCAACAGCTTCAACCTCATTGAGCACCAGCCAGTCTGTCTCAGTAAGTGCAAGTGCTTCAGCATCAGTAAGCTTGAGTCAATCCGTTTCAACAAGTGCCTCAGCTTCAGCCTCATTGAGCACCAGCCAGTCTGTCTCAGTAAGTGCAAGTGCCTCAGCTTCATTGAGCGCCAGCCAGTCTATCTCAACAAGCGCAAGTGCTTCAGCGTCACTGAGCACCAGCCAGTCTGTCTCAGCAAGCGCAAGTGCTTCAGCATCAGTAAGCCTGAGCCAGTCTGTCTCAGTAAGTGCCAGTGCTTCAGCATCAGTAAGCTTGAGTCAATCCGTTTCAACA
>NZ_RJPU01000041.1:0-545 GCF_003943535.1 Streptococcus cristatus
TACGCCTTCTTCCAATTGAACAGTGAAGTTTTGGTCCTTGCTTGCATCATCATCAAAGTTTTGTGGATCCTTGAACTCATCGTTCACAACCTTGTAACCTTGGTTAGTCAATTCTTTCAACTTCGCAAGGTATTGGTCACGGCTAATTGGTTCGCCTGACTTACCGCCTTCTGAGATCTTCGCCAATTCTTTCTTAGCTTGGTCTACGAAGGTGATNGTTGCTTTTTGATCAGCNTTCTTGTAAGTTACGACTTCATCNGCTGGTTTNGCTGAGTCTGCTGTAACCTTCACATCTNCTACGCTAGCTTTATCTGCTACGTAACCCTTGATGTCTGGTGAAGTTTGTCCCTTGATCACGTCATCTTGTGATGTCCATGGGCCTTTTTCTACGATCGCTTTCGTTACGACGTTGATCTTCAGAATACGCGTGAATTTAGCGCTGTCTGTGAAGCTTGGTGCTGCTTCTTTACCATCTTCGTATACGTACTTGATCGTACGGCTCAATTCCTTCACAGCTTCTTGTTGAGCTGACTTGATCTTGTCAT
>NZ_RJPU01000042.1:0-541 GCF_003943535.1 Streptococcus cristatus
AGTTGGTCTTGATAAGAACGGCAATGGCCAATTGGATCCAGATGAAGTAACCTCATCTACTATCGTTAAAGACGGTAAGGATGGTAAATCTCCACTAGCTAAGGTTGTCGACAACAACAACGGTACTCACACTGTTCAAGTCGGTCTTGATAAGAACGGTAATGGTGAGTTGGATCCAGACGAAGTGACATCTTCAACTATCATCAAAGATGGTAAGGATGGCAAAGCTGGCGCAACTGGAGCTACAGGCGCGACCGGAGCCAAAGGCGATAAAGGTGAAACTGGAGCAACNGGCGCAACTGGTGCCAAAGGTGAAGATGGCAAGCCATCATTGGCGCAAGTCGTAGACAACAACGACGGTACACACACTGTTAAAGTTGGTCTTGATAAGAACGGCAATGGCCAATTGGATCCAGATGAAGTAACCTCATCTACTATCGTTAAAGACGGTAAGGATGGTAAATCTCCACTAGCTAANGTTGTCGANAACAACAACGGNACNCANACTGTTCAAGTCGGTTTGGATAAGAACGGTAACGGT
>NZ_RJPU01000043.1:0-532 GCF_003943535.1 Streptococcus cristatus
TCTCGACCAACTTCGCACTAACGGAACTCACAGTTACCAAGCTACTGTCAAAGTTTATGGCGCCAAAGACGGCAAACCAGATTTAAGCAATCTTGTTGCGACAAAAAATGTGACGGTTGACTTGAACGGCCTTGTTTCAAAAGAAGCAGTCAAAGATTCAGTCACTAAAAATATTAAAGACCATATCGACGTTCCAGCAAGCTATCTAGAAAAAGCAAATGTTCCTGGTCCATTCTTGGCTGGTGTTAACCAAGTCATCCCGTATGAAGCTTTCGGTGGTGACGGCATGTTGACGCGCCTCTTGCTCAAATCTTCTGACAAGGCACCTTGGTCTGACAATGGCACAGCTAAAAACCCAGCACTCTTGCCGCTTGAAGGCTTGGCCAAAGGTCAATACTTCTACGAAGTGGATTTGAATGGCAACACGACAGGTAAAGATGGACAAGCCCTTCTCGACCAACTTCGCACTAACGGAACTCACAGTTACCAAGCTACTGTCAAAGTTTATGGCGCCAAAGACGGCAAACCAGAT
>NZ_RJPU01000044.1:0-518 GCF_003943535.1 Streptococcus cristatus
AGAATTGGCGAAGATCTCAGAAGGCGGTAAGTCAGGCGAACCAATTAGCCGTGACCAATACCTTGCGAAGTTGAAAGAATTGACTAACCAAGGTTACAAGGTTGTGAACGATGAGTTCAAGGATCCACAAAACTTTGATGATGATGCAAGCAAGGACCAAAACTTCACTGTTCAATTGGAAGAAGGCGTAGTACCATTCGATCCGAATAATCCGCCGAAACCAAACGATCCAATGGATCCTAAGAATCCGGATGGACCTAAGTGGACAGATGANAAGATCAAGTCAGCTCAACAAGAAGCTGTGAAGGAATTGAGCCGTACGATCAAGTACGTATACGAAGATGGTAAAGAAGCAGCACCAAGCTTCACAGACAGCGCTAAATTCACGCGTATTCTGAAGATCAACGTCGTAACGAAAGCGATCGTAGAAAAAGGCCCATGGACATCACAAGATGACGTGATCAAGGGACAAACTTCACCAGACATCAAGGGTTACGTAGCAGATAAAGCTAGCGTAG